>CAZUBE010000004.1:0-94436 GCA_964618495.1 uncultured Allobrachymonas sp. | reverse complement strand
TGTGGGCGTGTACGGTTTTTACGGGGCGCTGTGTGGCATCAAGCCGCTGGCCTGCGTTTTCTATCCAGTATTTGCCAAGTTGCATGTCTACTACGTCGCCTTCTTCAAGGTAGACGATTTGGCTGGTGACGCCTGCTAGCGCCATGGCATCGCTTGCCAGGTAGTGTGCGCCGTTTTCGCCTACGCCCAGTATCAGCGGTGAGCCTACGCGCCCGCCTACTACGCGGTGTGGCTCGTCGCGGCACATTACGGCTACGGCGTATGCGCCGTGTAGTTGCGCGAGTGCGGCTTTTACGGCTTCAAACAAGTCGCCGTTGTAGAGTGAGTCAATCAGGTGCGCTATGACTTCGGTGTCGGTTTGGCTGTCAAACTGGTAGCCACGCGCTTGCAGTGCCGCGCGCAGTTGCTCGTGGTTTTCAATGATGCCGTTGTGTACGAGTGCAATGCGCCCAGGCTTGTTGGCGGCGTCTGCACCTGTGCCGTGGCTGAAGTGCGGGTGCGCGTTGTGTACGGCTGGCGCTCCGTGCGTAGCCCAGCGCGTGTGTGCTATGCCTGCGCAGCCTTGCAATTGGCTGTGTTGCACTTGCTCGAGCAGCTCTGCCACGCGGGCTGTGCTGCGTGCGCGTTGCAAGCCGTTGTTCCACACGGCTACGCCGCATGAGTCATAACCACGGTATTCCATGCGTTGCAAGCCTTGCAACAGTACGGGCACTACATTGCTTTGCGCTACGGCGCTGACGATTCCACACATATCTGCTTTCCTTCCAAATCTTGCACACGCGAACTGCCTACCTGCACCTATCCAATCAAACCGGTGCATCTGGCACAAAAACACGTTTCCAGAGATGCGTCAATACTTTCGCTGCCACCCGCCTTCGCTATGTGCCGTCGGCATACCAGCTAGCATCTACGCACTTTCCATTTCAACGAAGCATCTTAGATAAGACAGAAAGAAATTTGCACTTGTTTTTTACAATTATTCGTAATAAAATTTCTTTCTTATGCATTTATGTGCTTTTATTTCAAAAAATAAAGATTTAAGAAATAAATATGCAGACCCATTTTGCACCTTCTCTTGATGCTACCGATTGGCGACTATTGCAGCACTTGCAAAGTGATGCCAGCTTGACCAACCAGCAACTGGCGGAACATTGCCATATTTCCGCACCTACCTGCCTGCGCCGCGTCAAGCGTTTGCATGAACTGGGTCTGATTGAACGCACTGTCAGCATTCTGCACGCCGATCGGCTACGCCCACTCCTGGGCGCTGGTTTGACTGCAGTGGTAGAAGTCACGCTTGATGTACAAGCCGAGCAGCAACAGGCCGCATTTCAGACACGCGCCGTGCAAGATGCTGCAGTACAGCAGTGCTACCGCACATCTCCAGGACCGGATTTTGTACTGATTGTCACCGTAGCGGATATGCCTGCCTTCATGGCATTCAGTCAACGCTTACTTACGCAAGATGCCAATGTTCGCAATGTACGCTCGTTTTTCAGTCTGGAGCGTGCCAAATTCTCAGCCGAACTTCCCATTCCATAACCAAAGCAAGGGGCTTGTGCTCACGGGTAGTCACAGATCGTCGCCATCTACAGCCATACCGCGCAACACTGCACGCACTGCATCCGCGCCAAAACCCCGACTGGCAAGATAACGCGTTTGTTTGGAGCGTTCAGCAAGTGTTGCAGGAAGCTGTCCGAATCTTTTTTTCCAAACGGCATGCGCACGCACCACCTCACTCCCGCGCAAGGAATCAAGCAGATCTTGCGCCAATTCCGGAGCAATGCCTTTGGTTTTCAACTCCTGCTGAATGCGTAAAACGCCAAATTGGCTGGCACGCCGTTGCGCCACGGCTTGCGCTGCCCGCTGGTCACTGAGATAGCCTTTATCCTGCATGGAATCAAGCACTTCAGCAATTGCGCTACGATATTGCTGCAGCAAGGCATCCTCATCCAGTCCACTGCCTGAATCATCGGAATCTGGCTCAGCCCCTGCCCCCAGCGCATTTTTGGCATGTTGCGCCTGTAGCCAGCGCAGCAGCCGCTGCTCCATCTCTTGGCGCGAATAGTCACGCAAAGCCAGCAACTGCAAGGCTCGTCCTTTAAGCGAAACAGGTGCTTTTGTTGCCATTGCCGCAAGCCGTGCACATACTTGCTTGCGCGCTTACGCGCCTGCGTTTTTTGCTTCGTCCGCTTTGGCCTCTGCACCTTTGCTTTCTGCTGCTTTTGCTTCAGCTGCTTTTTCTTTGCCTTTGCCTTTTTCAGCCATAGGCTCAACAGAAGCTGCAGGCAGCGGCGGCATTTGTGCAATACCCAGACTTTCGCGCACGCGGTTTTCAATTTCACGTGCCAAATCGGGGTTTTCTCGCAAAAACTCGCGCGTATTGTCGCGCCCTTGCCCGATTTTTTCGCCGTTATAGGCATACCATGCGCCCGCTTTATCAACAATTTTGGCCTCTACGCCCATGTCGATAATTTCACCCAAGCGGCTAATTCCTTCGCCATAAAGAATATCGAAAAACGCTTCTTTAAACGGGGGCGAAACTTTGTTTTTCACCACTTTGACTTTGGTCTCGTTGCCAATAACGTTTTCGCCTTTTTTGATGCTGCCAATACGGCGAATATCCAGCCGCACGCTGGCGTAAAACTTCAGCGCATTGCCGCCTGTAGTTGTTTCCGGGCTGCCAAACATCACGCCGATTTTCATGCGAATCTGGTTGATGAAAATCACCATGCAGTTTGTTTTTTTGATATTGGCCGTGAGCTTGCGCAGCGCCTGGCTCATTAAACGCGCTTGCAAACCTGGCAGGCTATCGCCCATATCGCCTTCAATTTCAGCCTTTGGCGTGAGTGCGGCAACCGAGTCCACCACAATCAAATCTACCGCGCCACTGCGCACCAGACTATCTACAATCTCCAGCGCCTGCTCGCCCGTATCTGGCTGGCTGATAAGCAACTCTTGCGGATTAACACCCAACTTTTGCGCGTACTGCACATCCAGCGCGTGCTCGGCATCCACAAAAGCGCAAGTGCCGCCCGTTTTTTGCATTTCTGCAATGACTTGCAGCGTTAAAGTGGTTTTACCCGATGATTCTGGCCCATAAATCTCAACCACGCGCCCGCGCGGCAAACCACCCACGCCCAAAGCCACATCCAGCCCCAGTGAGCCAGTGCTTACGGTTTGTATATCTTCAATAGCCTCACCCACGCCCAAGCGCATGATGGTGCCTTTGCCAAACTGCTTTTCAATTTGCGCCAGTGCAGCTTGCAAGGCTTTGGCTTTTTCTGCTTGGTCGACGATGTTGCTCATATACTATCCTCCAAAAAGGTGGGCTGGGTTAAATCACATACTGTACTCATAACCAGTATTGTAGCCAGAAATATGCTGCTTGCACAAAAACGGCAACAAACTACAAACATCTGCCAGCAAAAGCCCTGTAACTGGATACCTGGCAAGTCTGGAAAAAAGCGAAGTCATCCTGTAAGCACACACAGTTCACGAACTGTTTGATACGATAGCAGATAAAAAGCACACTTTACTCTATCTGCACTGGCGCCTAAGCAGCTGATCCAGCACACATTGCAGCCAACAAGCACTTTGATGGCTCTGCCAGCTGTCTTGCTTCCAGCCCTTGTAACCTTGCGCAGTTTTTCCTCGTGCGCCGCATGCTTTCCATGCGTTAAGCTCCATGCTGGAAGGATAAAAAATGAAAAAATATATTTTATTAACACCCTTGCTGATAGCCACAACAGCAGCAGCGCAACCAATCTACAGATGCGGCAATACCTACTCACACGACCCCTGCATTAATGCCAAAGAAGTTACCACCACCTACACGGAAGGCATGGATTCCATGAGTGGCAAAAAAAGAATTGACAGCAACGAAGCAATGACCCGCGCATTCCGCGACATGAACGCAAATCTTCTCGGCAAGCAAAAAGGTGGTGCTGGGTATCAGGAAGAATGGAACACGAAAAAACGTAGAACTACCATTCCCTATCAGGCGCAAACCCGATGCAGCGCTCTGGATACGCAAATTCCGAAGCAAACAGACCCACAAAAACTTTATGAGCTCAGGCTTGAGTACAGAAAATTGGGCTGTTAAAAAGAAAGGTTCTGCCTCGCGGCATCCAAAATTAGACACCGATCATTTTTAAAATATTTTGCCCGCGCTATGCAAAATCGGTTTGTCTATTCGCTGCTGCGTGCTTCAAGGCAAGAAGACCCCTGCTTTCTGAAACACTATTTTTGGCGGAAGCTGTGAGATTCGAACTCACGAACCCTTGCGGGTTGCCGGTTTTCAAGACCGGTGCAATCGACCACTCTGCCAAGCTTCCTGTGTATACATCTGTGTTTGTAATTGTTCTTGACAGATGGAAAGTGGAGCATTGTAACGGGAAACTGGCTCAATTCCCAAATGCTGCATATTTTGCTACTACGCACAAACCTGTGTCCGAGCTAGTTTCGTGGTATATTTGCACCCATGCAAGTCTCTCGCGCTTTTTATTTTAGCTTTTGCTTTCCAGTCCCCGACGGACAGGAGGCTTGAGCGTATCTGCAAAAGCGCACTCTTTCTGAAAACCGTCGTGGATTAAATCCCGGCGGTTTTTTTTTGCCCGCCAACCTTTAGAGAAATTTCATGTCCCCTGCAAAATCTGCCGATAACGCCTGGTACGCTCAACCCGAGGATAAAACCAGCCAGACCGATAACCAGCGCATCAAAAACCTGACGGTGCTGCCTCCGCCAGAGCACCTGATTCGATTTTTTCCCATCAAGTCTTCGCCTGTTGAAAAGCTCATCAGCAATACGCGCAAGGCCATTCAAAAAATCATGCACGGGCAAGATGACCGTTTACTGGTGGTTATTGGTCCGTGTTCTATTCACGACCCGCGCGCGGCTTTGGATTATGCGCAGCGCCTTGCCGCTTTGCGCGAGCAGTATCGCGACACGCTTGAGGTGGTGATGCGCGTGTATTTCGAAAAACCACGCACTACCGTGGGCTGGAAGGGGCTGATTAACGACCCCTATCTAGACGAGAGCTGCCGAATTGATGAGGGGCTACGCATTGCACGCCAGCTTCTGATTGAAATCAACCGCTTGGGACTACCTGCCGGCAGCGAATTTCTGGATGTGATTTCGCCACAATACATTGGTGACTTGATTAGCTGGGGCGCTATCGGGGCTCGCACTACCGAAAGTCAGGTGCATCGAGAGCTGGCAAGCGGCCTGTCTGCACCGATAGGGTTCAAAAATGGCACCGATGGCAATATCAAAATTGCAACCGATGCGATTCAGGCTGCATCGCGCGGTCACCATTTTTTATCTGTTCACAAAAACGGCCAAGTTGCCATTGTGCAAACCGATGGAAACCCAGACTGTCACGTTATCCTGCGCGGCGGCAAAACCCCCAATTACGACGCACAAAGCGTACAAACTGCATGCGATGCCTTACGTGCTGCCAAATTGCCAGCCAGTGTCATGATTGACTGCAGCCACGCCAACAGCAGCAAGCAACACGAAAAACAAATGGATGTTGCACGTGACATTGCCGCCCAAATGGCAACAGGTTCGTCGCAAATTTTTGGCGTTATGGTTGAGAGCCACATTCACGGTGGCACGCAAAAATTCACTGCCGGCAAAGACAACCCAAAAGCACTTGAATACGGCAAGAGCATTACTGACGCCTGCATTGACTGGGAGCAAACTGTTGCCCTGCTGGAGATGCTGGCACAAGGTGTTAGCGCACAGCGCAAGGCACAATCTGCCGCGTAATATTGTTTTTACAAAAAAGCTGTTGCACCCGCAGCAAAAAAGCTGCGAAGATAGCCTATAATGCACGCCTTACGGCGCTTTAGCTCAGTCGGTTAGAGCGATGGAATCATAATCCACAGGTCCGCGGTTCGAATCCGTGAAGCGCCACCAAGATATAACCCCTTGATTTTCCTAGATAAATCAAGGGGTTTTTTCTTTGTTGTGATGCGTCTGTTATTGTGGCTGGCATCGACTAACACCCCACTACCAATAATTCTCCTAACCAGTTTTATCGCCTCAATCGCGCAGTACCTATGTCCAATGGCTTGAATATCACCCAGCAAGAAGCTGTTAATTACCTGAACGGCCCGTGTCTGGTGCTGGCAGGTGCTGGTTCGGGCAAAACGCGAGTGATTACGCACAAGGTTCAGCGTTTGATTCAGGCTGGCTGCGCACCCAATCGCATTGCTGCCATTACCTTTACCAACAAGGCCGCTGCCGAAATGCGTGAGCGCCTCAAAGGCCTGATTGGCAAAACAGCCCAAAATGTAATTGTTTGCACCTTTCACGCTTTGGGCGTGCGTATGCTGCGCGAAGATGGCGCTGCGCTTGGCTTGAAGCCCAATTTCAGCATTCTCGATGCCAGCGATGTGCTCAGTTTGCTCAAAGACTGCGGCGGCACTACCGATGCCGCCGTTGCCAAGCAGTGGCAGTGGACGATTAGCCTGTGGAAGAACCAAGGCATCACGCCTGAGCAAGCATTGGCTGCATCTGCCGCCAATGAGGAGCACCGCAGTGCTGCCATTGTGATGCAGCGTTACCATGAGCGCCTTACCGCCTACCAAAGCGTTGATTTTGACGACTTGATTGGCTTACCCCTAAAGCTGCTGCAAAACCATGACGATGTGCGCGAAAAGTGGCAACGCGCTCTAGGGCATGTGCTGGTGGATGAATACCAGGATACCAACGCCACCCAGTACGAGCTGCTCAAGCTGCTGGTAGGCTATCCCAATGTTGCCAGCGCCCGCTTTACTGCAGTGGGTGACGACGACCAGAGCATTTACGGCTGGCGCGGCGCTACGCTTGAGAACTTGAAAAAACTGCCGCTTGATTTTCCGCAACTGCAAGTCATCAAGCTGGAGCAAAACTACCGCTCTACCGAGACCATTTTGCAGGCAGCCAATAATGTGATCGGTTCCAACCCCAAACTGTTTCCCAAAAAACTCTGGAGCGCCTTGGGCGATGGCGAGCCAGTACGCGTGATTGATTGCGACAACGAAGAGCACGAAGCCGAGCGTGTGATTGCCCGCATCCAAAGCCTGCGCGCTACCAGCGTACACAAAGAGTTTGCCCACTTTGCTGTACTCTACCGTGCCAACCACCAAAGCCGCCTATTGGAAACGGCGCTGCGCAAGGCGCAGATTCCCTACAAGGTATCGGGCGGCACCAGCTTTTTTGACCGCGCCGAGATCAAAGATTTGTGTGCATGGTTCAGGCTGCTGGCCAACAACGACGACGACCCCGCCTTCGTGCGCGCCATCACCACGCCCAAGCGTGGCATTGGGCACGCCACTTTGCAGGCTCTGGGCGAGTTTGCCAACCGCTACAAAATCAGCCTGTTTGAGGCGCTCTTTAGCCACTCGCTGCCAGCGGCTCTGCCCAAACGCGCAGTTGATGGCTTGCACGATTTTGGCCGCTACTTAAATGATTTGGAGTTTCGCGCCCGTGGTACCGTGGGCATGGATGCCGCCAAAACCTTTTTATCTGACTGGCTGCGCGAAATCGGCTTTGAACAATACCTGTTTGACAGCGAAGACAGCGAAAAAATCGCCGCCGCCCGCTGGAACAACGTGCTGGAGTTTTGCGATTGGATGGCTGCGCGTTGCGGTGGCGTAATAGATGACACTGCCAGCATCACCATAGCCAGCGAAAGCAAAAGCGTGCTTGAAGTAGCGCAAAACGTGGCGCTGCTTTCAACCATATCCGAGCGCGAACAAGACCAAAACGTAGTCACCTTGTCTACCCTGCACGCCGCCAAGGGTCTTGAGTGGCCGCACGTTATGCTGGTGGGCGTAGTTGAAGGGCTGCTGCCATTCAAGATAGAAGACGAGGGCGACAGCGCCGCCGCCGAAGGGGTTGCGCAGCGCATACAAGAAGAGCGCCGCCTGATGTACGTTGGCATTACCCGCGCCCAGTTCACACTGGCAGTAAGCTGGCCGAAAAAACGCAAGAAAGGCCGCGACATGGTCAGCGCCACACCCAGCCGCTTTATCAAAGAAATGGCGCTTGATGCTGCTACCGTAAAAGAAGACCCGCGCGAAAAACTCAAAGCCCTGCGCGAAGAATTTGCACGCAAGGCGGCACTGCAGCAAAGTGCAGCCGAGCAAAACAGATGATTGGTATACGCTGCATCTTGCTACAAACATAATCCTGCCGTGTTTGCTCCTTAAGCAAAATTTAGTTGCACAATAAATAACCTGCACCCATAAGAAGCTACACATGACCGAACAACACCCTCCCCTTACCTCGCTCGCCCACGGCGGCGGCTGCGGCTGCAAAATTGCGCCTTCCATTTTGCAAAGCATCATGGCCAGCGTGCCTGCGGGCATCATCCCGCCTGCGCTGCTGGTGGGCACAGAATCATCTGACGATGCAGCCGTCTACCAAATCAACCCCACCCAAGCACTGGTTGCCACCACCGACTTTTTCACCCCCATAGTGGACGACCCGCACCACTTTGGCCGCATAGCCGCTACCAACGCCATCTCTGATGTATACGCCATGGGCGGCACGCCGCTGCTGGCGCTCGCCATAGTTGGCATGCCGCTAGACAAACTGCCCGCACCCACCATCACCCGCATCTTGCAAGGCGGCGCAGAAGTGTGCGCCCAAGCGGGCATACCCATTGCGGGCGGGCATTCTATTGATGTGCAAGAGCCCATCTATGGGCTGGTCGTTATCGGTTTGGTTAACCCGCAAAACCTCAAGAAAAACAGCGCCGCACAAGCTGGCGACGTGCTCATACTTGGCAAACCGCTAGGCGTAGGCATACTCTCGGCCGCGCTCAAAAAAGGGCAGCTTTCTGATGCTGACTACGCCACCATGCTGCACACCACCACGCAGCTCAACCAGGTTGGCAGCCAGCTCGCCACCCTTGCAGGCGTGCACGCCATGACTGATGTAACGGGCTTTGGCCTGGGCGGGCATTTGCTCGAAATCTGCCGTGGATCGCGCTTAAGCGCCACCGTACACTGGCCGCAAGTGCCCCTGCTGCAAGCCGCCGCCACGCTGGCGCAACAAGGCATAGCCACAGGCGCATCTACCCGCAACTGGGCCAGCTACGGGCACGACATCACCCTGCCTGCCGACTTTGCCATGTGGCAACAAAAGCTCCTCACCGACCCCCAAACCTCGGGCGGCCTGCTGGTGAGCTGCCAGCCACAAGCAGCCGCACAGGTGCTGGAGATGTTCCAGCAAGCAGGCTTTGCGCAAGCGGCAACCATTGGGCAATTGCAGGCTGGTGAAGTAAATCTTCGCGTTGAAACCTCCAACTCGCCATCATGCTAGCGCCAATTACGCTAGCTCTGCCGAGTCATGCTGCTGTGTGCTTATAGCTTAAGCGCTGGGTCTATGTGGTGTAAGCCCCACATCCTGCCAAAACTTACTCACAGCACTTCTCGCCTGCGCCTTTTCATAACACAATGGGAACACCATGTTTCTCGTCGTACCCGTTGAAAACAAACCCTCGTGGAAATCTCCGCCTTGGGCAACTATTTTGCTCATTGTGCTCAATGTCGCCATTTATTTTGGCTGGCAAGCCCCTGAAGAGCGCTACATAGAAAAAGCAGCAGCTCATTACACAAAAACGGCTCTACCCAAACTCGAATTACCGCTTTTCGTTAGCTACCTTGAGCAAAAAGCACAAAATCAAAATTCCCCTAACACCACGCATCAGGCTGTAATGGCTGCCAACATGCTGCGCCATCAGGACTATGAGCAGCTTTACGGTTTCATGTGGTACGAAAAAGAGTTTTATACAAGTCTGATCTCTGGGCAGATCATCACTCCTTCCAGCGAACACTATGTTGAATGGCGCACCGCACGCAATGTCTTTAGCAGACACGAGCCTCCCGCCCAGTCATTTACCTTGCGATGGGCACAAGATTATGGCGAGCACGCCATAGATACTCTGTTTAAGCGCCCCTACACCTTGCTGACATCGACCTTTTTGCACGGTGATTTTGACCATCTTCTGGGAAATATGGTTTTCCTGTTTATATTTGGCTTTGCGCTGGAGATGGCTTTGGGCGCACCACTTTATCTGAGCTGCTACCTGTTTTCTGGAATCGGCGCTTCACTGATTGCTGCTTTGACTTATGCAGGCAAAGGCAGCTATGGTCTTGGCGCATCAGGAGCCATTGCCGGGCTGATGGGTATGTACGCGGTGCTTTACCGCTTTCGGCGCATCAAATTTTTTTACTGCATCCTGTTCTATTTCAATTATGCGCGCTTGCCTGCCTTGTTGATGCTACCTGTCTGGATGGGGCATGAGCTACTTCAACACTGGCTGGCTAAAGGCAATGTTGCTTATATGGCGCACTTTGGCGGACTGGCTTGTGGTGCATTGGCACTCTGGATCGTTATGGCGTTACGCCCGCAAACAGCACCATTCTCTGAAGAACAGAATAAGAAAAATACACAAACTCCTGACGAAGCCGAACTTGCCCATTACATAAACCTTGCACAGACACATGCCAGCGCCTTGCAGTTTGAAGCCGCCTGCAAAGCTTGGCGCGCTGCCGCCAAACTGCGCCCGGGAAACAGCAAAATTTTGCAATCGTGGTTTGATATAGCGCGTCACTGGCCTGCCAGTGACGACTTTCACACATCGGCACGCATGGTATTTCAGCTGCGCGCAAAAGACGATGCCACACGTTTACTACAACGCCGCGTTTACCGAATTTATCTGGAGCAAGCCAAACCAAGCATAAGACTGCGCCCACGGCATCTCGAACAAGTAGCACGCTCTTTGATTCAGTTGCATATGCTTGACGAAGGTGAACATATTTGCCGCATCCTTGAAAGAACTGCACCTACTCACCCCGCTTTGCCGTCACTGCTGCATTTGCTGTCGAACGCTTGGATCAAAAGTGGGCACCCTGAAAAGGCACTGGCGTGGCGCCATGTGCTTACGCGTCTGGATAAGCAAGACCTGAACGCACGCCCGTCAAGCAAGATAGCAAGTAAGCACTAAAAAGCCCTCTGCACCTAAGATGCAAAGGGCTTGTTTTTTATGGGTGTACACATTAACTACACAGTGCGACCCACGCAATGAAAACTATGCGCCTAAATACGCTTCGCGTACGCGCGCATCAGCCAACAGCTCTTGTCCACTGCCTTCCATCACGATACGGCCATTTTCTAGTACATAACCACGGTCTGCCAGCTTGAGCGCCTGATTCGCATTTTGCTCCACCAAAAATACAGTTACGCCCTCTTCACGCAGCTGCTCAATCGTCTCGAAAATGCGGGAAATAATCAGCGGTGCCAAGCCTAAAGAAGGCTCATCAAGCAGCAACAGGCGAGGGCGACACATCAAGGCTCGACCAATGGCCAACATTTGCTGCTCACCACCAGACATCGTGCCTGCACGCTGTAAAAATCGCTCTTTCAGTCGCGGGAAAAGCTCCAGCACATGCTGCAATTGCTGCTCGCGATCATCTTTATCGCTGAAAAAAGCGCCCATTGCCAGATTTTCTTCTACCGTCAAGCGGGCAAATACACGACGACCTTCAGGCGCGACAGCAATTCCTTTGCGGATAATTTCTGGCGTAGGCAGCCCAATCAGCTCTTGTCCTTCATAAAGGATGGAACCGCTGGCTGCACGCGGATCGCCGCATAAAGTCATCAGCAAAGTGGACTTGCCCGCACCATTAGCACCAATCAGGGTAACAATCTCGCCCTTGCGCACACTCAGACTCACATCGTGCAGCGCCTGCACGCGGCCGTAGAACGTATTAACCTTTTTAAATTCAAGCATCATCAGGACTCTCCCAGATAGGCCCTGATGACCTCGGGGTGATTACGCACTGCCTCAGGCGTACCGTCAGCCAAGGGACGACCCTGATTGATAACCACAATGTGATCCGAAATACTCATAACCAGCTTCATGTCGTGTTCGATCAGCAATACCGTCATACCATCATCGCTACGCAACGTAGCAATCAGCTGCTTGAGCTCTTCCGTTTCACGCGGATTTAAGCCCGCCGCAGGTTCATCAAGCATCAGCAAATTAGGGCGCGTCATCATGCAGCGTGCAATTTCCAGACGGCGTTGCTGCCCATAGGCTAATGTGCCCGCGCTGCGATTAGCCACATCCAGCAAATTCATACGCTCAAGCCAATACGCTGCAAATTCCAGTGCCTGCTTCTCACTTTGGCGAAAGCCCGGAGTCTTAAACAAGCCGGCCAGCATATTGCTTTTCAAATGCCTGTGCTGCGCTACCAGCAAATTCTCAACCGCAGTCATGCCGCGGAACAGACGTACGTTTTGAAATGTACGCACTACGCCGCGATGCGCGATTTGATGGCCTGGCATACCAGCAATATTTTCTCCGCGCAACATGATTGATCCGCCCGTTGGCTGGTAAAAACCAGTCAGGCAGTTAAACACCGTAGTTTTACCTGCACCATTGGGGCCAATCATGGATACGATCTGCTTCTCGCGCACCGTCAACGATACGCCATCAACGGCCAGCAGGCCGCCAAACCGCATCGATAAATCGCTAACCTGTAGCGCTACAGATGTTTGTTCATTACTGGTGCTGCTCATTGTTTCAGCTCCAGATGTGGGCGCTGCATAGGCAGCAAACCTTGTGGTCGCCAGATCATCATCACAATCATGGTCAGTCCAAAAATCAGCATGCGGTATTCAGCAAAATCACGCATTTCCTGCAGCAGCACCATGACAGCAGCAGCAGCGATAACACCCAATTGCGAACCCATGCCACCCAGCACAACAATTGCCAAAATCATGGCCGACTCAAGAAACGTAAACGACTCCGGAGTCACCAGCCCTTGCCGCGCAGCAAAAAAACTACCCGCAAAACCCGCAAAAGCTGCGCCGATGGTAAAAGCAGAGAGCTTGATACCTGTAGGATTCAGCCCCAGCGCGCGACAGGCAATTTCATCTTCACGCAATGCCTCCCACGCGCGGCCAATTGGCATGCGAATCAGGCGATTAACTACCAGCAACGCGAGAAGCACAAGCAGCAAGGCAATCAAATAGAGCACGACAACTTTCAGCGCCGGATCGTACTCCAGTCCGAAAAACTCGTGAAATGCCTGCCCGCCCTCAGGCGCTCGGCGCTCAAAACCCAGTCCAAACATGGTTGGCTTAGGGATAGAACCAATGCCTGCAGGTCCGCCAGTAATTTCCGTCATGTTTCGTAGCAGCAAGCGAATGATTTCGCCAAAACCAAGCGTCACAATCGCCAAATAGTCGCCACGCAAGCGCAATACTGGAAAGCCCAGTAAAAAACCAAAAAAAGCCGCTGCAGCGCCAGCTACTGGCAGCGCTTGCCAAAAACCCCAGCCCCAATACTGTGATAGCAGCGCATAAGAGTAAGCGCCCACAGCATAAAAGCCAACATAGCCCAAGTCCAGCAAACCTGCCAGACCCACCACCACGTTCAGACCAATACCCAGCATGATATAAATCAACACCAGTGTGGCAATATCCACCGCACCGCGCGAACCAAAAAACGGCCATACCAAGGCCAACAGGGTCAGCACAGTAATCACACGCCGCTGGTTTGTTGGCAGGCTGAGCCAAGCACGCACGCCATGTGCCTGTGCAGAAGAAGCAGAGGAACTGGACGACATGCCACGTAAAGCTGCTGGCATGGGCAAATAATCGCGCAACAGTTGCCAGAAGAACATCAATACAACAGCACCAGCAATCATCCACCAGCTAAAGACATCATCTCCCTGCACCACCAGACCTACGCCTTCGGTACGCAAACGCAGACCCAAAATTGGCCCCGATACCAGTGCTACCAACAGTGCGCTAAATACAGCGCGTTTGAGTGCGGCATTCATACTTTCTCCACCTCAGGACGACCCAAAATACCCGTAGGCCGAAACAGCAACACCAACACCAGCAAGCTAAATGCCACCACATCCTTGTACTGGTCGCCAACAATATCAGCACCAAAAGCCTCAGCCACACCCAGCAGCAGGCCACCCAGCATAGCACCGGGAATAGAGCCAATACCACCTAAAACTGCTGCTGTAAACGCCTTGATACCCGCGAGAAAGCCAATGCCTGGGTTAATCACGCCATATTGCATACCCAGCAACACGGCAGCAATGGCAGCCAGTGCTGCGCCAATGACAAAGGTAAGCGAAATCACCCTGTTAGTTTCAATGCCAAGCAAACGCGCCATGCCAATATCTTCGGCACAAGCGCGACATGCACGACCCAACGCCGAACGTGAAATAAACAGCGTCAGCACCCCCATAACCACCAGCGTAGTTACGAAAATAAGGAGTTGCATCCATGAAACCATTACGCCGTCAACTGCAACGCCCAGCGTAAAACCGCCTGGCAACATCTGGTCAATGGCTTTTTCGCGCGAATCCTGAGCCAGCATGACGCCGTTTTGCAAGAAAATCGATACGCCAATGGCCGAAATCAGAGGAATCAGCCGATTGCCACCACGAAGCGGGCGATAGGCCACTCGCTCAATGCTGTAACCATACGCACTGGTCACCAAAATAGCACAGACAAAAGCACCAGCCATAAGCAATGGCGTGCTATCTACGCCAATGGCTGCCAGCATCGTCATGGCTATAAAAGCGATGTACGAGCCTATCATGTACACCTCGCCATGCGCAAAATTAATCATGCCAATGATGCCATACACCATGGTGTACCCAATGGCGATAAACGCATAAGTGCTGCCCACGGTCAAACCATTGACCAGCTGCTGAAGGTAGTGATAAAGCGCTTGCATGAATAGGAGTTAATGTAAAAACAAAAGCCACAATGTCAGCAACAAGGCAGATCAGAGTGTTACAAACAAACCGAGCCAGGCATACCCAAAAGCGGGCTACCTGGCTCAGCAAACAGGGATTCAGACTGCTCCGCTATGCCCTGCCGCATAAAAAGCAGAGCATTTTACCAGAGCAGCCATTTCTAGCCGCAGACTGACTTACTTAACTTCAGTCTTCGTGCCGTTTTTGTGCCAGCGATAAACAACATAGCTGAAGTTTTTCACGTCACCTTTGGCATCAAAGCCAATGTTGCCGATAGCTGTATCAAAATTGCTGGTTCTCAAATTCTGGGCGATTTTTTTCGTATCAGTGCCGCCTGTTTTCTTGATGCTGTCAGCCAGCACTTGCACGGCTGCGTAATAAGGCATCACGAAAATACCAGCAGGATCCTGCTTTTTGGCTTTAATCGTGTCAACAATTGCCTTGTTCTTTGGATCAAGCTCGAAAGCCTTTGGCAGCGTTGTCAGCATGCCTTCAGAAGCTTCGCCTGCAATGGCTGAAAGGTCTTTATTGCCTACGCCTTCAGGTCCCATGAATTGTGCCTTCAGACCAGCCTGGCGTGCCTGACGCAGCAACAGACCCATTTCTGGGTGGTAGCCACCAAAGTAAACAAAATCCACGTTGGCACGCTTGAGTTTTGTAATCAGCGCGTTGTAGTCCTTGTCACCAGCGTTCAAGCCTTCATACAAGGCCACTTTCACACCACCGGCTTCAACCATTTTCTTGACAGTGCTGCCAAGACCTTCGCCATATTGCTGCTTGTCGTGCAAAACGGCAACATTCTTGCCTTTGTAGTTGGCAACAATGTATTTGGCTGCAATGGGGCCTTGCACACTGTCCAGACCTGTGGCACGGAATACCAGCTTGAGTCCGCGAGCGGTAATGTTGGGTGCAGTTGCAGAAGCACTCATCATCAAAACGCCTTCGTCTTCATAAACGTTGGACGCAGCTTCAGTAGCACCTGAACATACGTGCCCAACCACGAGCTTGATTTTGTCATTGACCACTTTATTGGCTACAGCAACGGCCTGCTTGGGATCGCAAGCATCGTCATAAATAACACCTTCGAGCTTGCTGCCATTGATGCCACCAGCCTTGTTGATTTGCTCGATAGCGGCCAGCGCGCCAATGCGCTGCATATCGCCATACTGTGCAACAGAACCAGTAACAGGGCCTGCAATTGCAATCTTGATGGGCGCTGCTGCCAAAGCGCTGTTAGCAAGGCCAGCCAAAGTCAATGCGGCGGCCAGATGAGTAATGCGACGAACTTTCATGAAACGATAGCTCCTGTTAAACGTTAATACAATGTTAGGCCAGATATTGCTGGCAATATTAATTACTGCTTGCAAAAGGATAACACAAGGCACTATCCCTATAAACCCTATATCAAGTGACCCTTTGTGACACGATTTTTCTGATCCAGACGGCTAAAAACAACCTGCGGTGAATAAGTTCTCACACTTTTACGCCCTGCAAACGCTTTTTTTTGCGACCTTTGTCCCGAAGGTATACATAACTTATCAACAGGTTTACCCACATGCCACTTCCAATAATGGCCTAACATGGAACCATAGGTACACAAATAATTCGCCCCTTGTGTACAACAATCAAAAAAGCATTAGAGACCATGAACGATATTGCCAGCTACGCCCCCCAATACGACTCTTACGGCCACGATGAAAGCCACGACCCGCAACTGGCACAGTTGCGCGTACCACCGCACTCGATTGAATCCGAGTCCAGCGTGTTGGGTGGCTTGCTGCTTGATAACCATGCTTGGGATCGTGTGGCCGATTTGCTGATTGCCAGTGATTTTTACCGCCATGAGCACCAGTTGATTTTTGAAGCCATTAGCAAGCTTATCAACAACTCCAAGCCAGCTGACGTCATTACCGTGTTTGAGGCGCTGCAAGGGCTGGGGCGCGCTGACGATGTAGGCGGATTGGTTTACCTCAATGCACTGGCGCAGTTTGTACCCAGTGCCAGCAACATTCGCCGCTACGCCGAAATCGTGCGCGAACGCTCTATTTTGCGCAAGCTCATCAGCGCCAGCGACGAAATTGCAACCCGCGCTTTTAACCCGCAAGGCGTACCCATTGAGCGCGTGCTTGATGAGGCCGAACAGAAGATTTTCAAAATCGGAGAAGAAGGCTCGCGCATGAAAGAGGGCTTTCAGCCGATGGAGTCGCTCGTGGTGCAACTGCTTGACCGCGTGCAGGAAATGTCTGAAAACCCCAACGACATTACTGGCGTGCCTACTGGTTTTACCGATCTGGACAAAATGACCAGCGGCTTTCAGGCAGGCGACCTGATTATTCTTGCCGCGCGCCCCAGTATGGGCAAGACGGCTTTTGCTATCAACATTGCCGAGCATGTGGCGCTCAAAGAAGAGTTGCCAGTTGCCGTATTTTCAATGGAAATGGGCGCAGCGCAACTCGCAGTGCGTATTGTTGGCTCGATTGGGCGCATTGACCAAGGGCGGCTGCGCACGGGCAAGCTGCTTGATGAAGAGTGGCCGCGCTTGACTGAGGCGATTGAGAAAATGCGCACCGTGTCCATGCACATCGACGAGACTGGCGGCCTGACCAGCAGTGCGCTGCGTGCCAGTGCCCGCCGCCTGGCTCGGCAATGCGGCAAATTGGGACTGATTGTGGTGGACTATCTGCAACTGATGACAGGTAACGGCAATGCCAGCAACGAAAACCGCGCCACCGAACTCGGCGAAATCTCGCGTGGCCTGAAAATGCTGGCCAAAGAACTGCAATGCCCCGTCATTGCCCTGTCGCAGCTCTCCCGCGGCCCCGAGCAGCGCAGCGACCACCGCCCCATGATGAGCGACCTGCGCGAATCTGGCGCGATTGAACAAGATGCTGACGTGATTATGTTTATCTACCGCGACGACTATTACAACAAAGAAAACAGCAAAGAGCCTGGCGTGGCTGAAATCATTATTGGCAAGCAACGCAATGGCCCCACAGGAACCGTCAAACTAGCCTTTATCAAGCCACTGACCAAGTTCGAGAGTCTGGCGCATTACGCCGACGAGCACTGATAAAAGCGCAACCACCCCCGCTGCCAGCCGGCATCAACCGCTCTGGCAAGAGGTGAAGCGCAGGGTCTCAGATTTTGCAGTTGGGCACGTCGCGTCGTGGCGAGCCAGTAAACAACTGGCGCGGGCGGCCGATCTTGTACTCGGGGTCGGCAATCATTTCATTGAGCTGGGCAATCCAGCCTACTGTGCGTGCCAGAGCAAAAATACCTGTAAACAGGTTGACCGGAATGCCAATGGCACGCTGCACAATGCCCGAGTAAAAATCCACATTCGGGTAGAGCTTGCGGCTGACGAAATAATCGTCTTCCAGTGCAATTTTCTCAACCGCCTTTGCCAAAGCAAATAACGGGTCTTTTTCCAGCCCCAACTCAGCCAGCACTTCGTTACAGGTTTCCTGCATCAGCTTGGCGCGTGGGTCATAGTTCTTATAGACACGGTGGCCAAAGCCCATCAGGCGCACGCCCGAATTTTTATCTTTGACCTGCTCCATAAATTCGCCAACCTTGGCGATGCCGCCGTTGGCTTGCAGGGTTTCAAGCATATTCAGGCAGGCTTCGTTCGCTCCGCCGTGTGCAGGCCCCCACAAGCAGGCTACGCCTGCAGCAATGGCAGCAAACGGGCTGGTACCAGAGCTTCCACACAGGCGCACAGTTGAGGTAGAAGCATTTTGCTCGTGATCTGCATGCAGAATAAAGATGCGATCAAGCGCCTTTTCAATGACGGGATTAACGCGATAGTCTTCGCACGGTGTACCAAACATCATGCGCAAGAAGTTGCCGCTGTAGGACAATTCGTTACGCGGATACATATAAGGCTCGCCAATGCCATATTTGTATGCCATGGCAACCAGAGTCGGCAGCTTGGCAATCAGGCGTATGGCAGCTATGCCGCGCTGCTCACTATCGAGTACGTTGGTGGTATCACCATAGAAAGCCGACATGGCACCCAGCAACCCCGTCAGCACTGCCATTGGGTGTGCGTCGCGGCGGAAACCTCGCAGAAAAAACTGCATCTGCTCATGCACCATGGTATGACTCAAGATGAGATCATGAAAATCATCGTGTTGCTGCTGGTTGGGCAGCTCGCCATTGAGTAGCAGGTAGCAGGTATCAAGATAGTCACAACACGAAGCCACCTGCTCGATCGGATAGCCACGATAAAGCAGCTCACCTTTGTCGCCATCAATATAGGTAATAGCCGACTGGCATGATGCCGTAGACAAAAAGCCCGGGTCGTAAGTAAACATACCCGTTTGCCCGTAAAGCTTACGGATATCAATGACGTCCGGACCAATTGAACCGTGATAGACAGGAAGCTCTACATTGGGGCGACCATCACTGAAGGAAAGTGTGGCGTGGGTATCAGAGAGTTTCATGGTTTGCTCCTGGTGGGTGCTGATAAAACGTCAAAAATCACAGAATGTGACTATAAAAACCAGTAATCGCTACGCCCGCCTATCGCGCTGGCGTACTGCGTATTTGCTCAAGTACATGCAACACCTGCGGCGTAGCCAGCGGTGGCGCTGGTTCAGTTTTACGCAACAGCAAATCCAGTAAATCGTTATCAGACAATTCCATCAGGGCATCTAGCGCCTGTGCATCAGCTTCGGTCATGCTATTGGCATGTGCCTCGAAATAGTTCGTAATGAACAGATCATTTTCCAGCAGTCCACGACGGCAACGCCAGCGCAGCCGCAACAAGGTAGCGGCATTTACTGGCGGTGACAATTCATGTTTCATAGCTATGCTTATTGGCTGCTTGTGGTATCGGCCTTGCCAGCCTGCTTGGGTGCATCGTCCCAAAGCAGAATGACTTCCTCGGTATTTTTCTCTTCCATCTCAGGCGTACATTGCATAATTTTGTAGCGCTTGAACAAAACCCCATTACGCCGCACCAGTGCCTGCGCCTCGTCATGAGCGGCGTTTTTCGTGTCCATAAAGAAAAGCGCTGGAAAAAAAATAATCGTGCCTATCACGCCTGCTGCAACGTTCTTACCGCGAGTGCTGCTGCTGTCAGCCAACAACCCTTTGATTTCAACTGTATTGAGTTTGAGTGCATTATGAATTTGCAAACAGTTCATCTGATCATCATTCGGCTGTATAGCCGCTACCGGCTGCGCGGCACGGCCTGCACATCCAGACAATATGCCAGCAATGACTACAACGCCGATAAAAGCGGCTATTTTTTTGGGTGGTTTAAACATGCGTACTGCTTGAAGAAAAAAATGCTGCTAAATGCTGCTAAATGGTGCGACGCACCATCAGCTCTTTAATTTTTCCGATTGCACGTGCCGGATTCAGGCTCTTGGGGCACACGTCCACGCATTGCATGATGGTGCGGCAACGGAACAGGCGGTATGGATCTTCCAAATTATCCAGTCGCTCACTGGTAGCTTCATCGCGGCTGTCAGCCAAAAAGCGATAAGCTTGCAACAAACCAGCCGGCCCCACGAATTTGTCAGGGTTCCACCAGAAGCTGGGACAGCTTGTTGAGCAGCTTGCACACAAAATACACTCGTACAGGCCGTTAAGCTCTTCGCGTTGCTCTGGAGATTGCAGGCGTTCGCGTTGCGGCGGCTGAGTATGGTTAATAAGATAAGGCTTGATGGACTCGTACTGTTTGAAAAACAGGGTCATGTCCACAATCAGATCGCGCACGACAGGCAGACCAGGCAGTGGCTTAAGCACAATAGTGCCCGGCAGGGTACGCATATTGGTGAGACAGGCCAAGCCGTTTTTGCCGTTGATGTTCATGGCATCTGAGCCACACACGCCTTCGCGGCACGAACGGCGGAAAGACAGCGTGGGGTCTTGCGCCTTGATTTTGACCAGTGCATCAAGCAACATGCGCTCGTTGCCATCAAGTTCGACGGCAATAGTTTGCATGTAGGGCTTACTGTCTTTTTCCGGGTCGTAGCGGTAAATTTTGAAAGTGCGTAGCATGGTAGAAAAACTCCGTATCGCTTATGGGGCTGCTTGTGCGCGCAAAGGCATCAGAAAGTGCGTACTTGTGGCGGTACGGGAGCCACAGTACGCGGCTTCATATTGACCGGCTTGTAGCTCAGGCTATTACTGGCGCTGTGCCACAAAGAATGCTTCATCCACTCTGCATCATTGCGCCCCAAGCCCAAGGTGGGGTGATCTGCCGGATGCTCATAGTCATTGACCATGTGTGCACCACGGCATTCTTTACGCGCGGCCGCTGCCACCATGGTGGCCTGTGCAACTTCGATCAGGTTGGTAACTTCCAGCGCCTCAACACGTGCGGTGTTAAAAACTTGCGACTTGTCTTGCAGGCGGATATTTTTTACGCGCTCGCGAATGTCGGCAATTTTTGCTACGCCTTCGTCCATCAGCGCCTGTGTGCGAAATACACCTGCGTGCTGCTGCATGGCTTTGCGCATGTCGTCTGCCACGTCTTGCGCGTATTCGCCGCTGGTGTTGGTATCCAGCGCGGCTAGGCGGGCGCGGGTGAGGTCGGCTGCATCGGCTGGCAGCGGTTTGTGGTTTTCGTCTTTGATGCCAGATTTGACGATATGGTCGCCAGCGGCTTTGCCAAATACCAGCAAATCGAGCAATGAATTGGTGCCCAGACGGTTGGCACCGTGCACGCTTACGCAGGCGCATTCGCCTACGGCGTACAAGCCGTTTACCACGCAGTTTTCGCCATTGATGTATTCAATGACTTGCCCGTGCAGGTTGGTGGGCAGCCCGCCCATTTGGTAGTGGATGGTGGGCACAACAGGGATGGGCTCGCGGGTGATATCGACGTTGGCAAAGTGCACGCCAATTTCATAAACCGATGGCAGGCGCTTGTGGATGGTTTCTGCACCCAGATGATCCATTTTCATCAGGATGTAGTCTTTGTTGGGGCCGCAGCCTCGGCCTTCTTTGATTTCCTGATCCATGGAGCGCGATACAAAGTCACGCGGTGCCAGGTCTTTGAGCGTGGGCGCGTAGCGCTCCATGAAGCGTTCGCCTTCGCCGTTGAGCAAAATAGCACCTTCACCACGGCAGCCTTCGGTCAGCAGCACGCCCGCGCCTGCCACACCTGTGGGGTGGAATTGCCAGAATTCCATGTCTTGCAGCGGTATGCCTGCACGCGCAGCCATGCCCAAGCCGTCGCCCGTGTTGATGAAAGCGTTGGTTGATGAGTGGTAAATGCGCCCTGCGCCACCCGTAGCCATCAGGGTGCTTTTGGCTTCGAGCAGATAGACTTCGCCCGTTTCCATTTCAAGGGCTGTTACGCCTACTACGTCGCCCTCGGCGTTGCGCACCAAGTCAAGCGCCATCCATTCAACAAAAAACTGGGTATGCGCGGCTACGTTTTGCTGGTACAGCGTATGCAGCATGGCGTGGCCAGTGCGGTCGGCGGCGGCGCAGGCGCGTTGCACGGGTTTTTCGCCACGGTTGGCGGTGTGCCCGCCAAAGGGGCGCTGGTAGATGGTGCCGTCGGGGTTGCGATCAAAGGGCATGCCGAAGTGCTCAAGCTCGTAAACCACTTTGGGCGCTTCCTGGCACATGAATTCAATCGCATCCTGGTCGCCAAGCCAGTCAGCGCCTTTGATGGTGTCGTAAAAGTGCCATTGCCAGCAATCTTCGCTCATATTGCCAAGCGAGGCCGAAACGCCGCCTTGCGCGGCCACCGTGTGCGAGCGTGTTGGAAACACTTTGGTAAGTACTGCCACTTTCAAGCCTGCGCGCGCCAGTTGCAGCGAAGCACGCATACCAGAACCACCCGCGCCAATAATCACCACATCAAAAGCGCGGCGCGGCAGGGTTTGGGGAATAGAAGCCATTTTTTACAATCTCCACAAAACTTGAAATGCCCAGCCAGCGCAACCAATGAGCCAGCAAATGGAAAACACATGCAACGTCAGACGCAGGCCAACAGGCTTGATGTAATCCATGAAAATATCGCGCATACCAGCAAACGTGTGCCAGCACATGGCCACGACAGTGACAAAGGTCAGGCACTTCATCCATTGCGCGGCAAAAATACCGGCCCATGCGTCATAAGTGATCGGGCCACTGACAAGTAGCACCTGTGCCAGCAATGCCACTACAAAAACCAGCATGATCACCGCAGTCAAACGCTGCATCATCCAGTCACGCAAACCATAATGTGCGCCTGTGGCAAGGCGCTTGGATCCGTAATTAACAGACATGATTTTTCCTCTGCAATTTAGTACAGGCCAAACAGTTTCGCTGCCACAGCAGCCACTACAGGCAGGCTGACAACATAGATCAATACGGCAGAAATATTGCTAAACCGCTTGTTGATCGCACTGTGCGAAGCATCCATGATCAGGTGCTTGATGCCAGCGCAGATATGGTGCACCAAAGCCCAGATCATGCTCAGCGCCACAAGTTTCCAGAACCAGCCTGGCAAAAACAGTTGCCCATCAAACAGAGCAGTAAAACGCTCAAAAGAAATTTCTGATGTAACCGAGTTATCAAACAGCCACAGCATAACTGGCAGCATGACAAACATAAAGGCGCCACTGACACGGTGTGCAATGGATGCATACGGAGCCAGAGGCCACCTGAGCGCATAAGCCATCAGATCGGGAATGCCAATCCTTTTAAATTCACGCCGCTTGGGAGAGCTTGGAGAAGAAGAAGCCATAAAAATACCTTGCAGGAAAATCAACACACTTCAACGTATATACGCCACCGACTATACGCGATTGCGCGAAAAGCCAACTGGAAGAAACCGCCTTTATTCAGACGACGGGTAATTTTAGAGCCAGTTGCCAGCATAAACCCTTCAAACCATCAAGGATTACTGCAACATGACAAAAATACAGGTAAACCCCGACATATCAACCACACATGCCAACAAAAAAACAATGCCGCACACTACCTTCAGCCAAATGCTACATGCATCTAGCCCAAAGTATTTCTGTAATGATGGGTATCAGTGCGATTGAGCGCCTTGCGAAGCTCTACAGGCTGATCGTTATAAGTGTAGCTGACGCGCTCTACCTGCAGCAACGGGGTATTTGGCGGTAACTGCAATAACTCGGCCTGCACGGCATCTGCTTGCACGGCACGCAGTTTTTCTTCAGCACGAATCATGCGCACACCAAACTCCTTCTCGAACAATGAGTAGGTTGAGCGTGGATAGTCGGCCAGCATCTCTGCATTCAGCCCACGAAAAGCACCAGCGGGCAACCAAATATCTTCAAGCACCGTAGGCACGCCCACCCACGAAAGCACGCGACGGATTTGCAATACTGTATCGCCTCCTCGCAGTTGCAAAGCACGAGCCAACTCTGCTGTTGCGCGAATACGGCGGCATTCCAGAATTTTGCGCTGCACCCGCCCTTCGCTGGCACGGGTGCCAACATCCGGATGCAGGCGCATAAAGTGGTATTGCACCTGCTCTTCTTCGTGGCTGGCTACGAAAGTGCCCTTGCCTTGACGACGCACCAGCAGATTTTCGGCGACCAGCTCATCAATGGCTTTACGCACCGTTCCCTGACTGACGTTGTAGCGCTTTGCCAACTCAATTTCACTGGGTATAGCCTGTAACGGTTTCCACTCCCCAGCTTGCAGACTTTGCAGCATTGCTTGACGAATTTGCTGGTACAGCGGGCTGAAAGCGGGCTGCGATGCGGCGTTACCAGAAGGAGAATCACTGGAAAAAAATGACATGGCAGGTGACGTTTAAAAACAGCTTCAAACAAATGCTTGGCACATAGTGCAAATTGCACACCACGAAAACACTGCGCTACTTCAGCGCGATTTCGTAGAAAATCACGCGTATTATGGCGCATCATATCTTATATAAGACATAATCTGCCAGAGCATTTCAGCAACGCACCAGTTTGCATTCTGTCATGCTGTGCCTGTTCTGCCTTCCTCCTCTCAACCACTCTTTCTCTGGAGCTTTTGCCATGAAAAAACCCGTCCGTGTTGCTGTTACTGGTGCTGCTGGCCAGATCGGTTATGCCCTGCTATTTCGCATTGCCGCTGGTGAAATGCTGGGCAAAGACCAGCCTGTTATTCTTCAACTGCTTGAGATTCCCGAGGAAAAAGCACAAAAAGCCCTCAAAGGCGTAATGATGGAGCTGCAGGATTGCGCCTTTCCATTGCTTGCAGGCATGGAAGCACACAGCGACCCCATGACCGCCTTCAAAGACACCGACTACGCTTTGCTCGTTGGTGCGCGCCCCCGTGGCCCTGGCATGGAACGCGCTGACCTGCTTGCAGCCAACGCCCAAATTTTCACCGTGCAAGGCAAAGCACTCAATGCAGTTGCCAGCCGCAATGTCAAGGTGCTGGTTGTTGGCAACCCGGCCAACACCAATGCCTATATCGCCATGAAGAGCGCCCCTGATCTGCCAGCCAAAAATTTCACAGCCATGCTGCGTCTGGATCACAACCGCGCTGCCAGCCAGATTGCTGAGAAAACTGGCAAACCCGTGGCCAGCATTGAAAAAATGGCCGTCTGGGGCAATCATTCTCCAACCATGTATGCGGACTACCGCTTTGCCACCATTGACGGTGCCAGCGTCAAAGACATGATTGCTGACGAAGATTGGAACCGCAATACTTTCTTGCCCACCGTGGGCAAGCGCGGTGCTGCTGTCATTGAAGCTCGTGGCATGTCATCTGCAGCATCGGCCGCCAATGCTGCCATTGGCCACATGCGTGACTGGGCACTTGGAACAGGCGGCCAATGGGTCACTATGGGCGTTCCATCACAAGGCTGGTATGGCATTCCCGAAGGCATTGTTTTTGGTTTCCCCGTCACAACTGAAAGCGGCGAATACAAGGTGGTTGAGGGTCTGCCAATTGATGCTTTCTCACAGGAATGCATCGACAAGACTCTGGCTGAATTACAGGGTGAGCAGCAAGGTGTTCAGCATTTGCTGTAACATGCTCTCCTGTACCGATCTGGCAGGCATGAATGCCGGCCTTCAGTCAGGAGATGGCTCATGGACAACCACCCGCACACCATTCTCATGGGAGCACAGGCCAGAATTGGCCAGCTCCCTGTTTGCGACCATTACAGCGGTATACCCAGCCGCATGGTGCAGAGCCTGCAACTGCAGGCCGATCTGACGCAAGAGTTTGGCACGTGCGTGATGGATGTCACGCTCGACTGCGAAGATGGTGCTCCCACAGGCCGCGAAGCAGACCACGCAGCGCTCGTTGCAGACCTTGCATCCAACAGCGATGCAGCTGCACGAGTCGCAGTGCGCGTGCATCAGCTCGGTCACCCTGCTTTTGTTGAAGATGTAAACATTCTGATTAGCAAAGCAGGCCGCAAGCTGCGCCACATCATGCTGCCCAAGGTTGAGACGGTGGATGAAATCAACCTTGCCCTGTTCCATATTGACAAAGCTGGCGGCGCAGATATTCCACTGCACGTTCTGATCGAATCGCCCTTGGGCATACATCATGCGTTTGCCATTGCAGCGCATGCACGTGTCGCGTCCATCAGTTTTGGACTCATGGATTTCGTTTCCTCCTGCGGCGGCGCAATACCTGATACCGCCATGCAACTGGAAGGGCAGTTCAGCCACCCACTGGTAACCCAGGCCAAGCTGCAGATTGCAATGGCCTGCCATGCCTTTGGCAAAACGCCATCGCATTGTGTAGTGACCGAATTCAACGACGAATTTTCTATTGGCCGCGCAGCACGCATGGCCTCACAGCAGTTTGGCTATACCCGCATGTGGAGCATCCACCCCAGCCAGATTCGCCCCATTTTGCAGGCTTTTACGCCCGATACAGATGTGGTGGAAAATGCTGCCTCTGTGATTGAAGCAGGCCATGCCGCCCAATGGGCGCCCATCAGCCACAACAACCGCTTGCAAGACCGCGCCAGTTACCGCTATTACTGGCAAATACTTGAGCGTGCCCGTGCCACAGGTCAAGCGCTGCCTGCAGGCGTGCAGCAGTTTTTTGCCTGATTCTGTAGATCAAGCCCGGCTAGCCCTAGCCAATCACGCCCACCAAGTAAGATAAAAAAGCACGACGTTAACGTCGTGCTTTTCTCCTCGCCTTGTTTTATCTCAAACAAGCCGCAGCTCAGCCGTTTGAAACTGCTGTATCTTCAGTTTCTGTACTACCTTGCTTGGTTTTTTTCGCAGGCAGGGGCGAGATATGCAGCACAATGCCATTGCTGTCTGCCTTTTCATCTTGCTCACTGTAATCGGGGTCGTAATCCACAGTCAGACGGCCACCTTCAGTCAAGCGGCCAAACAGCAACTCATCGGCCAGCGCCTTGCGAATTGTGTCTTGTATCAGCCGCTGCATGGGGCGCGCGCCCATCAGGGGGTCGAAACCCTTTTGCGCCAGATGTTTACGCAAGGCATCGGTAAAGGTGGCTTCCACCTTTTTCTCAATCAGTTGCTGCTCAAGTTGCAACAAGAATTTATCTACCACGCGCAAAATAACGCTTTCATCAAGCGGCTTGAAGCCCACAATGGCATCGAGCCTGTTACGAAACTCGGGCGTAAACAGGCGTTTGATGTCTGCCATTTCGTCGCCGCTTTCGCGCTTGCTGGTAAAGCCCATCACGGCTTTATTCATGGCTTCTGCGCCCGCATTGGTCGTCATGATGATGACTACGTTGCGAAAATCGGCCTTGCGCCCGTTGTTATCAGTCAAGGTGCCGTGGTCCATCACTTGCAGCAGCACGTTGAAGATGTCGGGGTGCGCTTTTTCGATTTCATCAAGCAGCAGCACGCAATGCGGTTTTTTGCTGATGGCCTCGGTCAGCAAGCCGCCTTGCTCGTAGCCCACATAGCCTGGGGGCGCGCCAATCAAGCGGCTCACCGCATGGCGCTCCATGTATTCGCTCATGTCAAAACGCACCAACTCTACGCCCAAAATGTAGGCAAGCTGGCGTGCGGCTTCAGTTTTGCCCACACCTGTGGGGCCGCTAAAGAGGAATGCGCCTATGGGCTTGTCTTGCTTGCCCAGCCCCGAACGCGCCATTTTCACAGCTGATGAGAGCACTTCGAGCGCCTTGTCTTGCCCGAAGACGACGCTTTTCAAATCGCGCTCCAGCGTTTGCAGCTTGTTGCGGTCATCACTGCTCACGCTGGCTGGCGGTATGCGGGCAATTTTGGCAACGATGTCTTCAATCTCGCCTTTGCCTATGGTTTTTTTGCGTTTGCCAGCCACCACAATACGCTGCGCGGCGCCCGCTTCATCAATCACGTCAATGGCTTTGTCGGGCAATTGGCGGTCGCTGATGTATTTGGCACTGAGTTCAGCAGCCGCTTGCAGCGCGGCATTGGTGTATTTCACGCTGTGGTGCTCTTCGAAGCGCGATTTCAGCCCTCTCAGGATTTCAACCGTTTGCCCAATGCTGGGCTCGGCTACTTCTACTTTTTGAAAGCGGCGCGAAAGTGCGGCATCTTTCTCGAAGATGCCTCGGTACTCGGTAAATGTCGTTGCGCCTATGCACTTGATTTGCCCGCTGCTTAAAGCGGGTTTGAGCAGGTTGCTGGCATCCATCGTGCCGCCAGAAGCCGCGCCCGCGCCTATCAGGGTGTGGATTTCGTCGATAAAAAGTACAGCTTCAGGTTTGTCTTTCAACGCTTTGAGCACGGCTTTGAGGCGCTGCTCAAAGTCGCCACGGTATTTGGTGCCTGCCAGCAATGCGCCCATATCGAGCGCATACACCTCGGCTTGCGCCAGCACTTCGGGCACGCTGCCTTCTGTGATACGCCATGCCAAGCCTTCGGCTATTGCCGTCTTGCCTACGCCCGCCTCACCCACCAGCAGGGGATTATTTTTGCGGCGGCGGCAAAGAATCTGGATAACGCGCTCCACTTCCAAATCGCGCCCGATAAGCGGGTCGATTTTGCCCTCTTTGGCTATGGCGTTGAGGTTGTTGGTGTATTGCTCCAGCGGCGAGGCTTTTTCGGCGCGTTCGGCACGCTCGCCGCCTTCTTCGCCGCCTTCGCTCGCGGTGCTTTCGTCAGCGCCAGCCGCAGCATCGTCGGCATCGCCCGTTTTTTTGATGCCGTGCGCCATGTAATTGACCACATCCAGTCTGGTTACGCCCTGCTGGTGCAGGTAGTACACGGCGTGCGAGTCTTTTTCACCAAAGATGGCAACCAGCACATTGGCACCTGTAACCTCTTTTTTACCACTAGCGGTAGACTGCACATGCATGATGGCGCGTTGAATCACGCGCTGAAAACCTAGCGTGGGCTGTGTATCAACCTCATCTGTACCAGGCAACGCAGCATTGTGCTCTTTGATGAAATGCGCCAGTGCGCTGCGCAAATCTTCGATATTGGCTGCACAGGCAAGCAGCACCTCGCTGGCGCTGGGGTTATCAAGCAGTGCCAGCAGCAGATGCTCGCTGGTAATAAATTCGTGTCGTTGCTGGTGTGCTTCGACAAATGCCATATGCAGTGTGACTTCCAGTTCCTGGGCAATCATGTCAATTCCTTTTTTGCGTGTGTAGGCTGCTAGGGACAAAGAACTGTGTCTGTGTTTTTATCGCCATGCCTCTATCGTATGCCACAGCAGATCAAAGTTATGGCAATAGCTGGGAGCGTTTTGCGGGTATTCAAGCCTGCATGTTACTCATCTTCCACAGGTTCGCAAACGCATTGCAGCGGATGCCCCGATGAACGCGCCGCTTGCATTACCTGCTCGACCTTGGTTTGCGCTATGTCGCGGGTATATATGCCACAAATGCCGCGCCCTTGTGTGTGTACTTTGTACATGATTGTGGTGGCAGTTTGGTAGTCTTTGTTGAAGAACTCTTGCAAGATCAGCACCACAAATTCCATGGGGGTGAAATCGTCATTAAGCAACAACACACGATACATGGGTGGAGGCTTGATGGCCTGCCTTTGTGGTTTGACTTCCGTGGCAACGCCGCCCGTATTGTCTGGCGCTACGGGTTGATGCGGGTTGTTTGTTGTTCTGGATGGGGACATGAGAATGACACAGCTTGCAAGGTGGAGAAAGCCAGACGCGTGTCAGGCACAAACAAGCCATTTTACTGATGGTGCTGGCTACTCTTAAAGCCTGCGCCTATTGCGCTCCGCCAGGCAGCAGCTCGTCTGTACTCGCCTACCGATCAAGCCAGCCAGCTCTGATGCCGCTCTTGCGACACTTAGCCTAGTAGCAACGCATCATCGCTCACGGCTTCGCCACGGGTGCGCTCAAACATGGCCAGCAGGTCAGGCACATCCATACGGGAGCGCTCTTCACCAGACACATCAAGCACTACACGCCCTTGGTGGAGCATGACGGTGCGGCTGCCGTGATCAAGGGCTTGGCGCATGGAGTGCGTTACCATCAGCACGGTGAGTTTTTGCTCGGAGACGATCTGATCGGTCAATTTCAACACAAAGGCCGCAGTTTTGGGATCCAGTGCTGCTGTGTGCTCGTCCAGCAACAAAATGCGCGAGGGGCGCAGCGAGGCCATCAGCAAACTGACTGCCTGACGCTGGCCACCTGAAAGCAGCCCCATGCGGTCAGAAAGGCGGTTTTCCAGGCCTAGCCCCAAATGACTGAGTTTTTCGCGAAACAGCGTACGCAAATCTGGTGTAATGGCTCGAACAAACCCGCGAGTGCTGCCACGTTGCCAGGCCAGCGCCAGATTTTCTTCAATGCTCAGGCTCTCACAAGTACCTGCCATTGGGTCCTGAAACACACGTGCCACCAGTGAAGCACGTTGCCATGCTGTTTGGCGCGTAACATTCTGCCCATCGATGGTGATACTACCGCTATCGACAGTCAAATCTCCGCTAATGGCATTCAACAATGTTGATTTGCCCGCGCCATTGCTGCCAATAACGCTAACAAACTCACCAGCCGATATTTTCAGTTCAATACCACGCAGAGCCGGATTTTCAATCGGTGTACCGGGGTTGAAGGTCTTGAACAAACCACTGGCGTGCATCATGACGCATCTCCCTGCTTATTGCACGCCAGTGCAACAGCATTGCGGTTACGCAAGCGCGCCTTGATTTTGGGCAGCACCAGCGCCACACCTACCAACACGGCAGTAACCAGATTCAAATCTTGCGCTTGCAAACCAATAAAGTCGGCCTGCAAAGCCAGCGCAATCAGCATACGATACAACACTGCACCCACTACAGTAGCCAGCGTCACGATCCACAGCTTACGTGCCGGAATCAGAGTTTCACCAATAATGAGTGCTGCAAGGCCGATAACGATAGTTCCCAGCCCCATAGAAATATCTGCTCCGCCCTGTGTTTGCACATACAGCGCACCTGCAAAAGCAGTAAGAGCGTTAGACAGTGCCATGCCGCCAAGCGTAATCCAACCTGTCGATATGCCTTGTGCACGTGCCATACGCTCATTGGCACCAGTGGCGCGCAAGGCCAAGCCCAGCTGCGAAGCAAAAAACAGATCCAACAATATCTTGACTGCCAGCACTATGCCTGCGAGCACCAGCGGCTGCATCCACATGGAGTTGCCATCTTCGGATACAAAGGGGGTAAAAACCGTAGCTTCTCCCAACAAGGGCAGGTTGGGCGCGCCCATGATTCGCAAATTGATGGAATACAGAGCGATCATCATCAAAATGGAGGAAAGCAGCTGCAAGATGCCTAGCCGCACATTAAGCCAGCCAGTGATAAAGCCAGCCGTTGCACCCGCTGCTGCCGCACCAAAACAGGCCACCCAAGGGTGATAGCCACTGGTGATAAGTACGGCAGCTACAGCTCCGCCCAAAGGAAAGCTACCGTCAGTCGTCATGTCAGGAAAGTTAAGGATACGGAATGAAATCCATACACCCAACGCAACCAACGCAAAAATAAAGCCAATTTCAAGTGCACCCAGCAGGGAAATCAGGGACATGGAACAATGCTCACAGGCAGAAAAACAAAAAACGGATGGCGGTGCATTGTGCGCCGTCATCCGCTTGCAGGCGGAAAATGCAGCATGCCTACAAGGCTTGTAACGCCTCCGTATCGCACACTGCTGCAGCTGCTATTTTATGGCACAACTACCTTGCCTTCTTTCAGCAATGCGGGAGAGAGAGTAACCCCCTGTTCGCGTGCTGCTTTGGCGTTGATCTCAAGCGTAGTATTGTGACCCACTTCAAAAGCAATAGCGCCCGGTTTTTCGCCTTTAAGAATGCGCACAACAATCTTGCCTGTCTGACGGCCCATGTCGTAATAGTTCATGCCCAATGCAGCAATGGCTCCACGTGCAACCGAACCTGTATCCGATGCAACCAGCGGCAGCTTGGACTCTGCTGCCACACGCGCCATCGACTCATAGGCTGAAACCACATTGTTGTCAGTGGTGGTATACATCAGATCAATTTTTCCAATCAGGCTTTTGGCTGCAGAAGGAATGTCAACTGTGCGCGGAGCAGCAGCCTCATGCAGGGTCATACCACGCTGTGCCAGCGCTTCTTTCAATTCCTTCACAATAATGGTGGAATTGACTTCGCCAGGGCTGTATACCATGCCAACACGCTTGGCGCTGGGCACAATTTTCTGCATCAAATCAATTTGCGGAGCCAATGGCAGACGATCAGATATGCCAGTCACGTTGGTGCCTGATGCCTTGGTGTCTTTTACCAGCTTGGCTGCTACAGGGTCAGTCACTGCGGTAAACACCACTGGCACGCTGGATGTAGCGGCTACTGCGGCCTGTGCACTGGGGGTAGCTATGGCCACAATGACGTCAGCCTTGTCGCCAATGAATTTGCGAGCGATCTGTCCAGCTGTTGCGGCATTGCCCTGAGCGCTTTGGTATTGGTATTTCAGATTCTTGCCTGCCTGCCAGCCTTGCGCTTTGAGTTCATCTTCCACACCCTTGCGCACTGCATCCAGCGCTGGATGATCCACAATAGCCGTAACTGCTACCGATTTGGTGCTTTGCGCCTGAGCCACAGGCGCCAACAAAGTGGCAGCAGCCAAAGCAACGCTGCCTACGAGCATGCGGCGGGAAAATGCTTGTTTCATATCAATGGTCCTTGGAGTTGCAGTTTTAAATAATGCGTAATTTTAAACAAAAGTTTCGGCACTTTGCGCTTCGAATTTCTGATTGATAACCCTATAGTGTGCGAACTTACGGCACGATTATCTTGCCTTCTTTGAGCAAAGTCGCTGAAAGTGTGGCACCTTGCTCTCGTGCAGCCTTGGCATTGAGTTCCAGCATGGTTACATGCCCTTCTTCTACTGCAATGCTGCCAGGCTTTTCACCTTTAAGAATGCGCACTACCATCTTGCCAGTCTGCCGGCCCATGTCGTAATAATTCATTCCCAAGGCAGCTACAGCTCCACGCTTGATTGAACTGGTATCAGCTGCGATCATGGGTAGCTTGGCTTCTGCAGCCACACGCACCATGGACTCATAAGCTGACACTACGTTGTTATCGGTGCTGCTGTAAATTAAATCCACTTTACCCACCAGACTTTTGGTGGCAGCAGGCACATCAACCGTGCGCGGTGCTGCAGCACTTACCAAGGTCATGCCGCGCTGTGCCAATGCAGCTTTCAGTTCTTTAATCAGAATGGTTGAGTTAACTTCGCCTGGGCTGTAAACAATCCCCACGCGCTTGGCTGCTGGCACGACTTTAAGCATCAGATCAATTTGTGGCGCCAGAGGCAAACGGTCAGATACGCCCGTCACGTTACCAGCAGGCACTTTCATGTCTTTGACCAGTTTTGCTGCAACCGGGTCGGTGACTGCTGAAAAAACGATAGGCACACTGGTTGTTGCTGCTGCCGCTGCCTGAGCGCTAGGGGTGGCGATAGCGACTATGGCATCAACCTTGTCGCCAATGAATTTACGCACGATTTGTCCGGCTGTGGCTGCATTGCCTTGAGCACTTTGGTATTGGTACTTGAGGTTCTTTCCTGTTTGCCAGCCTTGCGCTTTAAGCTCGTCTTCCACGCCCTTGCGCACGGCATCAAGCGCAGGGTGATCAACAATAGCTGTGACTCCTACCGATTTGGCAGGCAAGGTTTGTGCTTGTGCCAAAGGCAGCAGTGCAGCAGACGCAGCAAGCGCCAAACTGCAAATTATGCTTTTGCGTGAAAAGTTGGATTTCATGACTTTATTCCTGTTGTGTAAAAGAAAACTCTGTTGCTGCACAAGCACTCGGACAATGGCTCATGCAAAGGCTGCGCATGCAGCACTATCTTGCAGCAAATCAGCTTAAGGAATAACAACCTTGCCTTCTTTCAGAAAGCTATCCGAAAGTTTGATTCCTTGCTCACGTGCAGCTTTGGCGTTGATTTCCAGCACAGTTTTGCGGCCAGTTTCAACGGGAATATCTTTGGGATTTGCACCTTTCAGGATACGTATCACCATTTGCCCAGTTTGGCGACCCAAGTCATAGTAATCCACGCCAAAAGCAGCAATCGCACCACGTTTTACCGTGCCCGAATCAGCAGCAACGATAGGCAACTTGGCATCGGCAGCCACTTTTGCTACAGATTCAAAGGCCGAGACAACGTTGTTGTCTGTAGTGCTGTAGATGATATCTACTTTGCCTGCCAGACTTTTCGCTGCCGATGGAATATCGATGGTGCGCGGTGCGGCTGCTTCTACCAACGTCATTCCGCGCTGTGCCAGTTTGGCTTTCAGATCGGCCAAAGTAATGGTCGAGTTGATTTCGCCGGGGCTGTAAACTGATCCTACGCGTTTGGCTGTGGGCATGACTTTCAGTATCAGATCTACCTGCGTTTCCATCGGCAGGCGATGGCTCACGCCAGTCACGTTTCCGCCTGGTGCTTTCAGGTCTTTGACCAGTTTGGCTGCAACGGGGTCAAGCACTGCCGAAAACACAATTGGAATACTGCTGGTTGCTGCTGCTACAGCCTGTGCGCTGGAGGTGGCAATGGGCACAATCACGTCGGGCTTGTCGCCAACGAATTTGCGTGCGATTTGGCTGGTGGTGGCTGTGTTGCCCTGTGCGCTTTGGTATTGGTATTTGAGGTTTTTGCCAGCAATCCAGCCTTGCGCTTTGAGCTCGTCTTCTACGCCTTTGCGCACAGCATCAAGCGCGGGGTGATCAACCAGAGCTGTAACTGCAACCGATTTCGTTGCAGTTTGCGCCTGAACTGCCGGAGCACATAGTACCGTAGCCGCCAAAGCCATACTGCTTACAAGCAGCCGACGAGAAAAAACCTGTTTCATCTCTGAAATCCTTGAAGAAAATTAAAAACCTGTTAGGCGCGTTTTTTGGCACAGCACAGATATGCCGTTTTGCGAAAACCCACCATTCTCATAAATGCCTTGCTTGGCACGCGAATTTCATGGGTTTAAATTTTAATAAACACCTCAAAACAAAAGCCAGAAGCATCCTTGTTCATTCTATGGGGTAACAATATACCCGAACACCTGCCAAGCAAATGCAAATATTGCGCTATGCTCATTTCATATCCCTTGAACTTGTTAGTTCTGAGCGACTGAACAACAGAGTTTGGCCTTTAGTTGCGCACTTTACCCCCTCTTTTGCGCTGGAAATTTCCTTTCTGCCATGAAAACCCTTGCAACCCTTCCTCCTGCCTTGCGTTTTGTCGTTATTGGCTGCGCCGCCGCCGCCGTGCATCTGGCTGTAGTGCGCTGGCTGGTCGGCGCACAATGGCTACAACCCGCCGCAGCCAATGTGCTAGGCTGGCTGGTGGCTTTTATAGTGTCTTTTTCAGGGCATTTTTATTGGACTTTTGCGCAACAGGGCACCATGTTGCGACAGGCTTTGCCCCGTTTTTTTCTGCTTTCCGCAGCAGGGTTTGCTGTCAATGAACTGGCTTATGTGCTGGCTTTGCGCTTTGTGCCATGGCGCTACGATGTGCTGCTGGCCTGTGTATTGGTTGGTGTGGCTGTTGGGACTTTTGTTTTTAGCAAATTGTGGGCGTTTAAGGCCAAACCCGCCACAGCCAAACAATAGAGCACATCACAGGCTTTTAAACAGACAGAATCAGATCGCATCTGTTTGTGCAGCACAGCGCTGCATCAACACCAGATTGTCACGATGAATCATTTCCGGCTCGGCTGCGTAGCCCAATAGTGACTCAAACTGGCTTGATGGCTTGCGGCACAGCAAACGTGCTTCGTGGCTGGCATAGTTGGCCATACCTCGCGCTATTTCCTTGCCAGTTGCATCACGTACCGCAATAACTTCCCCGCGGCCAAACTCGCCTTCCACCGCAGTCATGCCTATCGGCAACAGGCTTTTACCTTCTGTGAGCAGTTTGCTGGCTGCTCCGGCATCAACCACCACTGCACCATGCAGCTGCAGGTGATCAGCCATCCACTGCTTGCGCGCTTGCAGCTTGTGCGTTGGCGCAACCAGCACAGTACCCACGGCTTCGCCTTGCAACAGGCGTATCAATGCATCTGGTTCGCGCCCCCATGCAATAACAGTGCTTGCACCTGAACTGGCGGCTCGTTTGGCAGCTATGACTTTGGTTAGCATCCCGCCTTTGCCGATGCCACTGCCTGCACCACCAGCCATGGCCTCAAGCGTGTCATCGTCAGCGCGCCCAGTGGTAATAAGTTGTGCATCTGGCTGTTTGCGCGGGTCAGCTGTAAACAGGCCGCGCTGATCGGTCAAGATAACCAGCAAGTCTGCTTCTATCAAATTAGCCACCAAGGAGCCCAACGTATCGTTGTCTCCCACTTTGATTTCGTCATTCACTACCGTGTCATTTTCATTAATGACAGGCAGCACTCCCAGACCCAGCAAAGTCAGCAGGGTGCTGCGTGCATTGAGGTAGCGTTCACGATCAGCCAGATCAGCATGGGTAAGCAGCACTTGTGCAGATTGCAATGCGTTTTCGCGCAACTTGGTTTCGTACATTTGCGCCAACCCCATTTGCCCTACTGCAGCAGCAGCTTGCAGCTCATGGATTTCTTTCGGGCGGGTTTTCCAGCCCAAACGCTTCATACCTTCAGCAATGGCTCCACTGGAGACAATAATGACTTCAACGCCTTCTTTATGCAAGGCAGCCAATTGCCTACACCATTCGCCAATAGCCCTCTCGTCAAGTCCTCGCCCTTCGTTGGTGACCAGGCTGGAACCAACTTTCACGACAATACGCCGCGCTTCACGCAAGGCACTGGTAGCGGCATCGGCTAGCGATGCAATTGGAGCAGACGCGGTGGAGTAGGTAGGCACGTGCATGTGGTAGCTCAATGGAGGCTGTATCTTTCAGAATCTGACATCCGCCACTTATTTATCGGCGTGTCCTTGCACTACACCTGCGCGCTGCTGGTATTCTCGGGCAAGGTTATCCAAAATAGCCTCATTGTCTGTCAGAGTTTTTTGGGTGCCTTTATTTTTGATGGCACTGTATTCGAGACAAGCGCTGGCAACAGGTGCTTCAAACGCCATGCTCGCACCCACACCATATTTTTTCGGTACTGTATGCCCCAAGTGGTAACGCATGTCTACCGGAGGTTGTGCTGTTTGCTGCAGCAGCTTGCCTTTGCTGTCATAAACGCTGTAACAAGCAGCACTGGCTGCACTGGCCGCAACCGCCACTGCAGCACAAGCGGCACTGCGTAAAAAGGTGTGAAGTGTGTGATTCATGTCTTTACTCTCATCAGTACTTTTGCCATGATACCGCGCCAAGAAACAACTGGTTATGTTGCCTGACTGTTATCTCTTGAGAAACTCTCCCAAGTCTGGCGAATCGAGATCTGGCTGCGTTAGGATTTTGGCTGATGCTATTTATACCAGCAGCCCCAGCTTGCGCATACTGGCTACTGCCAACGGAGTCTTCTCTTCTGCCAATTCTTGCAGCTTTTCCGTATCTTTAACAAGCTTGCCTTCCTCAAGAAAGCCAATACTCCCTTTTTGTGCCGCTTCTGCCACAATTTGCGTCAATGCTGCCAGATCACGTTTACCGTCTGCATGTTGCCACAACTGTTGCTCCAAGGAATCCAGTATGACAGACTCATGCCACGGTGTGCACGCAAGCGTTTGCACTTCTTTTTTTGCTCTACCTATGGTTTCCTGCATCTTCCAGACATATGCGCCGGGCACGCGTTTCGGATATGACTTGCTTGACTTGGGCAACAACACTGGCTGGCAACGTGCCTGCACCTGCCCGCCAACGAGTAGTAGCTTGAGCGTTGCAGCTACCTCTTCTGTTACTGCAGTAACAGGCAACCCTGTTTGAGCTACAACGGCAAAGGCCAGGTCGGGCATGGTTCGGGTTGCAGGGAAGCTTTTGTGCAAGTGCCTAGCCAAAGCCACGGATACAGGCCCGTTGAACTGCAACGAAACGCCCGTGCTGCTTTTTACGTGCAACTCGGTTTTGCTTTTTCTGCTTTTGGATTGAATTTGCGGCTCAAACCAGCCTGCGTAATGCATATTCTGCAAACGCTCTCGCTGGAGTGAGTATTGCACCTTACTGGCTTGCCCAGCTTTGACCAGCAGCGTTTGGCGAAAGGCGCGGTTGGTGACAAAGTCCAGATATTGTTCAAACTCCACCTGTGTAGCGCATTCTTGCAGCAAAGGCTGGGCAATATTGTCAGGGTAGTTGCTGGCAAACATGCTTGATGCATTGGCTTCTGCCAGATAGGCCAGCCCATGCTCAGCGGCGGCAGCCAAAAAATCTTTGAAATAGCAAGGGGAATTATTCAGCTCCAGAAACTCGTGAACCAAATAATACGGTTCAGCACTGCGTATGCGAGGCATATTTTCATCCAGAACAGCCTTCAATACGCTGTTGCTGGCAGTATGCTCGCACAAAAAATCCAACATGCCCCGCGCATAGGCCAGCTGTTTTTCAGGCGCATCTCCGCCAGAGCTTCGTAACATCATGGCATCGCGCAATATCTCACGCGACTTCCAGCCAGGATAGGTGTTATAGCTGATGTAGGCTACTCCGTTATCGCTCAGACACTGGTTGCACACACGCAAAATCGCGCTGCGCACCTGCGGTGGAACCCAGCTGTACACACCATGGCAAATAATGTAATCAAACGTGCCCCAGCTCTCGTCAATGTCTTCAATACTGGCCTGACGCAACTCCACGTTGCCAATGCCGCTGTCTCGCAACACCTGCTGGCCGTGTTCTATCTGTACGCCTGACAAATCCACCCCAAATGCCTGCAACTTGGGATGACGCACCGCTATGGGAATCAGATTGCCTCCAGCCGAGCAGCCCAATTCCAGCACCCGGGCTGTGCTTGTTGCAGGCGCATCCAGTCCAAACATATAGGCTATCGCCTGAAGATGCTCAGGCGTGGATTGGCCAAAGGGTTTTGACGGATAAGGCGCCTGATCATACGTTTTGCGAACGCACTCAATCGCTTCTGCAGCAGGTACAGGCTTAACAACAGTTTTGGTCATAGCAAAATTCATTATCCTTTTTCACTCTTAAGCGTGCCACTTGTTAGGCGCATGGCAGGCTTTCACAGGCATATTACAGCCAACGCTTTTTAACAATACCGCACTGCCTGTAAATTTTGGCAATGACGCATTATTTTCTCCTGAACCGTGCGTACCTCACACTAGACCGCTCTTGCAACAGGTATCATGCCGTTGTCTAGACACAACCACTGTCACTATTTTCAATACTCTTCTTTATCAACCTTCCTGTTTCTCATCTGGATGAACAAGATACTCATCATTGCCCACGCCCCACTGGCTCAAGCTTTGCGCGAGTGTGCGCTACACGTTTTTCCTGACTGTAACCAGCAGGTGCTGGCGCTTGATGTACTGGCTGATGCCGAGCCTGAAGATACTTTTGATGCAGCCTGTAAGCTTGTGCAGAACCTGCAAGGCAATTTGTTGGTGCTTACTGACCTGTTTGGAGCCACTCCCAGCAATGTAGCGCAACGCTTGGTGCAGCGCTGTGCCGCACAAGGACGTCAGGTACGTGAAGTGACAGGAGTGAATCTGCCGATGCTGCTGCGACTGGTCTGCCACTCCAGCCTACCGTTTGAATCGCTTGAGCAATGCGCTGTGACTGGTGGAGCACAAGGCATTTTTGCAGTTGATATTTATAGCGGCGCACCAGCCTGCACACTGCTTGCGCCCTTGCCTGAGCAGCACCTTTAAACTGGAATCTTTCCTGTCATGATTCAACAAACCATCACGATCAGCAACAAACTGGGGTTGCATGCCCGCGCGTCAGCAAAGCTCAGCAAGTTGGCTGGCAGCTTTCCCTGTGAAATATGGCTGGCGCGGGGTAGTCGCCGCGTAAACGCCAAAAGCATCATGGGCGTAATGATGCTGGCTGCAGGTATAGGCACCGATGTGCTGCTTGAAACATCAGGCGAGCAGGAGCAAGACGCCATGGACGCCTTGGTGGCACTCTTCAACGACAAGTTTGGCGAGGGCGAATGATGGTGTTGGCATCAGTACAGGCAACAGCAAACGCCATCGCAGGAGCGCACCCATGAGCACCATCACCATTCACGGCATGGGCGTGGGGCGCGGCGTAGCCATTGGCCGCGCCGTTGTTATTGACTTTGGCCGTGCCGATGTGGTGCATTACTTTATCGACCCCAGCCAGATCGAAGACGAAATTGCCCGCGTTCACGCTGCACGCGATGCTGCCGTGCAAGAAATGCAGCTTGTGCTAGCTACCCTGCCCAAAGATGCACCCAACGAGCTGCCCGCCTTGCTTGATGTGCACCTGATGCTGCTGCAAGACGACGAGCTTTTCAACGGCGTGCGTTACTGGATTGCCGACAGGCTCTACAACGCAGGCTGGGCGCTGTCAAACCAGTTTGAACGGCTAGCGCGGCAATTTGACGAAATGGAAGACCCCTATCTGCGCGAGCGCAAGGCAGATTTGGAGCAAGTCATTGACCGCATCATCAAGCGCCTGCAAGGCAAACCCTTGCCGCTGCCCATGGCGCAAACGCCTGCACAAGAAAATGCAGAAGACGCACCCGCAGAAGACCCCGAAGATGCGCTGGTACTGGTCGCGCACGACCTGTCTCCTTCCGACATGCTGCATTTTCGCCAAAGCGTGTTCAAAGGCTTTATCACCGACGTAGGCGGCACCACCAGCCACACTGCCATTGTGGCGCGAAGCATAGGCATACCAGCCATTGTGGGCGCGCGCGGTGCCAGCCACCTGATTCGCAACGACGACCTGATTGTGATTGATGGCGACAACGGCGTCATCATCATCAACCCGCCTGCAATAACGCTTGACGAATACAGCTTTCGCCAGCGCCAGCACGCGCTCGACCGCAGCCGCTTACTGCGCCTGCTACACACGCCTGCTACCACGCTTGACGGGCACGAAGTCGAGCTGCTTGCCAACATCGAAATGCCTGAAGACACCCCCGCCGCACTGGCCGCCGGTGCAGTAGGAGTGGGGCTATTTCGCAGTGAGTTTTTATTTATGGGGCGCCAAAACGGCCTGCCAGACGAAGAAGAGCAGTACCAAGCCTATCTCAAAGCCCTGCAAGGCATGCACGGCTTGCCACTTACCATCCGCACCATAGACGTAGGCTCTGATAAGCCGTTAGACGGAAACCTGGTAGATATCGCACGCCTTAACCCTGCACTAGGTCTGCGTGCCATCCGCTGGAGTCTGGCCGAGCCCACCATGTTTCTCACGCAACTGCGTGCCATCTTGCGTGCCGCCGCGCACGGCCCGGTGCAGCTTTTAATCCCCATGATGGCGCATCTGGGCGAAATCCGCCAAACGCTGCAGCTGCTCGAAGTTGCCCGCGAGCAACTCGATACCATCGGCACAGCCTACGGCTCGGTGCAAATTGGCGCCATGATTGAAATCCCAGCCGCAGCCATCATTGCGCCACTGTTTTTGGAGCATTTCGATTTCCTCTCCATCGGCACCAACGACCTGACGCAATACGCGCTCGCCATTGACCGCGCCGACGAATCCGTAGCCCACCTCTACGACCCCCTGCACCCAGGCGTACTGCAACTGCTCGCTACCACCATCCGCGCCGCCAATGCCGCAGGCAAGCCCGTAAGCGTATGCGGCGAAATGGCGGGCGACACCACCTTTACCCGCTTGCTGCTCGGACTGGGCCTGCGCAGCTTTTCCATGCATCCAGCGCAAATACTGGCTGTTAAACAAGAAATCGTACGCTCCGATGCAGGCAAACTGGCAGACTGGGCGCAGCGCGTCATCCACAGCATGGAGCCAGCCAAAGAAATGGCCCTGCTGCAAACCCCGTAAACACCATCAACGCTACCTAAAAAGCCGCCCACACCCCACCCATACACACCATGCCGCCCACCCTCTGCATTGTGCAAACCAACCCCACTGCGGGCGACCTGCAACACAACGCCAGCGCCCTGCTCCAAGCTGCCCGCACAGCCTACGCGCAAGGCGCACGCTTGCTGCTCACAGGGCACATGGCATTGTGTGGAGCGCCGCTGCACGATTTGGCGCAACTTGCCGCCTTTACCCAAGCCTGCACCGCCACCCTGCAAGACATGGCGGCACAACTGGCTGACTTGCCCGATTTGTGGCTCATCACCAGCCACAGCCACGGCATAAGCATGCTGCACCAAGGCCAAGTCACCCCTTTGCAAACAGCCCCCTTGCAGGCAGCCCCCGCGCCAAGCGCAGACGCACCCGCCGCCTCCGTCACACCCTGCCTGCTTGAGCTACCCCATCTGCGCCTTGCCTTGCTGCTAGCCACCGATGCAGACGAAACCAGCACCAGCCTGCCAGCCTGCCCCGCCTTGGCTGGCGCACAGCTACTGTGCGTGCTTGCCGCATCACCTTGGCATATGGGCAAAACACACAGCCGCGAGCAGCACTACAGCGCACTGGCGCAGCGCCTGCGCATGCCTATTCTCTACAGCAACATCGTTGGCGGGCAAGATGCAAGCGTGTATGACGGCGGCTCATTTGCCCTGCAAGCCAACGGCACACTGGCAGGCCGCGCCCGCAGCTTTGCCAGCGACATCTGGCATGTGCAAATACAAGCACCAGCGACAACACAATCACCAACGCACAGCACACCATCTGCGCCCCTCACCCTGCAAGCCAGCACCACCCCCAGCACCGAAACGCCCACGCCCGACGATGCCACGCTGGGCTTGCCCCCCTGCCAGCAAAGCTACAACCGCCAAGCCGTGTGGCAAGCACTGGTTCTGGGCTTGCGCGACTATGTACGCAAAAGCGGCTTCAAGCACGTGGCGCTGGGTTTATCGGGCGGCATAGATTCCGCGCTGGTATTGGCACTGGCGGTTGATGCGCTCGGGCGCGAGCAAGTGCAAGCCGTGATGATGCCCTCGCCCTACACTGCAGACATATCCCTTGCCGATGCCCGCGCAATGGCATCCAAACTGGGCGTGCGCTACCACGAAATAGCCATCTCCCCCGCACTCAACGCCCTGCAACACAGCTTGCAACCCCTGTTGGCAAGCAGCCCCAGCCCAAGCGCCCCTGCTGTCACCACCACCGCCGAAAACCTGCAAGCCCGCATCCGTGGCACTTTGCTGATGGCACTCTCTAACCAAACAGGCGCACTGGTGCTGGCCTGCGGCAACAAAAGCGAGCTGGCCACGGGCTACTGCACCCTGTATGGCGATATGGCGGGCAGCTTCGCGCCTATCAAAGACGTGCTCAAAACCCAAGTCTATGCACTGGCACGCTGGCGCAACACGCACAACCCTTTTGGCACAGGCGAGGCTCCCATACCCGAGCGCATCATCACCCGCGCCCCCAGCGCCGAACTGCGCCCCGAGCAAACCGACCAAGACAGCCTGCCCCCCTACGACGTGCTTGATGCCATCGTGCTGCAATACGTCGAGCACAACCTGCCCGCCGCCACCCTCTTGGCCCACGGCCTGCCCGCTGCCGCCGTGCAGCAAGTCACCCGCCTGATACACGCCAACGAATACAAGCGCGCGCAAGCCGCACCAGGCACGCGCATCAGCCGCCGCGCCTTTGGGCAAGGCTGGCACTACCCGCAAGTCAATCGCTACCGCCAAATTTGAGCTTTTTCTAACGCAGCCACACAGCCAATTCTGCGCACTCTTACAATACGCCCCATGCAACAAATCAAACACCAACTCCTTAGCACACTGGCCGCCGAGCTAGAAAAACTCAGCCCCGGCGCGGGCAGCAAAGCCGCGTTTGAGTCGCCCAAACAAGCCTCCCACGGCGACCTTGCCACCAACGCTGCCATGCAACTGGCCAAACCCCTCAAGCAAAACCCACGCGCTTTGGGCGAGCAGCTCAAAGCCGCGCTGGAAGCCACCCCCGCCTTTGCGCAATGGGTTAGCGCCATAGAAGTTGCGGGCCCAGGCTTTTTAAACATCCGCCTCAAACCGCAAGCCAAGCAGCAAGTAGTGCGCGAAGTGCTCACCGCTGGCAAGCAATACGGCTCACAAGCCGCGAGCGGGAAAAAAATACTGGTCGAATTCGTCAGCGCCAACCCCACCGGCCCCCTGCACGTTGGCCACGGCCGCCAAGCCGCACTGGGTGATGCCATCTGCAACCTGCTGGCCACCCAAGGCCACACTGTCTGGCGCGAGTTCTATTACAACGACGCTGGCGTGCAAATCGAAACCCTCACCCGCTCGGTGCAACTGCGCGCGCAGGGCTTCAAGCCAGGTGATGCCTGCTGGCCTACCGACCCCGAAAACCCCGAGAGCAAAAACTTCTACAACGGCGACTACATAGCCGACATCGCCGCCGACTTTCTCGCACAAAAAACCGTCAGCGCCGATGACCGCGCCTTTACCGCCAACGGCAACGTGCAAGACACAGACAACATCCGCCAGTTTGCCGTAGCCTACCTGCGCAACGAGCAAGACATTGACCTGAAAACCTTTGCCCTGCGCTTTGACCAGTACTATCTTGAGAGCAGCCTCTACAGCAGCGGCCGCGTTGAGCAAACCGTGCAAAAACTCATCGCCAACGGCCACACCTACGAGCAAGACGGCGCACTGTGGCTCAAAACCACCGACTTTGGCGACGACAAAGACCGCGTCATGCGCAAAAGCGACGGCGGCTACACCTACTTTGTGCCTGACGTGGCCTACCACATCGCCAAATGGGAACGCGGCTACAGCACCGTCATCAACATCCAAGGCACCGACCACCACGGCACCATCGCCCGCGTGCGTGCTGGCCTGCAAGCCGCCCAAGCAGGCATCCCGCAAGGCTACCCCGACTACGTCCTGCACACCATGGTGCGCGTAGTGCGCGGCGGCGAAGAAGTCAAAATCAGCAAACGCGCAGGCAGCTACGTCACCCTGCGCGACCTGATTGAATGGACCAGCGCTGACGCCGTGCGCTTCTTCTTGCTCAGCCGCAAGCCCGATACCGAATACACCTTCGATGTGGACTTGGCCGTACAGAAAAACAACGAAAACCCCGTCTATTACGTGCAATACGCCCACGCCCGCATCAGCTCGGTGCTGGCACAATGGCAAGAAAAAGACGGCGGCAACCCCGCAGCACTGGCACAAGCCGACTTGGCCGCCTTGGACACCCCCGCGGCACAAACCCTGTTGCTAAAACTTGCACAATACCCCGCCATGCTCAGCGCCGCAGCCAGCGATTTTGCCCCGCATGATGTAACCTTTTACCTGCGCGAGCTAGCCGCCAGCTACCACAGCTACTATGATGCTGAACGCATTCTGGTAGACGATCTGCCTACCAAGACAGCACGCTTGGCGCTGGTAGCTGCCACCGCACAAGTACTGCGCAACGGCCTGAATATTCTGGGCGTAACCGCTCCAGAGAAAATGTAAACCACAGTAAAGAACGCTATGAACCCTGTTTTACCTACACAAACACTCTGGCGTGCCCCTGCTGCCGCAGGTGCGCACCGTGTGGCCTGCCCTCGCCAGCGCGGCATTGGTGTGCTCGGCTTTATTTTTGGTCTGGTAATTGGGCTGGCCATCGCCCTAGCCGTAGCGGTGTATATCACCAAAGTACCTACGCCATTTACCGACAAATCGGGAGTACGCACTGCTGAAGAGCAAGCGGCAGAAGAGGCCAAACTGAAAAGCTGGAACCCCAACGATTCTCTGGCCAGCAAAGTACCACTTAACGCAGCTTCAGGCGCAGCCATACCCGCATCAGAAACAGCATCTATCGCTTGGGCAACACAGCCTTCTGCCAGCAGCGCGACTCCAGCCGCTACGCCAGCACAAACCGAAGCCATGCTGCGTGCGCGTGAACAAGCACAAGCCAAGGCCAAAGCCAAGGCGGAAGAAGAGCGCAAACAAACAGAGGCTGCCAACGCCTCCAGCGACCCCATCGATAGCCTTTTGCAAGCTCGTGCCAAGCCTGCCACCAGCACAACACCTCCTGCGCCGGCGCCAACTCCCGCACCTGCTGCAGCCAAACCCGACAACGCCACCGAGGCTTTTGTTTACTTCGTACAGGCTGGCGCTTTCCGCGACCCTGCTGATGCAGATGCGCAAAAAGCCCGCTTATCCCTGCAAGGCATGAGTGCCCGCGTCAGCACGCGCGACCAAGCTGGTCGCACCGTTCACCGCGTGCGTCTGGGGCCATTCAACACCAAAGCAGAAGCTGACCGTGCTCGTGCACGCTTGGAAAGCAACGGTATGGAGGCGGCACTGGTGCGCGTAGAACGCTAAGTGCATATTTTTATACGCCATCTCTTGAAATATTGGAATATTCATCATGAAAACGACCATGAAGCGCCGTGATTTTGCACTGGCATTGACTGCAGGCACGGGCGCAGTATTGCTTGGTGCTTTAGCTGGGTGCAGCAAATCAGAAAAAATACCCTCCTCATCCAATTCGGCACCTGCCGCTGACTCAAATACACTAGACCCTGTAGCAGGAATCGACTACAAGCCACTACAAAAGCCCGCGAGTACAAACGCGCCCAAAGGCAAGGCAGAAATAGTGCACTTTTTTGGCTACTGGTGCGGGCACTGCCGCCACTTCTCACCAGAGTTTGATGCCTGGCAAAAAAAGGCTCCTGCCGAAATAACCTTCGTGATGGCACCGGTTGCTTTTGGCAACCCAGGTCGCGAACCACTACAACGCCTGTTCTTCACCTTGCGCGAACTCGGTCAGCTTGAAGCCTTGCACAGCAAGGTTTTTGACGCTGTTCACGATGAAAGGTTGCCTTTGTTCACCCACGACGCTGTTATAAGCTGGGCAAAAAAACAAACTGGCATTGACGCAGCCAAATTCGATCAGGTTTACCGATCATTTAGTGTTGACTCACAGATCAAACATGCTGACCAGCTCACCGATGGTTATGAACTTGACGGCGTACCTTCTCTGGGCGTTGCGGGCAAATACTATGTAGATGGAACCATGGCCAAAAGCATGCCCCGCGCCATGCAGATTGCTGCCTATCTGGCGCTGAAAGAAGCGAAAGCATAAAATCTACCTGAACGCTTTAGACCAGACCTTGCACCAAAGGATTTCCTTATGCACTGCCCAAAATGCAATCGCCCCATGGCTAGAGGAAGGTTATTGGGCGACAGGTACAAAATAAAATGGATGAACGCACAAGACAGCCTTTTTCTGGGCATTTTTGCTTTCGGCTCCATTCCATTGGGCAATGGTATTTTGTCATTCCGAAGACCACAGGTGCATGGTTACCGCTGCGAAAGATGCGGAATCATTGTGGTGGATGAAAACGACTGCGAAGATCCCTTCTGATACAGCGGCGCACATTGCTGCATAAATCTGCTTTTACACAGCAGCTTGTGAATTTTGTTTTGCAAATTTACCGCTACAGTTGGTGTGTGTATGTTTTACTGCCGCGGGCAGGCGCTAAACTTGCATACCTTAGCTACTTCTAGCCGCCGTGCTGGCAAAATCCATGACTATGTCTGCCAAACACAATCCCCAACTCAATAAAAACGGCGAGCTGATTCACCTGCTTGCTACCGAAGGGCTCTCGCGCGAGATGCTCACGCATATTCTCGATACAGCCGAGCAGTTTGTCAGCGTCAATAGCCGCGAAGTCAAAAAAGTGCCTCTGCTGCGTGGCAAAAGCGTATTTAACCTGTTTTTCGAAAACAGCACCCGCACCCGCACCACCTTTGAGATTGCCGCCAAGCGCTTAAGTGCAGACGTGTTCAATCTGGACATTGCACGGTCATCCACCGCCAAAGGCGAAACACTGCTCGATACCATCGCCAACCTGAGCGCCATGGCTGCCGATATTTTCGTGGTGCGCCATAGCGAAAGCGGCGCTCCGTACCTGATTGCGCGCAACGTTGCCCCGCATGTGCATGTGATTAACGCGGGCGACGGCCGCCACGCCCACCCCACGCAGGGCTTGCTCGATATGCTGACCATTCGCCACCACAAAGGCGGGTTTGAAAATCTGCGCGTAGCCATTGTGGGCGACGTGCTGCATTCGCGCGTGGCGCGTAGCGATATCCACGCCCTGCTCACACTGGGCTGCCCCGAAGTGCGCGTGGTGGGCCCGCAAACGCTGGTACCCGCTAACCTTGCAGGCATGGGCGTGCGGGTGTTTCACTCGCTGACAGAAGGCATTAAAGACTGCGACGTAGTCATCGCCCTGCGCCTGCAAAACGAGCGCATGAGTGGCGCATTGCTGCCTTCATCGCAAGAGTATTTCAAGCGTTTTGGCATTACCACCGAAAAACTGCAATATGCCAAGCCTGATGCCATCGTCATGCACCCTGGGCCCATCAACCGTGGCGTTGAGATTGATTCAGCCGTAGCCGACGGGCCGCATAGCGTAATTCTGCAACAGGTCACATTCGGCATTGCCGTGCGCATGGCAGCCATGAGCATTGTGGCGGGGCACGAAGCATAAGCGCACCACGCGCCCATTGCCTGCAAGCCAAAATCAAGCTACACCAAGCACCACAGACAACAGCAACAGCAACAGCAACAGCAACAGCAACAGCAACAAGGAAATCCTGCCATGAACACCCTGATTCGCGGTGGCCGCATCATCAACCCTGCCAGCGGCAGCGACACGCTAGGCGATATCTCCATTGCCGACGGGCGCATCGTATCTATCGGGCAAGCGCCCGCCTGCTTTGTTGCCAACACCGCGCCCACACAGGTTATTGATGCACAGGGCTGTATTGTCATGCCCGGCTTGGTCGATTTGGCTGCACGCCTGCGCGAGCCCGGGCACAACCACGCGCCCATGCTCGAGAGCGAAATGGCTGCCGCCGTTGCTGGCGGCATTACCAGCTTGGTTTGCCCGCCTGATACCCAACCCGTGCTCGATGAGCCCGGGCTGGTTGAAATGCTCAAATTTCGCTCGCAGCAAATGCACTTTGCGCGGTTATTTCCGCTGGGCGCACTCACGCGCCAATTGCAGGGCGAAATATTAACGGGCATGGCTGAACTGACTGAATCGGGCTGCATTGGCTTTAGCCAAGCCGAAACACCCATTAAAAACACCCAAATCCTGCAACGCGCCCTGCAATACGCCGCCACCTTTGGCTACACCGTATGGCTGCGCCCGCAAGACCCCTGGCTTGGCAATGGCGTAGCCGCCAGCGGTGCGCTGGCCACCCGCATGGGGCTAAGTGGTGTGCCTGTGTTGGCAGAAACCATCGCGCTCATGACCATCATCGAGCTGATGCAAACCACAGGCGCGCGCGTGCACCTGTGCCGCATCTCCAGCGCAGCAGGCGTAGAACTCATACGCCAAGCCAAGGCGCGTGGCCTGCCGCTTACCTGCGATGTCAGTATCAACAGCCTGCACCTGACTGAAAACGATTTGGGCTACTTCGATAGCCGCGCCCGCCTCACACCGCCCCTGCGCCAAGAAAGCGACCGCGCCGCACTGCGCCAAGCTCTGGCAGACGGCACCATTGATGCACTCGTTAGCGACCACACCCCCGTTGAAGCCGATGCCAAAATCCTGCCCTTTGCCGATGCCGAGCCCGGCGCTACTGGGCTTGAGCTGCTGCTGGCACTCACTATGCAATGGGCGCAAGAAGAGTGCGTGCCGCTGCCGCAGGCACTAGCCGCCGTTACCCACCGCCCTGCACAACTGCTGGGGCAATCGCTTGCGGCACAAGCCAGCGGGCAAGGGCAACTGGTAGTGGGTGGCACAGCCGATATCTGCATCTACAACCCACGAGCGGCTTGGTCTGTGCTGGGTAGCGACTTATGCAGCCAAGGCAAATACACGCCCTTTGAAGGTCGCACTATGCCGGGGCGTGTAGTTACCACACTGGTTGATGGAGAAGTTGCCTTTGCAGCAAAGCCCTGACATATATTGCAAACCGAGCTGCATACAGGCAGCCAGTTTCTTGCAAATCTTTTGCCCACTTCGGCCACAGGAGTAAAACATGCACGCCACAAAAATCATTTGTCTTTCCACTGCTTTGTTGCTCTGTGCATGCACCACGGTGTGGAAAGCACCAGACAATGTCAAGATTCGAGGCAACAAAGATACTGCTTATCTGGATGTGGCAGATTTTTCATACAAACCTGCGCAGCCTGTTGATTTTTCAAAGCTGAAAACCTGCATCGCAGAAAGTGTTACCAACCGCGCTGTTACGCTAACTGATTCTGCAAACTCTTTTTCCAGGCCACTCATGGGCGTGCATTACAGCGGCAGCAACAGCCATACCATACCGGGCGGCGACATTTTTAAAATGCTGGATGAACCGCGACGCACACTGTTTGCTTCTGGCAATACCAGTTCGCACATCGACTCATCCAACGACGTTGCACAATTTGACTTGCACGCATCCCTGTCGGACGATGGCGTTACACTGAAATTCATTAACATCACCAGCGCCCAGCGGTTTAGCGGCATGATCAGAAATGAAGGATTCGCACCAGTTGAACTCAGCACCGGAGCAAGGACGCAAGTCGTATATGATGCACTGCAAGATGTAGCCAACAGAATCAAAACCTGCTTGCAATAAGCCTTTCCAAATTCACGACAGCATAGCGTGCCTGCTATTTATAGCTTACGGCATCAATATGTCACCCATTTGGCACAAAGCACCAGTAAAATTGTCATTTATCTGACAGGGTATCAGCCTCGCTGATTTTGCTCTGCACCTTGCTGTCAGTTCCTCTGATGCTGCAGCACATCTCTTTGCTGCTACCGCTTTTGCCATAACGATTCAACCCAAGCCCTGCAGGCCGCTACAACGCCCTGCTCCGGAGAGATGTCTGATGGATAACAACACCACTGCCAGCCCAGCATCCAGACACACCCCGCACGCTTCTGCATGGAGGCTATTGCCAAACCGCTGGGACTTTTTGGCTTTCCCGCTCATCATCAGCTTGATTGCCATGCTTGCCGTTGGCTACCACGAGAGCATGGCGCCATTGGTTACCCTTAAGTCGCACCCAATTACGCTAGAGCCTGCCAACTTGCCTGCTTACGCCTTGCGTACCACCTTGCGTATGCTGGCAGGCATGGTTGCCTCGCTTGCCTTTACCCTTGTTTACGGCACGCTGGCTGCCAAAAGCCGCCGCGCGGCCAAAGTGCTGGTACCTGCGCTTGATATTTTGCAATCGGTGCCAGTGCTTGGCTACATCTCGTTTACCGTCACGTTTTTTTTGGCAATGTTTCCGGGGCGGGTGCTGGGGGCAGAACTGGCTGCTATTTTTGCTATTTTCACCAGTCAGGCATGGAATATGACGTTTAGCTTCTACCAATCGCTACGCACCGTGCCTGCTGACTTGAATGAAGTTTCTACCAATTTCCACTTAACTGCTTGGCAAAAATTCTGGAAGCTCGAAGTGCCCTTTGCCATGCCAGGGCTGATCTGGAACATGATGATGTCCATGTCGGGCGCTTGGTTCTTTGTGGTGGCCTCCGAAGCCATTACCGTGGGCGACCATACCATTACCCTGCCAGGCATTGGCTCGTTTCTGGCGCAAGCCATTGCACAGGAAAATCTAACTGCCGTAGGCTGGGTGATTGTGGCCATGACGGGCGTGATTCTGGCCTACGACCAATTGCTTTTTCGCCCGCTGGTGGCATGGGCAGACAAGTTCCGCATGGAAAACACCAGCTCGGGCGATGCGCCTGAATCTTGGCTGCTTGACCTGATTCGCCGCACCCGCCTGATTCACCAGCTTTTGGTGCCACTGGGCGCTATGTTCTCGGGGCTGGCGCGTATTCCTCTGCGCCTGCGCCCTGCTCGCAGCAGCAACCACGCGCAGCCTGTAGCTGCAAAAGCAGCAGCGCCCGCCAAGGCTGATGCCCGTTTTGACACTGCAAGAAAAGCGCAATTGCTCGATTTACTCTGGGGCGGGGCTTTGCTCTCGCTTACCCTGTATGCGGTGTACCGCGTTGTGCTTTACGTTAGCGCAGACGTTACGCTGCCCGAAGTGGGGCATGTGTTTGTGCTTGGCGGCATCACCCTGCTACGTGTGATTGTGCTGATTGCGCTGGCTTCGCTGGTATGGGTACCCGTAGGCGTGCTGATTGGGCTGCGCCCCAAGCTGGCTGAGAAAATCCAGCCGCTGGCACAGTTTTTGGCTGCTTTTCCTGCCAACCTGCTGTTTCCCGCATTTGTCATCTTTATTGTGCGTTTTAACCTCAACCCCGATATTTGGCTATCGCCCTTGGTGGTATTGGGTACGCAGTGGTACATCTTGTTTAACGTGATTGCAGGTGCCAGCGCCTACCCCAACGACTACCGCGAAGTAGCCGCCAACTTTCACATACGCGGCTGGCAGTGGTGGCGCAAACTGATGCTGCCAGGCATCTTCCCGTACTACATCACGGGGGCAATTACTGCTTCTGGCGGCGCATGGAACGCCAGCATCGTGGCTGAAGCCGTGCAGTGGGGCAACACGCGCCTGACCGCGCACGGGCTGGGCGCTTACATCACCGACGCTACCGCTGCTTGCAGCTTTCCGCGCATCATTTTGGGCATTGCCGTTATGTCGCTGCTGGTAACGCTATTTAACCGCCTGCTGTGGCGGCCGCTGTACGCGCTGGCCGAAGCGCGTTTAAGCTAAGGAGAATCTATCAATGCAAGCTGAAACCACACAACAGGAACAGTCCGCCATGCAGACAAGCACTCAGACAGGCAAAGAAATCCTCAATATTGAAAACGTCTGCCGCGGCTTTGATAAAACGCAAGGCGAAGTATTGGTGCTTGATGGCGTAAACCTCACCTTGCATGAAGGTGAAATTGTGGGGCTGCTCGGGCGCTCGGGCTCTGGCAAATCAACACTGCTGCGCATTATTTGCGGACTGATTGAGCCATCAAGCGGCAGCGTCACCTACAAAGGTCAGCCCCTGCGTGGGCCAGCCAAGGGCGTAGCCATGGTGTTTCAAACCTTTGCGCTGTTTCCCTGGCTTACCGTGCTGCAAAACGTAGAAGCGGGGCTGGAAGCTCTGGGCGTGCCTGCTGCCGAGCGCCGCAAACGCGCTTTGGCCGCCATCGACTTGATTGGCTTGGACGGCTTCGAGAACGCCTACCCGCGCGAGCTCTCAGGCGGCATGCGCCAGCGCGTAGGCTTTGCCCGTGCGCTGGTGGTGAATCCCACGCTGCTGCTGATGGATGAGCCCTTCTCCGCGCTTGACGTGCTCACCGCAGAAAACCTGCGTACCGACTTGCTCGACTTGTGGACGCACGGGCAAATGCCCATCAAATCCATCCTCATCGTTACCCACAACATCGAAGAAGCGGTGTTCATGTGCGACCGTATACTGGTGCTGTCATCCAACCCTGGGCGCGTGGTAACCGAAATCAAAGTCCCCTTTGCCCACCCGCGCAACCGCCTGGACCCTGCTTTCCGCAGCCTGGTTGATGAAATCTACGCCCGCATGACCACACGCCCAAGCGACGGCTCACCCAAAAAAGGGCTGGAGTTAGGCAGCCCCATGCCGCCTGTGCCTACCAACCTGATGGCAGGTCTAATCGAAGCCTTAGCCGCCGACCCCTACCACGGCAAAGCCGACATGCCCGAACTGGCTCGCTCGCTGCAACTGGAGGTGGACGAACTCTTCCCCGTAGCCGAAATGCTGCAACACTTGGGTTTTGCCGAAGTGCATTCTGGCGATATTGTGCTAACTGCCTCAGGGCGCATCTTTGCCGAACATGGTACGCAAGAGCGCAAAATGCAGTTTGCCGAGCACCTGTTGCAGTCTGTACCGCTGGCGGCGCGCATTCGCCAAGTGCTCAACGAGCGCCCCGGCCACCACGCCCCGCGCGTGCGCTTTGAGCAAGAGCTGGAAGACTTCCTCACCGACGAATCAGCCGAAGAAACACTTGATGCAGTCATCAACTGGGGACGATACGCCGAAATCTTCTCGTACAACGACCAGACCGAGTTCTTTAGCCTGGAAGACGTAGAAGGCTAAAGCCAAGCGTCAGAAAACCGCCATGCGGGGGGCTACGCCGCTGCCATTGGCGAAAACACCCGCAGCCATTTCTGCGCTGGCAAGCCCCAGCGCTGGCTGATGGCTTCGGCGCGGGCAGCTAGCACTTCTCGCGCAGGGCGGCTGGCGGTGCGCTGTGCCAGCACTACGGTGTTGCCTTCGCGCGTGGGGCGAAATGCCCATACGGCGTCTGCGCCAAAGGCTTGTGCAATGGTGCTGGTGCTGCGCTCAAAGCTGCTGCTGTGGCCAAAGAGATTAACCGTCATGCAGCCATCAGGCGTGAGCAGGGCGTGGCAGTCGCGGTAAAAGTCCAGACTGTCCAGCACGGGGGCGGCGGCTTGCTCGTCGTATAAATCGACTTGCAGCGCATCAATCGCTCCCTGCCACTGCGGCTCGCATATCTCGGTTTGTGCGTCAGCCAGCATGACGTTGAGCGTGGCGTTGTTGTCAGGCAGGCGAAACCACTGGCGGCAGGCGCGATACACGGCGGGGTTGATTTCTATGCAACTGGTGAGCATGCCCATTTTTTTATGGGTAAAGCGTGTGAGGCTGCCAGCGCCCAGCCCCAATTGCATGGCATGGCGCTCGGCTACAGAGTCAGGTTCGACAAATAGCAACCATGCCATCATGCGCTGGATGTATTCCAAATCGAGCCGCAGTGGGTCTTTCAAAAACATGCTGCCCTGAATCCATTGCGAGCCCAAATGCAGGTAGCGGCATGCGCCGTCTTCAGAGATATTGACTTCGGGCAGGTGGGATAGGTCGGTCATAGTTATGCTTTAAAGTGGCTTGAGGCGCAGCGTTGCAGTATTGCGGCTTGTGTGTTGATGCGCTGTTTTGCAGGCATCAAAATCAGTCAAACAAAATAGCTTGCAAGCGTGCCTGCACGTCGTCGAGCACAAAGTCGGGAACGGTTTCTTTTTTAGCCGCTTTGCGGGTGCGCCAGTCAAGCGATTTGATTTGGTGACAATGCACTGCACCTTGTGTTTGTGTGCCCGCGCCAATCAAGGTGGACAACGTGCCGTAGCTGCGTGCAGCATTGGCTTGGCCTTGCGAAATGGGGCAGACCACGGCCAAGCCGCTGCGGTTAAACGCTTTGGGCGAAATTACCAGCGCAAAATGCCGCCCTTGCATTTCGTTGCCGCTGGCGGGGTCAAATTGCAGATGAATGATGTCGCCGCGCTCTGGGGTGTAGGCCATCAGTCTTTTTCCTTGCCTACAGCGGGCATGGCATCCCAGTCTTGCAGCATAGGCAGGCCATCGGGCATTTCTTCCATCAAATCAGCCAGCTTGTAGCGCGGTTTTGCCAGTTTAAGGATGGCGTGCTGCGCGGACATTTCTAGCTCAAGTGCATCGCCCACGCTGGCTTGCATTTGCGCCAATAGTGCGCCAGGCAAGCGCACTGCCGCACTGTTGCCCCATTTTTGTATTTGTAATTTCATGGCTTTTGGCTCCAGAGGTGGTTACTAATGTGGCTACATTGTAGATACGCCCGCGCCTTTGTCAAGCCAGCGCACGCTCTACAACTTCGCGCACGTCGGCGCTTAGGTCGGCTTTGGCGGCTACGCGGCGCAGGGCTTCAGCAGCGGCGTTGCGCCAAGGGGCGGCCAGACGTTGCCAGTGGTCGAGCGCACGCGCCAGGCGGGCGGCGATTTGCGGATTGATGGCATCAAGCGCCAAGACTTGGTCTGCCCAAAAGACGTAGCCCGCCGCGTCTTGGCGGTGGAATGCGCCCGGGTTGGCGTGGCAGTAGGCCGAGAGCAGGCTGCGCACGCGGTTGGGGTTGGTTATGCAAAAGTCAGGGTGCTGCATGAGGTGGCGCACGGCGGGGAGCACTTCGCCGCCCACATCGCTGCGTGTTGCTTGCAGGCGAAACCATTTGTCTATCACCAGCGGCTCGTGCTTGAAGAGTTCGTAAAAACGTTGCAAGGCAGGCTCGGCCAGCGGGCTGCTGCCTGCAATCAGGGCTTGTAATGCGCCCAGGCGGTCGGTCATGTTGCTGGCGTCTTTGAAGCGCTGGTAGGCTTTGCCCGGCCAGATTACGTCGCCCGTGGCGTGCGCGGCGCGGCACAGGTTGGCCAGCGCCAGATTAGCCAGTGCGCGGCGGCCGCTGCTGACGGGGTCGGGCTGGTATGCGCCTGTGTAGCTGTGCGCGGCGTAGATGTCTTGCCACTCGGCGTAGAGTGCAAGCGCTACTTGCTGGCGCAGGTGGTGGCTGATTTGCTTGATGCGCTGCGGATTAACATTTTGCCCGATGGCTTCGGCAATTTCGTCTTCGGCAGGCAGGGTGAGCACCAGTTCTTTGAAGGCGGCATCAAGCTGCGGGTGCTGGAGCACCGTGCGCAGGGCTTGCAGCGTGGCGGCATCGAGTATGGCTGACTCGGCGGCGGTTTGTTCTGCGCCTTGCTTTACGGCTTGCTCTGCGCTGCTGCCCGCTGCTTGCACTGCGGCTATGGCTTGTTGCAGCATCAGGCGCTGGGCGGCTTCCCAGCGGTTAAACGGGTCGGCATCGTGCGCCAGCAGGTGCAGCAAGGCTGCTTGGTTTTGCTCTGCCCAATGCAGTTGCACGGGTGCGGAGAGTTGGCGCAGGAGCGATGGCGTGGGTGCTGCATCTATTTGCTCGAAAACAAATTGCTGCTCGGCTTGCGTGAGCACCAACACACGCTCCAGCGGTGCCTCGCCTGCATTGTTATGGCTTGCCGCGCCTTGCACATCGCCGTTTTTCAGATGCAGCGGCAGTGCTTGCCCGTTTGCAGCCAATAGCCCCATGCGTACGGGTATCAAAAACGGGGCTTTGTCGGGCTGGCCTGGGGTGGCTGGGCAGCTTTGGCGCAGGGTGAGCGTGTAGCAGCGTGTGGTGGCATCGTAGCTGCCGCTGGCATGCAGTTGGGGTGTGCCTGCCTGGCTGTACCAGCGTTTGAAAATGTCGAGGTGTTGCGCCAGCGTGCTCGCGGGGTTGGCATCAGCCATGCACTGGGCGAAGTCGTCACAGGTGACGGCTTGGCCGTCGTGGCGGGAGATGTATAAATCCAGCCCTTGCCTGAAGCCATCGCGCCCCAGCAGGGTTTGGTACAGGCGCACTACTTCAGCGCCTTTTTCGTACACGGTGCTGGTGTAGAAGTTGCTTATTTCCTGATACTGCTCGGGGCGTACGGGGTGCGCCATGGGGCCCGCATCTTCGCTGAACTGGTGCTGGCGCAGGCCGCGCACGTTGGCTATGCGGCATACGGCGCGGGCGCTTGCGCTGCCTGCCATGTCTTGGCTGAATTCCTGGTCGCGGAAAACGGTTAAACCCTCTTTGAGCGAGAGTTGGAACCAGTCGCGGCAGGTGATGCGGTTGCCTGTCCAGTTGTGGAAGTATTCGTGCCCAATGACGCTTTCTATGCCGTGGTAGTCGCCATCGGTGGCGGTGGAAGGCTTGGCCAGCACATACTTGGTGTTGAAGATGTTGAGGCCTTTGTTTTCCATCGCGCCCATGTTGAAGTCGCTGGTTGCCACAATCATGAAGCGCTCCAAATCGAGCGAGAGGCCAAACCGCGCCTCGTCCCACGCTACGCTGGCTTGCAGCGATTGCATGGCGTAGCCCGTTTTGTCCAAGTCGCCAGGGCGCACATAGACTTGCAACAAATGTTCTTTGCCCGCGCGGCTGGTGATGCGCTGCTCACGCGCTACCAGCAGCCCTGCTACCAGCGCAAACAGGTAGCAAGGTTTGCGGAAAGGGTCGCTCCACTGCGCGTAGTGGCGGCCATCGGGCAAATCGCCTTGCTCCAGCAGATTGCCGTTTGATAGCAGCACGGGGTAGCGTTGCTTGTCTGCCCGCAGCAGCACGCGCCAGGTGGACATGACATCGGGGCGGTCTAGAAAGTAGGTGATGCGGCGAAAGCCTTCTGCCTCGCATTGCGTAAAGAAGCACCCTTCGCTGTAATACAGCCCTTCAAGGCGGGTGTTTTTCTCGGGCGCGCAAGTGGTGAAGATTTCCACGTCAAAAGGCTGCTCGCCTTCGGGCAGGTTTTCAAGCACCAGTGCGTTGCCGTCCATCTTGAAAGACGTGCCCTGCCCATTGACCAGCACCCGCGCCAGCGTGAGGCCATCGCCATCTAGCCGCAGGGCTTGTGCTGCCACAGCAGTATTGCGGCGCACGCGCATTTTGTTTAAGACGCGGGTTTTTGCTGCATCCAGATCAAAGGTTAAATCAACGCTGTCAATCCAGAAGGCTGGCGGGCAGTAGTCTTCACGACGGATGGTTGGAGAAGGTGCAACAGGTTCACGGTACATGGCAATCAACAGTATTTCGGGTTTTTTGGGCAATGCATGTATGCAATGCACGGGTGCGCGGCAAGCTGGCAATGCTGCCTATGCCGCGCAGATGGTAATTAACGCTGGCGCTGCTTACTCAGGCCGCACGCTGCCCACGCCTGCTTTGAGCGAGGCTTCAATAAAGGCATCCAAATCGCCATCGAGCACTTTTTGCGTGTTGCTGATTTCAACGTTGGTGCGCAAATCTTTGATGCGGCTGTTATCAAGCACATAGCTGCGAATCTGGTGCCCCCAGCCCACGTCGCTTTTGGTGGCTTCGAGTTTTTCTTGCGCCTCCATGCGTTTGCGCATTTCGTAGTCGTACAGGCGGCTGCGCAGGCGCTGCCATGCCACGTCGCGGTTGCTGTGCTGGCTGCGGCTGTCTTGGCATTGCACCACGATATTGGTGGGAATGTGGGTAAGGCGCACGGCTGAGTCGGTTTTGTTGATGTGCTGGCCGCCCGCACCGCTGGCGCGGTAGGTGTCTACGCGCACATCGGCGGGGTTGATATTGACTTCAATCGAATCGTCAATTTCGGGGTACACAAACACGCTGGCAAAGCTGGTGTGGCGCCCGCCTGATGAGTCAAACGGGCTTTTGCGCACCAGGCGGTGCACGCCCGTTTCGGTGCGCAGCAGCCCAAAAGCGTATTCGCCTTCAATCTTGATGCTGGCGCTTTTAATGCCAGCCACGTCGCCTGCGGTTTCTTCCTGAATCTCGACCTTGAAGTCTTTGCGCTCGGCATAGCGCACGTACTGGCGCAGCAGCATGCTGGCCCAGTCGCAAGCCTCGGTGCCGCCTGCGCCTGCGTGGATATCCAAAAAGCAGTTGTTCGGGTCGGCAGGCTGGTTAAACATGCGACGAAATTCCATCTGCTCAATGCGTTCTGTAATCTGCGCGGCTTCGGCCTCTATCATCTCCAGCGTGGCATCGTCTTCTTCGGCGCAGCCCATTTCAAACAGCTCGGTGTTGTCTGCCAGTTCGCGGCTGATTTCATCAAGCACCAGCACCACATCGTCGAGCGATTTTTTCTCTTTGCCCAAGTCTTGGGCTTTTTTCGGGTCGTTCCAAACGGCGGGGTCTTCGAGTGAGGCGTTTACCGTTCTCAGGCGTTCAGCTTTGCCAGGGTAGTCAAAGATACCTCCGCAAGTCTTCGGTGCGTGCGCTTAAATCGGTTAAAGCGGTTTCAATCAGGTTGATGCGTTCTGCTTCCATGTTCAATGTTTCCTGTGTGTTTTTCAGTGTGTACTGTTGAGATTAAAAATAACTTTGTTGTCGCAGTTTTAATGCTGCTGCTACGCTGCTTGTGCTAAAAAGCGCTGATTTTTTCCAGTTTCGTATAAAAAAAGCAAGTGTCCGTCATTCCCGCGCAGGCGGGAATCCATGTCTGCAAGCGGCGCTGCTGTGGATTCCCGCCTGCGCGGGAATGACGTCTTTCTGAATTTTGTCTAGGCTGAAAAATCAGTACCTCCCTATTGCCTTTGCCCTGCACGCCATGCGTGTTATACACGCACCACCACGCTATCCATATCCAGTCGCGACTTGGGCAATGGCGCGTTGTAGTCTTCCTGATTATCTCTGTAGCCAATGGCTAAAGCCACATGGCACTCATGCCCGTCAAGCTCCTTGGCAAAAATCTCGCCAATCAGCTCCGAGTCAATGCCTTCCATCGTGGTGGAATCAATTTTCAGCCGCGCCAAGGTGTGCAAGGCATTGCCAAGCGCGATATACACCTGTGCCTTGGCCCACTCGCGCGTGCCAGTGGCTTGGCTGGTGTTGGCTTCAACAAAAGCAAACGCGCCGAATGATTTTTCTCGGTCTTCAGCCTTGGTGCGCCCGTCTGCAATGCCTTTGTCTACTACTTTGGCGTAATCATCGCGGGTATAGCGCGGGTTGTGGGCAAACAAAATAATGTGCGAGCTGGCAAAAACATGCGGCTGGTTAAACTGGTGCCTGCGTGCAAACGTCTGGTTCATGCGCTCTTTGGCGGCATCGCTCTCTATCACCACAAAGCGCCAAGGCTGCGAATTAATCGACGAGGCCGACAGGCGCAGCGCCTCGCACAGCACATCCAAATCAGCTTGCGCCACCTTTTTGCTGGCATCGTAACGCTTGGTGGTATATCTCCAGCGCAAATCTTCAATAATCGAATGGGGCATAAAATCACCTTCTTACTCTAGCCAAACGGGGCAGCCGCAGCACTCACTGCGCCACAGCCTGCCTGCGCTTTTTGCAAAACAAAACCCGCATTCTATAGAAGCGCCCCATCAGCCCGCCCACAATGCCCCAGTTTTACAGCATGTTTACCTTTAACGAAACCCTTGAACAAGCCCGAGAACGCAACATCCGCGATGCCCTGCTCGAAGACGTAGGCATTTGCGACTGGACTGCGCAACTCATCCCCAGCCCCCAAACCGCCACCGCCCGCGTGCTGGTGCGCGAAGCTGCCGTACTGTGCGGCTGCGACTGGTTTACAGGCTGCATGAAAGCCGTAAACCCCGCCGTGCAAGTGCAATGGCACTACAGCGAAGGCCAACTGATGCAGCCCAACACCGACGTGTGCCACATCCAGGGCGATGCCCGCGCCATACTCACCGCCGAGCGCAGTGCGCTCAACTTCCTGCAGCTCTTAAGCGCCACCGCCACCATCACCCGCCGCCATGCCGACGTGGTAGCACAAGCCACCAGCACCAGCCACACCAACGCGAACAGCGAAGACAACGGCAAAGCAAGCTGCATCGTGCTTGACACCCGCAAAACCATACCCGGCCTGCGCCAAGCACAAAAATACGCCGTGCGCACAGGCGGCGGCCACAACCAGCGCATGGCTCTGTGGCACGGCATACTCATCAAAGAAAACCACATCGCAGCCGCTGGCGGCATAGCACAAGCACTCGCCCGCGCCCGCGCCCTGCATGCAGACGTAGCCATCCAAATCGAAGTTGAAAATCTAGAACAACTCGAACTCGCCTTGCAAGCAGGCGCAAACAGCATCTTGCTAGACAACTTCACCCCCGCCGCCATGCGCCAAGCCGTAACCCAAACCGCAGGCCGCGCCCTGCTCGAAGCCTCGGGCGGGCTAGACTTGGGCACTCTGCGCGAAGTAGCCGCCACAGGCGTAGACCGCATCTCCTTAGGCAAACTCACCAAAGACGTGCTGGCGGTAGACTATTCATTGCGTTTGTTATAAAAAAAAGGGGCTGTACTAGATTAGCGGGAGTGCTAATCTATGCATATGGGTCTAAGTCGTTGTAAATTAACAGCTTATCAGCAAAAGCGGTTGCTTGAATACTTCGTTTTGGAAGTAACAGCCCGAAGTGCTGCTGACATGTTGCAAATTCACCCCAATTCTGCTGCTCTGTTCTACACCAAAGTGCACCTTCTCATTACCAAACAACTGGTTTTGGATGCACAACAGAGGTTTGATGGCAACATCGAACTCGATGAAAGCTACTTCGGTGGTGTACGCAAAGGCAAACGGGGTCGTGGCGCTGCGGGCAAGGTCATTGTCTTTGGCATCTTAAAGCGTGGTGGCCGTGTTTATACCCAGGTTGTAGAGAACACCAGGACTGAGACACTGATGAGTGAAATCAGAAGGAAAATCATGCCTGACAGCGTTGTTTACACAGACTCTTATCACAGCTATGGAGCTTTGGATGTGAGCGAATTTGTGCATCACCGGATCAACCACAGCACGCACTTTGCCAAGGGCAGGAATCACATCAATGGAATTGAAAACTTCTGGAATCAGGCCAAACGGGTGTTGCGCAAATACAATGGCATTCCAAGGAAGAACTTTCACTTGTTTCTCAAAGAGTGTGAGTTCAGGTTCAACTATGGAAGTCCTAAACAGCAGCTCAAAACACTGCTGGATTGGGCTAACTTTTGAGCTTATCTAGTACAGCCCCAAAAAAAATGTCGCATTAATGCGCAACTGCATGCATTCGCTACCCTGCAAAAGCTTTGCATTCGCTCTGCCATCGCTACAATGGCAGTATGAAAAGCAAGAATCATGCCTTACTCCAGATGCTGCTATGCAGCCTGCCATTGCTGTGCACTGGCGCAGCGCAAGCCGAGCTGGCTGACCGCAGCAAGCCCATGCACATTGAGGCCGACTCAATGCGCTATGACGACATCAACAAAATCACCAATGCCACTGGTCGCGTAATTGGCACCAAAGGCACCATGGTGCTTCGCGCCGATGCTGTAGAAATCAGGCAAGACGCACAGGGCAACAGCACCACTGTGGCCACCAGCAATGCTGGCAATCAGGTATTTATGCGCCAAAAACGCGAAGGGCTCAACGAGTTTTTTGAGGCTCAGGCCAACCGCATTGAGCGCGATGACAAAACAATGATTGCCCGCCTGAGCGGCAAAGCCAAAATGCGCCGTTTGATTGGCAACACACTGGCCGATGAGATTGAGGGCGAGAGCATGGTTTACAACGAAGTCACAGAGGTGTATCAGGTTACAGGCGGTACGCCTGCTGCCAACGCCAGCCCCAGCGGCATACCATCTGGCCGCGTGCGTGCGGTTATCGTGCCCTCGGGCACAGGCTCTATGCTGCAAAACGCACCTGCTGCAGGCAAAACCGCACAGCGCAGCGCCATCACCCTGCAGCCCAGCGCACAGATTGGAGCTGGCCAATGAATGTGAACGCACCCTTGCCGGCAGACGCAGCACCCGCACAGCCCATACAGGGCAGTGCCAACACCGTGCCCAACAGCGAACTGGTAGTGCAACATCTGGCCAAATCCTATGGTCGCCGCAAGGTAGTCAAAGACGTATCACTCACTGTAGGCAAAGGTGAAGTGGTAGGCCTGCTCGGGCCCAATGGCGCTGGCAAAACCACCTCTTTCTACATGATTGTAGGGTTGCTGCGCTCAGATGGTGGCAGCATCAGCATTGACGGCCAGAGCGTTGAATCCATGCCCATACACCAACGCTCACGCATGGGCTTGAGCTATTTGCCACAAGAAGCATCCATTTTCCGCAAACTCAACGTATCTGACAATATCCGTGCCGTGCTTGAACTGCAGCGCGATGCTGCGGGCCGCCCACTGACTAAAGCCGCTATTGACGATCGCCTGCAAGAGTTGCTGCAAGAGCTGCACATCAGTCACTTGCACGACACGCCTGCAACCGCCCTGTCAGGGGGTGAGCGCCGCCGTGTAGAAATTGCCCGCGCACTGGCTACGCAGCCACGTTTTATTCTGCTCGATGAGCCATTTGCAGGCATCGACCCCATTGCCGTAATCGAAATCCAGCGCATCATCCAATTTCTGAAACAGCGCGGCATTGGCGTGCTGATTACTGACCACAACGTGCGCGAAACACTGGGTATTTGCGACCACGCCTGCATCATCAGCGACGGCACGGTACTGGCCGCTGGCACACCTGCAGAAATCATCAATAACGCCGATGTGCGGCGCGTCTATCTGGGCGAACACTTCCGTATGTAGTGGCTATGAGTACCGGTCTGCAACTACGCACAACTCAAACGCTTGCGCTGACCCCCCAGTTGCAGCAGTCCATCCGCCTGTTGCAGCTCTCCACGCTGGAGTTGCAGCAAGAGCTTGAACAGATGCTGGCAGAAAACCCTTTTCTGGAGCGTATTGAAGATGGTGAAGAACAAGCAGACAGCAGCACATCCGCCACAAGCGACTACGAAGAAGGCCATGAAAGTGGTTTTGACGACGACAGCGACTCCCTGCCTGATACTTGCGACCTGCTGGCTAACGATGCCAGCGATTTCAGCACACTGCAAGAACACAATGACGACTGGAGCAGCAGCTTGGTCAGCGACAGCCGGCAAAGCAGTAGCGACGATTACGGCAGCCAAGACAATTCTGAATCCGAAAGCAGCCTGACCGATATCTGGGATAACGGCAACACCAGCAGCACACCTCAAGACGCGGCAGACGAACAGCATCAAGAGCGCGAAAGCGCCCACATCTCGCTACAACAGCACCTGCACCAGCAAGTGCTGGGATTGCATCTGGGCGAGCAAGACCGTGCAGCACTGTACTGCCTGATCGAATCCCTCAATGACGACGGCTACCTGGAAGACTCTCTGGGAGAAATCGCACAATCGCTACTGCGCCAGCATGGTAGCCACGCCAATGACATATTTGACGACCCCGAAGAAGCCTTCTCCGAACTGCTGCACCACCTCACCGTAGCCCTGCGTCTGCTGCAAAGCTGTGAGCCCGCTGGCGTTGGCGCACGCAATCTGGCCGAATGCCTGCAGCTGCAACTCAAGGCGCTAAACATCCCCGACACATGCAGCGAGCAACTGCAAACACGCACCACTGCACTGGCACTATGCCAGCAGCCCCTTGAGTATCTGGCGCGGCGCGATGTACGTAGCCTGCAAAAACTCACTGCTTGCTCTGCCAACGATATCAAGCAGGCCATGCAACTCATTGCAACCCTTGAGCCAAAGCCCGGCCGGAGTTTTATCGACGTTACCTGCCACAGCATGGTGCCCGATGTGCTGGTGCGTCGCAACACGGGCAAAAACGCTGCTGCCAGCCCCTGGATCATTGAAGCAAACCCCGAAGTTCTGCCTCGTGTACGCGTACCCGAGCTCTACGCGCGCGCCATGCGCGGGCACCGTGGCGGCAACCACGAAGCACTGCAACAGCACCTGCAAGAAGCGCGTTATATGGTCAAAAGCATACAGCAACGCTTCGACACTATTTTGCTGGTTGCTCAAGCCATCGTGCGACACCAGCATCAATTCTTTGAACAGGGCGTACTAGCCATGCGGCCTCTGACCCTGCAAGAAATTGCCAATGAACTGGAGATGCACGAGTCCACCATCAGCCGCGTTACCACCGCCAAATACATGGCTACGCCTTGGGGCACATTCGAGTTGAAATACTTCTTCGGCTCTGGCCTTGAGGCCGAAGATGGCAACTCTGCCACCAGCAGCACCGTAGTACGCGCCCTACTGCAACAAATGATTGCCGCCGAAGACTGCGCCCACCCTTTGAGCGATATGGCACTATGCAAAATGCTGCAAGATCAGGGCATTCAGTGCGCCCGCCGCACCGTTGCCAAATACCGCGAATCCCTGCAAATACCGCCCGCCCATTTGCGCAAATCGTTGCAGGATATTTAAAAACTCAAGCAAACCCAAACCTTTCCAATACATATAACACACAGTTTCCTGCCCATGTCCCAAATCCAGAAATTCCTATTCGATGGCCTGCCCGTGCGCGGCGTAGCCGTGCGCTTAACCGATGCCTGGCAAGAAGTCCTGCAACGCCACGCCAGCAACCCGCAAAACACCCCTTACCCCGTACCCGTGCTGCACATGCTCGGGCAAATGGCTGCAGGCGCAGTGCTGATGCAATCCAACATCAAATTCAACGGTGCACTGGTACTGCAACTGCAAGGCAACGGCCCCGTAAAAATGGCAGTAGCCGAAGTGCAATCGGGGCTGGCACTACGCGCCACAGCCACCGTCATAGGCGAAGTAGCCAGCAACGCCACCTTGCCCGAGCTCATAGCAGGCACAGGCAGCGGCCAATGCGCCATCACGCTCGACCCCCAAGACCGCCTGCCCGGCCAGCAACCCTACCAAGGCGTAGTGCCCTTGCACGATGCAGACGGCCAACCCCTGCCCGACGTAGCCCAAGCCCTGCAACACTACATGCGACACAGCGAGCAGCTCGACACCACACTCATCCTCGCCGCCAACGCACAAGTAGCTGCTGGCCTGCTCATACAACGCCTGCCGCTGCACGGCCAAGCCAACTTAAGCGGCCGCAACCTCACCCCCGATGCCGCCACACAAGAGCAAGCCGCCAGCAGCTACCAGCACATCTCCGCCTTGGCACACAGCCTGCAACCCCAAGAGCTGCTTGAGTTGGATATCGACACCATACTGCACCGCCTGTTCTGGAACGAAAAACTCCTGCGCTTCGCCCCCACAGCCAGCGACCCCACACCCCACTTTGCCTGCACCTGCAGCAGCGAGCGCGTAGCGGGCATGCTCAAAACTCTGGGGCAGGCCGAAGCAGACAGCATATTGGCCGAACAGGGGCAAGTTGAAGTGGGCTGCCAGTTTTGCGGACAGCAATACCGTTTCGATGCGGTTGAGGTGGCACAAATTTTCACCCCCACCCTGCAACAACCACCCGTTAGCCAGCAGGCGCAATAAAGACGGGTGCGGGAGCCGAACGCAAAAGGCGCAAAAAATACCAGAAATGGGTTTGGGTTTGGTTTGTGCTTGGCGCTTCTACGCTTCACAGCCTTACCCCCGTCATTCCCGCCTGCGCGGGAATGACAGAGTAAAGGTGCTACCGCCAGCGCAACGGCAATCACCGTCTTGGCAGCAAAAAACAAACCACTTTTTTGTATTTTTTGCGCCTTTTGCGTAGTTTTTGCGCCCTCTGCGTTCTGCACCCGTATTACAGCGCGTTCTGCGTGAGCTTTGTGCATCTGGCACGCTATACAGCCTGCAAAACCTGCCGCACCACAGGCAGCTGCCGGCGCGATACGGGCAGCCATTCGGTGCAACCTTCGAGTTGCAACTGCCAACCTTCACCCCCATCGCTTTGCGGGCATAGCTTGATCTGGCGTATGGCATGACGCTGCACCAGTGTGTTGCGGTGGATACGCACAAAATGATGTGGATACTGCTCCTCAAGCTGGCTTAAACTGCCGTCCCACAGCAGTTCACTGCCAGTACGCATGCGCAGGGTGACATATTTCAGTTCGGCGCGTGCGTAAAGAATATCAGCCAGTGCAAGGCGCTGGCTTTGGCCGCGCTCTTGCAGCAACAGACTGGGGGCAGATGGTTCGGCACTGGCAGCAGCTTCGGCCAGCAGTGGCTGTTGCCCGCTCGCAGCCAGTTGCGCGGCTGCTTTAAAGAGTGCTTGTTGCAGGCGTTCGCGCCGCACGGGCTTGGTCAGGTAGTCGGCAGCGGCCACATCAAATGCTTGCAAGGCATGATCGCTGGATGCCGTAACAAAAACAATCTGGCACGCACCGCTGCTAATATCAGGATTGCCTTGCAGACGCTGCGCCAGCTCCATGCCATCCATACCGGGCATATGAATATCAAGCAGCACGATCTGTGGGTGGCTGCTATTGATGTACTCCATGGCCTGTGCCGCAGTGGCAGCCTCGGCGCAAACGTGCGTTGCGGGCGCGTCAATGTCTGCGAGCAGGGTGCGCAACCGTGCGCGAGCCAATGGCTCATCATCTACCAGAAGTACACGCAAAGAATCTGAAGGTTTCATGGCATGGCCTCGGGCAAACGCATGGGCACTTCAATCCGAACTACGAAATTTCCATTGTCTGCCTTGGCTGAAAAGCGCAACTCTACATCATGCACCAGTTGCAGGCGGCGGCGTACATTCTCAAGCGCCAGACCGTTGCCTGGTTTGCCCGGACCGGCCGGTACACTGTTGGTGACGATAATGCGCACCACATTACCACGCAGCATGGTGCGCACCAGAATATCGGCTCCCTGCGGGCTGGGCTCAACACCGTGGCGGATGGCGTTTTCGAGCAGCGGCTGTAATATCAGCGCAGGCATACTTGCCAGATTGGCGGCTGGGTCAAGCTCCCACTGCAGGCGCAGGCGCTCACCAAAGCGCACTTCTTCTACGGCCAGATAGCGTCGTGCCAATTCAAGCTCCTGCCCCAATGTGCTGCTATGGCGCACATCTTGCAGCATGTGTCGGAATACATCGCTCAGGTTTTCAAGCACGGCCTCAGCACGGTCGGGGTCATCGCGCACCAGCGCAATGGCGCTATTCAATGCATTGAACAAAAAATGCGGACGGATACGCGACTGCAACTCGGCGAGTTGTGCCTCTACGTTAGCTGGTGCCTGCAACTGGCTGCGCAGCATCAGCATGGTGACGATTTGCGCTGCAAACAGACCACCAGCCAACATGCAGCCCAACCACGGCACATGCGCTGACTCAACACGCACACTGGCCAGCAAACTGGCAGCAACTGCACCACACGCTGCGCCCAGCGCAATGCATAGCCACCACTGCCGCAAGCGACTTTGTCGTGACAACCAGCGCCTAAACACACACACGATCAACAGCCACAACAAGGTAGCTGGCAATGCACAGGCCAGCGCAGTGCCGGTAAACATCAGCCATTGCGCCTGCCCGCGTTGTGGTGGCGCGATAAAAAAACTGACAGTCAACAAACCGAGCACCAGCAGCATGACTACCAGCAAAACCACCCCACTGCGACATGCGTCAAACCCCACCGTGCCTTTTGTGGGCACAGGCGTGTTGGTTGTTTTTACCGCTGACGATGCAGATTTTGAAGCAGGCATGACCATTGTCAGATGAAACGACAAAAATCTGCCCCACAAACAGCAAGGCAGAAGGCTACTGACTCTATTGTGCCTCTTGTCAGCCGCACGCGCCAGCACTGGCTGGCACTACACAGCCACTGGTGCTTTGATAGCAGGGTGGTGCTGGTAATCACGCACTTCAAAATCTTCAAATGCGTAACTAAACAGGTCTTGCGGCTTGCTGCGAATATGCAGCGTGGGGTAGGCGTATGGCTGGCGCGAGAGTTGTTCTTCTACTTGGCGCTTATGGTTGCTGTAGATGTGGCAGTCGCCCCCGGTCCAGATAAAGTCGCCTACCTGCAAGCCGCATTGTTGCGCCACCATGTGGGTGAGCAGCGCGTAGCTGGCAATATTGAATGGTACGCCCAAAAAAATATCGGCGCTGCGCTGGTAGAGCTGGCAACTGAGCCTGCCCACTTCGCCTGCTTGCTGCGGCGGCGCAACGTAGAACTGGAAAAAGGCATGGCACGGCATGAGCGCCATTTGGTCTAGCTCAGCCACGTTCCATGCGCTAACCAGCATGCGGCGTGAATCAGGGTTATTTTTTAGAGTATCGAGCACTTGCTGCATCTGGTCAATATGGCCACCGCTAGGCGTAGGCCAACTGCGCCATTGCACGCCATAGACGGGGCCCAAGTCACCCGTATCGGGGTTGGCCCATTCGTCCCAAATGGTAACGCCGTGCTCTTGCAGCCAGCGGGCGTTGCCGTCGCCGCGCAAAAACCACAACAGCTCGTAGATGATGCTTTTGAGGTGCACGCGCTTGGTAGTTACCAGCGGGAAGCCCTGCTGCAAGTCAAAGCGCATTTGGTAGCCAAAAACGCTGGTTGTGCCTGTGCCAGTGCGGTCAGACTTGTGCACGCCATGCTCATGCACATAGCGCAAAAAGGTTTCGTATTGGTTCGATTGCATGGCTTGAGTGTGCGACTGAAATGGATGGATTGTAAGTTGCTCAGCAGCAAACATGCCCAACACTGCTACACACAAAGACACAGTGCTGTCCTATGGCATTACAGTTTGTGCGTGTTTTTGCGACAATAGCCTACTTATGAAAACTGCCAGCAGCAACACCAAACCTTCCGCATCCGTTCCAAAAATCGGCTTTGTCAGCTTGGGCTGCCCCAAAGCACTGACCGACTCGGAACTGATCCTTACCCAACTCAGCGCCGAAGGCTACGCCACCAGCAAAACTTTTGCTGATGCAGACTTGGTGATCGTGAACACCTGCGGCTTTATTGATGAGGCCGTGCAAGAAAGTCTTGAAGCCATTGGTGACGCGCTGGCCGAAAACGGCAAAGTCATCGTTACGGGCTGCCTGGGCGCCAAACCAGCAGCGGGCAGCAGCGAAGCAGGCTCGCTGGTGCGCAACATACACCCCAAAGTGCTGGCCGTTACTGGCCCGCACGCCACGCAAGCGGTGATGGATGCCGTACACACCCACTGCCCCAAGCCGCACGACCCCTTTATGGACTTGGTTCCAGCAGCAGGCATCAAGCTCACGCCACGGCACTATGCCTACCTGAAAATCAGCGAAGGCTGCAACCACCATTGCACCTTTTGCATCATCCCCAGCCTGCGCGGCGACTTGGTTAGCCGCCCCGTGGGCGATGTACTCAAAGAAGCACACGCCCTGTTTGAAGGTGGAGTTAAAGAGCTGCTAGTCATCAGCCAAGACACTGCCGCCTATGGGCTTGATGTGCAATACCGCACTGGCTTTTGGGACGGCAAGCCCATCAAAACCCGCACGCTTGAACTGGTGCAGGCGCTCGGGCAAATCGCGCAACAATACGGCGCGTGGGTGCGGCTGCATTATGTGTACCCATACCCATCGGTAGATGCCATCATCCCGCTGATGAACGAAGGGCTGATACTGCCCTATCTGGATGTACCCTTCCAGCACAGCCACCCCGACGTGCTCAAGCGCATGAAGCGCCCCGCTGATGGCGAGAAAAATCTGGATCGCCTGCAAAAATGGCGTGAAATCTGCCCCGAACTGGTGGTGCGCAGCACCTTTATTGCGGGCTTTCCAGGCGAAACCGAGGCCGAATTCGAGCACCTGCTGCAATTCATGCAAGAAGCCCAGATCGACCGTGCTGGCTGCTTTGCCTACTCACCCGTTGATGGCGCTGCCGCCAACGCCTTGGCTGGTGCGCTGCCCGATGAGGTACGCGCCGAGCGCCGCGCCCGCTTTATGGCCGTGGCCGAAGAAGTATCCACCCAAAAGCTGCGCCAGCGCATTGGCTGCACCATGCAAATACTGGTTGATTACGCGCCCAACAAAGGCAAAAAAGGCGGCGAAGGCCGCAGCTACGCCGACGCACCCGAGATTGACGGCGTTGTTTTGCTACTGCCGCCCGAGAAAAAAGGCCAAACCATCCAAGAAGGTACATTTATCGATGCATTGGTGGTTGATACCGACGGGCACGATCTGGTGGCGCAACCCCAATAAGCTGCTGGTGACTCACAACAAAAGCCCCCACTACCCAAGCAGCATGAACAGACTGCTTGTAGCAAGGGGGCGTTTTAGGCTTGTTACCAACTGGAATATTTTTAGCGATACACCAACACAGGAATCGTAGAGTTGGTCAGCACTTTGTTAGTCTGGCTGCCCATGATGATGCTGCTTAGACCTTTGCGCCCATGCGAGGCCATAAAAATCATGTCGCAAGCATAGCTTTCTGCGGCTTCAATAATGGCTTTGTAAGGAGTTTCGCTCACACTGTTTGCAGCTCTGGACTGCACACCCGCTTCAGTCGCCATATTGCAAACTTCGTCCAGAATCTGTTTGGCCTTCATCGCCGTGCCCGCATCAAATTCTTCCGGGGTAGTGAAATCAACCAAAGTGCCTTCACCAGAATAGTCTGCATGGTATTGGGGGCGTGCTGAAAAGAAAGTGATACGTGCCCCAATGCTTTTGGCAAAAGAAATGGCATGGCGGGCGGTTTGCTGTGAAAGCTCCGAACCGTCAGTAGGAACAAGAATATGTTTGAACATGGTATTTTCTCCATTCGTCATACTGTGCAGATGATGATGCTAGCTTGTCAATCCATGTACTCACATTAACAGGCTAACAATCTGGCGCTCACAGCAAAACTGCGCCTTTACCTATGATTCCACAGTTGCGCGTTTTATGCAACATTTACAGGAAGTTGCATCAGGTTTTTTAACAAAAACTGCTCTATCAGCATTCCACCTGCCGCACCGACACTGTAATTGCCAAACCGCCCAATGACGTTTCCTTGTAGCGGCTTTGCATATCTTTACCAGTAGTGCGCATGGTTTCTATGGCCTCATCAAGCGTGACAATGTGCTCTCCACCTCCGAGCATGGCCAGCGAACAAGCATTGATGGCTTTGATAGCACCCATGGCATTGCGTTCAATGCAGGGCACTTGCACCAGCCCGCCTATGGGGTCGCAAGTCATACCCAAATGGTGCTCCAGCGCAATTTCGGCTGCGTTTTCTATTTCGTCATCGCTTGCACCCAAAGCAGCCGCCAGTCCTGCTGCCGCCATAGCCGAAGCCGATCCGACCTCACCCTGACACCCCACTTCTGCACCCGAAATGGAAGCGTTGCGTTTACACAGCGCACCTACCGCCGCAGAAGCGAGAAAGAAGCGCTGAATACCCTGTGCGTCGCCATTGCGGCAATCGCGGTAGTAGCGCAATACGGCGGGGAGTATACCTGCAGCACCATTGGTGGGTGCTGTAACAACGCGTCCGCCTGCGGCATTTTCTTCGTTGACGGCCATGGCCCAGGCGCTGACCCAATTCATTGCACCTTCACTGGCATGCGCAGGGGTATGGCGCAGACGCTCGGCCATGCCTGCAGCACGGCGTTTGACACGCAGACCACCTGGCAGCGTGCCGCTGGTGCTCAGCCCTCGGTCAATACACGCCATCATCACCTGATTGACCTTGGCAATAAAAGCCTCGGTTCCTTCTTTGCCATGCAGGGCGATTTCATTTTCGAGCAGCAATTCAAGCATGGAACGGTTATGTTGTTTGCCCAGCTCCAGTAATTCATCCATGGTGCCAAACGGATAAGGAACATGCACTTCTGCGCCACGGCTGGTACCTACGAAATGCTCTTCCGAGTCGACAACAAAGCCGCCGCCAATGGAGTAAAAATCGCGCTTTTCAATCAATTCGCCATCGGCATCAAATGCCTGAAAACGCATGCCATTGGTGTGCAGGGGCAATTCCTCACTGCGGTTAAACAGCAAATCGCGTGCAACATCGAAAACAATCTCCTTGCCACCCATCAAGGGCAGACGATGCTCTTTATGAATGGCTGCAACCCGTTGCGCAATGGTAGTGGTGTCTATGCCATCGGGTATTTCACCGCATAGCCCCATCAATACTGCAAGATCGGTGCCGTGACCGTGGCCTGTGTGCGCCAATGAGCCAAACAGCTCAACCTCTACGCGCTGCACACGCTCCAGCGCATGGCTCAGACTCATGGCAAAGCGCCGCGCTGCACGCATGGGCCCAACGGTGTGCGAACTGCTCGGGCCGATGCCTATTTTGAACATGTCTTGCAGACCGATATACATGAACGCTTCCTTTGGCTGTTAAAACGGAGAAAATGCAACAAATGGTTTGTTTGGCATGCGCGTCGCCATAGTTTATGGCTTTGCAAATGTTTAAGTATGGCACAAGGCGCAAGAGCATCAAACTGTCTTGCTCAAACACACAGCCAGTTTGCATGGGAATTACTGCTGCTGTATTTTCCTCTTGCCACAAGCATCACATCTGAAATAGGCGATTGTTGGCTTTGTCAGGCAAAATTCATCAGGCACAATCTGGAATTGAGGCGAATCAACTGCCCCATACCAAGATCCCGATCGAAAAATTATCCGTCCGCAAGCCAAATACTTTCGTCTGCACATACAAAACCATGCTCAAACAACACTTTCCCAGCATCAACGGCAGAAAAATCCGCATCGCCATCGTGGGCTGCGGGCGCATTGCCAAAAACCATTTTGGCTCGATTGAAAAACACGCTGCCGACTTGGAACTGGCTGCCATTTGCGACACCGACCCCGCCGTGCTGCAAGCCCATGCCGCGCAATACCAAGTACCTGCTTACTCCACTATGCAAGAAATGCTGCAAAAAGAGCAGCTTGATTTGGTCGCCCTGTGCACCCCCAGCGGCCTGCACCCAGAGCAAGCCGTGCTGGCGGCACAGCACGGCGTACACGTTATGAGCGAAAAGCCCATGGCTACCCGCTGGGCAGACGGCGTGCGCATGGTTAAAGCCTGTGATGAAGCGGGCGTGCGCCTGTTTGTAGTCAAGCAAAACCGCATGAACACCACGCTGCAACTGCTCAAGCGTGCGGTAGATGAAAAACGCTTTGGCAAAATCCACATGGTGCACCTCAATGTATTCTGGACCCGCCCCCAAAGCTATTACGATCAGGGCAACGGCTGGCGCGGCACATGGGAGTTTGACGGCGGCGCGTTTATGAACCAAGCCAGCCACTATGTAGACTTGCTCGACTGGCTCATTGGCCCCGTTGCCAAAATGCAAGCCATGACCAGCACCACGCGCCACATTGAGGCCGAAGACACGGGCGTACTCAACGTGCAGTGGCGCAATGGCGCTTTGGGTTCTATGAGCGTGACCATGCTGACTTACCCGCAAAATCTCGAAGGCAGCATCACCATACTGGGCGAAACAGGCAGCGTGCGCGTGGGCGGCGTGGCGGTAAACGACATTCAACTGTGGCAGTTTGCCGAAAGCAAAGACTACGATGCCGACATCGCCCAAGCCAATTACCAGACCACTTCGGTCTATGGCTTTGGCCACCCGCTGTATTACAAAAACGTGGTTGATGTACTGCGCGGCACGGCCGAGCCACTGACCGACGGGCGCGAAGGGCTCAAGTCGCTGGAACTACTCATTGCCGCCTATCTGGCCGCACGCGATGGCAAAACCGTATCTCTGCCGCTGGAGTACTGATGAGCACGGACACTAAACCAGGCAACATCGCTGATAGTGCCACCATCCACCCCACGGCCATAGTGGACGCAGGCGCACACATCGGCGCAGACACGCGCATCTGGCACTGGGTGCATATTTGCAGCGGGGCACATATTGGCGCGGGCTGCTCGTTTGGGCAAAACGTGTTTGTGGGCAACGATGTACGCATCGGCAACAACGTTAAAGTGCAAAACAACGTCAGCGTCTATGACGCGGTCACACTTGAAGATGACGTATTTTGCGGCCCCAGCATGGTCTTTACCAACGTACACAACCCACGCGCAGCCGTTATCCGCAAAGATGAATACCGCCGCACCTTGGTAAAGCAAGGCGCAAGCATTGGGGCAAACGCCACAATCGTGTGCGGCTGCACCGTTGGCCGCTACGCCTTTATTGGCGCAGGTGCAGTCATCACCAAAGACGTGCCCGACTTTGCTTTAATGGCTGGCGTGCCCGCCCGCCAAATAGGCTGGATGAGCCGCCACGGCGAGCGTCTGGCACTGCCGCTGCATGGGCAAGCCCAAGCCCGCTGCCCCAAAACGGGCGACCTGTACACTTTGCAAGGCCAGCACGTTACATGCCAGCCTGCCAGCGCATAAAAAAACCAGCACAGAAAAAACAGATTTATGGACTTTATCGACCTTAAAACCCCTTATCAGGCGCTAAAAAACAGCATCAACCAGCGTATGCAAGCCGTGCTTGAGCACGGCCAGTACATCATGGGCCCCGAAGTGGCCGAGCTTGAAAGCGCACTGGCGCAACGCACTGGCGCGGCACACTGCATCACGGTAGCCAGTGGCACCGAGGCGCTGCTTATCAGCCTGATGGCGCTGGGCTTGCAAGCAGGCGATGAAGTCATCACCACCCCATTTACCTTTGCCGCCACCGCCGAAGTCATCGCGCTGCTGGGTGGCAAACCCGTGTTTGTGGATGTAGAGCCCGACACAGGCCTGATTGATGCCAGCCTGATAGAAGCCGCCATCACGCCCCGCACCCGAGCCATCATGCCCGTGAGCCTGTACGGGCAATGCGCTGATATGGCAGCCATCAACGCCATTGCCCAGCGCCACGGCAACCTGCCCGTGATAGAAGACGCCGCGCAGAGCTTTGGCGCAACCCAGCACGGGCAGCAAAGCTGCAACCTCTCTACATTCGGCTGCACCAGCTTTTTCCCCAGCAAGCCGCTGGGCTGCTATGGCGACGGTGGCGCTATCTTTACCAGCGATGCGGCACTGGCGCAAGCCTGCCGCGAAATTCGCATACACGGCCAAAGCGCCCGCTACCAGCACACCCGCGTAGGCGTGGGCGGGCGCATGGACACCCTGCAATGCGCCATAGTGCTGGCCAAGCTGGAGCGTTTTGACTGGGAAGTGCAGCAGCGCATGGCGCTAGGCGCACGCTACAGCCAGTTGTGCCAGAGTGCCAACATCACGCACATCCCGCTACGCGCAGGCAACACCAGCGTTTATGCCCAATACACCGTGCGCGTGCCACAGCGCGAGCAAGTGCAAGCCGCGCTCAAAGCGGCAGGCATACCCACCGCCGTGCATTACCCCATCCCCTTAAACCAGCAAGCCGCCTACCGCCACCTGTGCCAACGCCCCACGCCCATAGCTGCACAACTGGCGCAAGAAGTGATGAGCCTGCCCATGAGCCCCGATTTGACGCACGCGCAGCAAGATGCGGTGGTGCATGAATTGCAGCGCGCCATCTCAAACGGCTAGCAACCTGTCGGACTTACTGGGTTCGAATCGAAAAAAATGGGCAGAAAGGGCAGTTTTTGCCGGATTTGCTTACCGTTCCACAATACCTAAACAAACCTGCTCATTTCTGAGCAAGTCTACTGCTTGCTTCCTGCTTCACCGAGGCCGGTTTCGTTTGGATTTTGCAACCCAAATCAGCGCCTTCCTCTCCACAGGCTGACACCGTGGAACTCACGGCCAAGTTTCTCAAATTGATGGCGGCATTCACATCCCTGTCGTGTTCGGCTCCGCAGTCCGGGCAACGCCACTGCCGCACGGACAAAGACAGCTTGCCGGGGCGAATACCCGCAGCGCCACGACCCCGTTTGCCTTTGCGTACACCACCGAAGTAGCTTTCATCGAGTTCGATGTTGCCATCAAACCTCTGTTGTGCATCCAAAACCAGTTGTTTGGTAATGAGAAGGTGCACTTTGGTGTAGAACAGAGCAGCAGAATTGGGGTGAATTTGCAACATGTCAGCAGCACTTCGGGCTGTTACTTCCAAAACGAAGTATTCAAGCAACCGCCTTTGCTGATAAGCTGCTAATTTACAACGACTTAGACCCATATACATAGATTAGCACTCCCGCTAATCTAGTACAGCCCCATTATTTATCCTATGACGCGCGCAGACCCGCACCAACCTGGGTCGATTCCCAAGGGGTGCTGAAAATCCAGTATTACCGTATGCAGTCCCGAGGCAATATGCGCCCGCTTGTTGAGGTATGCTCCCTAAGTGCAGGTGCAGACAATAAACCTGTGCTGTCCTGCCAAGTAACAAATGAGTAACTTGATGTGTTGCATCCTGTTTTCAAGGAGATTTTTATGAAATTACGCATCGCCGCTTTTCTGGCCGCAGTTTGTCAATTTATCTGCTGGCCTGCTCCTGTGTTGGCTGGTGAAAATTTACCGCCTGTAAAAACTGCATTCACTGTAAAGGAGTTGGTTTACAAACAAGGGTTTGCCTGGATGTTTGATGACACCGAAGAACGCGCAAGAATTTTGAAGTTGCTGCAAAAAGAAAACCCAAAAACTGAAAGAGCCCTTATACGCTTCGTTTTTGACGATTTTGTTTTTGCGGAGGTGTATGTAAAGCCGAATTTCATGATTGCTGACGGCTATCAAAGGCCCTCCTTCATAGCCATCAAATTGGGGTCAGACCAAGTTGTCCGCTTGCCCGACCAGATGCTTTTCAAGCACGCTATGCAAATGGTTCGCAGCAATCCCGATGGCTATGATCTGGCGCAACGCATACGGTTGGCCATTATTCTTGCCACTGGCTATGACAACTATCTACCATCTTCGGATAAAGATGTTTCCGCGCCAAACTGGTCGGAGTCCGATGGCGTGCTGAAAATCCACTATTTCCGCAGCACTGGAATCAATGTCTTTCCAAAAGTGCAAAAATGCACCTTGAGTGCAGATGCCAACAACGTGCCCGAACTGTCCTGTCAGTAAAAGAGGAGCACATAAATTCGCGCAAACCACTGTGGCAATGGCTTGATGGCGCTTTCAAAGTCTTTCAAGCGCCTGCTTCCAACTTTGGCACTCGACACCTGCCATGAAACTGCGTAACCAACTTGCCCTTTCCATGCTTATTCAGGCAGCGGGTGCTGTGGCTGTGCTTTTGTCCACTTTGGCTTTGGGCAAGAGCATGGGGCCAGCGGTGCAGGGGGTGTTTAGCAACGTCAAGTCTGAAGTGGAATTTTTGTCTGCCTTTGCCATGTTGGGGTTGCCGCAGGCGCTGTTTTTCTATGTCAGGTCGGGGCGTATGGGCTTGCAGCGGGCGCAATATTGGGCTTTTGCCAGCGGCGGTTTTGCGCTTGTGCTGGGCATGGGCGCAGCTTGGGTGCGGCATGGACAACTCGGTGCTTTTGCCTGCCTGATGGGGCTTGCCATTGCCACTTGCGTGCTGCACGGGCAGTTTCGGGTGCTGTTGCTCAATGGGCGCACGGCCTTGTTTAACGTGATTACTGCTGCGCCGCAGGTGCTGGTGTTTGTGGCAGTGCTGCTGGCCATTGCTTTTGCCCGCGCGTCAGCCTCGATTGCGCCGCCTGATAGGGCGCAGTGGCTGCTGGCGTTTGCGGCTGTTTACAGCTTGGCGGCTTTGCTAGCGTGGTGGTGGTTGAGAGGCATTGAGCAGCCTGCCAGCGTGGGGCGTGCGGGCTGGCGCGAAATCATGAACTATGGTGCTGCTTCGTGGCTTACGGCCAGCCTTGCTACAGCGGCCATTTTGGGCGTGCAGCACTGGGTAGAACACACACAGGGCGCGGGTGCTGCTTCAGGGCGCGTGGTGCTGGGGCAATTTACCATGAGCATGGTGCTGACGCAGATTCCGCTCACGCCCATCAATTACGCTTTGCCTATTTTGCTGCGGCACTGGACAGGACGGCCGCAAATCAAAACGGCTTTGCTCTGGTCTGCTTTGCTGTTTGCTGCCTTGCTGGGGGTTGCGGCACTTATTTATGGCATTTCTTTTTGGTGGCCTGATTTTGCGCTGGGGCAAGCCTATACGGGTATTGCCAAGGCGCTGGCGGTGCTGATGGTGGGCGTGTCGGCCGAGGCTGCTGCCCGCGTGCTGATGGCACATGCGGGCGCGTCTGGCAAGCCGTGGGTGGCAGTGCATAACGAGTCTGTGCGTTGTGGCGTGTTGCTGCTGTGCTGGGCGTGCGGCATGTCTGCTGGTCTGATGCCCATTTGCATCGCTTGGGCAGCAGGCGCAGTGGCAGCGGCTAGCATGACGGTATGGCATAGCTTGCGGCATCTGGCGGCATCCAACCAATCAGCGGCTAGCCAAACAGGAGCGCAACCATGAAAATCGCGTTGCTGGGCGCTGCAAACTCCATTCACCTGCAACGCTGGGCGCATGGCTTGGCGGCTTGCGGGCATGAGGTTAGCGTTATTTCGCAGCACTTTGGCTGCGACAACGCCACTGCCGCCTACGCTGCCACACAGGCAGGCGCAAACATCAGGCAAATTGCATTGCCACACACGGGCGCGTTTGCCTATTTTCGCAATGCCGCGCCTTTGCGCAAAATTTTGCAAGACTTGCGCCCCGATATTTTGAATGCCCACTACGCCACAGGCTACGGCAGCATGGCGCGGCGCAGTGGCTGGCGGCCGCTGTTGCTCTCAGTCTGGGGCAGTGATGTGTATGACTTTCCTGCCAAATCTTTTATCCACCGCCACCTGCTGCAAAAAAATCTGGCAGCCTCCACCGCCATTGCCTCTACCAGCCACTGCATGGCGCAACAGGCGGCAAGCATACATGCGCACCCGCATATTTTTATCACCCCGTTTGGGGTAGATACCAGCCTTTTTTGCCCTGCCGTGCAGTGTGCAGAAGATTCAGCCAACGCAAGCATCGCCCAAGCTGTTGCCAAGCCCATCACTATTGGCACAGTCAAAACGCTTGAGCCCGCCTACGGCATTGACACACTCATAGAAGCGTTTGCCTTGCTGCAACAGTCTTTGCAACAAAGCGGCTTTGCCAACACGGTGCAGCTCGAAATCACGGGCAGCGGCGTTGACAAACCCGCCTTGCAACAGCTTTGCCAAACGCTGGGCATTGCCGATACGGTAACTTTTTTTGATGCCATCCCACACGCCCAAGTGCCCGCGCAACTGCGCAGGCTCGATATTTTCGCCGCCTTGAGCCGCATGGAAAGCTTTGGCGTAGCCGCCATTGAAGCCGCCGCTTGCGGCTTGCCCGTGGTGGTATCTGATGCGCCTGGACTGGTTGAAGTCACGCCTAACCAGCGCACAGGCTTGGTCGTGCCGCGCAACAACCCGCAAGCCGCCGCCCATGCGCTTGAGCAACTGGTGCGCAATGCCAGTTTGCGCCAGCAAATGGGGCAAGCAGGGCGCGCGCATGTATTGGCGCAATACGGCTGGCCCGTTTGCCTTGAGAAAATGCAGCAGGCTTACCAGCAAACACTGGCGCTGGCAGGCTAACTGGCTGATGCGCTGCCTGAATTTTGCAAAAAACAACACCCATGAACATCCTCTACCTCAACCACTACGCAGGCAGCCCACAGCACGGCATGGAATACCGCCCCTACTATCTGGCGCGGGAATGGGTGCGTGGCGGGCACACAGTGCGCATGGTGGCAGCGAGCTTTAGCCATGTACGCGCTACCCAGCCCGATATGGCGCACGCCTCAAGCCAAGCGGCAGGCAAAACGGCAGGCAAGCCCGTCATCCAAAATATCGACGGCATTGATTACCACTGGTACGCCGCGCCCGCCTACAGTGGCAACGGGCTGGGGCGGGTCAAAAACATTGCGGCTTTTTTATGGCAAGTCTGGCGCGATGCAGCTGCCATTGCCGCGCAATTTGCGCCTGATGTAGTCATTGCCAGTAGCACTTACCCGATGGATATCTGGGTGGCACACCGCATTGCACAGCTTACGCGCAAACTGACAGGCAAGCCCTGCAAGCTGGTGTATGAAGTGCATGATTTGTGGCCACTCTCGCCCATTGAGCTGGGCGGCATGTCGCCGCGCCACCCTTTTATCATGTTGTGTCAGGCTGGCGAAAACTATGCCTACAAGCACGCCGATGTGGTGGTAAGCATGCTACCAAAGGTGGCCGAGCACATGCAAAGCCACGGGCTGGATTTGCAAAAGCTGCACATTGTGCCCAACGGCATCACGCTGGACGAATGGCAAGGCACGCCCGTGCCGCTACGCGCCGATATCGCCCAACACATAGCGCAGCAACGCACAGCAGGCCGCGCAATTGTGGGCTATGCTGGCTCACACGGCACACCCAATGCGCTTGATGTACTGCTGCAAGCTGCCACCCTGCTCAAAGAGCAGCCCTTTAGCTTTGTTTTGGTGGGCAGCGGCCACGAAAAAGCTGCTCTGCAAGCGCAAGCCGCGCAACTGGGTTTGCAAGACACAGTGGCTTTTTTCGACCCCATCCCCAAGGCGCAAATTCCCGCTTTTCTGGCGCAGATTTGCATTGCCTATATCGGCTGGCAGCGCGTGCCCATTTACCGCTTTGGCATTGCCCCCAATAAACTGATGGACTACATGATGGCGCGTTGCGTGGTGCTGCACTCGGTTGAAGCTGGCAACGACCCCGTGCTTGAAGCGGGCTGCGGTCTGACCGTGCCACCAGCAGACCCAAAGGCTATTGCCCAAGGCTTGTTACAGCTTGCCCAAATTGATACAGACACCCGCAAGCGCATGGGCGCACAGGGGCGACAATTTGTGCTGGACAATCACACCTACCCCGTGCTGGCAGCGCGGTTTTTGCAGGCTTGCAAAAGCGACTAGAAAAGGTCTAAAAAACACCTTGCCGTTTTTGGCTCTCACCCTGCACTGCCCCTGATTTTTTGCTAAAAAAACACCATGACCGAACCCACCTTTATCCCCTTTGCCCGCCCCGATATTGGCGAAGAAGAAATTGCCGCCGTTGCCCACGCCATGCGTTCGGGCTGGGTTACCACGGGGCCCGAAACACGCGCTTTTGAAGAAGAGTTTGCAGCCTATCTGGGCAGCTCAAGCCAGCAACCTTTGCAAGCCATTGCCGTTAATTCAGCCACGGCTGGCCTGCATCTGGCGCTTGAAGCCATTGGCATCGATGCGGGCGACGAGGTGATTGCGCCCACTCTCACCTTCACAGCCACTACCGAAGTGGTGCGCTATCTGGGTGCTGACCCCGTGCTGGTGGATTGCGACCCCGTTACCTTGAACATCGACCCCGCAAAAATCGAAGCCGCCATCACCCCCAAAACCCGCGCCATCATGCCCGTGCATTACGGCGGGCTGGCCTGCGATATGGCTGCAATTTTTGCCATCGCCCAAAAGCACAATCTGCGCGTAATTGAAGATGCCGCCCACGCCCTGCCTACCACTTGCCAAGGCACGCTGGTCGGGCAGTTGCCCAGCGATGTAACGGTATTTAGCTTTTACGCCAACAAGACCATGACTACAGGCGAAGGCGGCATGGTCGTCACCCGCGACAGCGCTTTGGCTGCCCGCATGAAAGTCATGCGCCTGCACGGCATTAACCGCGACGCTTTTGACCGCTTCACCAGCAAAACACCTGCCTGGTATTACGAAATTGTGGCTCCAGGCTTCAAATACAACTTAACCGACATGGCAGCCGCCCTTGGGCGCGTGCAGCTCAAGCGCCTGCCTGCCTTTTTACAGCGCCGCCAGCAGCTTGCAGCGCGTTATTACGCCGCACTACAAAACCTGCCACTGATTTTGCCCGCCGATGCGCCCGCTGGCGACACCCACGCCTGGCACTTGTTTGTGCTGCGCCTGTCTGATGCCGCACGCATCACGCGCGATGAAGTCATCCAGCGCTTGAGCGATGCAGGCATTGCCACCAGCGTGCACTATGTGCCGCTGCACCGCCAACCCTACTGGCGCGAGCGCTACCAGCTTACGCCCGAGATGTTTCCGCAGGCAGAAAAAGCCTACCAGCGCATGTTCAGCATCCCGCTGTTTACCGCCATGAGCGATGCCGAGCAAGAGCGCATCATTGTCGCGCTACAAAGCCTTTTTTCCCCAACCCCACAAGCTGCCGCCTAAACCATGACGCAACCGCTGCTGGCTCAATCTCTGCTTGCCAAAAGGCTTTTCGATATCAGCGCCTCGGCTCTGGGGCTGCTGCTCTTGTCGCCCCTGCTCGCGCTGCTGGCATTGTGGGTGAAATGCGATTCGGCCGGCCCCGTTTTCTTTCGGCAAGAGCGCATTGGCCTGGGCGGCAAACCCTTTCGCATTTACAAATTCCGCAGTATGCGTGTAGACAACGCCGGGCTGCAAATCACCGTGGGCGAAGACAGCCGCATCACCCGCTCGGGGCGCTTTATCCGCGCCTACAAGCTTGATGAATTGCCACAACTGCTCAATGTGCTGACAGGCGAGATGAGCATTGTGGGGCCGCGCCCCGAAGTGCCGCGCTACGTGGCGCTGTACCCCGCCGCTGTGCGCGAAGAAGTCTTGAGCGTGCGCCCAGGCGTAACCGACCTGGCATCCGTACAATACCGCAGCGAAAGCAGCCTGCTTGCCGCCAGCAGCGACCCCGAGCACACTTACATCCACACCGTTTTACCCGCCAAACTGGCGCTGTGCCAGCAATATGTACGCACCCGCAGCCTGTGGCTGGACATCAAAATCATCGCCATGACGCTAGGCGTGCTGCACAAGCCCTGAACCAGCTACAGAAAAATACCCTGCACCCAATCATGCAATCGCGCATCTTCAACTCCCAAACCCTGCCCCGCCAGATACTTGCTATGGGCATGGACGTGCTGTGCGCCTGGCTTGCCCTGTGGCTGGCCATCTGCCTGCGGCTTGACGTGTGGGCGCTGCCCTATTCCGAGCAGAGCTTTACCTACCTGTTAGCGCCCTTGCTGGCACTGCCCATCATGGTCAAATGGGGCTTGTATCGCGCCATTTTCCGCTACACGGGCTTTAGCGCCATGCTCACTACGGTGCAAGCCATAGCCGTGTATGGCGTACTGTTTGGCACGTACGTTATCTTTGTGGGCAACCCCACCCATGTGCCGCGCAGTGTGGGCATTTTGCAGCCGCTGCTGTTTTTGCTTCTGGTAACCGGCAACCGCGCCTTCATCCGTGCCCTGTTTACCTATAGCGACCGCCATGACACGCGCCAGCAAGGGCGTTTGCTAATTTACGGCGCGGGCGAAACCGGCTTGCAAACCGTTGCGGCCATAGCCAAATCACGCCAGTACACCCTCATCGGCTTTATCGACAACGACCCGCGCAAGATCGGCCGCAGCATCAACGGGCTGGAAATCTGGTCAGACCGCGATCTGGAAAAAATAGTGCGCGCAAGTGCCGTGACCGATATTTTGCTGGCCATACCCAGCATGGAACGCAGCGAACGCAACGCCATCATCCAAAGCCTGCGCGACCTGGCGGTGCATGTGCGCAGCGTACCCAATATGGCGGCATTGACCAGCGGCATGGCTGCTGTGCAACAGTTTCAGGAGCTTGACGTTGAAGACCTGCTCGGACGCGACCCCGTTCCACCTGTAGCTGCCTTGATAGAACGCAATATCCGCCAGCAAGTTGTACTGGTTACAGGCGCGGGTGGCAGCATTGGCAGCGAGCTATGCCGCCAGATTGTGCAGCAAGCCCCCTTGTGTCTGCTGCTGCTTGAAAACAGCGAATTTGCCCTGTACCAAATCGAGCAAGAACTACGCGCTTTAGCCGCCACCCAGCCCCAGCCACCCACCATCGTTGCCCTGCTGGGCGACGTGCGCGACCTGCACCGCATGCGCCAAATCGTGCGCACCTGGCAGCCCGCTACCATCTACCACGCAGCCGCCTACAAGCACGTCCCGATGGTTGAGCGCAACCCTGTGCAAGGCATCTCCAACAACGTATTTGGCACACTCACCGTTGCCCGCACTGCGCTAGAGGCAGGTGTGCCGCACTGCATCCTCATCTCTACCGACAAAGCCGTACGCCCCACCAATATCATGGGTGCGAGCAAACGCTTGGCCGAGTTGTGCCTGCAAGCCTTGGCCACCCACCAGCCCAACCAGCAACAGCCCAATTGCTCCCAGCCCGACTTTGCCCTGCTTGATGCCTGCACCCGCAGCCAACTGCCCCCCGCGCAAGCAACTCAGGCAATTCAGGCAGCGCAGTCACCAAGTACCTGCTTTTCCATGGTGCGCTTTGGCAACGTGCTGGGCTCATCAGGCTCGGTTGTGCCGCTTTTTAGGCAGCAAATCGCCCACGGCGGGCCCATCACCCTCACCCACGCCGAAGTCACCCGCTACTTCATGACCATCCCCGAAGCTGCCCAGCTCGTGCTGCAAGCAGGCGCAATGGCGCAAGGCGGCGACGTGTTTGTGCTTGACATGGGCGAACCCGTAAAAATCAGCGAACTGGCGCGGCAAATGGTCATGCTCTCGGGCTTTACCGTGCGCGATGCCGCCCACCCGCACGGCGATATTGCCCTGCACATTACGGGTCTGCGCCCAGGCGAAAAACTCTACGAAGAACTCCTCATTGGCGACAACCCCCAGCCCACCGAGCACCCCCGCATCATGCGCGCGCAAGAAGCCAGCATTGCGTGGGAGCAACTGCAAAGCCATCTGGCGCAACTGCAAACCATGATGCAAGATAACAACATGCAAGGCATCACCAGCTTGCTGCAACAACTCGTCAGCGGCTTTCGCCCTGGCCCCGTAGTAGATAATGTGGCGCTGGAGCAAAGCCAACACAGCCAACATAGCCAGCACAACCGTGCAGCACAGGCAAACAGCCTTTAACCCACCACCCCACCACCACCACGCTGCCAGCGGCTTGCCGCCAGAGCGCCACAAAAACATCCTTTCACACTTGCGGCACAGGCGGCACTTGCAAAAAGCCTTGCCGCCACCACCATAAACAACTCACTCCATCACAACCACACACACTACAAGCAAAAGGCTGTCCATGAAGCGTATCTTTCTCTTTATCCTCACCAACCTGGCCGTTGTCATGGTGCTTGGCGTTGTTGCCTCCTTGCTCGGCGCAAACCGCTACCTCACCGCCCAAGGGCTCAATCTGGCTAGCTTGCTGGTCTTTGCCTTCATCTTCGGCTTTGGTGGCGCCATCATCTCGCTGCTCATTAGCAAACCCGTTGCCAAATGGAGCATGAGCCTGCGCAGCATCAGCGCCCAGCAAAACACCGCCGAAGAAGCCTGGATTGTGCAAACCGTTACCCGCTTGGCAGCCCAAGCCAATATCGGCATGCCCGAAGTTGCCATCTACGACGGCGAGCCCAACGCCTTTGCCACAGGCGCATTCAAAAACTCCGCCCTCGTAGCCGTATCCACCGGCCTCATGCAAAGCATGACGCGCGAAGAAGTCGAAGCCGTACTTGGCCACGAAATCAGCCACATCGCCAATGGCGACATGGTCACGCTCACGCTGCTGCAAGGCGTAATCAACACCTTTGTCATCTTCCTGAGCCGCGTCATCGGCTACGCAGTAGACAAAATGCTCAACGGCGACAGCGAGCGCCGCAGCTCGGGCGCGGGCTTCTATATGACCTACATGGTGCTTGAAATGCTGCTGGGCTTTTTGGGCAGCATGATTGTGGCTTGGTACAGTCGCCAGCGCGAATACCGTGCTGATGCAGGCGCAGGCAAGCTACTCGGGCAGCGCCAAACCATGATTCGCGCCCTGCAACGCTTGGGCGGTCTCACCCCAGGCGCACTGCCCAGCAACATGCAAGCCATGGGCATTGCTGGTTCTTTTGGCAAACTCTTTGCCACCCACCCGCCCATCGAAAAGCGCATCGAGCGCCTGCAACAAGCGCAAGAATAAGCACCTGCCGCAACTGCGGCACGCGCCCCAACCAAGCGATTGTGTAACGCCCTTTATACCCATCATGCCGCCACCCGTCTTGCACAGTGGCGGCATTGCTTTTTCACCCATCCGCCACCATGCCACAGCAGCGCACCTACACCCTAAGCGACTTTGACTTTCACCTGCCCGAAGCACTCATCGCCCAGCACCCCGCACCCGAGCGCACTGGCTCGCGCCTGCTTGATGGCACTGGCAGCACCCCCGTAGACCGCAGCTTTACAGACCTGCCCCAACTGCTGCGCACGGGCGACCTGCTCATCTTTAACGACACCCAAGTCATCAAAGCGCGTTTATTCGGCAACAAACCCAGCGGCGGGCGGCTTGAGCTACTGGTAGAGCGCGTGCTGCACGAGCCCGACACCCCCAACACCGTAGCCGCCCACATGAAAGTCAGCAAAAAACCCGCCATCGGCACCGTGCTGCAGATGGACGGCGGCTTCACTGCCACCCTGCTCGGGCGCTGGCCACAGGCAGACGGCCCGCTATTTCGCCTGCAATTTCACGCCAGCACCAGCAGCAATGCTTGCCCCAACGCCAGCAGCGCCGACCCCTACACCTTAATGGCGCAACACGGCCACGTGCCCCTGCCGCCCTACATCACCCACACCGACAGCGCCCAAGACGAGCGCCGCTACCAAACCGTCTTTGCCACCCACCCAGGCGCAGTCGCCGCCCCCACCGCCGCCCTGCACTTTGACCACGCCATGCTCGCCACGCTTGAAGCAGCAGGCGTGCAACAAGCCCGCGTCACCCTGCACGTAGGCGCAGGCACATTCCAGCCCGTAAAAACCGAAAATTTAAGCCAGCACACCATGCACGGCGAGCGCTACCACGTGCCGCCCGAAACCATCGCCGCCATACAAGCCTGCCGCGCACGTGGCGGGCGCATCGTAGCCGTGGGCACTACCAGCGTGCGCGCCCTTGAAAGCTGGGCAAACACAGGCCAAACCAGTGGCGACACCCACATCTTCATCACCCCGGGCTACCGCTTCAGCGTGGTAGATATGCTGCTCACCAACTTTCACCTGCCCAAAAGCACCCTCATGATGCTGGTAAGCGCCTTTGCCACCCACCCGCACATTATGGCGCTCTACCAGCATGCCATTGCACAAGGCTACCGCTTCTTTAGCTACGGTGATGCCATGCTGCTGCAACGCGCCTGAATGCGGGTGCGGGTGCGGGTGCGGGTGCAGAACGCAGAGGGCGCAAAAGGTGCGCAAAAGTCGCAAAAAATACCGAAATAATTTCTCTCGGAGTGGTAGGTCACAAGCAAAGGGTGGCAGTTGTGCTGGCGCAGTAAACTATTGCGATGTCATTCCCGCGCAGGCGGGAATCTATGCCTTTGATTGTGCGCTACTGTGGATTCCCGCCTGCGCGGGAATGACAAGGTGGATGTGTTGCCGCAGGCGCAATGGGCAAATACCGACTTGGCTTCAAAATAAAAACCTTTTTTGTATTTTTTGCGACTTTTGCGCACCTTTTGCGCCCTCTGCGTTCTGACCCCGTGTTTTCAAACCACCTTCAGGCAAACGCACAGCGCACAAAATGTCCGTTGCCATTGCTGTCGCGCAAGGTGATAGGCTGCTGGCACTGTGCCCGTTGTGCTGTGTTGAGCTGGGCGCGTAGCGGGCAGCGCGGTGCAAATGCACAGGCCAGCTGCTGGCATGCTGGGTTATGCGTTTGTTCTTTTGCGTCGCTTTGCAGCATGATACGAGTGCGGGCGCGTTCGGCTGCGGGGCTGGGTATGGGCACTGCCGAAAGCAAGGCGCGGGTGTAGGGGTGTTGGGGGTGCGTGAAGAGTTCATTGACTTCAGCCATCTCCACAATTTCGCCCAGATACATCACTGCCACACGGTCGGCAATGTGGCGCACTACGGATAAGTCGTGCGCGATAAACAGGTAAGCCAGGCTGGATTGTTCCTGAATTTCGCACAGCAGGTTGATGACTTGCGCCTGCACCGATACGTCAAGCGCCGAGACGGGTTCGTCGCAAATGACGAGCGCGGGGTTGAGCGCAATGGCGCGCGCAATGCCTATGCGTTGCAGTTGCCCGCCTGAAAACTCATGCGGCCTGCGGTTGGCATGCTCGGCCGTAAGGCCCACGCGGTGTAGCAGTGCTTCAACCTCGTCGCCCACATCTTCGCCGTGTATGGCAAAGGGCTCGGCCAGCAGTTCGCGCACAGTAAAACGCGGGTCCATGCAGCCCAGTGGGTCTTGAAACACCATTTGCATATGGCGCCGCGCCGCACGAAGCGTAGCTGCATTCATGGCCAGCAGGTCTTGCCCGCGAAAGTGGATGCTGCCGCTGGCAGGCTCCAGCAGGCGCAGCGCACAGCGCCCCAAGGTAGATTTGCCGCAACCCGATTCGCCCACCAGCCCCACGGTTTCGCCTGCGTGAATGTGCAGGCTTACGTCGCGCAGGGCATGGTGTACCTGCCCACGCCGCCCGCCTGCCAGCGGGAAGGTTTTGTGCAGGTGGGCAATGTCAAGCACTACGGGCGCGGCACCGTGGCGCTGGGCGTGCGCTTCGGGTGGCTCGTCGCCGTGGGTATGCCCGCCTGTGTGGTGCAATGCGGCAGGCGTAGCAGTAGCAGACGCGGCAGCGGCTAGTTCTGCAAGCTGTTCATCTTCGGTGTGGGTGTGCTCAAGCCCCTCGCCGTGCTGGTGCGGGTGGATGTGGGCGCGTAGCCGTGGCGCTTGTGCGTACACATGCAGGTGGGCGTGCATGTGGTTGGCTTCGTGCGTTTGCGTGGCTTCGTGCTTGGCTTGGTGCGTGGTTTGGTGTGCGGCTGATGCACTCAGGCTGCCTTCGGCTTTTTGCAGCAGCAGATGTATGGGCGTGGGGCTGGCTGGGGGCTGTGCGGTGGCGTTTTCGCCAACGGTGGCGCTGGCCGCGCACAGGCAATGGTGGCAGGCAACGGTGTGCCCGTGCTCAATCAGCAGTGCGGGCGTGGCGGTGCGGCACAGCTCTGTGGCATGGGGGCAGCGCGGGTGAAAGGCGCAGCCTTGGGGCAAGTCTATAAGCGAGGGTGCTTGCCCGGGAATGGTATCGAGCCGCTGCTGGCGCGCGGTGTCGATGCGCGTCATGGAGGCGAGCAGGCCGTGGGTGTAGTGGTGTCTGGGCGCTTGAAACAGTTCATCCACATGGCTGGTTTCAGCCACGCGCCCTGCATACATCACCAGCACGCGGTCGGCATGGCCTGCCACCACGCCCAAATCGTGCGTAATCAAAATAGTGGCGGTGTTGCGGCGCTCGCGCAGTTCGGCGAGCAAATCCATCACTTGCGCCTGCACGGTAACATCCAGCGCCGTGGTGGGCTCATCGGCAATGAGCACACGCGGATTGTTGGCCAGCGCCATGGCTATCACCACACGCTGGCGCATGCCGCCCGAGAAATGGTGCGGGTAGTCTTTGGCGCGTTGCTGCGGGTTGGCAATGCCCACTTCGTGCAGCAAATCAATCGCGCGTTGTTGCGCTTGGCGGTGGCTGATGCGCTGGTGCGCTTCAATGGCTTCGGCAATTTGCTCGCCAATCTGATAGACGGGGTTAAGCGCCGAAAGCGGGTCTTGAAACACCATGGCAATTTCGCCCCCGCGCAACTGGCGACGCTCGCGCTCGGGCATTTGCAACAGCTCACGCCCATCAAAAACAATGCTGCCACTCACCTTCGCCGTAGGTGGCAGCAGCCCCATCACAGCCAGCGCCGAGACAGATTTGCCCGAGCCACTTTCGCCCACAATGGCCAAACACTCGCCTGCGCCCACCTGCCAAGTTACGCCATCTACCGCCCGCACCAAACCCTGCGCGGCTGGAAAAGACACGCTTAAATTTTCTACCTGCAACAGGCTGCTTGGTGTTTGCTTGTTTGGCATGGTGCGATTTTTCCCTAACTGCTTTTATTGAGCTTTTGTGCCTGAAGGTGCGGATGCACAAGCGCGTGCGGCTGGGCGCTCGCCAAGTTTATTACGCGCCATCAGCGTCCAGATAACGGCAGCGCTTACCAGCACCAGTGCTACTGTTACCAACCACGGCTGCGCCACATCTGCCCCGTGCGAGCCTTTGCGTAGCAATGCGCCTACGGCAGTGCTGCCAAAGAGCACCGCCAAGCCGCCGCACGAATTAAGCAAGCCGTAGTAAGCACCCAAACGGCGCTCGTTGGCCATACGCGCCACCATATCGGCAGCAAAGGGCGAAGCCAGCATTTGGCCAGCGGTAAACAGCACAATCAAAGCCAGCGATGGCAGCACTGCCCACGGGCGCGGCAGGGGCGCAATCAAGCTAGCCACCGCCACTGCCGCAAAGCCGCACGCCATGACAGAAAAACCCAGCACAATCGCACGCCGAGCGCCCAGCCGCTGCCGTGCCCATGCTGTAAGGCGCACTTGGGCGACGATGACCATCAGCGAGCCAATCGCCATCATCACGCCGAGCAGTTTGTCATTGCCCAAAGAGCGCGTTAGCTCCGCTGGCAGCGCCAGATACAGCTGGTTGTAACCCACCAGATAGGCACTATAGGCCAGCGCAAACACCAAAAACACGCGGTTGCGCAACACTTCGCCCCAACCAGCAAGTACGCCTTCGCCTTTGTGCAGCGGAGCGATACAGGGAAACATCAGGAAATAAGCCAGCCAAACACAGGCAAACACCCCAGCTGCTACCGCGCAGGCAATACTGTAGTCAATCAGCAGCATCAGCGAGCCGATGAGTGGGCCCAGCACCGAGCCAAGCTGGGAGCTCACCGAGTTCATGGCAAATACCTGCGTGCGTGGCAAGCCCGTATCGCGTTCCACATCTCCCGCAGCGCGGGCGATGGAAGACTCTACCGCAGGCGAAAACAATGCTGCCGCAAAACCAATCAGCACCACCCCTGCAATCACCCCAGGCAGGCGCGTGCTAAAGCCCAGCGCCAAAAAGCCCGCTATGCGAATAAGAATGCCCGTGAGAATAATGGGGCGCGGCCCGTAGCGGTCGGCCAGCGTGCCACCCACTACAAACATGCCTTGTTGCGAAAAAGAGCGCAAACCCAAAATCAAGCCCACCGTTGCCCCTGCCAACCCCAGCGTGTTGCCCAAATAGCCCGCCAGATAGGGCAGCACCATGTAAAACCCGATGTTGAAACACAACTGCGTAATCAGCAGCAACTGCACATAAGCGGGCAGGCGCACAAAGTCGCGCAGCACGGCAAAGCGCGATGCTTTTGGTGTAACGCTGGTAGCGGGCGTAGCGGAGGAAGCAGCCGCTGTGGGTGCAGCAGGCAAAGCAGATGCAGCGGGCAAATCTGCGGCAGCGGGTGTGGGCGGCAGTTGTGAAGTCGTGGTGGTCATTGGTTTTTTTTCAGTTCAATATCGCTGGCAGTTGAGCCCAACGCGGCAAACAGCACGCTGATAAGCACAATGGTGAGTGCGGGCGCAAGCAGCAGCATGGGCGCACGGTCGGCAAAGCTGCGCGCTTCGGCAATCATGGCGCCCCATTCGGCTTGGGGCTGGCGTGGCCCCAGCCCCAAAAAAGACAAGCCTGAAAACGCCAGCAATGTGCTGGGCAGGCGCAGAGCCATATAGGTGAGCAAAGGCCGTGCAATATTGGGCCAGACGTGCTGCAACAGCACGCGCCGCGAATCTGCTCCCAGCGCAATGGCTGCCTCCACATAACCTGTGCTTAGCGTACGCGCAGTAAGCTGGTACGACAAGCGGGCGAATACGACCCAGCCCAGCGTGGTCATGCCCACTGCCAAAGTCAGCGTGCCAGCGCCAAAGGCTGCCACAAAGCCGAGCATAACCAGCACCATTGGCACAATCACCAGCGTATCGTTGAGCGTTAGCGCCACCGTGGCTACCAGCCCGCCGCGCCATGCTGCCAAAATGCCAATGCTGGTGCCAATGGTAAAACTCGCCGCCAGCGAAGCCGCCGCCACGCCGAGCGAAAGCACCGCACCATGCGCCAGCCGCGTGAGCGTGTCGCGCCCGAATTGGTCTGTGCCCAGCGGGTGCGCGAGCGACATGGGCGCAAAGCGTTGCGCCAAATCAATCTTGTTAGGCTCATATGGGCTTACCAGCAGCACAAGCACAATCAGCAGCGCTATCAGAAGCAGGCCGCCAAGCGGCAGCAGCTTGCCCAGCGGCAAACGGCGCAGCCAGCACAAGCAGCGTGGCGCGGCGCTGGGCGGCGTGGGTTTGCATGGAGCGAGGCGGGGCGTGGCAGACATAGGCAGGTGCAAGGTTGGCAGGCGGAAATGGTTTTTGGCTGGCAGTTAGCGGTATCTGATGCGCGGGTCGAGCAGCACGGCAACAATATCGCTGAGCAGCCCCACGCCAAGACCCGCCAAAAGGGTAACAAACAAGCCGCCTTGAATCAGCGGCAAATCCAGATGATTAACAGCGTCATACAGCAGCCCGCCCATACCGGGAATGGTAAAGATAACTTCCGTTACCACGCTGCCACCAATCAGACCAGCTAAAAACGTGCTGCCCACGGCCAAAGTGCCTGTAAGCGAAACGCGCCCTGCATGCCATAGCACGCGCCATGCGGGTAGCCCTTTGGCACGGGCGGTGCGGATAAATTGCTGCTCAAGCGCGTCAATGGTTTCGCTGCGCACCATTTGCGTAAGCAGCCCCAAAGGCACCAGCGCCATAGAAACAACAGGCAAAATCATGTGCTTGGGCGAGGTCCAGCCACCTGTGGGCAACCAGCGCAGTTGCACAGAAACCACCATGATGATGATGGGTGCCATAACATGAATGGGAATGGCAATCATCGTGCGGTTGAGCATGGTCAAAATGCGGTCAAACAGCGAGCCACGGCGGGCAGCGGCCAGCAGCCCCAGCGGCACAGCGCACAACACGGCAATGCCAATGGAGAGCGCCGCAATGCTTGCCGAAATAGAAAGCGCCTTGAAAACAGTGGGCCCCACGGGCTGGCGGCTGCTGTACGAGTAGCCAAAGTCGCCCACTGCCAACTGTTTGAGAAAAGCGCCGTACTGCGCCGCAAAGGGCTGGTCTAGCGCGAGCTCCTTGCGGATGTTTTGCAGCGTTTGCGGGTCGGGCTCCGACTCGGCAATGCGTGCGCGCAGCGTTGCGCGCGCCAAATCCACCCCAGTGAGCGTGGGCAGTGAAAAAACAAACAGCGAAGCAAGCAGCAGTACCAATGGTACTGCTGCAAGCCGCCTCATAAGTACTGCAAACATGCCAGTAGAGCCTTGTAGCTTGCCTCTTGCGAAAGAGGCAGACTTTATTTGCCCAGCGTGGTTTTGTTGGTCAGCAAAGTCTGGTCGAGCGGATCAAGCATGGTATTTTGCACGCGGCTTGAAAGCACGCGGCGCGAAGCATCATGGTAAATCGGCAAGCCCACTTTGTTGTCAATCAAATACTGTGCCGCTTTGGCAAAGATGGCTGTACGCTCTTGCGGCTTTTCTGCTGTGGCAGTGCCTTGCAGCAGTGCATCAAAAGCCTTGTCACAGAAGACGTTGAAGTTGTTTGAGCCTTTGCAGCCAAAGTCACTTTGCAGATAGCCAGCCGCATCGGGCATGTCGAAGTAATAGCTGCGCGACATCAAAATCAAATCATGCTCTTTGGCCAGTGCCTTGGGCTCAAGCACGGTGGTGTATTCCACCACATCAAGCGTAATGGTAAAGCCTGCTTGCTCCAGATTGCCGACTCAGGCATCAAGCCCGAGGGTTTGAAGC
>CAZUBE010000003.1:0-147546 GCA_964618495.1 uncultured Allobrachymonas sp. | reverse complement strand
ACATTGCAACTGGCGAGCCATTTGGCAAAGCGGGCAGCTACGGCATACAGGGCGCGGCAGCCAGTTTTATTACGCGCATTGAGGGCAGTTATTCAGCCATTATGGGCTTGCCCTTGTTTGAGGTCGCGCAAATGTTGCGGCAGTTGCCGCCGTGCGCTTGACGGTGCACAAAACAGTCAAAAAAGCAATGCTTCGACCGCACGGCGTAGCTGGATAAGCGGTTTTTGCAGGTGCGGCGCAGTGGCGGGCAGGATAATTACCTTGCAGCAGGTGTTGCCCTGCTGAAGGAACAAAGTATGAAACAACACCTTTTCAGAATCACGGTTGAGCCTTTGGGTGGTGCACAAGGCGAATCTTGTGCAAATCAACCTCCGCAAGCGCCTTTGCAGTTTGAGGTGGGCAACCATGACGATATCCTTGCCGTGGTTGAGCGGCTGCGCGGGCGTGGCGATTTTTCAGCCAATGATGCGGCGGCATTTGGCGTGGGGCTGAAGCTTTTTAGCGAAGTGATGCTGCACAACAAAAGCAACCCACTGTTTGCCAGCCTGATGCCGCATTTTGGGCAATTTATGAAGGATTTGAAAAAGGGCGTAAACAAGAATTAAAGAGGCACGGATTGGCGCCTCATTCAAGCCGTAACTCTGCAAGGCGCAGCTAGGCAAGGGCAACGCAGCCAATCTCATTCCTGCGTAGGCGGGAATCCACAGGCAGCGCTTCTTACAGGCATAGATTCCCGCCTACGCGGGAATGACAGCTGTACGTGTTTCGGCCTAGATTGGGAGTAAGTTGGCATTTGCTAACTGCAATGTACAGCACTTGCTCTCAACTCTGACAAAGCCCAAGACTCAGCCAAACTTTTTGAATTTTTGCGTCCTCTGCGTAGCTTCTGCGCCCTCTGCGTCTTGCTCCCGTATTCCTACCCCGCAATGCAGCATTGCTTTATTCGGACGGTGCGGCGGAACTTAGAAGCGTTTGCAGCGTGTTTGCGCCAAAGTGCTTCCCAATAAAGTCTGCCATGCGATTGAAAGTTTCATCCAGCGTGGGGGCGGTACTGCCCAGCAGGGCATGTGTAAAGTTGCTGTCTTCGAACAGACCGTGCAGATACAGCCCCAGTACATTGCCGCCAATGCTTAGCCAGCCGATGGGCTGGGCTGCAGCGTTGTGCAAAACGGCTAGTGTTGCAGCGTTTTTTGATGTGTCAGAAGACGCAAAAGCCATGTGGTTTGCGCTGGTCTGGCCAGTGTGAATTTCGTAACCCTGAACCTGCACCCCTGCCAGTGCTGCCCATGCGCCTTGCATGGATGTTGCAAAACGGCTGCTGGTGTGGCAGAGGGTTTTATCGCCGCCTAGCGTAGTGTGTAGTGGCAGTAGCGCCAACCCTTGAGAGGGCATGTGTGGCTGCATGGATGGGTCGGACGCTGCTTCGCTTTCGCTGCCGTGCGGGTCGGAAATGGTACTGCCCAATATTTGCAGCCCGCCACAAATGCCCAGCACACGCCCGCCTTGTGCCGCGTGGGCGCTAATGGCTGCGTCAAGCTGCTGAGTGCGTAGCCATTGCAAGTCGGCAAGGGTGGCTTTGCTGCCCGGAACAATAATCCAGTCATGCGGCTGCAGGCTGTGAAGTTGCGGCACTTGTGCAGCATCACGCACCCACAGCAGGCGCACATTGGGAGCGTTGGCAAGGGGGGCGAATTCGTCCAGATTGCTGCTGCGCGGGTAGGCGATTATGGCTACGGTAATGCTTTGCGGTGTCGGGTTGGTATGGTTTTGTACGGCAGCGTTGTCAGTGCTATTGGTGCTCTGGCTTGTATGTGCGCTGGCGTCAAACAAGCTGTCTTCTTCGGGTAGACCGTGGTTATGCCACATGGGTAGCGTTGCCAGTACGGGCAGGCCGGTGCGTTGTTGCAGCAAAGCGGGCGCTGGGGCAAGCAGGCTGGCGTTGCCACGAAATTTGTTCAGTACAAAGCCGCGCAGTAACTCGCGGTCGGCCTCGTGTGGCAGCATGGCCCATGTGCCGTACAGGTGGGCAAATGCGCCGCCGCGGTCGATGTCGGCCACCAGTAGGCAGGCGGCGTTGCAGTAGCGTGCTACGCGCATGTTCACTACGTCGCTGGTGGCAAGGTTGATTTCAGCGGGAGAGCCCGCGCCTTCGATGATGATGATGTCGTTTTCGGCACGCAGGGCGTCAAGCGCGGCGGTGATATGCGGCCAAACTTGGCTACTGCGCTCGCGCCAGGGCAACTCGGTTAGCGCCTGATTGACCTGCCCGAGCAGCACGACCTGGCTGCGCGTGTCACTCTCGGGCTTGAGCAGCAGCGGGTTCATGCGTACATCGGGCTGCACCCGCGCCGCAAGCGCCTGAAAATACTGCGCCGAGCCGATTTCTGCGCCGCAACTGCCTGCATCAATGGCGCAAGCGGCAGAGCCAGCCACTACCCGCGCGTTGTTGCTCATGTTTTGCGCCTTGAATGGCGCAACCTTGTAGCCCTGATTGGCATACCAGCGGCACAGCGCCGTAGCTAGCCAGCTTTTGCCCGCACCACTGGTGCAGCCCAGCACCATGATGCAGGTGGCAGGCGGGCGCGGGGTGGTGCTGGCAGGAAGGGGCAAAATAGACAGTTTTGGCACAGGCATGATTGTGCTGCAACAAATTGGTAGACAGATAGATTGACTTGAAAAAAGAGCCGATCAAATAACAATATTGCAAGCCAATAAAAAACCGCCTTCCTTTGTGGGAAGGCGGCATACAAAGCAAGCACTAACTTGCGCAGAAATATTTGCAGTCAGGCGGCTGCATTTTTAATGCGCCTGCCCGACTATGGAGCAACTTGCAATCAGTGAATTGCCAACTCAGTGAAACTGCTCTTCTTCGGTCGAGCCAGAAAGCGCCTTCACGCTGGAGGAGCCGCCCTGAATCACGGTAGTCACATCGTCAAAATAGCCAGCGCCCACTTCTTGCTGGTGGCTGACAAAGGTATAGCCTTTCTCGCGTGCAGCAAATTCGGGCTCTTGCACCATTTCGGTGTAGTGGCGCATACCTTCGCCGCGCGCATAGGCGTGGGCAAACTGGAAAGTGTTGAACAGGCCAAAGGTCTGGCTAGTGCGAAGATTTGTAAGGCTTTTTTGGAGTTTTGGGGTCTGCGTTTTGACCACACCCACCGATAACCCAACTGGCGCAGGTATGCAGTTCACGGATCGCCAATGCCAAAGTGTTCTGCCCTGTTCCCGATGCCCATTTTTCGCCTACCACCGACCCACACCACCCAAACGGATTGATGCCGAATGGGGGTGCAGGTGGCGGAAGACTCAGCCTAAATTTTAGGCAGCTTTCTGCTGGAGCGGGTTCCAACTTTTGTCGATGGCCATGGCTGCTGCATCGACTGCCGACAGCAGGGTTGCATCCGAAAGATGGCTGTAGCGGGCTGTGGTCTTTACCTGGGAGTGCCCAAGCAACTTGCTCACCACATAGATCGACTGGCCGGAATTCACCAGATTACTGGCAAAGCTATGGCGCAAGTCGTGCATGCGAACTTCAGGCAAACCAGCACGGATGCGAGCCGTGTTCCAACTGCAATACAGATTGCCAAAGGGCTTCTTCGTTTCCGGATTCGGCACCACATACGGACAACCACTCCACCTTGGAAGCGCCTGCAATAACTCCAATGCCTTGGCGGAAATTGGAATGTTGCGAGCCTTACCATTCTTGGACATGGGGATGTGCCAGTTGCGCCTTTCCAGATCAAAGTCAACCCACTTGGAATCCAGCAGCTCCCTCTTGCGGCAACCGAACAGTAGCATCAGCGGCACGATGTGCTTGAGCTGGGTGTTGTCACTTTGCTCCAATGCATGTTGCAGCCTCTGTGTCTCGTCAGCAGTCAAGAAACGCTCTTTCGCGTTATTGGCCACAAACAAGACCACACCATCAGCAGGATTGCTGGCGGTGCCCTGCACTTTCTTTTTCTTGCCCAAGTTGTACATGATCTTGAACAGGACAGGCAGCTTATTCGCCATGGCCAGGGCATAACCATCGGTGCGCATCGTCTGGTGGGCTTCGGACACCATTTCTGGTGTGATGGCATCCAGAAGCTTGCGGCCAAAGCGAGGCAGTATGTGATTGTTCAGAAAACTGATGGTGGACTGAAAATTTCTCCTGTGTTGACGGACATGGGGCAAATACACATCAGTGACGAACTCACTCAAGGTAGGAACCTTGCGCAGAGCCTGACGGTCTTCAGCCGGGTTTTCACCCAGCACGACCTTGGATCGCAACTTTTGGGCTTGCAATCGCGCCTTGTCGAATGTGATGGATTTCGCGTCACCAATCTTGTGCTGGCGTTGCTTGCCGTACTGGTCACGGTAGCGAAGTGAAAACACCTTGCTGCCCGAGGCCGATACGGTCAGGATGAAGCCAGTAATGGCTGTGTCGTAATAGTCGGTTTTGGCACTGCCATCTTTGCAGGCAGCAGCTTGGCAGACTTGTGCAGATAACGTAATCAAAGGCATGTCATTTCTCCTTAGACAGAGGGTTGATGGAAGGCCGCACGTTTCCATGCGACCGGAAAGTGGCTCGTGCCACGGTGATAAAAAATGGACATAGATTCAAAAATTCATTGCGTAGCATGGGGATGTCCAACACCCAGACGAGGGGCAATCAGGCATCAAAGCGGTATCGAGGGGGCACTGCCGGTAGGTGTCCGCAACGCCGAAACGCACGGTAGAACGTTGTGGCGCTGTTGCGGCAACACCCTCTCAGGGCTGCAAAGATCACACCTCATCCAGAGGCTTTAGGTAGCGCTCAAAAACGTCCTGAAATTCGTCCAGGTAATAGCCCTTTGGCGTGGTTCCATCCTTCTGACGAACCGTGCGTGGTTTGAGGTTGTAGACGCTGAGATATTTCGATAATTGCCTGGGTGTCAGCTCTTTGCCACGGTTGTAAGTCGCCCACCCCATTTCTTTGTCTGCACAAAGGAAATCAATAAGGTCTACCGATTTGATGGTGGGCTTGGTCCAGCCGATCAGCACCTCACGAATGTCGGTCAACAGATCATTACTGGCACTACCCTGCGCTTCGCTGGCGGCGGACATCTTCAAAGCAGCAGCGGTGGCACGGCGAACCCATTCATCCCCGACGCACTGGGCAATCGCCAACAATGGCTCCCAGTTGTCTTGCGAGCGGTCGCTCAGTTCGTCAGGCAATACGGGTCTTGCATCACGTACCCTGTCCTTGTAATCAACCGCAAAACGCATCGACTGCGAGGACAGGCGGTCGAACAAGCCAGGGTCAGCACTGCGCATACGCTGGACTTTCTCTGTGGACAATTTGCGCCGCATGTTGAACACGATGCCACGGCTCATGGTGGAGTCAGGCAGGTGCTTGGTGAGGGCAATACCCGCAATGCTTTTGGGACCGTACACAGAAAACGCTTTGGGCTCGTAGCTGTCACCGCTGGCTTCTGCCCTCAAGACCACACCGCCGCTTTTGTAGCCTGCATTGATAACGCCCTGCAGCTCCTTGTTTTCTTTGAAGAAGGTGTCAGCCTCATCAATAAACAGCGTGCAACTCCACTTTTCGATAACACGAAACACCACCGCCAAGGACGCATTGGCAGCAGACAAGGGACGATACGAAAGCAAGGCCAGCACATTTTGAAACAGCGTCTTGGCACATGCACGTTCAGGCGCGTCGATGATGGCAAGCGGCGACACGTCCAAAACCTCTGTCAAATATGTATGCACAACCCACAGTGCAGCAGCATCTGCTTGCTCTGGCTCCAGAACAATGTAGGTGCGGATCACCTGAGCGATCTCGGTAAGCAGGGCAGCAGGATCGACGGGCTCATCGGCAGACAACACCTCCTTGAAGAGTGACTGCCCCACCGGACCAGCATCGCTTTTTGCAACAGCTTTCTTTGTCGGACTGGATGGCTTTTGCTCCACCGCTTCAGCGCCTGCCGCCATATCCCTTGGTTTGGCGTACGACCACCCGGCTTCACGGGCATGGTAGAAAACTGTGCCCAAGGTCGCGGTCTTGCCTGTGTAGCTGGGATTGAAGAAGCGTTGCCAGACCTCATCAAAGACCTGTTCGCCAGTCTGACCATTGCTTTGGCCGGGTGTGGTCCAGGCTTTTGCAGGCGTGCCACGTAACTGGCCACTGCTCCATTCACGCGCCAAAGATTTCAAGGCATCGGCATGCTCAGGATGCTGCAGGGCTTCTCGCGCCAGTACAGCCACGCGATGGAATTTCCAAGTGGCTTCATCACAGTCGGGATCAAGCACCTGCAATGCCGACCTGATTTGTGCCATATCCATCGGACCATGGTCTTTCTCACTGTGACTGCTCGGATCAGTAACGGATGTGGTGCCATGGACAGGTTTCGCCGTTGCCGCAACAGCGCCACAATGCTTGGCCCACGCCGCATCAATGCCTTGCAGCATCACAGTCATGGGAATTCGTGTGGCGGATGAACGGACCAACACAACCGGACGGGCTGGATCGTACTTATGGTTAGAGGTGCCGGGCACACGCAACAGGCTGGCGATGTCGGCTGTACGCGAAGGATCCGCCAAGAATCCTACCTTGGCTGCCAGCACCTTGAGTTTCATCGCGTGGTCGCGCCAATCCTCTTTCGAGACCAGTGCGTCCATGATCCAGTAGGCATGAACGCCACCGCCACTGTGGATGATCCAGTTTGGATGTGGCAGGTCGTTATCGTTGCAGAAAGCTGTCAGCGCAAGATCGGCCTGCGACTCGTCGGCGTAGCCTTTGCCGGATTCGGCTTTGGCAGGTCCGCAGTCGATGTCAAACCAGAAGCCGTATGCGCCGATAGCGTCTTGAGCTTTGCGCTCGCCCGCCTCGTCATGGAAGCACGCACAGGCGTGATAGACGTCCCTGCCAACAAGATCGAACTTGCTTGCTGTTTCGTTAACCTGGTTCAGATCGGGTATGTGGACTGACTTGAAGAATCCAGTGACTGGATCTCTGACTGCCAGGAAATGCCCATGGTCGTTGTTGCGCCACAGCTCTGCAAGAAGGCTGCGATCTAGCGGGGTGGCTTGGGTATTGAAGGGGTGTTGTGGACTGGAATGACTTTTTTCCATTTTGATTCCGTACAAATGCTGAAAGGTTCACCAGAGGTGAGGGCCAGACGATCAGCACTTGCCGAAGGAAAAAGTCGATTACCGTGTTGCTGGATTCTGCTCGTCCACCACAGAGCAAACAGGTAAGGTTGCGGATTGTGGTCGAAGCCACGGGGGCTGTCAACAGCACCGCCCCACCCTCAAAAATCCGCAACTGCCGCAACGCCGCAACAGGCGTCCCCGAACCCCACTCGTTTCGACGTTTCGGATGTTGCGTCGATTCGAGGGGGGCCAGGGACACAACTGGCAGCGTCAGTCGATTGCCCGATAGATTGATCGTGCTTCGGGGTGTTCAGCGGCATACTCCCGCAACAGGTGGTATTGCTTGGCACAGGTCTGCGCCAGGCGATCACCTCGGAAGGACAGCTCACTGAAGGCGTACAGGCAGACCGTTACGCCGAAAGCATCAGGTGACAGCTTGCCTTCAAACCCGTTTTCGCAGCTCACGGTGAACTCTGTGTCATGACGCGGTGCCATGTAGAAGCCGCCATTCGACAGATCATGGAATTCCCAGTAGCCGCCGGTGTAGGCCTCTGCCAATGCCTCTGCGATGTTGAAAACGGCAGGCTCCAGCTTGAGCATGTAGGCCATGCCAAAGAGGTTGTCCACGATATTCAGTCGCCCGGACTCAGGAACGATGGTGTTGATGATGGTCGGTGTGGTCATTGATGTGTCCAAAAAAATAGTGATGAAAGACCCCTCCCCCAATCCACGCCAGACGCACTGATGCCTCTGCTTGCGCAGACACGGTTGTGTGCTTTCTGGTGTTGGACTGGGGTCGGGAGAGTGGTGCCGAAGCCGGTTGCTACCGGTGGCGGTGGCCGCTGAGGGCCGGGGGATGCCCGAGAGGTGGGCCGGTTGGCCGCATGTGGGCCGGTTGGGGTCAGGCGGTGGCCGCCCTACTCAGTGCCAGGTCGTGCTGCCCATGGCATCCGAATCGGTGGCGCTCAGGTTTGAGGCTTCCGACACGATCACGAGTGGCAACAGGTCTTCGGGAAGGTCGTTCCAATCCAGAGCGTGTTGCAAGGCGGTGCTGATGCTGTCGAGGTAGGTCATGTTTATCTCCTGTGGTTACGGACTTTGAAGTGAAGAAATGCCCAGGCCACGCCAACAATGACGGGGACCACGAGCCAGGGGTACAAAAGGCACAAGGCAGCGAATGCGGCAATGGCCATCCAACGGGTTACGTTGAACCAGATGCCCAGAAGGGCTGCAACGATCAATGCTGCGGTGATAGAGGCCAGTTCAGACCTCACCCTTCTTGAGCTTGAGGGTCTTGCGCTTGTCGCCTGATGCCGCCTGCCCCATGGCCCCAAGTGCCTCCAATGCCACCTGTTCAAAGGTGGTACCGGGGACCATTTCGTGATGGCGGCTGTTTTCTGCATTGACACGTACCAAGCCCAAATGCTTGATCACGGACAACACAAATCCACCTGTGTTGATGCTTCGTCCGGCATGCAATTCGCACATCGAGCGGGAGATCAAAACAGTGCTGGACTGCACCAAGGCGTCTATCGCTGAACCACTGGCCCATTCATCGCAGAACATGCCGCCACCGGAATTGGCGACGATCCGCAAATGCAGGGACTGGTCTTCGGGATGCCGACCGATGGCATAGGTCAAAGTGGATTGACCTGACAGGGAAGGACATTCACCTGTGTGGATTGCTTGGATTGGAGACAGTTCTGCCTCAGTGACTTCAGTTTCGATTTCCATAGGTTTCCTTTCAATGGGTTGTGCGCACATGGCGCGGGGTTACTTTCAAATAAGATGCTTCATTTCCCGCAGTGCCTTTCATTGCCAGCAATTGCAGGTCTGCTTGGGGTGCATGTGAATCACATCCAGCACGGCCATGGCTTCGGCCAATTCACGGCTCTGGCCACCGTCGTACTGACGAATGGCTGCACGCTCCTGAAAAAGTTCGTATAGGTCATCCGTCAGGCATGCCACCATGGCGGCCACAAGCTCATCGACTGGTTTCATTGGTTTCCTTTCTGAACAGGCAATAAAAAACCGCCTCGATGGGCGGTATCTATAGCGATGGATGCATCAGGCGGCGGGTACGGTGGACTTCGGTAGGTATGCTTTTGGCACAAGTCCAAGATGTCAGGGGCACATTCAGCCTTGGGGGCAAAAACCAAGGTTCCGTAGCCCGATGAAGACAGCACGAACACCAGCTCATAACAGGTGGCGTGTTCCTCAATTACCTCCCATAAGGGACAACCCAGATCGGCCATGACGCGCATGTCCATCTGGTTCTGCAGTTGCTCGATACCGTCACCGGATTCGAGAATCACGAACACCACCAATTCCTCCATATTGGTGTCTTCATCTGTCAGTTCTTCCATGCGCTGCTGGATTAGGGCAGTGACACATGGATCTGGATAGCTTTCAACAAATGCCAACACCTCATTGGGGTGGCGCAGTATGTGCATAAGACTCCTTTCGTTTGGACAAAGAAAAACCCGCCGAGGAATTTTCCAGGGCGGGTTCTACAAATAAAAATTATTAACACTCATTTTTTGACATAGCGACCATTGTTCGAGCAATGGCTTGCAGACACACTCATTCGATCCACTTTCCATCTTCCATCTTGCTTGTTCAAAATGGCAATGTCTTGCCCTGAATATCCGCCCATCCTGTTCTTTGCGTTGTATTCAATACAGGCCGTATCTTCTTTTGGATTGAACGAGGTTGCTCCAAATTTGACGGAGTCCGGATCCACCAGATTCGATTTAACCTCCCTCTTAATCGCTTCCACATCTTTGTCACCACACCCTGTCAATGCAGTGATAAGCATCAGCACAAACAGCCCTCTCATAAAACTCCTTTCTTCAGTTATTTCTATAAACGATGTTGAAATTTAGGAATCAAGCAGCTTGATCTTTTCACGCTGAAACTCCTCTTCGCTCAAAACCCCTTTTTCGCGCAGGTCCTGCAGCTTGAGCAGATCAGCATGGAGGTCTGACGGCTTGGCTGCATCCATACTCGATAGCCCTTTACTGCCAGTCAGATTGCGATAGGCACCAACCGTTGCGCCAATGGCCGCACCAGCGGCAGGGCCGATCAATGGAACTGGAATTGCAATCGCGGCACCAATCGCTGCACCTGTAGCTGAATCTTTGGCAAGATCAGACCGAAGCGCAGCTCTCCCAAGCCGTGCAGCCTCCCCACCCAGCCCTATCGCTTGTTTCTTTGCCCATTCCGCAGCAATTTGGGCATCTTGTGCATCGACCTTGCCATCACCATTCAAGTCACCAACTAGGACAGCGGCAGCACCTACCCCCTTTTGGGCAGCTTCACCAATTTGCTTTAGCTTCTTACGCATCGGTTTCTCCAGAGAACCTGACCACCATGAAGGCGTAGCTCTTGACAAGTTGACTGTCACGAATTACGTGACGACAATTATCACATCTGTCACGAAACTCGTGACGTGCAAGATGACAAAAAACACCCAATCTCCATAGTCGGTCGCCGTATGCGCGAACGCCGTGAAGCATTGGGTCTTGCTCAGGAAAAGGTCGGGGTGGCCATCGGCCTAGATGAGTCCAGTGCCAGAGCACGGATCAGTCGGTATGAGTTGGGTGTGCATGAAGCACCAGTACCCACAGCCAAGCAAATCGCCACGGCCTTGAAAGTGCCGCTGGCCTATCTCTACTGTGAAGACGACAGCACAGCCATCTTGCTGGTGGCACTGCACAAACTGAACGTCAAGGAACGTGCAAGCCGGGTACAGAAGTACCTTGCCGACCTCGAAGCAGCCTGACTACCGCATCAGGCATCGTTGCTTCCACCAATTTCCCAACAAAAAAGCCACCTGACACCGCAGCATCAGATGGCTTGTTTTTGAAAGCACCCTTGCAGGCACCCTCCAAGACAGATCAGTGAAACTGCTCTTCTTCGGTCGAGCCAGAAAGCGCCTTCACGCTGGAGGAGCCGCCCTGAATCACGGTAGTCACATCGTCAAAATAGCCAGCGCCCACTTCTTGCTGGTGGCTGACAAAGGTATAGCCTTTCTCGCGTGCAGCAAATTCGGGCTCTTGCACCATTTCGGTGTAGTGGCGCATACCTTCGCCGCGCGCATAGGCGTGGGCAAACTGGAAAGTGTTGTACCAGTTGATATGGATGCCAGCCAGCGTAATGAACTGGTACTTGTAGCCCATGGCTGACAACTCGTCCTGGAATTTGGCGATGGTTTTTTCGTCCAGATTCTTCTTCCAGTTAAACGAGGGCGAGCAGTTGTAGCTCAGCAGCTTGCCCGGGCAGGCTGCCAGCACGGCTTGGGCAAACTCGCGGGCAAAGCCCAGATCGGGCGTGCCGGTTTCGCACCACACCAAGTCGGCATAAGGCGCATAAGCGATACCACGGCTGATGGCTTGCTCTAGGCCGTTTTTAACACGGTAAAAGCCCTCTTGGGTACGCTCGCCGGTTAGGAAAGGCTTGTCGTTAGCGTCGTGGTCGCTGGTAATCAGGTTGGCAGCTTCGGCATCGGTGCGAGCCAGAATCAATGTGGGCACGCCCATGGTGTCGGCAGCGAAACGGGCAGCAGTGATTTTTTCGATTGCTTCTTGCGTGGGAACAAGCACCTTGCCGCCCATGTGGCCGCATTTTTTCACAGCGGCCAACTGGTCTTCAAAGTGCACGCCAGCAGCACCGGCGGCAATCATGTTTTTCATCAACTCAAACGCGTTGAGCACACCACCAAAGCCGGCTTCGGCATCGGCCACGATGGGCAGGAAGTAATCAATAAATTCGGGGCTGCTTGGGTCAATGCCACGGCCCCACTGAATTTCGTCAGCGCGTTTGAAGGTGTTGTTGATGCGGCGCACCATAGTAGGCACAGAGTCGTATGCGTACAGCGACTGGTCGGGGTACATGGTTTCGCTCGTGTTGCCGTCAGCCGCTACCTGCCAGCCAGACAGATACACTGCCTCAAGCCCTGCCTTGGCCTGCTGCATGGCTTGGCCAGCGGAAATGGCGCCAAATGCATTGACATAGCCTTTTTTGGCGCTGCCATTGACTTTTTCCCAGAGTTTTTCAGCGCCGCGTCGTGCCAGCGTGTATTCGGGCTGCACGCTGCCGCGCAGACGCACCACATCGGCGGCGCTGTAGCCGCGCTTGATACCTTTCCAGCGCGGGTTGGTTGCCCAGTCTTTTTCCAGGGCGGTAATCTGTTGTTCGCGAGTGAGTTGAGTCATGGCGTGCTCCTGAGCGTGGTCAAAAGAGAAGATGGAAAAACAATCGCCTGCATCAGTTTGTAGCAGGTGCGTGTATTGTATATCTTATATAAGACTAGATTCAACTCTTCTATCTTATAGAAGATAAAATAATCTAAGGTTTACGCTAGGTTGTGGTTGTTTGTTGCAGAAATCTGCATTTTTTATGAGTAGTTAAGCGCTGGTGCGAGTGCAGAACGCAGAAGACACAGAGAAAGTACCGAAACAATTTCTCTATGGGTAGGGATATGCCGCAAGCGGGAGCGGTTGCTGCGGTGGGCGATGCGCTGGCTTTTGTGAGGAGTTATATGTAGGGTGGGCACAAGTGCCCGTCGTTTGGCTGCATTCTGTGCAGCATCTTATGGTTTGCAGTGTTGCGGGTGCTTGTGCTCTCACAGCTGACTATGCTCAGCAGCATTTACGAGGTTTGCTGCAGTTATTAATTAGTCCACCCATGTGATTGGATTGCCATGGCAATTGCTATATTTACATGTAGATGGTCTGACTTTAGCATCCACATCGGTGCCGCAAACCCATTCATTGGTGTTAGCGTTATATATTAGACAAACTGATTTATTTTTAAGGAAATTGCTTATATTTCTATCTTTTTCAAATTCAGCGTGAATGCGGCAAAAGTGGCTTGCTGTGCTCGCGCCAGTTGCCCAAATATATTTATCTCTCTTAGGCATATCTTGTGCCCATTGAGCTTCGCTCAGGCAACCTGGCACCAAGCCTTCACTGGCAACAGCCTCAACCACGTTTGGCTTTACGCCATTAAGTACGCTCAAGCCTTCTACAAATTGCGCGCGAGCTACATAGACGCCCCACATGGGCATCATGATAGAAGCCAAAATACCAATAATGGCTACAACAATCATTAACTCAATCAGGGTAAAACCTTTTTGCAGGAATGCTTTCATTAAAACCTCTTAAAAGCAGGGCTGAAGAAACTGGCTTGTAGCTAGTTTTTATTAGCGCACATTATTTTAAGTAAAAATCATGCCATACCTGCCCGAAGCAATATTTGTATGAGGCTATGAAAAAATACGCACGGCAATCTATGCGTTAAACGCGCAAGCGCTGCAAGAACTATGGATACAGACCTGTAGCACGCCAAATACAGCTGTTTAAAGCGTCAGCTACGGCATTCTGCGGGTAGATATTTTTGAGCAATAACGTTTGTTCCTCCATTCGCGTTATATTGCTTGTCTTTATCATTTATTTGTCTGCATTTCCAACTAATAGAGCCACCCTCATCTTTAGGAACGAGCACAAGTGCAGTGTGCCCTCTTTGGTATCGGTTTGATCCCAGATTTTTATAAAAAACAGTAATCACGCCGCCGTCGTTTACTGCGATGGTGGCAACAGCATTGCCTGTAAAGCTGCCGTATTTGTATCCTAGTTGTGTAATACCAGTAGGCCAAGCTCCAGTGCTGGCATAGTATTCAACTACATCAGCTTTCACTCCGCTGGCCATAGTCAGCCCCTCAGACACGCGTGCGCGTGCCACGTAATCTCTATATGCAGGTATGGCCATGGCAGCCAAAATGCCAATAATTGCCACCACAATCATCAATTCAATCAGGGTAAAGCCTTTTTGCATTTTCATTTTTTTAAGCATTATTGCAGCAACTGTCAATGAAACAAAGCCCCACTTGGAATAGGGCGCAGGGCATATGGGTAAGCGATATACATCAATGCAGCAAGTACCATGCCAGATATTGCAAGCCGCAAGTATTTAAAGAAATTTTGCAGCTTGCACGTAAGGAAACGTTGATTTATTCTTCATGCAAGAAAAAACTCAGCATGCTGTCATTCCCGCTCAGGCGGGAATCCATTGCGATAAGAAGCGCAGCCGTGGATTCCTGCCTGCGCGGGAATGACGAGCTATGTCATGTTTATCCAAAACTGGAATAAATCAATGCATCCGTAATATTTGCGTTACAGCAGCTTTATTTTCTGCGGCATTCGGCAGGGCGAAACTCTTGTGGCAAAGTGCCGCTGGTGCAAGACCAGGTAATTGAGCCAGCTTTGCCATCGCTGCCCACAGATGGAATCAGGGTAATGGTGTCGTTGCCACTTTGGGCAACCTTGCTATCGTATTTGATGCTGATCTGGCCAGCAGCGCCTGCTTGGCCCCAGACAGTCACAGAGATGGTACTGTTACCACTGATAGCGCTATTAATAGCCATAGACGCAGCGTTATTGCCCAAAGGCCATGTACCGTTGTTGGCATAGTATTCAACCACAGCCGTTTTTGCGCCAGCAGCCAGCGCCAAACCTTCAACCACTCGGGCGCGTTTGGTGTAGATAGCGTATTGGGGTATAGCCATAGCAGCCAAAATGCCAATAATTGCCACTACAACCATCAGTTCAATCAGGGTAAAGCCTTGCTGTTTTTTCACGATTAACTCCTTATTATAGCTGGCGTATAAGGCACGCGCTTGGCATCTATAAAATAGTTAAGCAAAAAACATGCCAAACCACGCAGTTGGAAATATTGGCTGTTTGCGTCGTTTATCGCAGGAGTAAGTGCAGAGTGGGTAAGTTGTTACCTACGTGTGGCAATGGCGTAGGCGTGGTGGTTGCGCGTGGGTGAGCAAGTCGCCCATTTAACCCTGACTTTTAGGAAGCGCTAATTTATTCTTCATGTGAGAAAAATTTCATAAATTCGTCATTCCCGCGTAGGCGGGAATCCATCCGAATAAGGGGCGCAGCTGTGGATTCCCGCCTACGCGGGAATGACGAGCAATGGCTACTTTTACCCAAAACAGGAATAAATCAGCGCGTCCTTAATTTGCCTGATATTCCGAAAAATTTTTCAAATGTGAAAAATACTCTGGGTGCCGCTCAAGCAAATTTTTAGCTGATGTCTTGACGTTTTCGCATTCGCTACCACTATGCCATTTGCAGGCTGCCTTAAAGAGAGCAAGAGATTTCTCTTGTTGCCCGTCAAATGCCAAGAGTACGCCCTGTTTTTGCAGCGCACCCGTACTGCTAAAAGCGGAAAGAACACGTTCACCCAGTTGTATTTTTTCATGCAAATGCTCCGTATTGGTAGGCGTGTGCATAAACAAAAGCATCTCTTGGTATTTTTGCTGTCCATAAATAAAATTTATTTTTTCCATTTTCTGTGCTTTAGCAGACTTATCGGCAGCAAAGCTAGTGCTCATTTCAGATATATCAGTAAAAGCAACAAACGAAGCCACAGAAAAAACACAGCAAACTAGGCAAAAAGCTGCAGAGAATATTCCCAGTCGTGGTAGCGTGGTAATTGTTTTTTCTTGCTCTGCCGCAAACGCCAGCAATGCAGCAAACAGCATAAAGTAATGCACATACCAAAGCGGGTATTCGGAGCATGAGTAGGCCAAAATTACCAGCAACATGGCAAAAACACTGGTTTTTTGGGCGGATGCAAACACGCTTTTCAGGTTGATGATAATTGTGGCAAAAACATAAGCCAATGGCAGCAGTGCCAAAAAGCCCAGCACACCCAGCTCGGCTGCTAACATCGACAGAAAAAAATGCGAATGGTTGGCATGCTCGTACCATTTAAGCGTAGCAAAATTTTCCAAACCATAGGCGGCAAAACTTTCCAAGCCCCAGCCTGTTAGCGGGCGGCTGGCAAACATGGCAAATGCCTGCTCTTGCAAAGCCATGCGCAGGTAGTAGTTTGATACGGTGGCGCGTTGCAAGGCGTTTTGCACGTGTGTGGCATTGGGGTTCCACTCAAGCAGCCACATGCCAGCGGCATAACCAGCAATAAAAATGGCGCTTATCAGAATAATATTTTTTTTATTTTGCTTAACAATAACTTCGCGCACAATCAAAACAGCTAATGCAATGATTGCCAGCAATAGCCCGCCTCTGCTACAACTTAGCGCAGTGCCCGATGCCAATAAAAATGCAAGCGGGTATTTTAGAAACGCAAAAAATTTGTGCGATACAAAAGAGTGACTAGCTGTGTGATAGTACAAACACACAATACCGAGCACATTGATAAATGCCGCCTGGTTGCGCTGCGCAACATTGCCATTGGGCGTGCTACCTGCTTGCAGGGGGAATAGTAGCCAGTCGGGTAGAGAGCCAGCAGGCAGCAGCCATTGCAAGTGTTGAGTTAGGCTGGTGAGTGTGGCTGCAAAAAGCAGTAGAGCTATTATCCAGTCAAGAGCTGTTTTCTGCCCAGTTTTATCCATGCTTTTAATGGCATTGTGAATGCAAAATGCCAATAAAAAAGCACCCATGGGGTAAATCAGTGCGTCGCGGTATTTATAGCCAGCGTGCAAATTGGGCTGTATGGCAATAAGCAAAAAAAGCAGCAAATACGATACAGAAGCCAGCGTTATGGGCAACGCTTTTTGGCGCAAAAAAAACAGCAGTAAAAAAATACCGGCTATTGCCGCACTGCCCATGCCGTGTTGGTAGCTGCCTGAAGGCGGCAAATGGACGCTGTAAAGTGTCGCAAACATCAAGCCCAAACCAATAGCAAGCCCTACAAAAATAGCCGAACTCTGTTTTTTTTGCAACATACTGCATTCCATAAAAAAGGCGCACCTGTTAAAGGTACGCCTTGTATTTAAGCATTTATCATGTTTTATGACATGACACTGCCTTGCCTAGAGTGATTAACGGCACTCAGCTGGAAGCCACTTGGCAGGTACACCATTAGTTGAACCTGCTGCACATTTCCACGTTATAGAACCAGTAGCATTTGTTGGAGTTAATGTCAGCGTACGGGCAGTAGTATCAATTTTGGTGTTGTATGTTACGGTAATTTCGCCTGAGTTATTAGTAACTCCAACTGAGGTAACAGCACTACCTTTGATCTCGGTTGGTGCAGAAAGACCCGCGGTTGTATTTCTAGCCGCAGCATCAGCACCTGAAGGCCAGCCGCCTTGAGAGGAAAAGTATTCAGTTACAGCAGACTTTGCACCAGCTGCCAGAGACAGACCTTCAGAAACGCGAGCGCGCTTGGTGTAGTCTTGGTAAGCAGGCAGAGCGATTGCGGCCAGAATACCGATAATGGCTACAACAATCATCAGTTCGATCAGGGTAAAACCTTTTTGCAGGGAAGCTTTCATTTTTTATCTCCTTAAAGGGGAAGCGTGGAAGAAACAAACTTTGTAGTAACTTCTCTTGTTGCTACGCCTTGTATGATGCAGAAACCGTGCCAACTTTGAAAAAAAGGCGTTGCTGCGTTGTAGGTGTGACAAACTTCACGAAAAGGGGAGCTACAGAAGTTGGCACGGGTGACAAAAAAAAGCAGTCTGGCAGAAAGTTGCAAAGAGGCTGTCAAAAAATGTCACATTGTGCGTGCTTTGTGCGGTTTTTTGTACGGTTTTGGCATGGTGGGTGCGGGATCAGCGTGGGTGAGCGAGTCTCAAATACCCGCTCATGGCACGCATCCCACTGTCATTCCCACATACTTCCCCGTTGCATAGCACCCTCCCCCACCGTCATTCCCGCCTGCGCGGGAATGACGGCTTTTTGGACTCTCTCTTGCTTGAAGAATCAATCAACGTTTCCTTGACAATCGCGGGTAACTTGTTACCCGCGCGCAAGTGTCTATCACCTACTCCGAGCAATCCGACAATAATCTTCTTGTCATTGTCTCCATGTCTCGCTATCGCAGTTTCCAACTTGCTGGTGCAAGCTGTTTTTACGGTGGCTTTGGCCGATTGCCGTAGCAAACTTTTGGTTGAGCATATTGATGGGTTGCGTCAAGCCTGCCAAAAGGTGCAAAAGGCGAAAAAGGTATTTGGCAAAGGTGCTGCTGGGAGCATCAGATACGCGACGATGCTGATTGGCAAAATCATGTGGATTGCATCCATTTCAATCCAGTCAAACACAGCTTGGTGCAGCAAGCGGCGTTGTGGCCATATTCCAGTTTTCATCGCTATGTGGCAAAAGGATTGCTGCATCCTGAATGGGGCTTGGCCTCGGAACTGGTTGGGGATTTTGGCGAGCGCACCATGCAGCGTGGGTGGAAGGTCACCCACATTACGATTCTGGGTTAGTAACGCTGTTGAGTGCGCATTTGTGGTTTAAAAACTTTTATAGACGCAGTCGCGTGGCATAACAGTGGCATTGACATTGCTTTCACACACCCAAGTGTATTTGCCATTTGTTTTGTCGGCCAGCAGTCTTAGACGTATTTTTTTTCCAGCAACGCGGGAGCTGATTCCACTTGATTTCATGGTTGCAATGATGCTCCCGTTAGAAACACTAGTTTGAGAGACATATCTTCCTCTGATACTGGTTGGCGCTGCAATACCATAGGTGGAATTTGTGGCGCCTAAATTATGGTTGCCAGCCGTAGCGATGGTTTCTGCCACGGCGGGCTTGAGGCCAGAGATTAAAGAGAATGCCTCGGTCATTTGTGCGCGTGCTGTGTTGTCTTGATAAGCGGGTATGGCAAGGGCTGCCAGTATGCCGATGATGGCTACAACAATCATCAGTTCGATTAGCGTGAAGCCTTTTTGTATGGGTGCTTTCATGGTCTGTGCGTCTCTTGTTTTGCTTGTTTGGTTAACAGGCGATATTGCAATACACAGTATTGAGCAAGAATTGCGCCAACTTTACGCAATAGCGGTTTTTCTGGGAAATGGCAAAAAAAGGTGGTTTTGTGCAGTTTGGTGGGTGGCGTGTATATGCCGATTGGTTGCCAATATTTGTCATACAAAAGCAGGTGGAAATATCTGCTTTGCGCGTATTTGCTGCGCTCATGCAAAAAGCGCACCTGTTACCAGATGCGCTTTCGGGCAAGCGGCAAGGTGTTGCTTGCCTGCAGTGGGTGTTTGCTGCGTGGGCAGTGGTTTTTTCAGATGTGCTGGTCGATAAATTCGGCCAGTTGTGCTTTGGGGCGTGCGCCGCTCAAGGTGGCTACGGGTTTGCCGCCTTTGAACATGATCAGGGTGGGGATGTTGCGGATGCCAAAGCTGGAAGGGACTTCCTGGTTGTCGTCAACGCTGATTTTGGCGATTTGCACTTTGCCTTGATAGGTGCTGGCGAGTTCTTCAAGAATGGGGGCAATGGCTTTGCAGGGGCCGCACCATGGAGCCCAGAAATCGACCAGTACAGGGGTGGATGATTGAACTACGTCAGCCTGAAAGCTGGCATCGGATACGGTTTTGACGAGGTCGGACATGGTGTGTGCTCCTGATGGATGTGGTTAAAAGTGTGTAAAAGTTAAAAAAGAGGTGCTGTAAACCGCTGGCGGGTGAGCCAGTTTGTGTGCGGGTATTGCCTGTGCGAATTGTGGCAGAAATTTATACCCGTGTGTGTAAATGTGTATATTTGATGCGGGTGGTTAAATGTGTTTTTCTATCAGTTCGATCAGTGGCGACTTGGGGCGTGCGCCGCTGAGTTTGTCGGCGGGTTGGCCGTTTTTAAAGACGATAAGGGTGGGCAGGCCGCGTATTTCGTAGGCGTCAGTGGTTTCGGGGTTTTCTACGACGTTCATTTTGACGATGCGAATTTTACCTTGGTAGGTGGCAGCAAGTTCTTCGAGCACGGGTGCAACGTTTTTGCACGCGCCGCACCAGGGAGCCCAGAAATCAACCATAACGGTGTCAGCCGATTGCAGTACTTCGGCCTGAAAGTTGGCATCGGTAACAGGGGTAACGAGGTTGGTCATGGTTGGTTCTCCTTTTGGGGACTGGTGGATAAAACGGCTTGCCAATCAATCAAGTTTGATTGGATTTGGCTTGTGAATGCCGGTTTTGTCTGGGTGCTGCTATGTTCCAATAGGTTGTGTCTGGTTTTATTATATCAAGAGGTGAAGTGACGTGTTTTTTTCTGTATTGCCAATGATGCGCTGATTTGTCTCTGATTCAGTTCAAGCGCACAAGCTCGTCATTCCCGTCTGCGCGGGAATGACGTACATGAGGTTGACAAACGGCATTTTGGCGCTTGCTTATCGGGCTTGCGGGTGAAAACCAGATCCCACACGCCATGACCAAGGCGCAGGCCACGTCGCTCGAACTTGGTTTGTGGGCGGTAGTGCGGTTTATCGGCAAAGCCGTGGGGGTGGGGCGATGTATTGGCAAGCAGCGGGTTGCTGCGCAGCACCTCGATGATTTGCTCGGCGTAGGGTTGCCAGTCGGTGGCGCAGTGGATGTAGCCACCAGCGTGCAGGCGTTGTGCCAGTGTCTGAACGAGCGCAGGCTGAATCAGGCGGCGCTTGTGGTGGCGGGTTTTGTGCCAGGGGTCGGGGAAGAAAATATGCACGCCGTGCAAACTGGCAGGGGGCAGCATGTTGGCGATAACTTCTACGGCATCGTGCGAGCAGATACGGATGTTGTTCAAGCCCTGCTCGCCAATGCGCTTGAGCAAAGCACCTACGCCGGGTTGGTGCACTTCGCAGCACAGAAAGTTGATTTCTGGCATGGTGGCGGCAATTTGCGCGGTGGCGTCTCCCATGCCGAAGCCAATTTCAAGTACCAGTGGGGCTTGGCGGCCAAAGATGGCGGTGTAGTCGGGCGGTGTGGTTTGGTAGGGTAGCAAAAATTTGTCGCCCCATTGTTGCAGCGCCTTGCTTTGCCCCGTGGTAACGCGGCCGGCGCGCAGTACAAAACTGCGGATAGTGCGAGGGTGGGCAATGCCTGTGGGGGTGTTTGGCTGAGGGCTTTGCTCAGGTGCAGGCGTTTGTTCGGGGATGGGGGTATGAGGCGAAGATGGGGGCATGGTTTTAAAAGGTGGCTACTGGTAGATAGCAGGCATTGTACAAATGCATACTGTTGCCTTGGGGGTAAAGGCGACAGCATCTTGTTTGCATAATATCCGGCTTGGAGAGAATGATTTTTAGCAAAGGAAGTAAGCAGGTGCAAACTCAACACAGAGAGGGGCTTGAACGCTGGCACGTGTTGCGGCATGCGCGCCCACTGGTGGGAGAAGGTATTTGCTATGGTCGTTACAACATAGCGGCCGATGCGCAGGCCACATTGGCAGCAGCGCAGGAGTTTGCGCAATATTGGCTGGATGTAAACGGGGACGGCGTTACAGCAGGAGGGTTGCAGGTACAGCTGCTGAGCTCGCCCTTGCAGCGCTGCCAGCAATTGGCACAGGCACTACTGCCGCTGCTGGCAGATGCTGGCTTGTGTGTGCAGCTGAAAACAGAACCGGCACTGGCCGAGATGGACTTTGGCTGCTGGGAAGGGCAGCCCTGGAATGCCTTGCCCAGCGATGAATGGGAGCGCTGGATGGGTGACTTTGCAGGCTATCGCGTTGGAGGTGGTGAGTCGACACGAGCCATGTTGCAGCGGGTGCATGGTGCTGCACAGGCTACGGCAGCACAGCTTGCTGCCAATGCGCAAGAGCGTGCGATTTGGGTAAGCCATGCGGGGGTGATTTGCGCGTTGCACTGGCTGCAAAGCCAAGAGAGTCTATTGCAGGAGTGGCAAGGGCTGCAGGCCTGGCAGGCTGGGGATGTACCCGTGCCGAAGAGCGCCGAAGACTGGCCCCAGCATGCAGCTTGTGCCTATGGACAGTGGCGGGTGGTAGCAGGTTATGCATGTGGGGCGGTGGCTCACGCCCGTTAGTGCAAGCAGCAGCAAAAACTGTCAGTTAAACCAAAGACGTAAACACAAAAAAAGCTGGCACATATCAGATATATGCCAGCTCGTTAGCTGCACTGCCGGTGGCGATGGTCGCAACCGAGGCGCAGAAGTTTTGTAAAAGGCTTATTGCTGCACAAAGCCAATTGGGCGCCAGCTGCCGTCATTGTCAAGATAGAAAGTGACGCGCTCGGCAATGTTGCGGTTTTTGTTGGTGCTGGCAACGAAAGTGACGTTGATGTACTGGCCTGCAGGGGTTGTTACCTTGTCGGCCTTGACAGGGGCAGCGAGCACGATGCGGTTAACAGCGATCCATTCGCGGGCAGTAATCTGGCCAGCTTCGGTATATTTGGCTTCAATGTTTTTGGCGAAATTTTTCTTGGTTTCGCTTTTTTGCATTTCGGGGCTGCTGTTTTGCCAGACATCGGCGGCCTTGCCCTGGCTGATGGCAGTCAGGTAAGAAGCGGCGGTGCTGACAAAGCTATCGATGCTGGGGGCAGCTTGCTGTTGAGCAGGTGCCTGAGCCTGCGCGCTGATTGCGGCTGCGCCCATAGTTGCTGCCAGTGCCAGTTGGCGTGCGCTACGGCGCAAAGATACAAAAGTGGAAGAGGTTTGCATAATGCGTGTATAGAAAGAGTTGGGGAAATTGGAAAATAGCCAAAAATCGGCTTGTCTCGCATTGTAGAAGTTTTTGCAAGTGCGGGTAGCAGTTTTTGCATGCATACCGCGCCTGTGCGATGATTAAAGCGTGAAACAAATCACGCAAACTGGCCCGAGATTTTCAGATAATCAGAGGCGGCGAAAATATCCCTTGAGACAGATATGGCCGCCAGCATGATTTATTTGGCAGGTTCCCACTTGCAGCGGACTGGCGAAACTATTTTCCCGTCTTTTTTCAAATCTTTAAAGGCTTTATCCACATCAGCCTTGTCAATACCAGAAGATTTGGCAACTTCGGTGGCATTAACAGGCTTGCCCAGTTTTTCCATTTCTTTCAGTACTTTTTCTGCCATTTCCATTTAAATACTCCTGTATAAAATATTACTGCACTCGCAGTTAATTTGCGTAAAATTGCAATTTTATCGTTTTTTGTAAAATGGTGTGAGCGAGCAGTTGCGCTAGGGCATATCTGGTATGTTTGTCAAAAGCTGTTGTTTGTTTTTATTCTTGTCATGACTACCTCCTACGCATCTTACCCCCAAGGCCGCCCTCGCCGCTTGCGCCGCGATGTGTTTACCCGCAATCTGGTGCGTGAGCACCGTTTGAGCGCCCACGACCTGATTTACCCCGTGTTTGTGCTCGAAGGCCAGCAGCGGCGCGAAGAAGTTGCCTCCATGCCTGGCGTGGCGCGGCTTTCGCTTGATTTGCTGCTGCCTGTGGCCGAACGCTGCGTGGCGCTTGGCATACCGTATCTGGCGCTGTTTCCCGTGGTAAATGGCGCCTGCAAAGACGAGCGCGGCAGCGAAGCCGCCAATCCGCAGGGGCTTGTTCCTGTAGTGGTGCGGGCGCTGAAAAAACATTTCCCCGAGCTGGGCATCATGACCGATGTGGCGCTCGACCCCTACACCAGCCACGGCCAAGACGGCATACCCGATGCCACAGGCTATCTGGATAACGACTTAACCATCACCATGCTCCAGCAGCAAGCTCTGTGCCAAGCCGAAGCTGGCGTGGATATGGTCGCGCCCAGCGACATGATGGACGGGCGCATAGGCGCAATCCGCACGGCGCTAGATGCCAGCGGGCACATCCACACCCGCATCATGGCCTACAGCGCCAAATACGCCAGCAGCTTTTACGGCCCGTTTCGCGATGCGGTGGGCAGCGCGGGCAATCTGGGCCAAGGCAACAAACACACCTACCAGATGGACCCCGCCAACAGCAACGAGGCACTGCGCGAAGTGGCGCTTGATATTGCCGAAGGCGCAGATATGGTGATGGTCAAACCCGGCATGCCCTATCTGGACGTGCTTTGGCGCGTGAAAGAACAATTCAAAGTGCCCACCTTTGCCTATCAGGTATCGGGCGAATACGCCATGCTCAAAGCCGCCGCACAAAACAGCTGGCTCGCGCACGATGCCTGCATGATGGAAGCACTGCTCGCCTTCAAACGCGCAGGCGCAGATGGCATATTGACTTACTTTGCGCTTGAAGCAGCGCAGTATCTGACAGATGTGGGTAAGGCGTAGCAATTGCCCAATTCAGAAATAACTGCCAAATTTTGCGCCTAAAACCCCTCATCTGCATGCAAATATCGCCATTGGCCTTGTGGTAGATCACCTAGCCGCACATGACCAATGCGCACGCGCTTGAGCGCAGTTACCTTCAGCCCCACAGCTTCGCACATGCGGCGGATTTGGCGCTTTTTGCCTTCAACCAGTACAAAGCGCAGTTGCTCGGGGTTTTGCCAATCGACTTGTGCGGGTTTGAGGGGCTGGTCGTCAAGGCTTAAGCCGTGGCGCAGCAAGGCAAGTTGCGCGCGTGGGAAGATGGCTTGTACGTTGTCGCTGGTGGTGCTTCCGTCTGGCGCGGTGTAAGAAACGCGCACCAGATATTCTTTATCGATAGTGCTGTGTTCACCAATGAGTTGCCGAGCTATGCGGCCATCTTGTGTGAGCACGAGCAGGCCCGTGGAGTCGATATCGAGCCGCCCGGCAGGAGCCAAGCCGCGCAATTGGCTGGGCAAAAAGCGCATAGTCTTGGTGTCGCCACGCCAGTGGCTGTTGTTGCTTATCAAGGTGGCGGCGCTTTGGTGGCCGTCTTCGGGCTGGCCACTGACGTAGCCAACGGGCTTGTGCAACAAGATGGTGACTTGCTGCTCTTGCTGCCCGTAGGCGGCTCGGTCGACGTGGATGCGGTCAGACTCAGCTACGCGCTGGCCTGTGCTGGCGGGCAGCTCATTGACGAAAACCCAGCCGCTGGCTATCCACTCGTCGGCTTCGCGCCGCGAGCAAAGCCCCAAGTCGGCCATGCGTTTGTTCAGGCGTGTGCCGGTGCTGGTCAGAGTGGGGCTGTCTGCGGGGATAGCAGAGGCGTTGCCTGCATTGTCTGGTGCTGGCTGGATGGCAGCCGCGACAGTAGGCTGGGCAGGTTGCAGGGGGCGGGCAGAGCGGGGCGGGGCGCTTGGCCGTGCGGAGCGGGGCTGGTCGTCACTGCGCCAGACGTTGCTGCGTGTGGCAGGAGTGTTGCTGGCTGGTGCGGGGTTGTTGCCGTAAGCGTTGCGCGGCGCGTTGTTTGTGCCAGAGGGTGCATTGCGCTGTGCTTTGTTGCTTGCCCAGTTGTCTTGGGCGTTGTCGCCAGCGCGGGTGTTTGTTCTGCCGTCAGCCCTGTTGCCTGAAAAGTTGCCCGAAAACTCGTCCGCAGAACGGCTTGCAGGGCGGATGGCTGAGCGGTTATCGGGGCGATTTTCAGATCGTTTTTGGGGGCGACCATAGCCTGTGCTGAAGTTGTCAGACGGTTTGCGAGGCTGGTCTGAAGATTGCCGCAAAGACGTTCTGCGTGCTTCGCTGGTAGTCACATAGCCTGCTGCATTGCCAGATGGGTGCTCGGGTGTGCGGCGGCTATCGGCACGGCTTGATGCGCCTCCTCTGTAGCTGCCAGAGCCGTCAGCGGGTTTGCCATCCGGGCGACGTGGAGCGGAAAAGGCATTGCCTCGATCAGATGGGGTGTTGCGCACGGGCGCGCTGCGTTCAGAGCGTGTGGTATTGCGGCCTGTAGCGGGCGCATCGGGTCGTGTAGCAGGACGCGTGCTCGAATGTGGCGTAGTGCGCGGTGTGTCGGTACGAGCGGTTGCTTTTGGTGCGGGGCGCGTAAGTGTGCGGCGTGGGGGTGGGGTGTTGTCCATGCTGCAATTATCGGGGCATGGCGGCAAATGGTGTGTGTTTTTATCGCGCTGATTGGCGTGGATAACGAATTAAATGCGACTTGCATTCGCCAGTGGTGGTAAACGCAGCAAAACAGCTGCAGTTTATTGGGCCAGAGATACGCCCAGCAAATAGGTGTTTGAGCCAAACAGAAGCGAATCGGCAACTTGCAGGCGTAAGGTCACGCGCTCTCCTAGCGATATGCTGCGAAAGATTTCTTCACCACGCACAAACAGGCGCTCGGCTACAGCGGCATCATCAGATTTGAAGGCCATTCTGCCACCGTACAGTTTTTTCTGGCCGAGTAAGCGACCGGGTGAAGCATGTGTTTCTCGGTCGTAAATTCTGCGGGCAGAAACCGTTATGAATTTACTTTGCGGCAGGGCGCTATGCAGATCAGCACAAATCAGTGCTGCCAAGCCACCAACCAGAAACAGCACAACATTAAATACCGTTTTTACAGGAGCCAACCATGTCCTGCCAGTAGCGGTAGTTGCGTTTTTCTTCGGCGTGGCTGACAGCATCAGTAAGGCAAGCTGAATCATGCCTATGCCCATGATGGCAAACATGGCAAGCCCTGCAGCAGGTTTGTTGGTTTGGATGTCATGCGCAATCCACCAAAACGCGGCAAGGCCACATGGCAGCCAGGGCAGCAGCAGAAATAGTTTGCGAAGCATGTTGGGCTTTCTTCGGGGTGGCTTTGCTGGGCTGGATGTAGGGGTTAGCGGCGCGGGCGATGGTTAGTTGCTTTTGCACAGGGTTACTAGCTTTGTGCCTCAGCCATCCTGCTGTAAGCAGGATGGCTGAGAGAACGCAGTTTAATCAGAGCTCTGCACAAAGGTCTGTGTAGTTAAAGCGCTGCCATGGGTTTTGGATCAGGTCTTTTTCTGGCCACTTAGTAGGGAAAGGGTAGCCAGGGCCTTTGATCTTTTCCTGTATTTCCCAGATTTTTTGTCCAGCATCGGAAAAATAAACGCGATGTTCTATTTTTGTGCCATTGGTTGCACCAGCTTTGATGAAGGCAAAACGAATAGTGCCGTTTGCATCGTAGACGATTTCTCGCTGGGCAGTTGTATCTTCGGAACCACCCGAAAAACGATAGATGCGTGTGACCCCATTCTTGTCACGATAAATTGCACGGCTTTCGTCTTCACCAGGTTCGCAGTATTCCATGTTGAATTTTTTGGTTTTCACCGTCAGGGTTTTATCTTTCATTACTGCACTGTAAATTCCCCGTACTTCAACGATGGCAGGATGATTAATCCAGTTTTTTCGAGTGATTGGCTCAGAGGCATGCAGTTGAATTGAAACCAATGCACAACCCAAGAAAGACGCGGTTGCTTTGAGTATTTTCATAGCAGACTCCTACGTTTAAAAAACCAAAAGAAGCATGTGCGTTTTTACACCCCATGTTAATGATTGTAATCAATATTGCTAATTTGTACAAAACAAGAGGGGAGAGAAATCTGGATGATTTTTGCGTTTTTAAACTGCAGCTATTTGCTGGCTGGGTACGATGCGTGGAGTGTGGCTATACACCAAAAGCATGCTGCCAAATGTTGTTTATTTCGCAGTTTGGCGATTCGGGTAAAAAAGCATCGGGTTAATGGTAGCCTTGAGCATTGCCATTAAGGACATTACAGGAGGATTTTATGAAGTTGGAACATGCAGGTTTGTTTTTTATTGCAGCAGCAGTAGCTGGTTGTGCAGCAAATCCGGTTGCGCAAAGCAACACGCAAAGCCCTCGAGTCGAGACTTGCAAGGCTGTTTCTGAAGCAGAAATTGCCGCATTGTTTGACCGCTGGAACAACGCTTTGCTGACAGGCGAGCCTGCCAAGGTTGTAGCCAACTATGCCCAGCGCTCAATTCTTTTACCCACCGTTTCAAACCAGCCGCGTTTTACAGTTGCTGAAAAAGAAGACTACTTCCAGCATTTTCTGCAAGATCGCCCGTCTGGAAAAATCGATGCGCGTTTTGTCGAAATTGGTTGCAACACAGCGGTGGATGCAGGCTTGTATACCTTCACATTTGGCACGAAAAAACCAGCGGTCAGTGGGCGCTACAGCTTTACTTACCGCTGGGATGGCTCGCAATGGCTGATTACAAGCCATCATTCATCGGCCATGCCTGAGGCGAAATAGTGCGTGCGCCCAAATTGGCTGGTGTGGAAGGCTGATTCAGTCTAGCGATAGCTGCGCATTGGATGCTATCGAGCTTTGGCTGCTTAGCCGATTGAAAATTTCTGATGCTGCGTGCAAGCATAAATTGCACGCAGAGCAAGCAACTGCACACAACTTTTAGTCAATCCTGTCCAGCAAACTGCCCAGTAATGAACTTTCTTCGCGGCTACCACCTCCTATTGATTGGGGAGCTGCGGCAAAAACGCGGCTGGCTAGGCGGCTAAAGGGCAGGCTTTGCAGCCATACAGTGCCAGGCCCTGTAACCTTGGCAAAAAACAGGCCTTCGCCACCAAACAAAGCTGTTTTGATTTTTCCTACATATTCCACATCAAACTGCACGTTAGAGGTATAAGCCACAAGGCAGCCCGTATCAACTCGCAAAAGCTCCCCAGGCTGTAAATCGCGGCGAATCAGGGTGCCGCCAGCGTGGATAAAAGCCATGCCGTCACCGTCAAGGCGCTGCATGATAAAGCCTTCGCCGCCAAAAAAGCCCACGCCTATTTTGCGCTGGAAGGCAATATCCAGCGAGACACCGCGCGCAGCGCACAAAAAAGCGTCCTTTTGGCAAATCAATGAGCCACCCATGGCCCGCAGGTCAACCGGCACAATTTTGCCCGGGTAAGGTGCAGCAAAAGCGAGTTTGCGCTTGCTCTGTGCATTGTTGTTGTAGATGGTGGTAAACAGCGATTCACCCGTGATCAGGCGTTTGCCGGCACCAAGCAGCTTGCCCATCAAGCCACTGCTTTGGGCAGCGTTGCTTCCGTCACCAAAAACGGTGCCCATTTCAATGCCATTTTCCATATAGAGCATGCTGCCTGCTTCACCTATAGCCGCTTCTTGCGGGTCTAGCTCCACTTCGACATACTGCATGTCGTCGCCAGAAATTTTGTAGTCAATGACATCCATGCCCATGGCTTTGCTCCTGATTGCTGATATGAAATGCGCAGTACCAAAACGCCCCTTTATCAATATGACGCGCAAATGGGGCTAAGCAGCAGTTTATAACAGTGCAAGCATGTTTCAAGCCCTGTCCTGCCCCCGCCGCGCTGCGCTGCCAGCGGCTTCGTAAGCATCAACAATGCGGGCGATCAAGGGGTGGCGCACTACGTCGGCGCTGCTAAAGCGCACATGGGCTATGCCCGGCACGCGTTTTAATATGCGCTCGGCTTCTATGAGGCCGCTGCTTTGGCCTTTGGGCAGGTCGATTTGGCTCACATCTCCTGTAACTACGGCTTTGGCGCCAAAGCCGATGCGGGTGAGGAACATTTTCATCTGCTCGGGCGTGGTGTTTTGCGCTTCGTCGAGAATGATGAAGGCGTTGTTCAAGGTGCGCCCGCGCATAAAGGCAAGGGGGGCGATTTCAAGGGCGGAGCGCTCGAATGCTTTTTGTACCTTATCGAAGCCCATTAGCTCGTAGAGCGCGTCGTACAGGGGGCGCAGGTAGGGGTCGATTTTTTGCACCAGGTCACCAGGCAAAAAGCCCAGTCGCTCGCCTGCTTCTACTGCGGGGCGGGTGAGCACAATGCGCTGCACCGCGCCGCGCTCAAGCGCATCTACGGCGCAGGCTACGGCCAGCCATGTTTTGCCTGTGCCTGCCGGGCCTATGCCAAAGGTGATGTCGTGGCTGGCTATGCTTTGCAGGTATACGCCTTGGGTGGCGGTGCGCGCGCGCAGGTCGCTGCGGCGGGTGGCAAGCTGGGCATCTTCGGTGGGCAGCGGCGCATCATCACGCGCGGCCAGCATGAGTTGCACGGTAGCAGGCTCAATGGGGCGGGCGGCTTGTTCGTACAAGGCTTGCAGCACTTCAAGGGCGCGGTTGGCACGGGCTTTGGCTCCGTCGATTTTAAATTGTTCGTGGCGGTGGGCGATTTTTACGTCTAGCTCGCGCTCGATGGCGCGTAGGTGCTCATCCAACGGGCCGCACAGGTGCGATAGGCGGGTGTTGTTTAAGGGGGTGAAGGTGTGGCGAAGAATCACGCAGATAATCCCGTTGGTTGATTGGTTTAATTTGCAAACGTTATGAAACGCTGCAAAACGTTGTAGATAAGGATACCCCATGATTGGAAAACTAACAGGCACGCTGCTGGATAAATCGCCGCCGCAGGTGCTGGTGGATTGCGGCGGCGTGGGCTATGAGGTAGATGTGCCAATGAGCACGTTTTACAACCTGCCCGCACTGGGCGAGCAAGTTACGCTGCTTACGCATTTTGTGGTGCGCGAAGATGCCCAGTTGCTGTTTGGCTTTGCCACGGCGCAGGAGCGCGCGGCGTTTAGGCAGCTTATCAAAATCAGCGGCGTGGGTGCGCGCACGGCGCTGTCGATTTTGTCGGGTTTGAGTGTGGATGATTTGGCGCAAGCCGTAGCATCGCAAGAAAGCGGCCGCCTGATTAAAGTGCCAGGCATTGGCAAGAAAACCGCCGAGCGACTGCTGCTTGAGCTTAAAGACAAGCTTGCGCCCGCTTTGCCTGCAACAGGCGCGGGCATACTACAGCACGATGCGCAGCTTGATATTTTGCAGGCACTGGTCGCACTGGGCTACAGCGAGCGTGAAGCGGCGCTGGCGGTGAAGGCGCTGCCTGCCGATGTGGGGGTGAGTGATGGCATCAAGCAAGCACTCAAGGGATTGGCGAAGTAGATAGCTGGAGTTTTTTTCTGCGCCTTTGCGTGGTTTTTGCATACGCTGCAGCTGGTTTTTGTATTTCCTCCATGCATTTGCCGGCTATTCATGCCGGCAGCAAATTTTCTGACCGCACACGCTGGCACCAGTCTGCTGCTTGCGCAACCGCTTTCTGCTACCATGCCCCGCTACTTTGTTGTTGTTGATACTTTTGCCGCACGCGCCACGCCCATGCCACTGATTACACGCCTTGTTTCGTTTTTGCAGCCTCGCTACGAACGCCACCCTGTTGCTTTGCCCGCTGTGCTGCTGGCGCTGTGGCTATGTCTGGCAGTGGGCTGGCGCAGTTTGGGTATGCCCGATGAGGGGCGCTACTCGGTAATTGCGTTGGATATGGCGCTGCATAACCAGTGGCTGGAGCCTTTGCTCAACGGGCTGCCGTTTTTTCACAAGCCGCCGCTGTTTTACTGGATTAACGGCTTGGCGCTCAAGCTCTTTGGCACAAGCTGCTGGGCGGCGCGTACTTCGTCGGTGCTGATTGGCTGGATGGGGGGCATGGGGCTGTACCTGTTTGTGCGCCAGCATATTTCGCACAAGCTGGCGTGGGTAAGTTTGCTGCTGCTGGCAACCATGCCGTTTTTCTTTGGCGGCGCACAGTTTGCCAATCTCGATATGCTCGTTGGCATGCTCATTGCGCTTACCGTGCTGGCTGGCGCGCATGCCGTGATGCAGCAGGCGCTGGGCTTGCCGCACAAGGGCTGGGTGTGGCTAACGTGGGTATTTGCGGCACTGGGCATTTTGGCTAAAGGGCTGATTGGTGCGGCGCTGCCAGCGGCGGTGCTGCTGCTGTGGCTGCTGTGGCAGCGCCACTGGCGAGGGCTGTGGACGCTCTTGCTCTCGCTGCCCGGGCTGCTGCTATTTGCGCTGATTGCCGTGCCGTGGGTGGTGCTGGTGCAGCAGCGCTACCCGGGGTTTGCGTATTACTTTTTTATCGAGCAGCAGTTTCACCGTTTTTCGGGTGGCGAGTTTAACAACCAGCAAGGCTGGTGGTTTTACCCCGCTTTGCTCTTTGGCATGGGCTTGCCCACGAGCGTATGGCTGCTGCCCGCGCTGTGGCGCAGTTGGCTTGGGCTACGCGCACAAGGCGTGCATGGCAGAGTCAAACAGATGGGGCGCGTGCTGCCCGCGGCTTCACCCGCGTCAGCCTTGCGCCTGCTGTGGTGCTGGCTGGGCTTTGTGGTGGTGTTTTTCTCCATACCCGCATCCAAAACTGTAGGCTACATTTTGCCCGCCGTGCCGCCATTGGCGGTGCTGTTTGCCCTGTGCCTGCAAACCGCACAAGGGCTGTGGCCAATCAAACGATTGGCAGGCATGGCACTGGGCGGGGCGGCGTTGTGCCTGACTTTAACGGGCATATTTACGGCAATACCGCGCAGCTCAATTTACAGCGTAGTGCCTAGTATGCGTGCGGCAATAGCGCCGCAAGACACGATTGTGATGATAGACAATTTCCAGTTTGACCTGCCCTTTTATTTAAGCTGGCACAAGCCCGTGCTGCTGGTGGCAGACTGGGATAACCCCGTGCATCGGCAGTCAGACGGCTGGCGCAACTACATGCTTGATGCGGCTGATTTTTCGCCCAAAGCGGCAGAGCAAATCATGATACGCACCGAGCTTTTACCCGCGCATCTATGCGCCACCGCGCCTGCGGGCAGCAGCGTGTGGGTGCTTGCGCCGCAGTGGTATGGTGGCAAGCTGCCCTACTTGCTGCCCGAGCAACTGTTTTGGACGCAACCCAAGCGCCCAGGCGGCCTGCAAATGTGGCGCGTGCAAGGCGCACAAGCCCGCGCTTTGCTGGGCTGCAAGTAGCACGGTTAGCATTGGTGCGCTGGCAGGTGCAAATGGGTTGTGGTGCAGCAAGCAGCTTGTATGCTGCTTGGTTGGGTACTGCTGTTGTCCGCTGGCTCGGCAATGCGCCACAATACAAAGCAGAGCGCATCATGCAATACCGCGCATGCGCATTTAACTCGAATATTGAAACAAAATGGCCATAAAAACCGACACGCTGCACGTTGAAGCCCCGCACATTGCAGCGCCACGGGTCATATCCAGCACCCCTGCCACCCCGCAAGAAGAGGCACTCGAACGCGCCTTGCGCCCCAAGCTGCTTGAAGAATACGTAGGGCAAGCCAAAGTGCGCGAGCAGCTTGAAATTTTTATTGGCGCTGCCCGCAAACGGGGCGAGGCGCTCGACCATGTGCTGCTCTTTGGCCCGCCTGGCCTGGGCAAAACCACCTTATCGCACATCATCGCGCAAGAACTTGGCGTTAATTTGCGCCAAACCAGCGGCCCTGTGCTTGAAAAACCCAAAGACCTGGCCGCGCTGCTCACCAATCTGGAAGCCAACGACGTGCTGTTTATTGACGAAATCCACCGCCTATCGCCCGTGGTGGAAGAAATCCTCTACCCCGCACTCGAAGACTACCAAATCGACATCATGATTGGCGAAGGCCCTGCCGCACGCAGCATCAAGCTCGACTTGCAACCCTTCACACTGGTGGGCGCCACCACCCGCGCGGGCATGCTTACCAACCCCCTGCGCGACCGCTTTGGCATCGTTTCGCGGCTGGAGTTTTACAGCGCAGACGAGCTCGCCCGCATCGTCAAACGCAGTGCGGGCTTGCTGCAAGTGCCCATACAAGACGACGGCGCGTTCGAAATCGCCCGCCGCAGCCGTGGCACACCGCGCATAGCCAACCGCCTGCTGCGCCGCGTGCGCGACTATGCCGATGTGAAAGGCGACGGCTGCATCAGCATGGCCATAGCGCAAAGCGCCCTCACCATGCTGGATGTAGACCCGCAAGGCTTTGACGTGATGGACCGCAAACTGCTCGAAGCCGTAGTCCACCGCTTTGACGGCGGCCCCGTAGGGCTAGACAACATCGCCGCCAGCATTGGCGAAGAGCCTGGCACGATTGAAGACGTGATTGAGCCCTACCTCATACAGCAAGGCTTTTTGCAACGCACCCCGCGCGGGCGTGTGGCTACGCAAGCGGCTTATCGCCATTTGGGTATCATTCCGCCGCATGGCGATGCTGGGCTGTTTGGCGAGTAGCGCTGTCTGATTACACCAGTGGCAGCTTGGGCAGCTTTCTTGTGAGGTTTTACGTTTTTTGATCACGCATAAAACCATTTTGTGAAGGTGGCATTGGCTTGTGCAACAATCGCCATACCAATCTGCCTTTATTGCTTTTGATACGATAACTTCAGCTAAAGAATTCAAGCTGGTTTTGCAGATTTATTGTTATTTCAGGAAAAACTATCCATGACAACAGACCGACCAATGGCTCCCAGCGAAATTGCCCTGCGTGATGCAGCCTGTGAATACCATCGTACTGGCACGCGCGGCAAGATTTCCGTTCGCCCTACCAAGCCGCTTTCCAATCAGCGCGACTTGAGCCTGGCCTACTCGCCTGGCGTAGCTTATCCCTGCCTGGAAATAGAGGCTGATCCTGCCAAAGCCGCCGAATATACGGCACGCGCCAATCTGGTGGGCGTTATCACCAACGGTACAGCAGTACTGGGGCTGGGCGATATTGGTCCATTGGCAAGCAAACCGGTGATGGAAGGCAAAGGCTGCCTGTTTAAAAAATTTGCCGACATTGATGTGTTTGACATAGAGCTGGCCGAGCGCGATCCCGATAAACTGGTAGATATCATTGCTGCGCTTGAGCCAACGCTGGGTGGCGTCAATCTGGAAGACATCAAGGCGCCCGAATGCTTCTACATTGAGCGCAAACTGCGCGAGCGCATGAAAATCCCCGTCTTTCACGATGACCAGCACGGCACAGCCATCATCTCGTCTGCTGCCTTGCTCAATGGCTTGGAGTTGGTGGGCAAAGACATTGCGCAGATTAAACTGGCTGTCTCTGGCGCAGGCGCAGCAGCTTTGGCCTGTATGGATTTGATGGTAGAACTCGGCGTGCAGCGCTGCAATATTTTTGTGTGCGACTCCAAAGGTCTGATTTACGAAGGCCGGGCAGGAGGCTTTGATGAGTCGAAAGCCCGCTACGCGCAACCTGACAACGGCAAACGCACGCTGGCCGACGTAGTAGCTGGAGCAGACGTATTTTTGGGCTGCTCTACTGCCAATGTTTTAACGCCCGAAATGGTTAAAACCATGGCCGACAAGCCAGTAATTCTGGCGCTGGCTAACCCGTCGCCGGAAATTCTGCCAGAACTGGCCAAACAGGCACGCCCCGATTGCATTATTGCCACAGGTCGCTCAGACTACCCCAATCAGGTCAACAATGTGCTGTGCTTCCCTTATATTTTCCGTGGGGCGCTCGACTGTGGCGCAACCTGTATTACCGATGCGATGAAGCTTGCATGCGTTCGCGAGATTGCTGCGCTGGCAAAAATCGAGGTCAGCGATGAAGTGGCCGAAGCATATACAGGCCAGATACTGCGTTTTGGCCCTGATTACATCATTCCCAAACCGTTTGATACGCGCCTGATTTTGCGCATTGCTCCTGCAGTTGCCAAAGCTGCTGCCGAGTCGGGTGTAGCTACGCGGCCGATTGAGAACATGCAGGCCTATACCGAAAGGCTCAATACGCTGGTAACGCACACAGGGCTGTTTATGCGGCCAGTATTTCAGGCAGCCAAACAGGCTGCTGCCAAGCGTGTGCTTTATACCGAAGGCGAAGATGTGCGCGTTTTGCGTGCGGCGCAACAGGCGTTTGATGAAGGCATTGCCAACCCGATTCTGGTAGGCCGCCCCGATGTTATTCGCAGCCGCATTGAAGAGCTTGGCCTGCATATCCGCGTTGAACGCGACGTCACAGTACTCGACCCGCACAATACTCCACGCTTTCAGGCGTATTGCGAGCTGTACCATGAAATCATGGGACGCGATGGCGTTTCGCCAGAGGCAGCGCAGGTAGCAGTGCGCCGCAGTCACACCATCATTGGTGCCTTGGCATTGCGTCTGGGTGATACCGATAGCATGATTTGCGGTCTGCTGGGTAATTACGGCCGCCACTTGCAAAGCATAAGCAACATTATCGGTCTGGAGAAAAACGCAGTTAATTTCGCCGCGCTCAATGCGGTTATCCTCGACAACCAAACCCTGTTTATTGCCGATACTTACGTCAACGAAAACCCTAGCGCTGAAGTGCTGGCCGATATTGCGCGCATGGCAGCAGTCAAGGTGCAGCGTTTTGGTGTTACGCCGCGCGTTGCCTTTTTGTCGCATTCCAATTTTGGCACCAGCAAGCGCGAGAGCGCAATCAAAATGCGCCGTGCGCATGAGTTGTTCCGCCAAATGGCACCACATATTGCCAGCGAAGGCGAGTTGCAGGGCGACAGTGCTATCTGTGCTGAATTACGCCATAGTCTGCTGCCAAGCAACCGACTCGAAGGCAGTGCCAATATTTTGATTTGCCCCAATCTGGATGCGGCCAATATCATGTTTAACGTACTTAAAATGACAGGTGGCAATGGTTTGACGATTGGCCCAACACTGCTGGGCGCAGCTGCCAGTGCGCATATTCTTACGCCTTCGGCCACCATGCGCCGCATTCTGAATCAGACTGCGATTGCCGTTGCCAATGCTGAAGTTCGTCGATTGGCTTGTCAGAAATAATCTGCAAAATAAAAAAGCGCCAGCATTATGTGCTGGCGCTTTTTTTAGAAAACTGGCGATAAACGCTTATTTCTTCTTGGCTTTGGCAGGAGCCTTGGGTGCGGCTTGCTGTGGCTGAGCAGAAGGAACAGGTTGTGCAGTTATGTTGTCAAATATTTTCTTTTGGTTGTCGTCGAGTTGGTTGTACAACGCCAAAGAAGCATCCAGACGGTTAGCCAAAAAGCTGGTTTCATCCAAACGCAGTTTTTTCAGGAAAGCAATGCGCTCTGGGGTTTTCATGGCATTGAACTGCTCGCCAGTGATTTCTTGCGATGGTTTGAATGGCAGCGCATAGGTGTCAGTAAACTGTTTCCAGATGGCTTCCTGTGCTGCGGTAATTTTCAGTTCGCTTTTTACTGGGTCAGCACCCTGTGCATGGGCTACGCCGCCCAAAGTACCTAAAAGAGCGATAGCAAGCAAAGGTTTTGTCAGAAAACGGGTCATTTTGCTCATGAGAGTCCTTTCGTTGAGAGGGCAAAAAATGCCAAGTGATGCACGATAGCATATTCCACGCGTAATAAAGCGTTTCAGTATGTGCGATCGCACGATATTTGTAACATCTTCAGCGGGATATGTTGATGAATAAATTGTTTTTTGATTTGCCAATAAAAAACCGCCTTGTGGCGGTTTTTTCTTTCTGACAGCGCACCCGTTCAAACGGCGGCAAGGTATCAACCGTGCCGTGCTTGGCCTGTTGATCAGGCCGCGGCCAAAGCCTTGACTTTGGCAGACAGGCGGCTTTTATCGCGCGCTGCCTTGTTTTTGTGGAAGATACCTTTGTCGGCAACAGTATCAACCACCGATTGCATGGTGGCAAACAGCTCTTGTGCTTTGGCTTTATCGCCAGCTGCAACAGCTTTTTCTACGTTTTTGATAACGGTGCGGTATTTGGAGCGCAGCGATGTGTTGGCTGCATTGAGTTTTACGTTTTGGCGGGCGCGTTTACGGCCTGATGCCAGACGGGGGTTCTTTTTGGATTTGGCTGATGCCATGATTATGTGTCCTTAATAGTTGAGGATGATGTCAGAAGAGCCGAGCATTATAAACGGTTTTGTGGCTCATTGGCATCCAGACAGGTTTGTTCCAGCGATCCAAACAGGCTGGCACCCTGTTTATCGACTGCGCTGACGCGCACAATATCACCAGCATTGAGGAAGTTTGTATTGGCAAGGCCGTACTGTAGTTGCTCTGATGCGCGTTTTTCGAGCAGACTGGCAAAGCCTTTTTGTGGGTCTTTATTGCTTACCGGTGCTGCATGCATGATGCTTCCGGCGCGTAGCGGTCGCATGCGACAAGCATGGGCAATGATTTGATGCAGACCCCAATCCATATCTGCCGCCATTTCGCACAGCCCAATGTTGCGGCCATTGACAGAAACCTGCAGCGTCAGATGAACGCGACCGTCACGCCAGAGATCTCCCAGTTCGTCGGGGGTAATGGCAACCGGGCTGAAAGCTATGAAAGGCTGCTGCAACAAGAATTCTTGCTGCTTTGAGACAGTGGCTTGCTTGCGCACAACCATGCAGTTGCTTAATGCCAGCAAGCGCACACTTTCAAGCGCCTGCTCAGGGCTTGCGTTGTGTGCAACATCGCCCGTAATGGCAGCAATACCCGCTTCAAAATCGAGTTCAGCGTCTGAGCCAGTGTAGGCAACGGTGGCGCAAGCGCCATGCAGCCAGTCGGAGCTGGTTTGTGTAGTTCTAGGTGGCAGCGTGGAAAGATTTTCTGTGAGAGGCACGTTGGTAGTGGCTTGATCCACGGTTTGTTCGTGATTGAGCCAGGCCTGCGCGCTGATGCATTGATAAGCACGAGGCAGTGGTGCCAGGCACATCAGGGGGTTAAAGGGGAAACTGTGGCGGGCACGACCTTGATTAAGGGCGTCGTAAATATCCTGCAGCTGCGGAGATAGAAAATTCCAGTCATCAAGCACTTGTTGCAGTTTGCTGGCTACAGCTGTGGCGTAGCAGGCGGTTTTCAGATGACGGTCTACGACGACTAGCTGGCCGTCGCGCGAGCCGTCTTGATAGCTTGCCAGTTTCATGGGTTCTTTCGAAGGTTGATGTTTTGCCAAGTATGTTGCCCGAACTTGCTGTTGCGTGCTTTGTGGAGTGCGTTGCGGGCAGTGCTCTTTATTATGCTTGCACCTGTTTGGCCACTCTTGCAGTGCGAGCGCAAAATATCCGACGAAGCCGCAACACTTTTATTTGCCCCCTGAAATTGTGCGGAAATTTCTATAGAATACAGAAATTAAATAAGCACTATTCTCAATATATAAATGAATATAGCAGAGCGCGTTGATAGTTGCTTGCTGGCCTTGCAGGGCTTATCGGTTCACGCCAGAGGCGGTAAGGTGCTGCTCGATGGGGTGAGCTTGTCGGTGCGGGCGGGCGAGTGCTTGGCTGTGATTGGGCCCAATGGCAGCGGTAAATCGAGCTTGTTGCGCACCTTGGTTGGTGAGTTAAGCCCAAGCAGCGGGCAGATGTTGTTTCAGGGCAAGCCGCTGGCGCAGATGGGGCGGCAAAGTCGCGCCCAAGCGGTGGCTTTGCTGGCGCAAAACGATGTGGCTGATGCGCGTTTGAGTGTGGCGCAGTATGTGGCGCTGGGGCGCATTCCGTATGCGGGGCAGGAAAACGACAGCCAGCAAGAGCAAATTGTTGCGCAAGCGCTGGCCGATACAGGTATGCAACATTTGCAGCAGCGCCGCTTGGGGCAGCTCTCGGGCGGCGAAATGCAACGCGCTGCTTTGGCGCGCGCTTTGGCGCAAACGCCGCAATTGCTGCTGCTTGATGAGCCAACCAACCACCTAGACCCGCTGGCGCGTGCCAGCTTGCTGGGGCAAGTCAAGCGCAAGGGCATAGCCGTGATTGCTGTGCTGCACGATTTGGCGCTGGTTGCGCCGTTTGCCGATAGCGTAGCCGTGATTGCACAAGGGCGGCTGGTGCGCTGGGGCAAGCCTGAGCAAGTGCTCGCCAGTGATTGCATTGGCAGCGTTTTTGGCATGGAGAGTTTCGTCATACCGCATCCCAGAACGGAGCGGCCTTTCCATATTTTTGATGTTCCACCCAACGTGTTATGAGGATGATATGAAACTTTTTCAGAAGAAAAACACCACCAAGGCGGCACTGCTGCTAGCGGCCTGCTTTAGCGCATTGCCAGCCTTGGCATCGGGCTTTCCAGTAACGGTAGATAGCTGCGGGCAGCCGCTAACGTTTACCGCCGCGCCCAAGCGTGCAGTGGTGCACGATATGAATATGAGCGAGATGGCGTTTGCCTTGGGCTTGCAGCCCAGCATGGTAGGCGTAACGGGCATTACGGGCTGGTACAAGGCAACGCCAGAATTCAAAAAGCAGCAGGGCAACATCCCCGAGCTTGCGCCCAAATACCCCACGCTGGAAAATCTGCTGGCTGCCAACCCCGACTTTTTCTTTGCTGGCTGGAACTATGGCATGAAAGTCGGTGGCGACGTTACGCCGCAAACGCTGGGCAAATACGGCATCAAAACACTGGTTTTGAGCGAAAGCTGCATCCACGTTGATAAAACACGCCCCCGCGCCAGCATGGATTTGCTCTATGGCGACATGCTCAAACTGGGCAAGATATTTGGCCGCGCAGAGCAAGCAGGCAAGCTGGTAGATGGCTACAAGCAGCGCGTTGCTGCCCTGCAAAAACGCATAGGCAAGCGCCCCGCGCAAAAAGTATTCTTGTACGACTCGGGCGAAGACAAGCCCTTTACCAGCGGGCGCTACGCCATGCCTACCGCCATGATTGAAGCCGCTGGCGGCAAAAACGTGATGGACAGCATGGAAACCAGTTGGGCTACCACCTCGTGGGAAGCCGCTGCCACCCAGCAGCCCGACCTGATTATTTTGATTGACTACCAAAACGCCAATGGAGCCGACCAGTTGCAGCAGTTTTTGGCCAAACACCCGCTGATGAAGCACACCCCAGCCGTTCGCAACCAGCGTTTCTTGCGCCTGCAATACGCCGAACTCACGCCTGGGCCAGCCAACATCACCGCCATTGAAAAGCTCGCCCGCGCGCTCTACCCCGAGGTGTTTCGTTGAAAGCAGCGCATTGGCGTTATGCCAGCATCATGGCAGCGTTGCTGCTGGTGCTGCTTGCGTTGATGCTGGCAGGTGTAGCCGTAGGCAGCACCGCCTTGCCAGTGCAGCAGATTTTGCAGGCGCTGGGCTTGCCCATCGCGCAAGATGCTGCCGCGCAGCCCTTGCAGCCCATGGTTGAGCGCATCATCATCGACCTGCGCCTGCCCCGTGTGCTGCTAGCCGTGATGACTGGCGCGGGGCTGGCCATGGTAGGCGCATTGCTGCAAACCACCACGCGCAACGACTTGGCCGACCCGTTTTTGTTTGGCCTGTCATCGGGCGCATCGGCAGGCGCGGTGCTGGTCATTACCAAACTGGGCGACCAGCTCGGCGGCTGGGCGCTGCCGCTGGCGGCGTTTGCGGGCGGCGTGGTGTCAGCCGCGCTAGTTATGCTGCTGTACATGCAGCAGCGCAGCCGTGGCACCGAGCGCATCATCATCAGCGGGCTGGCCATTTCGTTTTTGTTTGGCGCAATCACCAACTATCTGGTCTTTGCTGGCGACCAACGCGCCGCCAGCTCCATCTTGTTTTGGTCGCTGGGTGGGCTGGGGCTTGCCGCTTGGGGCAACCTTTGGCTGGCTGTGGCTGCCATATTGCTGCTAGCGGGCTTTGCGGCCATGCGCTGGCGCGCACTTGATGCACTGCTGGGAGGCGAGCAAACGGCAATCTCTTTGGGCATAAACCTCACGCGGCTGCGTGTAGAAGTGTTTTTGTGCTGCGCCTTGGCCACCTCTGCGCTGGTAGCACTCACGGGCGTAATAGGCTTTATCGGGCTGATGGTGCCCCATCTGGTGCGCCCCCTGTGCGGCGTGCGCCACCGCGCACTGCTGCCCATGACAGCGCTGGTAGGTGCGGTACTGCTCATGTCTGGCGACTTGCTCAGCCGCACCTTGCTGGCTCCGCAAGAGTTGCCCATAGGCATCATCACAGCGGGGCTGGGTGGTTTTTTTGTGCTCGGCATACTGTTTAAACGCGACTAAGGGCAAAAACCAGACACAAGCTGGCAGCGCAATACCACGCGCCAGAGCGCTGCCTCTTCAAGCCTGAAGGCGCAAAATATACGCCGCCCACCTCTTGAAGCGCCAAAACGCGCTACCATGTACGAACCATGGATACACGCATGTTTGAACAAACCGCCGCTGGAATGCACACCTTGTACGATTCAGATGATTTCATCGTCGTACACATGCAAGGCCACGCGCCCAGCTCCCCTGCAGACGCGAGCGCCCAAGCAGATGCAGAGCAGCTGCACGGGCAAAAAAAGCTTGTGCTAGCCAGACAAGGCTTTGAAATTGTGGACAAACGCTCGGGTCGCCATGTGTACCTTGATGGCAGTTGGGCAGAGTTGTTTCAGCAGCAAATATCCGCATGGCACCATACCGCGCCCACGCAAGAAGAAGTAGAAGACATGCTCGATAACTACACAGGTTTGGCGGGCAACCCCGTTATGCTGCACTGAGCCAAGTTTGCATTTCGCCCCAGTAATAAAAACCCGCGCACCTGCAGGCAGCGCGGGTTTTTTTATGGCGGCAAATGGTGCGAATGCTGCAAATGGCTGCATATGACCGTAGCGGCGCTTGTTGGGCAGTTGCTTAACGGCTAGTACGGGTGGGGTGCGTTATCGGATAAACCTGCAGCAAGCATGGCTAATCCAACGTGCCAGCTACGCCAGATGTGGCATGCACCCAACCTGCCGCCATGCTAGCTGCCGCGTTCGCTTAAGGCGTGGCGCTGGAGGCAGAAGCAGCGCCAGAAGCTGCGGCGGCACTGGTATCGGCATTGGCAGCAGTGCTGGCGCTATGGCTATCGTCCTTGCCTGCTTCAGAGCTGTTGCGGGCGTTGGGGTTGGTGTGCGTGGCGCGGGCAAACACGGCAATGGCATCATTTTTGTCACCAGGGCGGCGCACAATGCCTTGTTGCTGCCACTGCTGCATATCAAACACATGCGGCAGTATGGGCAGTGTTTTTTCATGCGTGAGCAGCCAAGGGCAGTTGGCCTCGTTGTTGCGCGTAAGCGGCAGTTGGCTGTAGTACATCAGGGCAGTAATCTGGGCATCTTCCAGTGCATAGACTTGCACACAGGCAGGCATATGCTGCGCCGCACCCATCATGTGCGAAACGGCACGCGCCACAGGCACATAGCTTTTGGTGTAGTTCAGCGCGGGCAGCCACAGCGAAGTAAGCAGCACCCAGCACATGCCCACGCCACCAGCAGGCAAAATCATGCTTTTCCAGATGGCAGGGCGCAAGCGCATGGTACGCCAGCGCACCAGTGCCCCCCAAGCCAGCGTAGCGAGCAAACCCAGCAAAAACATGCCCCACTTAAAGCGCGGCGTAAAGCCTTCAAGCATGCGATACACACGCGCGGCAGGGCGCTCGGGCACGCCAGTAACAGCAGCAATCCAGACAAACCAGATGTAGCTGCCAGCCAGCGAAAACAAAATCAGCGAAAACCAGTCTACAAAAGCACCCACGCTGCGTCTGAATGTGGGCAGGGCAAAGGCAGCCAAGGCGGCGTAAGCGGGGAGCGCGAGCAGCAGCAAAGTATCGTTTCTGTTGGTGAGGAGCGTGCCCAGCGTGCTGATAAAAATCACGCCTAGCGGCAGGGCAATGTGGCGGCTGGGCAGGGCTTGGCGCCACTGATGCCGCCAGCCCCAAAGCGTCCACAGGGTAAAGGGCCACACGGGCCAGCAAAACCACAGGTGCATGCGTATCCAGTTGCGCCAGGGCACCCAGCGCATTGGCGGCGGGTCAATGCGCCAGCGCCATAAATCGAGCCAGCTAGCCAGTGCGGCACTGAGCAGCAGCAAGGTAACAATGCCCATCAAGCCAAACCAGCGGCGGCGGCGCAGGCGTTGCAGCTCTTGGGCGGTTTGCTCGTACTCGGAGTGCGTGGCCACCCAGTCGGTTGCATGCCCTGTACCATGTACCAGCAGCCCCAGCGTGCCAAGCAGCATAGCGATGGTGGGTGCGCCCGACAGGGTCAAGCCCAGCATGCCCAAGCTGCCTACAGCCGCTGCCAGCCTTGCGCGGTAGGGCAAAGCGGCAAGCCCAAACAGCAGCAGTGCTGCGCTGCACAACTGCACCAGCGCGGGCGCGGTTTCGTGCGCGGGTTGTGCCAGCCCCAGACAAGCCAGCAAAGCCAAAATACCACCGTCGGCAACGGCGCGGGCGTAATCGGCGGGCTTGGCTTCGCCGCCAAAAGCAAAACTCACAGGTTGCGCACGGCGTGAGCGCGCCAGATAGTACACGGCATACCAAGTTGCCAGCATGGTGAGAAACAGCAAGGCGGCAAAAACCAGCCGCACCGCCAAAGAAGGCGTTATCCAGGCAGGCGCACACTGTATCGCCCACGCGCCCAGCCAGTAAGGTATCAGCGCGTTGAAATGGGCGGATTCGCCCAGCAAGCCAGGATTGAGCCAGTTGCCGTTGCCTTGAGCCAGCTCAAGCATGTAGCCAAAGCTGGTGATGTCATCACGCTTCCACGGGTCGCGCCAGAAAAAACCTGCCAAAGCGTAAATGACGCAAAACAGCAGCAAGCCCCAGCGCGGCAAGCGGCGCACGCCATCTTGCGAGACGATGGCAGGCGAAGGTTGGTGCACGGTGCGGAGCGAGGCGTTAAAGCGCATGGGCAAAAGTCAATCGCTTATGGCCGAGCCTGCTTGCAGGCTGGGCAAGGGTGGGTAAAGAATTGGCAAAGGTTGGCGAAAAAGCAAAAAAGAAGCCTTGGGCAGCGCAAAGGATGCGAAAAAAACGCAAAAAGCAGCACGCAAAAAATCAGCCCTTAAGCATACCAGCCCAAAGAGGCAAACCCGAAAACAAAAAACGGAAAACAAAAAGCAGCCCGAAGGCTGCTTTTGCTTGGATGGGTTGCAATGCCCTAAAGCGGCAAACCTGCTTACTTTTTGGCGTAGCGGTTGCGGAAGCGCTCGACGCGGCCACCCATATTGTCCACCGACTTTTGCGTGCCAGTGTAGAAAGGGTGAGATTCGCTGGAAGTATCGAGCTTGAACAGTGGCAACTCGCGACCATCGTCGAGTTTCACAGTTTCTTTGGTGGGAGCGCAAGAACGGGTTACAAATTGAAAGCCGTTAGACAAGTCTACGAAGCAGACTTCGCGGTAATCGGGGTGAATGCCTTCTTTCATGGCGGTATTTCCTAAAAAACGTTGCGGGAGCCGTGCCAGCCTCTCTGACATACTTTCCGCCACTAAACCCTGCATTATTGCATGATTTTTATACAAAACAAACTGCATATGGCAGATGTTTTTGCGTTGGCTGGCGGGTTTGTTGCTGCTACGCATCACAGATAGAGTCACAGATGGAGATGCTTAAAACGCAGATTCGTTTGTGCGCCCGTTATGCTTTGGGGCTGGCTCAACTACACTACAGGCCTGCTGGTTTGTGCAGCTTTATTTTTTTGCGGACGTGTGTTGTGAGTCTTTTTAAATCGGCTTCGATAGTTTCTGCCCTGACGCTGGCTTCGCGCGTGCTGGGGCTGGTGCGTGAATTGCTGGTGGCTTCGCTGTTTGGCGCGAGCATGTACACCGATGCGTTTAACGTGGCGTTTCGTATTCCTAACTTGTTTCGTCGCCTGTTTGCCGAAGGGGCGTTTAGCCAGGCTTTTGTGCCTGTGCTGGCTTCGGTGCGCGAAAAAGAGGGCGATGCAGCCACGCACAGCATGCTCAATTATGTGGCGACGGTGCTGTTTTGGGTGCTGGTTGTGTTTTGTGCGATTGGTGTGGTGCTTTCGCCAATGCTGGTGTGGGTGATGGCCAGCGGGCTTAATCGCTACCCAGCGGGGTATCAGGCGGCAGTGGGCATGACGCGCTGGATTTTTCCCTATATCGGGTTTATGTCGATGACGGCATTGGCCGCTGGCGTGCTTAATACTTGGCGGCATTTTGCCGTGCCTGCCGTCTCGCCCGTGTTTTTGAATGTGGCGATGATTGCCGCAGCCTGGATTGGTGCGCCGCTGTTTGCCCGTTGGGGCATAGAGCCCATTTATTCGTTGTGTGTGGGCGTGATGGTGGGTGGCGTGTTGCAGTTGGGCGTGCAGTTGCTCGCTTTGCGCCGCTTGAAAATGCTGCCGCGCCTTGGGTTTTCGCTGGCGTTTTTTAAAGAGGCTTTGCAAAATCCGCATACCCGCCGCATTGGAAAGTTGATGCTGCCTGCCATTTTAGGCGTGAGCGTGGCGCAGGTTTCACTCTTGATTAATACGCAGATTGCCTCGCATTTAGCCGCAGGCAGTGTGAGCTGGCTGAGTTATGCCGACCGCCTGATGGAGTTCCCTACTTCGTTGCTGGGTGTGGCGTTGGGCTCGGTGCTGATGCCACAACTGGCAGCAGCGCAGGCAGCAGGCGATAAAAAGGCGTATTCGTCGATGCTGGACTGGGCGTTGCGTTCGGTCACCATCATGTCGGTGCCGTGCGCAGCGGCTTTGCTTACCTTTGCGCGGCCTATGGTCAGTGTGCTGTACCAGCATGGCGCGTTTCAGGCGCGTGATGTGGAGCAGACCACGCTGGCGCTCATGGGCTATGGCACAGGACTAATCGGGCTGATTGCCATCAAGGTGCTGGCTCCCGCCTACTACGCGCGGCAAGATATCAAAACGCCTGTGTTTATTGCGATTGGCGTGCTGGTGGCTACGCAGTTGATGAACCTGATTTTTGTGCCCAAGCTGGCTGTGGGCGGGCTGTCGCTGTCGATTGGCTTGGCTGCTATGGGCAATGCGGGCATGCTGCTGTTTGGCCTGTTGCGCCGTGGCAGCTACCAGCCCGAGCCAGGTTGGGGGCGCTTTGCCATGCAGGTGATTGCAGCCACTTTGTTGCTGATGGCGTTTTTGATGTGGGCAGACAGCACCAGCTACTTGCACTGGGTTGATGCCAGCAGCCGCATGGTGCGCGTGGTGCAGTTTGCGGTGGTTTGTGTTGTAGCAGCTATTATTTATTTTGGTGCTTTGCTGCTTGGCGGTTTGAATCTGCGCGGGCAAGTGCGGCAGTGATGGCGTCTGGGAATGCCAAAAATATAGAACGCAGAAGGCGCAAAAGTTGCGCAAAAGACGCAAAAATTATTTGGTTTTACTCTGTGTGCTCTGTAGTTCTGTAGCTCTGTTTTCGTTTTTTTCGGTATTTTTTTCTGCGACTTCTGCGTAACCTTTGCGTCCTCTGCGTATGACCCCTCACACACCCTGCCCCACTAGCGCCCACGCAGCACAGCCAAACAGCTTTGCACCTTTGCAAAACGATTGTTTTTTGCGTGCCTGCCTAGGGCTGCCCACCAGCTACACGCCTGTCTGGCTCATGCGCCAAGCGGGGCGCTATTTGCCTGAATACCGCGCCACCCGCGCCAAAGCGGGCAGCTTTATGGCGCTGGCGGGCAATGCCAGCTACGCCACCGAAGTTGCCCTGCAACCGCTTGCGCGTTACCCGCTGGATGCGTCTATCGTATTTAGCGATATTTTGGTTATTCCACACGCGATGGGGCTGGGGCTGGACTTTGTGCATGGCGAAGGTCCCGTCTTTGCCCGCCCAGTGCGTGATGAAGCCGCCGTTGCGCGGCTGGCCGTGCCCGATATGGAGCAACTGCGCTACGTTTTTGATGCTGTTAGCAGCACCCGCCATGCCCTGCAAGGCCGCGTGCCCTTGATTGGCTTTGCGGGCAGCCCCTGGACGCTAGCTTGCTACATGGTTGAAGGTGCCAGCAGCACCGACTACCATACTGTCAAACACATGCTCTACAGCCGTCCCGATTTGCTGCACCGCATTTTGTCAGTCAATGCCGATGCGGTTGCAGCCTGCTTGAATGCCCAGATTCAGGCTGGGGCGCAGTGCGTCATGGTGTTTGATAGTTGGGGTGGCGTACTGGCCGATGGTGCGTTTCAGACGTTTAGCCTGGCCTACACCCGCCGCGTACTGGAGCAGCTGCATCGCACCAGCGCAGACGGACAAATCGTGCCGCGCATCGTCTTTACAAAAGGTGGCGGGCAATGGTTAACCGATATGCAAACGCTTGATTGCGACGTGTTGGGCGTGGACTGGACCGTCAATCTGGCGCAGGCACGCGCGCAGCTTGATGCTGCACCCCGCCCACAATCCCTGCAGGGCAATCTTGATCCGCAAATCCTGTTTGCACCACCCACAGCCATAGAGCGCGAAGTACAACGCACCCTGCAAGCCTTTGGTGTACCAGCGCCTACTGAGGAACGTGCTTGCCGTCACATATTCAATCTGGGCCACGGTATCAATCAGCACACCCCGCCTGAAAACGTTGTTGCACTGGTGCAAGCCGTACATAAATATTCGCGCCAGTAGCCAAGCAGTTTGCTGGTTAAGTGAAAGCTGCTTTTTTCCAAGTAAAGCGCAATTGTCTGATAATGGCAAAATAGATTGATTAATGGAGCCATCATGTATTTTTTGGGACTTGGCCTTTTGTTGCTGATACTCAAGCTCATGGATATTGAGCCAGTGCTTGGCTGGAGCTGGTGGATTGTGCTCAGCCCCTTTGGGTTGGCTGTTGCCTGGTGGTCTTGGGCCGATGCTTATGGCTATACCAAACGCAAAGAAATGGAAAAAATGGATGCCATCCGCGAAGAGCGTATACAAAGGCAAAGAGAAGCTTTGCAAAATGGATCAAAGCGTCGCAGATAAGCCGTTTATCATTTCAGATGTTCTGTCTGGGCAATTACAATGCCCAGTCAAGCTTTTTTAGCTTTAACATTCTTCATTTTTAGTTCAACCAACGTCGCAAGGCACAGCTTATGCAAACAATCACTGGCAGCATCGTTGCACTGGTAACCCCTTTTCAGGCCGATGGCAGCGTCGATTACGACTGTCTGCGTAAACTGATTGACTGGCACATTGAACAAGGTACCGATTGCATTGGTGTGGTTGGCACTACGGGCGAGTCACCCACTGTCACCATTGAAGAAAACTGCGAAATCATCCGCGTAGCTGTTGAGCAGGCGCGTGGCCGCGTACCCATCATGGCGGGCTGTGGTTCCAACTCTACGGCTGAAGCCATTACACTGGCCAAATTTGCCAAAAACGTAGGTGCAGACTGCCAGTTGCAGGTAGTGCCTTATTACAACAAGCCCACTCAGGAAGGGCAGTACCAGCATTTCAAGGCCATAGCTGAAGCCGTAGGCGATTTGCCCATGGTGCTTTACAACGTGCCTGGGCGCACTGTAGCTAATATGGAGCACGACACCATATTGCGCCTGACACAAATACCGGGTATCGTTGCTATCAAAGAAGCTACTGGTGACCTGGCACGGGCGCAATGGCTGATTCGAGACGTTCCCAAAGGCTTTGCCATCTATTCGGGCGATGATGCAACGGCCGTGGCATTGATGCTTTGTGGCGGTCATGGCAATATCAGCGTAACTGCCAACATCGCACCCAAACTGATGCATGAAATGTGCAAGGCAGCGCTTGCAGGCAATATTGAGCAGGCCATGCGTATCCAGTTTCAGCTTATGCCGCTGCACAAACACCTGTTTGTCGAGGCCAACCCAATTCCTGTGAAATGGGCCATGCAGCGTTTGGGCTTGTGTGGAGGCACTTTACGCCTGCCGCTTACCACGCTCGCACAGACTAATCAGAGTGTGGTAGAAAGCGCCTTGCAAGCAGCAGGTTTGCTGTAAATTTCTCATGCTGGCCTTAGGGTCGGCATTTTGTTTTGTCCAAGTTACTGATTCAAGCACCTATGAACGTTCTGCAAAAAATTTCTGTCGTGAGCCTGTCCCTTGTTTTGGCGGCTTGCTCCACGTCGCAAGTGGGAGGTATTGATTACAAGTCGGCAAGGCGTGGTAACGCGCTGGAAATACCACCCGATCTGACCCGTACCACTGGCAGCGACCGTTATAACGTGCCCAGTAGCACCAGTGCTCTGGCTTATGCTGGCGAGCAGAAAAAAGAAGGGCAGACAAGTACCACCGCCCTTAGTGCTGTAGGAGATGTGCAGATCAAGCGTGACGGCAACCAGCGCTGGCTCGTTGTAGCACGTACTCCCCAGCAGTTGTGGGAGCCTGTCAAGTCTTTCTGGGAAGACAACGGTTTTGCTCTCACCGTAGAAGACCGCAAGGTCGGTGTTATGGAAACCGACTGGGCTGAAAACCGCGCCAACATCCCGCTTGATCCTATTCGTGCAGCATTGGGCAGAGCACTTGATTCTCTGTATTCGACCAGCATGCTTGACAAGTTCCGCACCCGCTTGGAGGCCAATGCCAGCGGCGGCACAGATATTTTCATCAGCCAGCGTGGCATGGAAGAAGTTTATAGCGGCCGCGATAAAGAAAGCACCACCTGGCAGCAACGCCCCAATGATCCAGGCCTGGAAGACGAATTCCTGCGTCGCATGATGATTGCTTTGGGCGTATCGAAAGAGCGCGCAGACAGCATGCTCAAGCAGTCGCAGCAAACGGGTCAAGCAATAGCTGAACAAGCCAAAGCCAGCGTCAAGCATGATGAAGCTGCTGGCACATTGGCGCTGGTTGAAGATTTTGACCGTGCCTGGCGTCGCGTTGGTCTGTCTTTGGATCGCACGGGCTTTACCGTAGAAGACCGCGACCGTGCCAAGGGCATCTACTATGTGCGCTATGTGCCATTTGCAGGTCAGAAAAAAGAATCCAAAGGTTGGTTCAGCAATCTGTTTAGCAAAGCGCCGGTAGTTAATCCTGTGCGCTATCTGGTGCAAGTGCAAGCGCAAGGTAGTGGCAGCAATGTGCGCGTAATGACAGAAGGCGGGCAAGCCGCATCAGCGGCCGATAGCAGCAGCATCCTGAAAGTGCTGGCCGAAGATTTACGACGCATGTAAATGCTGCGCGCGGCAGGCAACGCCGCTTGATGCTGCTTGCCTTGCCGCTGCGAACCGTGTGATTAAGCCGCCCTGCACATGCGGGCGGCTTTTTTCTTGCTGCAATGTTTTTTGAGCACTATCTGCACCATGACCCTGCGATTTAAAAGCCTGTGCAGCGGCAGCAAAGGCAATGCCACCTTGATACAAGCCAGTGAAGGCCGCCATATTAGCCACGTGCTGGTGGACTGTGGTCTGTCTTTACGGCAGATGTGCTTGCATCTGCAGCAAGCCGGGGTGGAGCCTGAGCAAATCAGTGCAATCTTTATTACCCACGAGCATGCAGACCATATTGGTTGCGCCCGTGCCTTTGCCTTGCGTTGCCGTACACCCGTGTGGATGAGCCAAGGCACCCATGCAGCGCTCAAGCAAAATGATTTTGATGGCCTGATCCACTATGCCAGCCACGAGCAGCCGCTGGCCATTGGTGCTCTACAACTGCGCCCCTTTGCCGTGCCACACGATGCCCGCGAGCCGCTGCAGCTGTGCGCTACAGATGGAGATAAAACACTGGGTATAGCAACCGATTTGGGGCATGTCACCGCACAGGTGCAAGTGCATTTGCAGCACTGCCACGCGCTGATTCTGGAAGCTAATCACGATGAGGGCTTACTGCAAGCATCTGCTTACCCCGAGTTTCTCAAACGCCGCATTGCGGGCGATGAGGGGCATTTAAGCAATGCGGCAGCCGCGCAATTGGCAAAAAGCATTAACCACGCCCGCTTGGGGCATGTGCTGGCTGCGCATTTGAGTGAAAGCAATAACCGCCCCGCACTAGCGGCAAACGCTCTGGCAGCAGCATTGGGCAGGCGGCCAAGCGAAGTGCTGGTAGCGGGCGCAGCCAATGGAAGCCAGTGGCTGACAGTGTAAGCCGCAGCTAAGGAAGTGTTGATTTATCCTTCAAGCAAGAGCAAACTCAACAAGTCGCCATTCCCGCCTACACGGGAATGACGATATGGGCGAAAAGCAAAGCTCAGCGTGGGAAACAGCAGCTGCAAATCAGCGGTTGCGCACCAGATGGTCAAACGCGCTTAAAGCGGCTTTTGCACCTTCGCCAATGGCAATCACAATCTGCTTGTACGGAACAGAACTGCAGTCGCCAGCAGCAAACACGCCGGGCACATTGGTGTGGCATTTGGCATCAATCACAATTTCGCCGTATTTGCTCAGCTCCAGCGTGTCTTGCAGCCAGGCCGTGTTGGGACGCAGGCCAATTTGCACAAAAATGCCCGAAAGCGCCAGTTCGTGGGCTGTGCCAGTCGTGCGATCCTGATAGCGCAGGGCGGTTACGCGCTGGCCGTCGCCCACTACTTCGGTGGTTTGCACTTGTGTGAGGATGGTGACGTTGGGAAGCTCGCGCAGTTTGCCTTGCAGCACGGCATCGGCGCGCAGCTCCGGAGCAAATTCAAATAGAGTGACGTGCTCGGCAATGCCTGCCAGATCAATGGCGGCTTCTACACCCGAGTTGCCGCCGCCAATCACAGCGACTTGTTTGCCCTTGAACAGGGGGCCGTCGCAATGCGGACAAAACGCAATGCCACGGGTTTTGTATTCTGTTTCGCCCGGGATGCCCATTTCGCGCCAGCATGCGCCAGTGGCAATAATGACATTTTTGGCTTTGAGGGTTGCGCCGCTTTCAAGCTGTACTTCGGCCAAGCCGCCCAAAGCAGGCGCAGGCGTGAGGGCAACGGCGCGTTGGCGCTGGATCAGGTCTACGCCGTAATGTTTGACGTTTTCTTCAAACGCTGCACCAAGCTTGGGGCCTTCGGTTTCTTTAATGGAAATCAGGTTTTCAATCGACAGCGTATCCATAATCTGGCCACCCATGCGCTCGGCCACCATGCCGGTGCGGATGCCTTTTCGTGCCGCATAAATAGCGGCTGCACTGCCTGCCGGGCCACCACCCAAGACCAGAACATCATAGGGCTCTTTGCTGGCGAGCTGCTCGGCATGGCGGGTAGCTGAAGCAGAGTCGATCTTGTTGATGATGTCTTCTGCCGTCATGCGGCCATTGGCCAGCATCTGACCGTTGAGATACAGGGTAGGTACGGCCATTACCTGACGACTATCAACTTCGCCCTGATAGAGTGCACCGTCAACAATGGCGACTTTGACACGTGGATTGAATACCGCCATGAGTGTGAGCGCTTGCACCACATCAGGGCAGTTGTGGCATGCCAGGCTGATGTAAACCTCAAAGTTGTACTCACCAGGCAGCGCCTTGATCTGGGCAATCAACTCGTCGCTGACTTTGGGTGGATGCCCGCCGGTCCACAGCAGAGCGAGCACCAGAGAGGTAAATTCATGCCCCAGCGGAATAGTCGCAAAGCGCAGGTGTTGCTCGGCATCGGCTCGGGTCAGTGCAAAAGAGGGCTGGCGTGCGTCGCTGCCATCAAGCTGTAGGGAGATTTTGTCGCTCATGCCGGCAATCTGCTGCAGCAAATCGCGCATTTCACCCGATTTGGCATCATTGCCCAGACTGGCGCTGATGGTAAATGGGCGCCGCAGCAGTCCCATGTAGTTTTGCAGTTGGGCAGACATATCAGAGTCGAGCATTGGGTTCTCCTAGTAGGGGCAGGTAATGGAAAGAGCGGAGCAGCAGCACGTAATGGAGCAATCAGTTTAACTAAACCTCCCCATGCCTAAAGGTAGGGAGTTCTTGTGGAGATCGTCAAACAAAAAAGCCGTATGCAACTGGTGTTCTGGCATAAAAAAACCGGAAGGCATGGCAGCAATGCCAAGCGGCCATCCGGTTTGTGTACTGCCCGCCAGCTGGTGGGGCAGTACAAATAGGCAGGCGAAATTTAAATCTTGCCAACCAGATCCAGCGATGGCTTGAGCGTGGCAGCGCCTTCTTGCCATTTGGCAGGGCAAACTTCGCCTGGATGCTCAGCCACATACTTGGCGGCTTTGACTTTACGCAGCAGTTCTTGCGCATCGCGACCAATGCCATTGTCGTGGATTTCGCACAGTTTGATCTGGCCTTCGGGGTTGATTACAAAAGTGCCGCGTAGCGCGAGACCTTCTTCTTCAATCATGACCTGGAAGTTGCGGGTGATTGCGCCTGTGGGGTCGCCGATCATGGGGTATTTGATTTTCTGGATAGTGTCAGACGCATCGGCCCATGCTTTATGGGTGAAGTGCGTATCGGTCGATACGCTGTAGATTTCGGCGCCCAGTTTCTGGAACTCGGCGTAATTGTCTGCCAGGTCGCCCAGTTCGGTGGGGCAAACAAAAGTAAAGTCTGCGGGATAAAACACGAAAATAGACCATTTACCTTTGAGCGTGTCTTGTGTGACTTCGACAAAATTGCCATTGTGGTAAGCCGTAGCCTTGAAAGGCAGAACAGTAGTGTTGATAAGGGACATGGTTACTCCTGATTGCAGGTGATCGGTAAAGAAACTGGCTCTTGGTGCCAGAGCATGCAGCAGCCACACAGGGTATTGCCAGCATTGAGAAATGATAGCCTAACTTTATGAAGCTGCCGTTAGATTGCGCCTAAATGCACAATAGACAAAAGCTATTTCTGGATTTAAAAAAAGGCCAAGAGTGGTCAGTTCTTGGCCTTAAAGGAATGCGAGATGGTAAATTCGCGTTCGAGTCAACAAGGAAACAGCTATGGCATGCTCCAGGCCAACAATTAAGTACATGAAGCTAAAAGCAGCTTTTGCAAGCCATTCAAGTGCAAGAGTTTGTTTCGCAAAATGAACCGTTTATTGCACAGGCCAGGAAAAAAACACATCTGCCTGCGCAGCGTATTTTGTTAGAAAAGCATATTTTTGAGCCTTACCAATGCGTGAAATTGGCCAGCATTTGTGCCAAGACTCTGGTAAGGTAGCGCACTATGAACCATGCCCTACAGATTTTTTTGCCCTGCGCCGCTGGCGTAGAGGGCTTTTTGTCTGACGAAGTCCAAAAAATCACCGCCCTGCCCGAAGCAGCCGTGCAGCCTATGCGTGCAGGCGTGCTGGTGCAAGGCAACTGGCACAGCGCCATGCAGCTTAACTTGCATAGCCGCTTGGCGCAGCGAGTGCTGGTGCAACTGGCATACAGCCCTTATGCCTGTGAAGATGATATTTACGATGCCGCCAGCGCCGTGCCGTGGGAGCAGTGGTTTACTCCGCAGCATACTTTCAAGATAGATATTACTGCACAGCGCAGCCCCCTTAAAAGCCTGAACTTTGCTGCGCTCAAAGTCAAAGATGCAGTAGCCGACCGCTTTCGCGCCAAGGCGGGCAGCCGCCCCAGCGTAGATACGCAGTGGCCTGATGTGCGCATCTACACCCATCTGACAGCCGAGCACATCACCCTGTACATAGACACTTCGGGCGAGCCGCTGTTCAAACGCGGCTGGCGCGAAGACAAGGGCGATGCACCACTGAAAGAAACGCTTGCCGCAGCCATGATTGCCGCTTGCGGCTGGCAGCCCGAACAAGGCAAGCCGCTGTACGACCCCTGCTGTGGCAGTGGCACCGTAGTGATTGAAGCCGCGCAAATCGCCTGCAACATCGCCCCGGGCAGCCAGCGCCATTTCGCTTTTGAGCGCCTGCTGCCCTACCAGTCGCAAACATGGGGGCAACTGCGCCAGCAAGCGCGCGCAGCGGTAACGCGGCCACCAGAACCTTTGATATTTGGCAGCGATGTGGCACACCGCATGGTGGACTTTGCCCAGCGCAATGCCGAGCGTGCGGGCGTAGCCCATGCCGTGCAACTGCGTGGCGGTGACGCCTTGCAACGCATGCCACCCAGCAGCACGGCGGGTATTTTGCTGATAAATCCTCCTTATGGTGAACGTATTGCAGCAGCGGGTGTAGCGGGGCAAAACGCCGAGCAACGCGCTGAAAGGCGAGCAGGGCAGCAAGCAGGGCTGCGCCCGCAGCAGCAAGGGCGTGAAAGCGCCATTTTGCAAGCGGGTGGCACGGGCGATGATTTTTTTGCACAGCTAGCCAGCCACTGGAAGAAAAACTATAGCGGTTGGACAGCATGGATTCTCAGCCCCGACCTGCAACTCTCACGCCGCATGCGCCTGAAAGAATCGCGCCGCGTACCCATGTGGAACGGTCCGATCGAATGCCGCCTTTTACGCTTTGATCTGATGGCAGGCAGCATGCAGCGCTCCAAGGCGGGCTTGACTGATACCAATATCGATTCCGCTGCACATGCACCAGCTGCAGAGTCCGCATCAGGAGATCCTTCAAATGGAGCGCGTGCATGAAGCGGTGCATCGCGGCATGGCGTACCGCACTGCGGGTTGCAGGCACAACGACGCTTTGCCTGTGTCTGCAAGCTTGCCCCAAAGCACCTGACAAGCCCGAATCGAGCGCTTTGCAAAGCGGTGTAGCCAAAGGAATGCATCGCAATGCCTTGATGGATGCAGCTTTTGGTGTAGCACAACAAAAAGTGCTGCCGCAAGAGGTTTTCTGGCAAACCAGCTTGCCTTTGCCTGCGTTGCAGATTGTCGGGCGTGCGGCCGATGCTGACAGTTCAGCCATTAGCAGTAAAGAGCCGCCACAAGAGCCATTTGACAACACCCGTGATGTGCTGGTGCGTCCGCGCGAAGTAGTCAAAATTAACGAGACACAATTGGCTTTGATCATTGAATCATTGCCACAAAGCGCACTTGCTCAAATGCAGGCAGGCACTGCGCACGCAGCGTCAGCCATGGACGCAGCATCTGCCATTGGTGCACGGGCAGCGCCCATACCTGTCTGGCTGGGTGTTATTTTCTTCAGCCGCTCCCTTGCTGATGAGCGCGAAGACAAAACCAAGCCCGGGGTTGAGGCCTGGCGTGCCACACGCGTCATACCCTTTTTTGATGCCATGCTGCTTGAGCCACAAGCACCCGAGACACAGGTTTACAAACTTGGTAGCGACCACTATCTGATGACGTATATGCAGCACGGTTGCCGTCAAGGTACATGCAGCCATTGGCTTACGGGCTATTTGCTGCGGCCGGATAGCATGGCCGAAGCCATCAAAACCCGTCTTTCAGGCAGCAATGTGCAGGCTTATGCCGACTGCCATGCACGGCTGGAGCCCTATCGGCGCACTGTCTCGCATACAGATACCGGGCTAGTTACTGTCAGTCATGCAGGAGAAGGTGCGGCTATAAAGCATGTACAGCCTGCATCGGCCAATGCGTCAAGTGTTCCGGCTCACAGTTGCTATGCCATTCATGGTGAGGTGCACCCCATTTCACGCGAAATGGCTGTGGCAGATGTATCTATTCGGTTTGAGGGTGTTATTTCTGACACGCCCACGCAGCGCCGTACACTGGCCCAAACCCAACTCTGGCGGCTGCAAGATGGAAAACTGGTGCAGATTGAAGGTGAAGACAACCCTGTTCCCAGTCCGGATCTGTTGCCATGAGTTATACCAACCAGCCCTGCAGTGTAGTCATCGACACCCAGATCGTGCTTGATTTGCTGCTGTTTACTGAGCCTGCTGCGGCTGCGTTGCGCACAGCACTGGCGGATGGTCAACTGCGCTGGCTGGGCACCGCGCACATGCGCAACGAGCTTGAGCGTGTGCTGCATTACCCGCATATTGCCAGTCGCATGGCCTTTTACCAGCTCCGGCCAGACGACATATTGGCACAGCGCGACGCACTGGTGCATACGCTTGAGCCAGCACCGCGTTGCGCTTACATCTGCAAAGACCCGGATGACCAGTGCTTTATTGATCTGGCCGTGGCGCAACAGGCGCTGCTGCTAAGCAAAGACAAGCAGGTGCTCAAATTGCGTAAACGGCTGGCAAAACAGGGTATTACTGTTAGTAGTCAATGGGTGGGCGTAGATGCGGCTGGCGAAAGTAACCTTGCTTTGCTCTAGGCGGCTGCACGCTGCAAGCGGTCGGCTACACCTGCCCAGTCGGCCGTAAGCGGCACGGGCTCAACCCAGATGAGTTTTACGCCCAATGCGTCAAAAGCGCGTAGCTGGGCGAAAAGTTGCTGGGCGGCTTCGGCGGCATTGGCAGGCATGGTAGCCAGATGCACGTTTTTGGCGCGGCTGCGCATGGGTGTGCGGCTCCAGATGCCCAGAGCAGGCGCGTCTTTGCCCAGCAAATCTAGCGCGGCCTGTATTTCTTTGGCACCCATCAGGCGCAGACTGGCACGTGGGGCGTAGTGCGAGGCTAGCGTGCCAGCCGCTTGCGGTGCCTGCCCGCTGGCCGCGGCGGCTGATAACACACGCACTTGCAGGCGTTGCCAGATGTCGTCTTCAGTGATGGCACCAGGGCGTAGCAGCACGGGCTGGCCACGGCTGCAATCGATGATGGTTGACTCGATGCCGACCTGACAAGCACCGCCATCAAGCACAGCCAGCGTATCACCAAACTCATCGATAACGTGCTGTGCAGTAGTGGGGCTGACACGGCCAAAGCGGTTGGCGCTAGGTGCTGCAAGCCCGTAAATGCCTTGCGTGGCCAGGTGCTGCAGCAGTGCATGTGCTACCGGGTGCGCGGGGCAGCGCAGCCCAATGGTGGGGTGCTGACCAGCAGCGGCCTCAGCCATGCCGCTGCGTCGGGGGACGATAACAGTCAGGGGGCCGGGCCAAAAGGCACGCATCAGGGCAGCGGCATAGTCGGGGATTTGTTCCAGAAAACCTTCTGCAGCAAAACTGTTGGCAGTTTCGGCGCTGGCTACATGCACAATCAGCGGATGTGCAGATGGGCGGCCTTTGGTGGTAAAAATTTGCTTGACGGCATCATCATCATCAGCGCGAGCGGCCAGACCGTAGACTGTTTCTGTAGGCAAGCCCAGCAGCTTGCCTTGCGCGAGCAGTGATGCTGCTTGCGCGATGGTCGCAGGGTTAATGGCAGAAAGGTTGGCAGAATCGTATGCAGGAATCAGCATGGATGGATTGTCCCATGTTGCAGATGTTTTTGAACTTGTCGTTGAGTGGGTGTAATATGCATAGCTTTGCCGGTGCTGTTTATTCTTCGGCGGAAAACAGCTTTTACAAGTGGCGCAGCCAGTGCTTGCCATGAAACAGGATAAGGACGGTACGGTTTGAACCAGCAGATAGTTACCAGGTTGAGGATGTACGGGGTGGCTCCATGAAGCGCGGGTTTTATACCATCATGGCAGCTCAGTTTTTTAGCTCGCTGGCTGATAACGCGCTGTTTATCTCTGCTGTAGCATTGTTGCGCTACATGCATGAGCCAGACTGGAAAAAAGCTGCCTTGGTGCCGATTTTTGCGGTATTTTATGTGCTGCTGGCTCCGTTTGTGGGTGCTGTGGCCGATTCGCTGCCCAAGGGGCGGGTCATGTTTTTCAGCAACTCCATCAAGATCACCGGTTGCGTCATGATGCTTTTGGGCGTGCATCCACTTCCTGCCTATGCTGTAGTGGGGTTGGGTGCAGCAGCATATTCTCCTGCCAAATATGGCATTTTGACCGAGTTGTTGCCACCTTCGCAGCTGGTTAAGGCTAATGGCTGGATTGAAGGATTGACAATTATCTCTATTATTTTGGGAGCCGTGGTGGGTGGTTTACTGGTGCACCCCCATTTGTTTGAAGTGCTGCTGCGGTTTGATCTACAGCACCATTTTATCGAGCGCCATATCAGTTCACCGCCCAAACTGGGTATTGCCGTTATCGTGCTTTTTTATCTTGCGGCCTCGATTATCAATACCCGCATTCCATTGACAGGTGTGGCGATGCAGCCCATGCCCAAAAATATTTTCTCTTTGGTGCCAGAGTTCTGGAGATGCAACAAACTATTGTGGAAAGACAAACTGGGGCAGATTTCCTTGGCTACAACAACGCTGTTTTGGGGAGTCAGTGGCAATTTGCGTTATCTGGTTTTGGCCTGGGCGGCGGCAGCGTTGGGTTATGCCGAAAGACAGGCTGCTACGCTCGAAGGGGTGGTTGCTATTGGTACTGCGCTGGGCGCGGTATGGGCTTCGCGCATCAAACTTGACCGCGCTTTGAATGTTATGCCGCTGGGCATTGCCATGGGGCTGGTAACTTTGCTGCTGATCCCAATCAAAACATTGTGGCTTGCGGTGCCGTTTTTTATTATGCTTGGCGGTTTGGGCGGCTTTTTGGTGGTGCCAATGAACGCCATGCTGCAACACCGTGGCCATAGCCTGATGGGTGCTGGGCGCTCAATTGCGGTGCAAAACTTCAATGAACAAGCGGCTATTTTGGGGCTGGGCGTGGCTTTGAGCCTAATTACCAAATGCGGCGTAGGCGTGTATGGCGCGGTGCTGTTTTTTGGTTTGCTGGTAGCGGGTTGTATGGTGCTGTTTCAGTGGTGGCACAAGCGCAATCTCGTGCAGCATCCTGCAGAAATAGGGCGCTTGCTGGAGCAGGCGCGTAACGACGATCTGCATGGGCACTGAGCGGGTCATCACATACTTTTAAATTGCCTTTTTTTATGCAAACCCGTTCTTCCCTGTTGCCCATGCTGGCGATTGCTTTCAATGCGCTGGTTTGGGGAGTTTTATGGTGGCCTGTGCATTTGTTACGCGATCTCGGCGTACATGCTTTATGGGTCACGTTGCTAACGTATAGCATTGCTATTGCCTTGCTGCTGAGCTGGCGGCCTGGTGTTTTGCAGGCGTTTAAAAAATACAAGCTGCTGTGGCTGATGATGCTGACCTCAGGCGCAACCAATGCGTGTTTTAACTGGGCGGTAAGCATTGGCGATGTGATGCGCGTTGTGCTGTTGCTGTATCTGATGCCCGTATGGTCGCTGCTGCTATCGTGGCTGGTATTCAAGAAAAGGCCCCGCCCCATGGCTTTGGTGTGCGTGGCTTTGGCGTTATGTGGCGTGATGCTGGTGTTGCAGCCCGAAGGCAGTGGCTGGAGAGATTTTTCACTGCCCGTACCACGTAGTTTGCCCGATGTACTGGCGTTAATCAGTGGCATGTCTTTTGCCTGCACCAGCACTCTGCTCAATCGCATGGGGGAGGCACCGGCTATGTCCAAAGTATTGGCCATGTTTGGTGGCGGCGTAGCGTTTAGCGCGACGATTATTTCAGTTTCCTTTTTTCTGGGTGCGGGCATTGTTTCGCCGTTGCCGGCTTTGCATTGGAAGTGGCCTGTGGTTTTGACGCTGCTTAGTCTGGTGCTGATCAGCTGCAATATGATGATGCAGTATGGTGCTGCCCGCATGCAGCCGCATACATTGTCGCTGCTGATGACGCTGGAAGTACCATTTGCTGCGGTCTCTTCATCCTTGCTGGGCGCTGCGCAACTGGGCGGGCGCATTTTGCTGGGAGGCACGCTGGTAATGGCAGCTGTGCTGCTGTCGGCGCTGGACACTGATAGACGCTCGCAGAATTTTCGCAGATACACCACAAAATCCTGAATCAATACCATGACTGAACCACAACGTTATCTCACAGGCATTACTACTACAGGCACGCCCCACCTGGGCAATTATGTAGGCTCGGTGCGCCCGGCTGTGCAGGCCAGTTTGCGCGACGATGTACGCAGCTACTACTTCTTGGCTGACTACCACGCGCTGATCAAATGCGGTGAGCCAGCACGCATCCAGCGCTCCACGCTTGAAATTGCCGCAACCTGGCTGGCAGCAGGGCTTAACCCCGAGCGCGTTACTTTTTACCGCCAAAGCGATATTCCCGAAATCACAGAGCTGTGCTGGCTGCTGACCTGCGTATGTGGCAAGGGGTTGCTCAACCGTGCACACGCGTACAAAGCTGCTGTAGACAAAAATACAGAAGCCGCGCAAGAAGCAGATGACGGCGTGACTGCTGGCCTGTTCATGTACCCGGTGCTCATGGCGGCAGACATCCTCATGTTCAAATCGCACAAAGTACCTGTAGGGCGTGACCAGATTCAGCACCTTGAAATGGCGCGTGACATGGCTTCGAGCTTTAACCACCTCTATGGCGACGGCCTGCTGGTGCTGCCTGAAGCGCAGGTTGACGAGCATGTTGCACTGCTGCCAGGGTTGGATGGGCGCAAAATGAGCAAAAGCTACGACAACACCATCCCGCTGTTTTGCCCGCGTGAAGAGTTGCGAAAAAAAATCATGTCCATCGTGACCGATTCACGCGCACCGGGAGAACCCAAAGAAACCGAGGGTAGCGCAGTATTTCAGCTTTACCGTGCCTTTGCAACGGCTGAAGAAACCAGCGCCTTTGCCAGCGCTTTTGCCCAAGGCATAGCTTGGGGCGATGCCAAACAAGCCTTGTTTGAGCGCATTGAGCAAGAAGTAGCTCCCATGCGTGAACGCTATGCAGAGCTCATTGCCAACCCTGCTGAGGTTGAGCGCATATTGTTGCAAGGCGCTGAAAAAGCACGCGCTGAAGCCACGCCCTATATGCGCCAGTTGCGTAGCGCTGTAGGCCTGCGCAGCTTGGCGCAAAGCACTGATTCAGCTGCGTCAGCCAAAAAAGTAGCTTTGCCCAGCTTTAAGCAATACCGCGAGCCAGATGGCCTGTTTTACTTCAAACTCAGCGCAGCCAATGGCGACACACTGTTGCAAAGCCAGGGCTTTGCCAATCCGCGTGATGCAGCAGCAGCTATAGCCAGCCTGAAAGAGCAAGGAGTTGCAGCTCTGGACAGTTTTGCCGCGCAACTGCAGCCGGTTACAAATCTGCCGCTTTTACAGGCAGCTCTGAGCGAGTTGATTGCTCAACAACAGTAACGGAAAGCACGAACAGCAAGACTGACAGGCTGTGGTCTAGAATTAAAAGATTAAATTGCAAGGATGCGCATATGTCCCGGTATTTTTCTTTTTCCAGAGCCTATTTGTCGTTAGCCGTTGGCGCACTCGCTGCTGCATTGCTGGCGGGTTGCGGCGCGCCACCGCCAAAAACTGTTAAACGCGTCCCTGCACGTGTTACAAGGCCTGCGTTGGGGTGGGTTGGCACTTACACTGGAACAGTGCCTTGCACGCAGCCAACTGCGGCCAGTTGTACGGCGCAGCAATTGACTTTGACCCTGATGCCCAACAGCACCTACCAGCTGGATACGACGGTATTGCGTCGCGGCCAGCCCTATACGATCAGCAGCACTGGCCGCCTGCAATGGGATGAAACAGGCAGCGTCATTACCTTGGCCTCCAAAGATGAAAATGCACGCCTGCTAATCACCAATGGCACAGCCCAAAGATTGCCAGGCAATACCGATGTGGATGTAGATCCATCCATTTATTCAGGTTATGTGTTGCGCAAGAAGTAATAAAGCTGGGTGATTGCGGCCTGTCCTCGCCAAAAAGCGGCTATTGCAAATCTATTTCTGGCGGGATTGAGCGGGCACAGCGTTCGCATCAGTTGAGACCGGCTGCAGTTGTAGCGCATCGGGTCGGATTTGCAGCTTGATACGTTCTGGCTCGCCTGTAGGTAAAGGCTGCAATCCCAGCGGTGCCAGCCAGTGCTGTGACCAAGCCAGAAACAGCGCATTGAGTACCAGCACTACGCCTACTATCCATCGCAACATCGTCTGCCCTTTCCGGATTGTGTGTCAATGGCACTGGAGCCCAGTGCTGTATTTTCTGTTGTTTGCAATCTTAACGGGTTGTTTGTGGGCGCACGCTGATGTCATCACTTAGCACAGTGCGCAGCCCTTGCGAAGTTTGCACCAATAACGCGCCCTGTGCGCTTACGCCCTGTGCCAGGCCCGTATCGCCGTCAGACAGCCATACTGCTTGCCCTGCAAGTGCATCGCGTGCTGTAAAACGGCTGTGCCATGGCTCAAAACCACGCTGGGTAAACTGGTGTACTGCCGCTACTAGCGGTGCCGCTATTTGTGCCAGCACCTCGGGCGCAGTAGCTTGCGGGGCAAATTGCTGCACCCATGCAGGCGGCTGAGGCGTGGGCTGGTTGGGCGCAGCAGGAGGCAAGGGCAGTGGGGCAGTGATATTGATGCCCACCCCAATAACTGCATATCTTTGTCCACCCTGCGAGCTGATTTCAACCAGTATGCCGCCCAGCTTGCTGTTGCCATACCACAGGTCGTTAGGCCATTTGATACGCAAGCCGTGGCGTTGTTGCGCATCCAGACTGTTGACTATGCTGCATGCCACTACCAGCGACAAGCCCGACAAATCGCATGCAGGCAAGGGAAGGCCGAGCGAAAAAGCCAGCATGCCCCCCACTGGCTGGGTGTTGTGCCATTGTCGCCCCATGCGCCCCCGTCCAGCGGTTTGCTGCTCAGCTACCAGCAGCACAGGCATATTGTGCCCTGTGCGCGCGCGCTCCAGTAGCACCGTGTTGGTCGAATCAACCTGAGGCGTTGCCTCAACCACAAACTCTGGCCAGTACAGGCTAGCTGCTTGCGAAATAGCCTGTTCAGGCCACGAGAGTTGCAATGTAAACATGAAATATCCTGATGCGCCTTTGCTAAAAAGTGCACATTAGCCTAAGGATGTGTTAAGTTATAAAAAGGAAGCAGTAATTTTGAGCGACAGCCATTGCTGACCACAGCCGCAGAAACTGAGGGCATTTTAGATGGGCAGACGTGAATCTGTTGTCGCTGTATATACAGACCCGAGAAAAAGACAGACTATGAGCAAAGCATTGGTAATCGCCGAAAAACCCTCGGTAGCGCAAGACATCGTCCGCGCCCTCACCCCCGTTGTGGGAGCGTTCAGCAAACATGACGACCATTTTGAAAACGACAAATACATCGTCACCAGTGCGGTTGGCCACTTGCTTGAAATACAAGCGCCCGAAGAATACGACGTAAAACGTGGCAAATGGAGCTTTGCCAACCTGCCTGTTATCCCGCCGCGCTTTGAGCTCAAGCCTGTTGACAAAACCAAATCGCGCCTGAGCGCCGTAGTCAAACAAGCCAAACGCAAAGACGTTACCGAGCTGATTAACGCCTGCGACGCGGGGCGCGAGGGTGAGCTGATATTTCGCTTGATTGAGCAATATGCGGGCGGCGCCAAGCCGCTGGGCAAACCCGTGCGCCGCCTGTGGCTGCAAAGTATGACGCCGCAAGCCGTGCGTGAAGGCTTTGAGCGCCTGCGCAGCGCCGAGCAAATGCAAGGCCTGGCCGACGCTGCCCGCAGCCGCAGCGAGGCAGACTGGCTCGTAGGCATCAACGGCACCCGCGCCATGACTGCCTTTAACTCGCGCGATGGCGGCTTTTTCCTCACTACTGTAGGCCGCGTACAAACGCCCACGCTGGCCATTGTGGTAGGGCGCGAAGCCAAAATCCGCGCTTTTGTCAGCCGCGATTACTTTGAAGTCCACGCCACTTTTGCCGCACAGGCAGGTGAATACGCAGGCAAATGGTTCGACCCGCAATGGAAAAAGACTGACGACCCCGAAGCCAAAGCCGACCGCCTCTGGAGCTATGAGCAAGCGCAAACAATAGCGCAAGCCGTGCAGCACAAGGCAGCCAACGTCACCGAAGAAAGCAAGCCCACCACACAGGCCAGCCCGCAACTGTTCGACCTCACCAGCTTGCAACGCGAAGCCAACAGCAAATTCGGCTTTTCAGCCAAAACCACACTCAGCCTGGCACAAAGCCTGTACGAGCGCCACAAGGCACTCACCTACCCGCGTACCGATTCACGCTACCTGCCTGCCGACTATGTAGGCGTAGCCCACAAAACCTTTGCCATGCTGGCGGCTTGCAGCCAACGCCACTTGGCCCCGCACGCGCAAACCGCCATCGACAAAGGCTACATCAAGCCCACACGCCGCGTCTTTGACGACAGCAAGGTAAGCGACCACTTTGCCATCATCCCCACCCTGCAAGAGCCTGGCGCACTGTCTGAAGCCGAGCAAAAAATCTACGACCTGGTCGCGCGCCGTTTCATGGCGGTATTTTTCCCCAGCGCCGAATTTACCGTTACCACCCGCATCAGCCAAGTAGCAGGCCACCACTTCAAAAGCGAAGGCAAAGTGCTAGTCAATCCGGGCTGGCTGGCCATCTACGGCAAAGAAGCCGCCGCCGAGGTGAGTGAAGGCAGCAAAGACGCGAAAGACGGCAAAGACGGCAGCAAAGAAGCCAAAGACAGCAAAACGCTAGTCCCCGTACAAGCGGGCGAAATGGTACGCACGGAGCACGCCCAAGCCAAAGGGCTAAAAACCAAACCACCCGCCCGCTTTAGCGAAGCTACCCTGCTGGGCGCGATGGAAGGCGCAGGCAAAGCTATCGAAGACGACGAACTGCGCGAAGCCATGCAAGAAAAAGGCTTGGGCACGCCAGCCACCCGTGCCTCCATCATTGAAGGGCTGCTGGCCGAAAAATACCTGCTGCGCGAGGGCCGCGAACTCATCCCCACAGCCAAAGCCTTTCAGCTCATCACCCTGCTCAACGGCCTGCAAGTCGTTGAACTCAGCAAGCCCGAACTCACTGGCGAGTGGGAATACAAACTCGCCCAAATCGAGCAAGGCAAACTCAGCCGCGAAGCCTTCATGCGCGAAATTGCCGCCATGACCGAGCGCATCGTGCAAAAAGCCAAAGAGTTTGACCGCGACACCGTGCCCGGCAACTACGCCACCCTCACCACCCCATGTCCAACTTGTGGCGGCGAAGTGCGCGAAAACTACCGCCGCTACGCCTGCGTCGGAAAAGCAGGGCAAGCCGTTACAAGCGCAGCTACAAGCACTGCCGAAAGCAGCACAGGCTGCGGCTTTTCCATCAGCAAAACCCCGGGTGGGCGCACTTTCGATGCGCCCGAAGTCGAGCAGCTCTTGCGCGAGCGTCGCATCGGGCCTCTTGAAGGCTTTCGCAGCAAAGCAGGCTGGCCCTTTACCGCCGAGTTGCAAATCGTCTATGACGAAGAAAGCAAAAACCACAAACTCGAATTCGACTTTGGCGAAAAAGCCGCAGCCGACAGCGCCGAGCCAGTCGATTTAACAGGCGCCACAGCCCTTGGTCAATGCCCCGCCTGCCATGCGCTGGTAGTCGAGCACGGCGGCAACTACGTCTGCCAAAAAGCTATCTCCACCACCACCCAGCCCAAACCGAGCTGCACTTTCAAAACGGGCACTGTCATCTTGCAGCAACCCATCTCGCACGAACAAATCAAAAAACTGCTCGAACACGGCAAAACCGACCTGCTCGACAAATTCATCTCCAACAAAACCCGTCGCCCGTTTAAGGCGTATCTTGTGTGGGACATAGCCGCCGCCAAAGTCGCCTTCGCCTTTGAGCCGCGTGCAGGCGCAAAGCCAGCAACAAGCGCGGGCGCAAAAGGCACAGCCAAAGCCACAGCAAAAGGCGCAGTCAAATCTGCCGCAAAAACCAGCAGTAAAGCCTCCCCCAAAGCTGCCAAAGCTGAAAAGCCCAAAAAGCCCCGCGCCGCCGCCGCAGGCACCTTGCGCCCAAGCGCAGCACTAGCAGCCGTCATTGGCGAAGAACTTACCAGCCGCCCGCAAGCCGTGAAAAAAATCTGGGACTACATCAAAGCCAACAACCTGCAAGACCCCAAAGACAAGCGCACCATCATTGCCGACGCCAAACTGCGCCCCATCCTTGGGCAAGACAGCGTCAATATGTTTGCGCTAGCGGGTTTGATAGGCAAGCAATTCGAAGCAGCACCAGCCACCACCTGAGTCGCCTGCCTAACGTTGCCAAGCCGCAAAAACACCTCGGCAAGCACGGAGTTACGCCAGTTTGTATAAAAGATCCAAACCCCGTCATTCCCGCGTAGGCGGGAATCCATTGCAGCATGTTGCACCGTTGTGGATTCCCGCCTACACGGGAATGACGGCTTTCTGCGGCATCTTTTAAAAGAATAAATCAACGCTGCCCAAACAAACGCTAAATCAGCCACCCAACAAACGCCAACAGGTGTTTATCTGGCTATTGACCACAGCGCTTTAACTGGCGCAAAACAGCGCAAAACAGACCACCGCGCAAGCCCCCGCGCATTTGCGCTTATCATCACCGCATCGAAAAAACACAACGCCTAGAAGCGTAGCAACCCCCATGTCAGCACCAAGCAACCCCTACCCCCACCCCCTGCTAGCCCGCGAAGGCTGGCCCTTCATCATCGGCACACTGGCGCTAGCCGCAGGCATCACCGCCGCATACGGCATCTGGGCAGCCCTGCCCTTGTGGTTGATAGCAGTCTTCGTCGTGCAATTCTTCCGCGACCCACCCCGCCCCATCCCCGCACAAGCCAACGCCGTACTGTGCCCCGCCGACGGGCGCATCGTCAAAATCGAAAAAGTGCGCGACCCCTACGCCAACCGCGACGCGCTCCTCATCAGCGTCTTTATGAACGTATTTAACGTCCACAGCAACCGCGCCGCCGTAGATGGCACCGTGCAGCAAGTGCAATACTTCCCAGGCAGCTTCGTCAATGCCGACCTTGACAAAGCCTCACTCGAAAACGAGCGCAACGCCGTAGTCATCACCACCCCAGCTACAGCCAGCAGCCCCGCCGCCACAGTCACACTCGTGCAAGTAGCTGGCCTCATCGCGCGGCGCATCCTGTGCCACGTCAAAGCAGGCGACACACTGCACCGTGGTCAGCGCTACGGCTTTATCCGCTTTGGCTCGCGCGTTGATGTGTACCTGCCCGTCACAGCGCAACCGCAGGTAGCGCCCGGCGATAAAGTACGTGCCACTTCAACCATTCTGGCGTATTTGGCTGACACGGAAGCGGCATAAAGAGCAAGCTGCGCATTCATGCGCAATAGAATGCAAAAATCATCATAAATATACGCAGCTATATCTTATTTATAATAAGAAGAATATGATAATTTATATCATGCCGATGTATTTTAGGTATTGCACTTTTGAAAATCGCTTTATTTCGATTCTGTGACAAAAAATCTGTCGAAAAATAACCTTACAAGCCCATCGGGAATTAAAAAAACACCGCTTTTTTCCGAGACTTTTTGCGCAAAGATTACAAGATTTAAGGATGCGAGGCGGTTAGTGTCAGGCTTTGAAAGCATTTGCAACTTGGCGTTTTCATTGATAAAAAAATGATTTTTTCTTGAAAAAATCCAGCAAACACGCGATCGGCAAGCTTTTTTTCTTTAATCATCTAAATGACATAAGACCTGGTGGCGAAAGCCGAATGTAAAAATTTGCGATTTTTTTATAAGCAGGTGTTGCTGTTCATTGTTTGTAATGGTTAGAATACGCTCGCTGTGTGGAAAAGTAGTTGTATCCACGCGGTGTCATTTTTATTATGTAGATTAAATATAGGAGGTACCTATGTTACTCACCGAAAGAGAGCTGGAAAAGCTGGTCGTTTATAACATGGCTGCTGTAGCTGAAAAGCGCAAAGCCAAAGGTCTGAAGCTGAATTTCCCTGAAGCTGTTGCGTTGATTACTGCTGCTGCCCTGGAAGGTGCCCGCGAAGGCAAATCTCTGGAGCAAGTAATGGCTTCCTCGCAAAAGGTTGTTGGCAAGAAAGACGTGATGGACGGCGTTGCCGACATGATTCCCCTGATCCAGGTGGAAGGCGTGTTCACCGACGGTAGCCGCCTGATCACTGTGCACGATCCTATTCAGTGATGTTGCACGTTTATTCAGAGTACTCAATACGTTAATTATTTAAGGAGAACGATATGTCTGGAGGTGGAGCATTTGGAGCCAGCCGTGTAGGCGGCATCATTCCGGCCAAGGGCGAGATCGAAATCAACGCTGGCCGTCCCGTTACCAAAATCAAAGTTCGCAACACTGGCGACCGTCCTGTGCAAATTGGTTCGCACTTCCACTTCTTTGAAGTGAATCGTGCTATCGAATTTGATCGTGAAAAAGCATTCGGTAAACACCTGAATATTCCTGCAGCGACTGCTGTTCGTCTGGAGCCAGGTATGGAACAAGACGTTGAGCTGGTTCCCTATGCAGGCAAACAGATTGCTTATGGCTTCAACAACCTGGTTGATGGTTGGGTTGGCGCCGAAGGCAAGAGCCGTTACAACCCTGACATGACCAAGGCCATGAAAAAGGTTGCAGAGCTCGGCTTCTCTAACAAGAAGTAAGCCCAGTATCGTATTTAGTGTGTTTCCATTGAAACATTCCTGATATTTGAGAGGAAAGCATTATGGCTAAGATATCTCGTGAACAGTATGTGGGCCTGTACGGCCCCACAGTTGGTGACAAAATTCGCTTGGGCGACACCAACCTTTTCGTTGAAATTGAAAAAGACCTGCGCGCCAGCTATGGTGACGAAGCCGTATTCGGCGGTGGTAAAACACTGCGTGACGGCATGGGCTTTGATAACACCGCTACCAGCAGCGCAGGCTGTCTGGATCTGGTGCTGACCAACGCAACCATTATCGACCCAATCCAAGGTGTTGTTAAAGCTGACATCGGTATTAAAGACGGCAAAATCGTTGGTATCGGTAAAGCAGGTAACCCCAACACCATGGAAGGTGTTACACCTGGTCTGACATGCGGTCCAGCTACTGACGCTATCAACTGTGGTTCTACCATTGTTACAGCAGGCGGTATCGACACTCACGTGCACTTGATTTGCCCACAAATCGACAACACTGCACTGGCTGGTGGCTGTACTACCCTGATCGCTGGTGGTTTTGGTCCTACAGACGGTACCAACGCTACTACCGTAACATCTGGTGTTTTCAACGTCGAGCAAATGCTGCGCGGCATGGAAGCTATGCCTTTGAACATCGGTTTGATGGGTAAAGGTCAAGCTGCTGCTGACCAAGGCGCTGGTAAAGCTACTCTGGTTGAGCAAATTGATGCTGGCGTGTGCTCCTTCAAGATTCACGAAGACTGGGGTACAACTCCTAACGCTATCCGCGCTTGCTTGCGCGTAGCTGACGAGTATGACGTGCAAGTTGCCATCCACACCGACACTCTGAACGAGTCCGGCTATGTGGAAGACTCCATTGCCGCATTCGAAGGCCGTACCATCCACACCTTCCACACTGAAGGCGGTGGCGGTGGTCACGCACCTGACATTATCCGTACAGCTGGCTTCATGAACGTGCTGCCATCTTCGACCAACCCCAGCCTGCCTTTCGGTGTTAACACCCAAGCTGAGTTGTTCGACATGATTTGCGTGTGCCACCACTTGAACGCAGCTATTCCTTCTGACGCAGCTTTCGCTGAAAGCCGTGTTCGTTCGGAAACCATCGCTGCTGAAAACGTGCTGCACGATCTGGGCGCTCTGTCCATGTTCTCTTCCGATACACAAGCCATGGGCCGTATCGGTGAAAACTGGCAACGTGCTATCCAGACAGCTCACGCCATGAAAGAAGCTCGTGGTCTGCTGCCTGAAGACAGCAAAGAAAACGACAACTTCCGCGTACTGCGCTATGTTGCCAAAATCACTATCAACCCAGCTATCGCTCATGGTATCGCCCATGTAGTTGGTTCTATCGAACCAGGCAAAATGGCTGACTTGGTGCTGTGGTCTCCCGAAATGTTCGGTGCCAAGCCTAAGATGGTTATCAAGGGTGGTGTGATCAGCTACAGCGTAATGGGTGACCCCAACGCTTCGCTGCCAACCTGCCAGCCTCTGATGTATCGTCGTATGTACGGCGCTATTGGTGGTGCAATTGGTACAACATGTGCCAACTTCATCTCCCAATCCGCTCTGGACAAAGGCATCAAAGAGAAGTATGCACTGACCAAGCAAGCTATTGCTGTGAAGAACTGCCGCGCTATCAGCAAGGCTGACATGGTTCGCAACAGCTACGCTCCAGTGATTCAGGTTAACCCTGAAACATTTGCAGTGACTATTGACAACGTGCACCTGACAGTGCCGCCAGTCAAAGAGTGCAAACTGAATCAGATGTACTTCTTCAGCTGATCCAGACTTGCCTCTATACCGAGGCAGCTACCTGCCTTGGTATAAGGACAGTCCGAGCAAAACCCGCATGTGCCGCAAAGTGCATGCGGGTTCTGTCGAAAAACCCCCTCAATTTTTGCGAAGTATTGTAGTTAAGGAGAGCAGAATGCGAATCATCGATAGCATACTGGGAAATACCAGTGACGCCCAATGGCAGGAACGCGCTAAAACAGCACAAATAGATTATCTGGCGCTCAACCAGTGGGACGCACAAAAAAACCGTTTGCGCCGCACTAGCGAAAATGGTGATGACATCGCGGTTTCGTTGCCTCGCAACACTTTCCTGAAAAATGGCGACGTTCTTTTCTATGACGAAGCCAGCAAGCAGATGCTTGTTGCCAAGATCAATCTGCGCGATGTGCTGATTATCGAAATCCAGGAATTGATGAAAAAAGAAAAAGAAGACTTGATTCGCCTGTGCTTCGAGTTGGGTCACGCATTGGGCAACCAACATTGGCCATCAGTTGTACGCGATCACAAAATCATTGTGCCGCTGACTGTTGACAAAAAAGTGATGATGTCCGTTATGCGCACACATGCTTTTGCCGATATCACTTACGACTTCCATCCTGCTGAAACAGCAGTTCCTTATTTGCTGCCGCATGAGGCTCGCCTCTTGTTTGGAGGTGCAGATCAGGGCTCTACAGATACGATGGCTGCGCACCATGCACATGGTGGACATGGTCATGCCATTCCTGCCGGCATGCATAGCCATGATGGAGGTAAAACCCATCACAAAGATCATGGTGCTGCGCAAGAGAAACATGAGCACGACCACGACCATGGAGATTGCGGACATTCGCACTCACACGGGCACGGTCATCACTCACATTAATACACAGTTCAGGCTTATTAGTAACATATAAGTAGCAAAGATATCTCCTTTTAAAGATAATGCGATCGCTGCAAAAAATCGCAGTGAAATCAACAACTTAACTTAGGAGAGAACATTATGAATAAGCACGACCACGCCCACAAACACGCAGACGGTACAGCTCATGCGCATGCACACGACAAGTGCTGTGAAAAGGATGACTGCTGCGGTCACAACCATGCACATGACCACGATCATGCGCACAAACACGCAGACGGTACAGCCCATGCGCATGCACACGACAAGTGCTGCGACAAGGAAGACTGCTGCGGTCACAATCATGCCCATGATCATGACCATGCTCACAAGCACGCTGACGGCACGGCGCATAGCCATGCACATGATGAGTGTTGTGACAAGGAAGACTGCTGTGGTCACAACCACCCGCACGATCATAGCCATGCTCACAAGCACGCAGACGGTACATCTCATGCGCATGCGCACGACAAGTGCTGCGACAAGGAAGACTGTTGCGGGCACAACCACGAACATGGTCACGACCATGCCCATCAACATGCTGACGGCACCAGTCATGCGCATGCACACGATGAGTGCTGCGACAAGGAAGACTGTTGCGGTCACAACCACAAACATGCATAAGTGATATGGAAACTGTAGCAAAAGCCGCAAAACCAGAATCATCAGCTAAAGCTGTTGACAGTGTGTCAACAGCGCAGTTGATGCAATGGATGCATGCCTTGCAATTTGGTGATTCCACGCTGCCGACTGGTGCTTTTACCTTTTCGCATGGTTTGGAATCTGCCATTGAGCGGGGCCTTGTAACTGATGCAGCCAGCCTGCATTCCTATGTCAAAACCGCTGTGGAACAGGCCTCGGTGGGTGATGGTGTAGGTTTGCTTAACGCCTATCGTTCAGCCAAAGTTGGTGATATTGAAGGTTTGCTTAAAGCCGACCGCGCTATCTATAACCGCAAGCTCAACGAAGAAACGCGCGCCATGACTGTGCGCACAGGCAGAAAGCTCATTGAGCTGGCTGACAAAGTGATTGGTGCTTCACGCAGTGCTCCTGTGTTGAGCCAGTGGCGAGCAAAAGTCACTGCTGGCGAAACACCTGGTTGTTATCCAGTTTGTCAGGCTCTGATTTTTGCCGAGCTGGATATTCCTGAGGATGCCTGCTTTATGGTGCACCAGTATGGTGTGGCCATGGCCATTCTCAGTGCGGCTTTGCGTATGGTTAGAGTGGATCACGTTGATACACAGACCATTTTGTTCAAGCTCAATCAGACGATTGCCGAGGACTACGCTATGGCAGCAAAACGCAGTCTTGAAGATATGGCGAACTTTGCGCCAGTTGTTGACTTGCTTGCAGCCGTTCATGTCAAGGCGCATGTGCGCCTGTTTATGAATTGATTTTTTACATTAACAGAGAAGTACGATTATGAAAAAGATTACCCGTATTGGTGTTGGCGGTCCTGTAGGTTCTGGCAAAACCGCCCTGATTGAAGCGATTACACCCATTTTGCTGAAAATGGGCATTCGCATCGTCATCATTACCAATGACATTGTTACAACCGAAGATGCCAAACACGTGCAAAGAACGCTCAAAGGCATTCTGGCCGAAGAGCGCATCATGGGTGTTGAGACTGGTGCCTGCCCTCACACAGCTGTACGTGAAGACCCCAGCATGAACATTGCTGCTGTTGAAGACATGGAGACCCGTTTCCCTGATACCGATCTGGTAATCATGGAAAGTGGTGGTGACAACCTGACTTTGACTTTCAGCCCAGCATTGGTTGACTTCTTCATATACGTTATTGACGTGGCTGCTGGCGAGAAAATACCTCGTAAAAACGGCCCTGGCATTACGCAGTCTGACATTCTGGTCATCAACAAAACCGACTTGGCACCCATGGTTGGCGCCAGCCTGGAAGTGATGGACCATGACTCTAAAGTTATGCGCGGCGACAAGCCCTACCTGTTTACCAACTGTAAAACAGGCGAAGGCATTAATGAGCTGGCCGAATTGATTTATCGCGACTGTTTGTTTGACGTGCCACGCACAGATAAATAAACTGATTCACGAAACTTGTCCGAGACTGTCCTGTGATATTTCGCAGGACAGGTTCTGTAAAACCAGATAGGCGAAGTTGATATGCCAACGAAAACAAACAAAGAAAAGACCAGTGCAGCCAAGCCGGCTGCAAAGGCCAAGGAAAAAACCATTGCTACCAAATCGGTAGCCAAGGTTGAGGAAAAAAAGACCGCTGCTAAATCTGTTGTTGCCAAGAAGGCAGTAGCTAAGCCGGTAAAGACTGATAAAGAAGCCGTAGCTCAAGACAGTGAAAACAAATACGCTGCTTGGGATAAAAACATAAGCGAACAAGAGTTTGCTGAATTCCTGAAAACATTGCCAGAATCAACCCAGTGGTTGGGAAGCAGCATTCCACGAGACAGTGAATCATGGAGACGAGCGCAGACACTGGGTACCAAAGCTGCAGAGTTTGATCCCTTCCGCGATGAACCAGCGCAGTTTAGAAGTGCCGGTTTGGGTAAAAACGGATTTATTCGTTTCAGAATGGAAAAGGGCCCAAACGGTCGCACTACCATGAGAGATGTAGATCGTCGCGCCCCGTTTCTGGCATTGAAAGCGCGCCATTGGGATGAAGATATTCCTGAAATGTCCTGTATGTACATCTGTACTACTGGTGGTGGCATGCTGCAGGGTGACAGATACAGCATTGAGGTTGTGGTTGAAGAAGATTCCTGCGCCTATGTTTCGACGCAAAGCGCTAACAAGATTCAGGCAATGGACGCCAACTACGCTGTGCAGGCACAAACAGTGCGTGTGAAAGACAACGCTTATCTGGAGTACATGCCTGATCTGACTATTCCCTGTAAAAATGCACGTTTCCTGACCGATACGCGCATTGAGGTGGGTGATAATGCAACCGTACTTTATTCAGAAGTGCTGGTGCCAGGACGCATTCACCACCGTGAAGACGAATATTTTGGCTTTGATATTTACTCAAGCTGTATCCGCGCATATGATAAGCAAGACAGAGAACTGTTTTGTGAAAAATTTGTGATTAACCCAAAGTTGCAAGATCTGGCGCAAATTGGGATGATGCAGGGATTTGACGTATATGGCAACGTGGTTTTGTTGACACAAAAACACTTTTCCGATGAAATTTTTGCACAAATAGGTGCAGAATTCAGTATCAAGGAGCAGTTGGCTAGTGGTCTTAGCCGGTTGCCCAATGATGCAGGGCTTGTATTTAAGGTTCTTGGCGCAGATGTTAAAGTCGTCAGGGATCGTATATACGAGTTCTGGGCTGTGGTGAGGAAGGTCGTTCGGGGAGCGGGGTTGCCTCCGCCCTACCTGTGGCGGCCAAATTGATCTGGGCATCTGCCTGGGTTTTTTAAATAAAGGAGATAGAGATGGTAGATACTGCAACTGCCCAGTCCGGAAATGCCTGGACCCGGGCTGCGAATAGCAATCCGATTCTGGAATTCATTGATGTCACTTTGCGCGGTTCTGGCCAGGTGATTTTCATGGATAACCCCCTGACAGGTTTATTGAACTTTGTTGCCATGTTTGTTGGTGCTGCCCGTGGCGGCACATCATTCGAAGTGGCTATTGGTTCCGTAATTGGTACCATGGTGTCCACAGCAATGGCTTACTTGCTTAAAGCCAACCGCGGCAACCTGAAAGCCGGTATTTACGGCTTCAATGGCATGCTGGTAGGCGCTTGCTTGCCAACCTTCCTCGCAGCCAATCCGCTGATGTGGATTTTCCTTGTCGTCGGCTCTGCTGTATCGACTATTGTGATCATGGCTGTAGCTAATTTTCTGGCTCCGTTCAAAATGCCAGCATTTACTTTCCCGTTTGTGCTGACTTGCTGGCTGATCGTGCTGTATGCCAAGAAAACTACTGGTTTGCCCCCTTCTGCTGGCGGTCCTCTGCCAGAGGGCGATTTCAACCTCCTTACAGCAGGTTTGAACAGCGTTTCCCAAGTTTGGTTTGTTGCCGACTGGGTTGCAGGCATCATTTTCCTGGTTGCTCTGGCTGTTGAGTCTATCTGGTGCGTTGCTTTGACTGCATTGGGTGCTTTCCTGGGTGCATGGTTTGCCTATGCATGTGGTGCTGACGTGGCTGCTGTGAACTTCGGTCTGTGGGGCTTTACTGCTGCCTTGACTGCACCTGCTGTTGGCTGCGTATTCATGAAAGCTGGTCCAAAAACTTTCATTTACGCTGTCTTGTCGATTTTCGTAACAGTGGTTGTTCATGGCGCTATGCAGTCTGTTTGTGGCATCTTTGCTATTCCGACATTCACATTCCCATTCAACCTGACAGGCTGGATCTTCCTGTTCCCGCTGCTGAAATTCTGGCCTGAAGACGCCGCATAAATCATTGCCTCAATGATTTGAATTTCGCGAAAAACGCCCGATGCTTACTGCATCGGGCGTTTTATTTTGTGCGCATGCAACGTATGCGGTTTTCCAATATGCAGTATGATGCAGCCCAAGCGCATCAGAGAAATGTGTAGAGCATTAGGCCGCCAGCTATGGCGGTTATTTTTAATTCGCAACTACTGAAAAGAAGTTTATGGCTGGTACGGTTTGGTTTGTGGGGGCGGGGCCAGGTGACCCGGATTTGCTGACTATCAAAGCCAAAGCCTTGATTGAAAAGGCGGGTGCAATTTTGTATGCGGGCTCGCTGGTAAGTAAAGCCGCTACGCGGTGGGCTGGAGCTGGTTGCGAAGTTGTGGATAGCAAAGACATGACGCTGGAGCAGATTTGCGATTGGCTGATTGAACGCGCAAACAGCCATGAAACGGTAATTCGGTTGCAAACGGGCGATCCTTCACTGTATGGTGCATTGATTGAAATGGTGCAGCCGCTAGATGCTGCAGGTGTGCCGGTACGGGTTGTGCCAGGTGTTACGTCGGGCATGGCATCTGCAGCGGCGGCGGTAGAGAGCCTGACATTGCCGGAAGTTACGCAAACAGTTATCTTTACCCGCGTGGCTGGGCGCACTCCAATGCCAGTTGGAGAAAGCCTGCGAGAACTGGCTTCACACCACTGCACTTTGTGTATTTATCTGTCGATTACGTTGCTACACACGGTGCAGGCCGATTTGCGCGCCGCAGGCTGGGCTGAGGATGCATCCATATTGGTGGTACACAAGGCAAGTTGGCCGGGAGAGGAGCAGGTTTTACGCGGTACGCTTGCCACCATTAAAGATGTATGTCGAGCTGCGGGCGTGGTGAGTCAGGCCATGATTATTGCCAGCCCCACCTTGGGAGCGCGCCAATGGCCTAGCCTGACAAAGTCGAGGCTGTACGACGCCAGTTTCACGCACCGTTTTAGGCGCGGAAATGCCGATTCGTTACCGACACCTGCTGCAAAAGTGTCTAAAGGAACGTCTGAGACGACACCAAGCAAAGGGGATGCAGTATGAGTGTGACTTTGCTTGTGGTTGGTCATGGCTCACGTGAACCAGAGGGTAATGCTGAAATTGAGCAGTTTGTTGCTCAATGGCGGCTGCAGCAGCCGCAGTGGCATATTGAAGTCTGCTTTATCGAATTTGCAGAAGTGCTGTTGTCCGATGGTCTGACCAATGCAGCACGACATGCCATACAGGCCACTGCAGAAAAAGCGAAGGTGGTTGTTTTGCCGCTGATTCTTAACGCGGCCAGCCATGTGAAAGAAGATATACCACAGGCTGTAGCAGCAGCGCAGAAACAATATCCGCAGGTGCAGTTTATCTGTGCATCTGCTTTGGGCGCGTGTGATGAGGTGTTTGCCGTATTGCGTCGCAGGCTGCAGCAGGCCATGCAGACGCTTGATATGCCCGACCCGCGCAATACAGGGGTGGTACTGCTGGGACGCGGCTCCAGTGACAGGATTGCCAATGGAGATGTCGCCAAAATGGCACGCTGGCTGTTTGAAATAGGCGAGCATGAGTTGGTAGATGTGGCCTTTACGGGGGTTACTTTCCCGAGGCTGGAGCGCGTGGTACAGCGGCAGGTGCAACTGGGTATGATGCAGATTTTGGTGTTGCCCTACTACCTGTTTAACGGTGTTTTGATGCAGCGCATTGGGCGACAAATGCAGCATTTGCAGCATCAATATCCGCAAATCCGTTTTGCACAAAGCAGTTACTTTGGATTTGAGCCTGAAATTTACCAGTTGCTGGAAAAAAATGCAGAACTGGCTTTGGCTGAATAAGCTGCTAGAAAAACAAGGCAAACAACAATTATTGTGTTAGTCGTAGATTGTTCAAGGCATTTTCATGAATTACAACAACACCATTACCGAGCAGCTTACTGAGGCTGGCCGCGCCATTGAGCATGATAGCTTTGCCATTATCGACCAAGAGGTAGGCACGCACAGCTACACGCCAGAGCAATGGCCGATTGTGCGCCGTATGATTCATGCCAATGCCGACTTTGACTTTAATGGCCTAACTCGCTTTCACCCGCAAGCTGTGCAGGCGGGTGTGCAGGCCATACTTGGTGGCGCTTCACGCATAGTGGCAGATGTGGAGATGATTTGCGTGGGCTTATCGAAGCCACGGCTGGCTCATTTTGGTATGAGTACGCACCATTACATCAGCGATGCGGATGTGATTGAGGCGGCACATGCACAATCAACTACCCGCGCAGTGCAGGCCATGCGTAAGGCACATAGGCTGGGTATGCTCGAAGGGGCGATTGTGGGAATAGGCAATGCGCCTACAGCCTTGCTGGAACTGATACGTCTGGTGCGTGAAGAAAACGCACGTCCGGCACTGCTTGTGGGTATGCCCGTGGGCTTTGTGTCGGCAGCAGAAAGCAAGGAGTTGCTAGAAACAGTGACAGAAGTTCCCTGGATCAGCATCCATGGGCGCAAGGGTGGCTCAACGCTGGTAGTGGCAGCTATCCATGCCATGCTGGCAATGGCAGAGGCAGCACAAAAAAGTAAAAAATAGCCTGAAAATCTGCCATTTAGCGGCAAAACATAGCAATAGCGCTATTTACGCAAGGCGACCCAGCAGCAGGTATTCCATAAGGGCTTTTTGCGCATGCATGCGGTTTTCGGCTTCGTCCCAGACTACGGACTGGGGGCCTTCAAGCACGTCGGCGGTAACTTCTTCGCCACGGTGTGCAGGCAGGCAGTGCATAAACAGGGCGTCTGGCTTGGCTTTGGCCATCATGCTGGCATCTACGCACCAGTTGGCAAAAGCGGTGCGGCGGGCTTCGTTTTCAGCCTCGTAGCCCATGCTGGTCCAGACATCGGTGGTAACCAGATCCGCACCAACACAGGCTTGGTGCGGATCGTCAAAGAATTTAACGTGCCCGGCGCCAACATCAACACCAGCAATATTTCGGTCAATGCAGTAGCCATTGGGGGCGCTGACATGTAGGGTAAAGTCCAGCAGTTGTGCAGCTTGCAGCCAGGTATTGGCCATGTTGTTGCCGTCACCTACCCATGCGACGGTTTTGCTGCGAATGCTGCCACGGTGCTCGGTGTAGGTGAAGATATCGGCCAGTATCTGGCAAGGGTGGTATTCGTTGGTCAGGCCGTTGATAACGGGCACGCGCGAATTTTTGGCAAAACGTTCGATCTTGGTTTGCTCAAAGGTGCGAATCATCACCATATCGACCATGCGGCTGATAACGCGGGCTGTATCTTCAATGGGTTCAGAGCGTCCCAACTGGCTGTCACCTGTAGTGAGGTGAACCACGCTGCCACCCATCTGGTACATGCCGGCTTCAAAACTGACACGGGTGCGGGTGCTGGCTTTCTCGAAAATCATGGCCAGTGTGCGATCGGGGTCGGCGAAGGGCTGGTATTTTTCAAACGCCTTGAATTTGGCTTTGATAAAAGCAGCGCGTTGCAGGATGTAGCTGTATTCGTCGGCAGTGAGGTCGTTGAATTGCAGGTAGTGTTTGATGGTGGTGGTCATGGCGGGTAGAGGGTAATTTGTAGCGGATAGGCCTTAGGAACTAATTGCAATCTTGTGTTTGCAATCAGGCGCTCGTGTCAGCCAGAAAGTCTTTTACCAGTGCAGCCAGTATGCTGACGATTTCGTCGGCCTCGGCTTGCGTGAGGATAAGGGGCGGCACCAGCCTGATAACGCGCTCGGCGGTAACACTGAAAAGCAGGCCGCGCTCTGCGCCCATAGCCAGCAGAGCACCGCAGGGGCGATCTAGCTCAATGCCCAGCATCAGGCCTTGGCCGCGTATTTCTACCACTTCGGGCATGTTGGCGAAGGCTTGCTGGAATGCGGTTTTCAGGTGTGCACCAACCTGTGCGGCGTTGGCCAGCAGGCCATCTTCTTCCATGATGCGCAGTGTTTCTACGCCTGCACGCATGGCCAGCGGGTTGCCGCCAAAGGTGGTGCCGTGGTTGCCCGGCTGGAAGATGGTAGCGGCTTTGGGGCCGGCTACCACTGCGCCAATGGGTACGCCCGAGCCCAGCCCTTTGGCCAGCGGCATCACGTCAGGCACGATGCCAGCCCATTGGTGGGCAAACCATTTGCCCGTACGCCCGATGCCGCATTGCACTTCGTCGGCCATGAGCAGCCAGTCGCGCTGGTCGCACAAGGCGCGCAGCTCGCGCAGGTATTGCTCTTGCATGGCGTGCACGCCGCCTTCGCCCTGAATGGTTTCGAGAAACACGGCAACAACGTTGGGGTTGCCTTCGGTAGCGCGTTGCAGGGCGGCAATATCGTTGCGTGGCACGCGGATAAAGCCCTCAACCAACGGACCAAAGCCAGCCTGGATTTTCGGGTTGGCCGTGGCGCTTAATGTGGCAATGCTGCGTCCATGAAAGGCTTGCTCAAATACGACGACTTCGGGGCGCTCAATGCCTTTGTCGTGGCCGAATTTGCGTGCCAGCTTGAGTGCAGCTTCGTTGGCTTCAAGGCCCGAGTTGCAGAAAAACACATTGCTCATGCCCGAGAGCGCAACCAGCTTGGCGGCAAGCTGCTCTTGCAAGGGCACGTGGTAGTAGTTGGAGGTGTGTATCAGCTTGCCGATTTGCTCTTGCAAGGCGGGCACCAGTTTTGGGTGGGCATGTCCCAGTGTGTTGACAGCGATGCCACCGAGAGCGTCAAGATAGCATTTGCCGTTTACGTCCCAAACACGGCAACCATTGCCATGTGACAGCGCAATCGGCAATCGGCCGTAAGTGTTCATCACGTGGGGCGAATGGGGGGCGGTGGGTGCAGTGGCTTGAGACATGGAAATTGCTCCGCAAAAAATGCTCAGGCGGCATTGGTGCGCCGCCTGTTGAAACTGAAAGAGATTATTGTATGGGACGGATATGCGCTTTGTGTGTATTTTGCATGAACGTCAGGAACGATGTGCAGCTTTGTCAGCAATATCACCCAGCACGAGCAACTTCATTTCCAGATACTCTTGCAAGCCGTGGCGAGCGCCTTCGCGTCCCATGCCCGATTGCTTGATGCCGCCAAAAGGCGTGTTTTCGCTGCCAAACTGCCCTACGTTTACGCCCACCATGCCGTATTCGAGCGATTCGCTGACACGGATGATGCGCGCTATGTCGCGGCTGTAGATGTAGCTGGCTAGCCCGTAGGGGGTGGCGTTGGCAGCGGCTATGGCTTGCGCTTCGGTCTCGAAGCGAAATACGGGGGCTAAAGGGGCAAAGGTTTCTTCGCGGGCGCAGAGCATGTTGGGGTTGGCATTGGCGATGAGTGTGGGCGCAAAGAATTGCCCATGCAGGGCTTGCCCGCCAGCAGCAATGCGCCCGCCAAGGGCTACGGCATCAGCTACATGTGCCTGTACTTTTTGCAGAGCAGCATTGTCGATGAGTGGGCCTTGGGTGGTGTTGGCATCAAAGCCATTGCCAACTTGCAAAGAGCGCATTTTCTCGCCTAGCTTGGCAACAAAGGCATCGTAAATGCCAGCTTGCGCGTAAAAGCGGTTGGCGCAGACGCAGGTTTGCCCCGCGTTGCGGAATTTGCTGTGCATTGCGCCTTGCACGGCGCTGTCAAGGTCGGCATCGTCAAAGACGATAAAGGGTGCGTTGCCGCCAAGTTCAAGCGCGAGTTTTTTCAGCGTGGGGGCGCATTGCGCCATCAAAATGCGCCCCACTTCGGTAGAGCCCGTAAAGCTCAGGTGGCGCACGGTGGGGCTTGCGCACAGTGTTTGCCCAACGGCGGCGCTGTGGCTGGTGGGGATGACGTTGAGCACGCCAGCTGGCACGCCAGCGCGGTGTGCCAGCTCCGCCGCAGCGAGTGCGCAAAGTGGTGTGAGTTCAGACGGCTTGATGACTACCGTGCAGCCTGCTGCCAGCGCGGGGGCTACTTTGCGGGTAACCATGGCGAGTGGGAAATTCCACGGCGTAATGGCTGCGCACACGCCTATAGGCTGGCGCAGTACAAGGTGGCGGCGGTTGGTGTTAAAGCTGGGCAGTATTTCGCCTTCAATGCGCTTGGCTTCTTCTGCATACCACTCTACAAAACTGGCTGCGTAGCTGACTTCGCCCAGCGCCTCGGCTTGCGGCTTGCCTTGCTCGGCTGTCATGATGCGCGCCAGGTCTGCGCTGTGGGCTTGCAGCAAATCAAACCAGCGCCGCAGAATGGCGCTGCGCTGCTTGGCGCTGGTGCTGCTCCAGCCAGCCAGTGCCTGTTGCGCGGCGGCAATGGCTTGCTCGGTATCTGCACAGCCCAAGTCGGCTACCTGGGCAATGGTGTGGCCTGTGGCGGGGTCAGTAACGGCAAGCTGTGCGGTGCTGGTGCGCCATTGGCCGTTGATATAGCCTGCGGTTTTGAGCAGGCTTTTGTCTTGAATGAGGGCTAAGGGGTTGGTTGGGGTAGTCATCGGAGTATTTTTCTGTGCCAAAAGCTATTATGGCGGCGCGGCTTGTGTTGCTTTGCTGCATGATGTAATGTTCGCTGCCAAAATTTATAATGCGCGTATATGCATGCCTGCTGCCGCTTGATGGCAGCGTTTGTTTTTATGGCATTTCTTTAGCTTTTTTGCTTTTACGTCTTTTTCTACAGGCTTTTTTTCATGTCCAAACCGCCCGCATCCGTTGCTGAAATTCGCCAGAGCTTTCTGGACTTTTTTGCCAGCAAAGGTCACACCGTAGTGCCCAGCAGCCCGCTGGTTCCCAATAACGACCCCACGCTGATGTTTACCAACAGCGGCATGGTGCAGTTCAAAGACGTGTTTTTGGGCACAGACAAGCGCCCCTATGTGCGCGCAGCCAGCGTGCAAGCGTGCTTGCGTGCAGGCGGCAAGCACAACGACCTTGAAAACGTAGGCTACACCGCGCGCCACCATACTTTTTTCGAGATGATGGGCAACTGGAGCTTTGGCGACTACTTCAAAAAAGAAAGCATTGAATGGGGCTGGGAGCTGCTCACCCAAGTCTACGGCCTGCCGCCCGAGCGCCTGACAGCCACCGTATACAAAGACGACGACGAAGCCTACGACATCTGGCTCAACGTCATCGGCCTGCCAGCCGAGCGCATCATTCGCATTGGTGACAATAAAGGCGGAGCTTACAAGAGTGACAACTTCTGGATGATGGCCGATACGGGCCCGTGCGGCCCGTGCAGCGAAATTTTCTACGACCACGGCCCGCACATTGCAGGCGGCCCCCCAGGCAGCCCTGATGAAGATGGCGACCGCTACATCGAAATCTGGAACCACGTGTTCATGCAGTATGAAATGCACGCCGATGGCAGCCTGACCAAGCTGCCCGCACCCTGCGTAGATACAGGCATGGGGCTTGAGCGACTGGCTGCTATTTTGCAGCATGTGCACAGCAACTACGAAATCGACCTGTTTGCCGCACTCATCAAAGCTGCCTCACGCGAAACAGGCTGCACAGACCTGAATCACCCCTCACTCAAAGTCATTGCCGACCACATCCGCGCCACCGCGTTTTTGGCCAGCGATGGCGTGCTGCCGGGTGCCGAAGGCCGCAGCTATGTGCAGCGCCGCATCATCCGCCGCGCCATCCGCCACGGCTACAAACTCGGGCAGAAAAAGCCCTTCTTCCACAAACTTGTAGCCGATTTGGTGGCCTTGATGGGCGATGCCTACCCGCGTCTGCGCGAGCAACAGGTGCAAATCACCGAAGCCTTGCAAATGGAAGAAGAGCGCTTTGTTGAAACACTGGAGCACGGCATAGCACTGCTTGAAGCCGCCTTTGCCGATATGCAGCAGGCGCAACCCAACGCCCAAGCCAACGCACAGCAACTCTCGGGCGAGCTGGCATTCAAGCTGCACGACACCTACGGCTTTCCGCTAGACCTTACGCAAGACGTATGCCGCGAGCGCGGTATTGCAGTTGATGAAGCAGGCTTTGATGCCGCCATGCAGCAGCAAAAAGACACCGCTCGCGCCGCAGGCAAATTCAAAATGGACAAGCTGCTCGATTACGAAGGCGCAGCCAATATCTTTACAGGCTACGAGCACCTGCAAGAAGCCACCGCCCAAGTGGTGGCACTCTACGCCAATGGCGAACCCGTGCAGCAACTGCAAGCGGGGCAAGATGGCGTAGTCGTGTTGGACACCACACCCTTTTACGCCGAAAGCGGCGGGCAAGTGGGCGACCAGGGCTGGATTTGTGTAGATTGCCAAGCCCCTGCCGCACAAACCAGCAGCTGCGGGTGCGGATGCAGCCAAGCCGCCCCCCTCGCGATCGCTGCCAACGGCCTGCCCCATGCCAGCGTAGCCTTCGCCGTGGCAGACACCCAAAAAATCAAGGCCGATGTTTACGGCCACCACGGCACACTCAAGCAAGGCACACTGCGCGTAGGCGACCGCACCAGCGCCCACGTCACGCCCACCACGCGCAGCGCCACCACACGCAACCACAGCGTTACCCACCTCATGCACAAAGCTCTGCGCGACGTGCTGGGTGCTCATGTGCAGCAAAAAGGCTCACTCGTCACGCCCGAGCGCACCCGCTTTGACTTTACCCACAATGCACCGGTTACTGCGGCGCAAATCCGGCAGATCGAAGAGCAGGTCAATGCCGAAATCCTGCAAAACTCCCGCACCCAAGCGCAACTCATGGACATGGAAGCAGCCCGCGCTACAGGCGCCATGATGCTGTTTGGGGAAAAATACGGCGACGTAGTGCGCGTGCTCAACATCGGCAGCTCGGTTGAGCTGTGCGGCGGCACCCATGTGCGACGCACGGGCGACATTGGCCTGTTTAAAATCTTGGCCGAAGGCGGCGTATCTTCAGGCATACGGCGCGTTGAAGCCATCACTGGCAACAGCGCACTGGCCTACTTGCAGCAACTCGAAGGCACGGTAGAGCAAACCGCTTCTGCCTTACGCTCTACGCCCGCCGAAATGCCCGAGCGCATTGGGCAGTTGCACAGCCAGATGAAAGAACTGGAAAAAGAAATTGCAGCCCTTAAAGGCAAACTGGCTTCTTCGCAAGGCGACGAACTGGTGCAACAGGCCGCAGATGTGCAAGGCATCAAAGTGTTGGCTGCAAGGCTAGACGGCGCAGACGCTAAAACCCTGCGTGAAACGCTCGATAAACTCAAAGACAAGCTCAAAACCGCCGCCATTGTGCTGGCTACCGTAGATGGCGACAAGGTGCAGCTCGCTGCAGGCGTTAGCAAAGACAGCATTGGCAAAATCAAGGCTGGCGAACTGGTCAATTTTGTTGCCCAACAAGTCGGCGGCAAAGGTGGCGGCAAGCCAGATATGGCCATGGCTGGCGGCACCAACCCTGCGGGGCTTGATGCAGCACTAGCTAGCGTACAGGGCTGGGTGGCGCAGCAGTTATAAGAAAGGTTGCAAGGCCTGATGGCAGGGTGCCGTGGGCGCCCGTCCATCAGTAATAAAACTGAGGTTTATTGGCACTGTGTCAGATAATTGGCCAGATTGCGTGTATTGTGAGAGAGTTTTGTTGTAGCTGTGTAAGCTGCTTTCATAGTTTGTAAACAACCCATGCTTGATTCATCTGCACTACAGGGCTTTAAGCCTTTGATCGTCTCGCCCAGCCACGATGGCAAATACTTTCAGAATTATGTGCTGAGCATGTTCAATTTCATCAGCCATGCGCACCAGATCAATATGTCGGTGCAATTACTGGCGCATGCAGGTGAAAGTCTGATTACTCGTGCACGCAATAACTGTGTAGCAACGTTTTTACAAAATCCGCAGTGGACGCATTTGTTCTGGATTGATGCCGATATCGGCTTTTCTGTTGAGGCCGCTACGCGCCTGCTGCAGTCGGGGCACGATATTGCAGCAGGTGTTTACCCGCTCAAACGCGAAATCTGGCCCGAAGAAGGTCTTCCTGCAGGCATGAGCAAGGAGCAGTTCGAGGCAAAGTACACACGCTACACTGTCAATACCGTTGGCAATGCGCAAAACGAAGTGCATTTGCATGTCGATGCCGATGGCTTTTTCCAGGTCACCGAAGCGCCAACTGGCTTTATGTGTATTCGGCGTGAAGTGTTTACGCGCATGATGGCGCATTACCCCGAATTGCAATATGTGCCTGATAGCGCCGGAGTTGAGGATCAAGGGCTGCATTACCGTTTTTTTGATGTCATGGTGCATCCGCTCACGCGCCGCTATCTGTCTGAAGATTATGGCTTTTGCAAGTTGTGGGCAGATATGGGTGGCACCATCCATGTTGATGCCCAGTCCAATCTGTCGCATCAGGGGCAAAAATTGTATCGGGGAGATTACGCAGCAGCACTGCTGTCCAACCCCAGCGCTGCTGTAGGTGCGCCTAAAGGTGGCAAGATATATGTGCATACTGCCGCAGAGTTGTGCAGCAACCCATCTGGTCCCATGTAAAACTGCATATGCTGGATGATTTGCAAGTCCGCACGGCACATCAGGTCGATATTGAGGCAATCCTTGCCATACAGGCAGTTTGCTATACAGAAATAGTGCCCGAAACCCACACATCGTTACTGGCCAAGCTCACCGCTTCACCTACAACGTGCTTTGTCGCTTTGCTCAATGGGCAGATTGTGGGCTACCTGCTCTCCATACCGTGGGAATTTGCCAACCCGCCCACTTTGAATGCGCAAAGCTGCCAATTACCCGCTGTGCCAGACTGTCTGTATTTGCACGACCTTGCAATAGCCCCGGCAGGCAGAGGTGCGGGCGTAGGTCAAATGCTGGTTGATGCGTTTATGCAAGCGCTGCATGCCTCTGGCCTGCACCGAGCCTGCCTGATTGCGATACAGGGCTCAGCTTCTTACTGGAAGCGCTTTGGTTTTGAGCCAGTTGCCTTGACGCAGCCGCTGGCAGACAGGCTCAATACCTACGGGCAGGGGGCGCAGTATTTGTGTATGGATTTGCAGCAATAGTTTTCGTTTTTCTGGAGACGAACAAAAAACGGGCGCAAGATGCACCCGTTTTTTGTTGGTTAAGCAGTGGAAGGTTTCTTAACCTTTAGCCAGCTCTTGCCATGTGGCAATCACGGTGTCAGGGTTGAGCGAAATAGAGCTGATGCCTTCTTGTGACAGCCACTTGGCAAAGTCAGGATGATCGCTGGGCCCTTGGCCGCAGATGCCGATGTATTTGCCTTGTGCCTTGCAGGCTGCAATGGCGCGTGACAGCAAGGCTTTAACGGCCGGGTCGCGTTCGTCAAAGTCGGCGGCGAGCAACTCCATGCCACTGTCGCGGTCCAGGCCGAGCGTGAGCTGGGTCAGGTCGTTGGAGCCGATGCTAAAGCCGTCAAAGTATTGCAGAAATTCGTCAGCAAGGATGGCGTTGCTGGGGATTTCGCACATCATGATCAGGCGCAGGCCGCCGCTACCATCGGGCGCTGCACAGTCACCACGTTTCAAGCCGTGTTTTGCCAGCAGTTCGCTGACCTTGGCCGCCTGAGCCAGTGTACGTACAAAGGGGATCATGATTTCGACGTTGGTCAGCCCCATGTCGTTGCGAACACGTTTCAAGGCTTCGCACTCCATGGCAAAGGCTTCGGCAAAGTCTGCGCTGATATAACGTGCTGCACCACGGAAGCCCAGCATGGGGTTTTCTTCTTCTGGCTCGTAGCGGCTGCCGCCGATGAGTTTGCGGTACTCGTTGCTCTTGAAGTCGCTCATGCGCACGATAACGGGCTTGGGCCAGAAGGCCGCGGCAATGGTGGCTACGCCTTCGGTGACTTTATCGACATAAAAGGCGCGGGGCGAGGCGTGGCCACGGGCTACGCTTTCTACGGCTTTTTTCAGGTCGGAGTCGATGTTGGGGTAGTCCAAAATGGCTTTGGGGTGTACTCCAATGTTGTTGTTGATGATGAATTCAAGCCGCGCCAAGCCTACGCCTGCGTTGGGCAGTTGGCAGAAATCAAAGGCCAGTTGCGGGTTGCCCACGTTCATCATGATTTTGGTGGAGATTTCGGGCATGGCGCCGCGCTGCACTTCGGTGATCTCGGTTTCGAGCAGGCCATCGTACACATGGCCTGTGTCGCCTTCGGCGCAGCTTACGGTAACGAGCGTACCGGTTTTAAGGGTCTCGGTGGCGTTGCCGCAGCCGACTACGGCGGGTATGCCCAGTTCACGCGCAATGATGGCGGCGTGGCAGGTGCGTCCGCCACGGTTGGTAACGATAGCAGAGGCGCGTTTCATGACGGGCTCCCAGTTGGGGTCGGTCATGTCGGTTACGAGTACGTCGCCAGCTTGCACAGTGTCCATCAGGCTGATGTCATTGACCAGTCGCACGGGACCGGTTCCGATTTTTTGCCCGATGGCGCGGCCTTCGGCCAGAACAGTGCTGCTGCCTTTGAGTCTGTAGCGGTGCTCGACTTTGCCTTCGGCCTGGCTTTTAACGGTTTCAGGACGCGCTTGCAGAATGTAGAGCTGGCCGTCGGTGCCGTCTTTACCCCATTCAATATCCATGGGGCAGCCGTAGTGTTTTTCGATGACCTGAGCGTAGCGTGCCAAGGCGTGTACGTCTTCGTCAGTGAGGGAGTAGCGGTTGCGCAGTTCGGGGGCAACGTCTACGGTTTTGACGAGTTGGCCAGTCTGTGCTTTTTCTTCAGCAGAGGCAAACACCATTTGGATGAGTTTGCTGCCCAGGTTGCGGCGAATCAGGGCTTGTTTGCCTGCTTCGAGCATGGGTTTGTGGATATAGAACTCATCGGGGTTTACAGCGCCTTGCACCACGGTTTCGCCCAAGCCGTAGCTGCTGGTGATGAAGACTACATCACGAAAGCCGCTTTCAGTGTCCATGGTGAACATCACGCCAGCGGCGCCAGTGTCGGAGCGCACCATGCGTTGCACGCCTGCGCTCAAGGCAACGTCGGCGTGGGCAAAGCCTTTGTGTACGCGGTAGCTAATGGCGCGGTCGTTGTACAGGCTGGCAAAGACTTCTTTCATTTTGTGCAGCACGGCCTCAATGCCTACTACGTTCAAGAAGGTTTCTTGCTGGCCAGCGAATGAGGCATCGGGCAAGTCTTCGGCCGTGGCAGACGAACGCACGGCAAAGCTGGCTTGCGTGTTGCCGCCGCTTAAAGTCTCAAAAGCCGCGCGAATGGCGGCTTCAAGGTCGGCGGGGAAGGGTTGCGCTTCAACCAGTGCGCGGATTTCGGCACCGCAGGCGGCTAGCGCATTGACGTCGTCGGCATCGAGTGCGTCGAGCTTGGCGTTGATTTTGGCTTGCAGACCGTCATGCTGTAAAAACTGGCGGAAAGCGTGGGCAGTGGTAGCAAAGCCTGTGGGCACGCGCACGCCTTGGGGCAGTTGCGAAATCATTTCGCCCAGGCTGGCGTTTTTGCCGCCAACGCTGTCTACGTCGGTCATGCGTAGTTTTTCGAAAGGTACGACCAGATCGGTCGGGTTGAACAAGGTTGTCATGGGATATGCTCCAAAGTTAAAAACTGGTGTTATGCATGTCTTGTTTATTGGTTGTAATGCTGGTAGCCATGCATGGGAACTTGCGCAGATTGTATGGCAGGCTAGGGGCTAATAACCATTTTTTTGCACACAACATTCGCGCAAGAGGGGGCTTTGTTTTTGCCGTATATGTTCTACACTGCAGTAGATACAGTCTTTTTACCTGATTGAATATGCCACAAACTACCCAACGCACGGTTTTTTTTGTTTCTGACGGCACAGGCATTACTGCCGAAACTTTTGGCAACTCCATACTGGCGCAGTTTGCCCTGTCGTTTCGGCGTGTGCGTTTGCCGTTTGTCTCAGACGCTGAAAAAGCGCTGCAGGCGGTAGCGCAAATTAACGACAGCGCCCATTGCGAGGCTGGCCGCCCGATAGTGTTTACCACGCTGGTCAACCCCGAAGCTGCGCGCATTGTGCATGAGCAGGCGCAGGCGCTGGTGTTTGATACGATAGCTACCTTTGTTGCGCCGCTGGAGCAAGAGCTGGGTGCTACATCCAACCACCGCGTGGGGCGCTTTTCAGATATCAGCAAAAGCAAAGCCTATAACAACCGCATTGAGGCCATCAACTTCAGTCTGGCGCACGATGACGGGCAAACCATTCAGGATTTAAACAGCGCAGACATTATTTTGGTTGGTGTCAGCCGCAGTGGTAAAACGCCTACTTCGCTGTATCTGGCCATGCAATACGGCTTGAAAGTATCTAACTACCCGCTGGTTCCCGATGATTTTGAGCGCCAGCAGTTGCCCGCCGCTTTGCTGCCGCACCAGAAAAAGCTGTTTGGCCTGAGCATTCGTCCTGAGCGCTTGAGCGAGATTCGCGCAGAGCGCCGCCCCAATTCCAAATATGCCGATTTAGCCAACTGCCGCTACGAAGTGGCCGAAGCCGAAGCCATGATGCGGCGTGCCGGCGTGCGTTGGCTCTCAACCACAACGAAGTCGATTGAAGAAATCGCCACCACCATTTTGCAAGCCATTCAGCCCGGGCGGCTGGATTATTGATTGCTGTTGCTTGTTGCGTATTGGCTGGCAAGCCTCCGCACGCGGCAGCATTGACTTGCCGCAAGGCAAGCGCTGATTTGCTCGGCATGCAAGAGCAAGCTCAAAAATGCGTCATTCCCGGGCAGGCGGGAATCCATCGTAATAAGAAGCGCAGTCGTGGATTCCCGCCTGCGCGGGAATGACGGAGGAGGGTTTGCGCTTTCTGGCTTGCGCCTGTGCTTTGTTATCGGTGGCACAAGCTCCTGCCCCAAACCAAACCCCTTTTGGTATTCCTTCTGCGCCTTCTGCGCAACTTTTGCGCCCTCTGCGTCCTGTCCCCGTATCCGCAGCGCCAGAGTTCTGCCCCGCATTCCCTTTACTTGCGCCAGCTTTAATCAATGTGACATCAAACCGCCACAAAACCTTCAACACCGCGTAACACAGCCTGCGTAGCATTCGCATTTTTTCAGCAGGGTATCTCTTGCAGATTCCTTTTGCAGATGCCTTTTGCAGCCGATGGCGGGAGTGATGATGGGTTCAGTTGTTTTGCGTGATGTGGTCAAGACTTGGGGTGCAATGCAGGCGCTCAATGGCATTAGCTTGCAGGCCGAAGATGGCGAGCTGGTGGCGTTGCTGGGGCCTTCGGGCTGCGGCAAATCAACCACGCTGCGCCTGATTGCAGGGCTTGAGATGCCTGACGCGGGCACCATCCACATTGGCCAGCGCGACGTTACCTACCAGCCGCCAGCGCAGCGCGGTGTGGCGATGGTGTTTCAGTCGTACGCCTTGTTTCCGCATTTGACTGTGGCTGAAAACATTGAGTTTGGCTTGAAGGTGCGTAATGTGCCAGCGCCCGAGCGCGCACGCCGCCTGGCCGATGCGGCAGAGCTGCTTGGGCTTGGCGCGTATCTCAATCGCCGCCCCGCGCAAATGTCGGGCGGGCAGCGCCAGCGCGTGGCGCTGGGGCGTGCCATTGTGGCGCAGGCTTCGGTTTGCCTTATGGATGAGCCGCTTTCCAATTTGGATGCCCAGTTGCGCCAGCAAATGCGTGCCGATATCCGCGCCTTGCAGCAGCGCCTTGGCATGACGATGGTTTATGTCACGCACGACCAGACCGAGGCCATGACTATGGCTGACAAGGTGGTGCTGATGCGCAGCGGCAATATCGAGCAAATGGGCACGCCCGCCGAGCTGTATGAGTCGCCTGCCAACACGTTTGTAGCGGGCTTTATTGGCTCGCCGCCCATGAATTTGTTGCCCACGCACGAAGGGCGGCAGTTGGGTATACGGCCTGAGCATATTCGTTTGGGCAGCGTGCAAGAAGGGCTGGCGGCTACCTTGCAAAGTATTGAGTATTTGGGCGCAGAGTCCCTGTTGAATTGCCGCCTGGAGCAAGAAGGCAACGTTATTGTGCGCCTGCCTGGGCGTGTGTCTTATGCCGTGGGCGACAAAGTGGGGCTCGTTTGGCAATGCGAAGACGCGCACTACTTCGATGCCGCCAGCGGCAAGGCGATTGTGTGAAGTTGGCGCAAGCAGTAGTTGTGCGGGTGCAGCCAAGCCCGCCCAAGTTGCCAAGGCGCAGTGCGGATGTTTTGCATTGGGCTTTGGGTTGTGTGGCTTAGTTTTGCCACCTTTTTTAAATCGTTTTACCTTGTTTTTAACCACACTCAGGAGAACCCTGTATGAGCATTTTGTCTTCTACCCGCGTTAAGCGTTTTGCAAGCCGCGTGAGCTTGGCAGCAAGTCTGGCAGCAGGCTTGGCCGCCGCGCCTGCACTGGCTGCAACAGATTTGACTTTTTACTACCCCGTAGCCGTGGGCGGCCCCGTTACCAAAACCATTGACGACATGGCAGCCGCTTTTAACAAAGAAAACCCCGATATCCGCGTTAAACCCGTTTACTCGGGCAGCTACCAAGACAGCATTACCAAAGTGCTCACAGCCAACAAGGGTGGCGATGCGCCGCACTTGGCCGTGCTGCTATCGACCGATATGTTTTCGCTGATTGACGAAGGCGCGATTGTGCCGTTTGACGAAGTAGCAACCAGCGCCAAAGACAAGGCATGGATGAAAGGCTTTTACCCCGGTTTTATGAAAAACAGCCAAACGGGCGGCAAAACCTGGGGCATACCTTTCCAGCGCTCAACCGTTGTTATGTACTGGAACAAAGAACTTTTTGCCAAGGCGGGGCTCGACCCCGAGCGCCCACCGCAAAACTGGAAAGAAATGGTTGAGTACGGCAAAAAACTCACCCAGCGCGACTCAAGCGGGCGCGTCACCACATGGGGCGTGCAAGTTCCGTCTTCAGGCTTTCCTTACTGGCTGCACCAAACCTTTGCCATTCAAAATGGCGTGGAGCTGATGAACTCTGCTGGCAACCAAACCTATTTCGACAAGCCACAAAACATTGAAAGCTTGCAGTACTGGGTAGATTTGTCGCGTAAACACGGCATTCACCCACCAGGCGTAGTGGAATGGGGCACCACACCCAAAGACTTCTTTGAGCGCAAAGCCGCCATCATCTACACCACCACAGGCAACCTGACCAACATCCGCAACAACGCGGGCTTTAAATTTGGCGTAGCCATGCTGCCCGAAAACAAGCGCCGTGGCTCACCCACAGGCGGCGGCAACTTCTACATGTTCAAAAAAGCCACACCGCAAGAGCGTGCTGCTGCGCTTAAATTTGTGCAGTGGATGACCACGCCCGAGCGCGCTGCCGACTGGTCCATCTCCACAGGCTATGTAGCCGTAACGCCCGCAGCGTGGAACACCCCTGCCATGAAGAAATATCTGGCCGACTTCCCCGCCCCCACCGTGGCACGTGACCAGTTGAAATTCGCCGTAGCCGAGCTTTCAACCCACGAAAACCAGCGCGTAACCAAAGCGCTTAACGACGGCATTCAAGCAGCCCTGACTGGCACAAAAACACCAGCCAAAGCCATGCAAGATGCCCAACGCGAAGCCGACCGCATTTTGCGCAACTACCGCTAAAGCCTAAGGCGTAGCCACGCCCAGTGCCCCTGCTGCCAAGCGCCCTCAACACACGCTTGGCAGCAGGTGGCAAAAAAGCTTTGCTTTAGACAGCGCACATGCAAAGCAGCGCTGATTTACACAAGTTGTGATTTTTAAGGAAGCTCTGTTTTATGCAAGCTCTGATTTGCGCACAGCAAACAAGCGAAAAATCGAAAGCCAAAGAGTCGAAAAAAAGCCGTCATTCCCGCGCAGGCGGGAATCCACAACTGCATTTGTTGCGGCACTCGATTGCCACCCGCGCGGCAATAACGCGCATTAGCGTTTTTGATACGAAACTGCCATAAATCAGCGCATTCCTTAACGTTTCCTGCTCAAGCAATCCAGCCACGATTCACCACCCCATCCACCAACGCCCTGACACCCCACAGGCAAACCACATGACCACCGCGCCCGTCTGCTCTCCGCCTTCTACACCCACCCGCGCCCGCCGCATGGCTGCGCTGCACGGCTGGCTGCTGCTGCTGCCCGCAGCCGTGCTGCTTGTCGCATTCACCCATTACCCTGGCATAGCCACCTTCTGGCACAGCTTGTACAGCACGCCGCGCGGCAACAACCCCAGCCGCTTTATCGGGCTGCTGATGTATGAAGACATGGTGGCAGACCCGATTTTCTGGATTGCACTCAAAAACAACCTGATATTTGCCGCTGGCACCATCGTGCCCTCCATAGCGCTGGCACTCGTCATGGCGATATGGGTAAACGGCCGCATCAAAGGGCGCACCATACTGCGCCTGGCATATTTCACCCCCACCATGCTGCCCATGATTGCAGTAGCCAACATCTGGCTGTTTTTCTACACCCCCGACTACGGCCTGTTTGACCAAATACGCGGCCTGTTTGGCCTGCCCTCGGTAAACTGGCTCGGCAGCAGCGACACAGCCTTGGGCGCAATCATGCTCGTTACCGTCTGGAAAGAAGCGGGCTTTTTCATGATTTTCTACCTCGCAGCCCTCCAGCAAATACCGCCCGAGCTCAATGAAGCCGCGCAGCTTGAAGGCGCCAACCGCTGGCAGGCATTTTGGCGCGTCACCTTCCCGCTGCTCATGCCCACCACGCTCTTTGTGCTCATTAACGCCATCATCAACGCCTTCAGGCTGGTAGACCACCTGTTTGTTATGACACGCGGCGGCCCCGACAACGCCACCGCCTTGCTCCTTTACTACATCTACGAAATCGGCTTCAAGTTCTGGGACCAGAGCTACGCAGCCGCGCTAACCGTTGTCTTGCTCGTTATGCTGGCAATCGTTGCGCTTGTTAAATTCTTCTGGCTCGAACGCAAGGTGCATTACCAATGAGCACAACCACACCCACCACCACACCCGCCGCCCTCTCGCCCGCAGCAAGCACACCCGCCGCCAGCGCCCCCAAGCGCAGCGCCATCACGCTCGACCTCACCCTCAACACCATTGCCGCCTGGGCGCTAGGCATATGCTGGCTCGCGCCCTTGCTCTACACCATCTGGACCGCATTTCACCCCAGCGAATACTCCGCCAGCTTCAGCCTAAGCGCACCGCTTACGCTCGATAACTTTCGTGCCGCATGGGCAGCCGCGCCATTTCCCAAATACTTCCTCAACACCAGCGTACTCGTAGCCACCGTGCTCGCAGGCCAAATGGTGCTCGGCACACTGGCAGCCTACGCCTTTGCCCGCTTCGAGTTTCCAGGGCGCGACATCGCCTTTGCACTCGTGCTCATCCAGCTCATGATCATGCCCGACGTGCTCGTAGTAGAAAACTACCGCACCATCCACGCGCTCGGGCTGGTCGATACCATCCCCGCCATGGCACTGCCCTACATCGCATCGGCCTTTGGCATATTTTTACTGCGCCAAACCTTCAAAACCATACCCAAAGAGCTGGAAGATGCCGCCCGCATCGAAGGCTGCGGCGTGCTCGGCATACTCTGGCGCGTCTACGTGCCACTGGCCAAACCCACCTACCTCGCCTACGCGCTCGTATCAGTCAGCCACCACTGGAACAACTTCCTGTGGCCACTCATCGTCTCCAACTCGGTCGAAACCCGCCCGCTTACCGTAGGGCTGGCCGTATTTGCAGGCACCGACCAAGGCATAGACTGGGCCATCATCACCGCCGCCACCCTGATTGCATCAGCCCCGCTATTGATTGCCTTCCTTATTTTCCAGCGCCAGTTTGTGCAGAGCTTTTTGCGGGCAGGCATACGCTAGAAAGACTAGCCGGCTTGTTGCCTGATATTGCGCCAAGGATTGTTTGTTACTTTTTTTTATGAAATATTTCTCATAACGCCTTTTTTTCTTATTAGACGCAATTGTTAAATTGAGGTTGTATTAATAAAATACAAATCCTCTAAACATACTCACCAGGAAAATCATGCGACAAACACACAAATTCAGCCAGCTAGCACTGGCATTGGCAAGCGCACTGCTTTGCGGTGCTGCACAGGCAGAAAACATTACCTACCCGGGCGCAGCGTTGCAAAGTACGATGCTGGTGGGAACTTCACCTCATCAAAACGTACTTGCCCCCACAACTGGCACCGCTGCCAATAACACCGTTACGGTCGGCAGCCTTGGCACCAGTGTTGCGCCTTGGAATATTTTTGGTGGCTGGCATGGCACGGAGAAAGTCAGCAAAAACACTGTGATCGTTAAAGAAGCAGTTTTGGATGGAACATTCATCGCAGGCGGTATGGGTGTTGGCGAAACCAGCTACAACACGGTTGATATATCGAGCAAAAGCCGATCTGCAACGCCTGATACAGTGGTTGTTTATGGTAGCTATAGCCAGAGTGGCTCATCAGACTGGAATACGGTATCGCTCACAAACAGAAATGTGGCATTGTATGTTATGGGTGGCTATAGCCACCTTGCGGATAATGCTAGCTCGAGCAATAACAGCGTTGTACTGGATAACAGTGAGTCCATGTATGTTTACGGTGGGCAAAACAACAATATGAATGAAGGCTCTAAAAATGAAGCTCATAACAACACGGTGACCCTCAAGAACGGTAGCCGTGCAATGTATGTTTTCGGCGGTGCAGGCGAATTTGCCAATGGTAACACTATCAATATTCAAGACAGCACGGTAACAGCAGCGATTTTTGCTGGTGCGGGTACTTCTGGTGAAGCCAACAATACCGTCAGCATCAGTGGCAAATCTGTTTTAAACAATGCAGTGATTTTGGGGGGACTGTTACATAAAACAGGCAATACCCTGCAAATGCATACCAGCGACATCGCAGCTAGCGACATTGCCAATTTTGAGAACCTGCACTTTTACCTGCCCAACAACATTGCCAATGGCGATACCGTGCTAACGTTAGATGGCCAAGCCTTTGGGACACCTACTGACATCACTGGTGCCAATATCGGTGTAGCTGTAACGGGTGGCAAAGCCGCACTTCAACCGGGCAACCGCATCACCCTGATTAACGCAGAGCTTGGGCTTACCGCAGATGCCAAACCAGTCAACAACACCCGCGGTATGAAAGGCATACAAGGCGTATCGCTGCGCTACGGCTTTGACCTGAGCACCGACCCCAATAACCTCTACGCCACCGTCAGCAAAGTCGAAACCAACCCCCAAACCAAGTCCTTGTCCGAAGGCCGTTTGGGAGGCTTGGCCTTTGTCAATCAAGGCGCAGACCTGCTCAGCAACACTGGAATTGCCTACGCACTGGAAGCAGCCCAAACCGAGAAACACCTCTTTAGCGTGATTTCTGGAGGCAATAGCCGCTACAAAAGCGGTTCGCATGTGGACGTAAAAGGCGTCAACCTGTTGGCTGGCGCATCGGCCAAACTGCCCAACAGCAGCGGTAATTTGTTGCTCACAGGCTTCTTTGAAGCCGGCTGGGGCAACTACGACAGCTTCAACAGCTTTGCAGATGGTGATGTAAAAGGCAGCGGCGACAACCGCTACTACGGCGCAGGCATACTGGCACGGCAAGACTTCAGCAACAAGTTCTACACCGAAGGCAGCATACGCGCAGGCAAACTCGAAAACGAATTCAACGCCACCCTATCAGGCAAAGCCACCCACTACAAAATCAACAAAGCCTACTACGGCGCACACCTTGGACTGGGCTACCTCATGCCCCTGGGCACAGGCGACTCGATATGTATGGCAAATACCTCTGGACACGCCAAAACGGCGGCAAACACACCATAGCTGGCGATGTCTTCACCTTCGACGACATCAACTCCCAGCGCAGCAAACTCGGCGCACGCTACAGCCACCCGCTAAGCGAAAGCACCACCCTCAAACTGGGCGCAGCGTGGGAATACGAATTTGACGGCAAAGCCAACGCCAGCGTACACGGCCTACCCATTGCCGCGCCCAGCCTCAAAGGGCACACAGGCGTGCTGGAAGCGGGCATCAAAATCAGCCCAGCCAGCAACAAGCGCCTGAGCTTTGAAGCGGGCATACAGGGTTATGCAGGCAAGCGCCAGGGCGTAACGGGCAATGTGGCTGTGAAATACGTTTTCTAAGCCGCAAAGCTTCACGATAACTGCTGTTGCATAAGCGGCAATGGCAGAGATAGAAAACAGGCAAAGGTTTTAAACCCTGTGCCTGTTTTTTTTGGTGTGGTGTTGTACTGCGATTGGGCTATTGGGTTACAGCGCCCGCAGACGGCTGCCCTGCACAAAGCCGCAGGCAGCCCACGGTGCGCCTTTGCATAGGCCGATGACTTTGAATAGTTCGCCCATTTCGTGCTCCAGCAGCAGGCGTTGCGCCAGTGCGCGTTGGGGCAGGGTGGATTGTTGCATGTGGCTGGCTATGCCGCAGTTGAGCAAAAACCAGCCTTGCGTGGTGTAGCCCAGCAGGTCTAGCCCCGCGTCTTGTGCAGCTACGGCGATGTCGGTGAAGTTGATGTGTGCGGTAATGTCTTTGTCGCCCAAGGCGTGCAGGGGGTCGGGGTCGGCACGGTGGGCTTGGTGGCACATGAGGGTGCCCATGTGACGCTGGGGGTGGTAGTACTCACTTTCGCCAAAACCATAGTCGATAAAGAATGCCGCGCCGCGTTGCAGCCGCTCGCCCAAGGTGCGGATAAAGGCGTGCGCTTGGCTGTGAATTTCGGTGAGGTAGTCGTGCGTGCCAGCCACTTCATAAGGGGGGCGCAGGGCGGTGGGCTGGTCGTGCCAGACAAAAGCAAAATGCTTGCCGGGTGTGGCAGACAGCTCGCTTACGGCAACGCCGCGCTCATACCAGTTACCTTGCTGGCGCAGCAGCAGTTGCACAGGCATGGCATCAAGCACTTCGTTACCAAGGACTACGCCATGCATGGCATCTGGCAGGTGGGTGTGCCACTGCACTACATCGTCAAAGCGAGCCAGCTTTTGCTGCTGGCGCTGGCGCAGGCTGCCAGAGATGTCCACAATCGCATATTGGCGCAGTGTTGTGCCTTGAGTGCTAAGGGTATCGAGAATTTGTTCGGCCAGTGCGCCACTGCCTGCGCCAAATTCCCAGATGGTGTCAGTTTGGGTGTGCTGCAGGGCTTCTTGCACTTGCGTGGCGAGTGTTTGCCCAAACAGGGGGCTGATTTCGGGGGCGGTTACGAAGTCGCTGCCGTCGCTGGGCAAATGCCCCAGCTTGGCGCTGCCGTGAGCGTAGTAGCCCAGATGGGGGGCGTACAGGGCAAGCTGCATAAAGCGGTCAAACGGTAGCCAGCCGCCTGCCTGAATGATGGCTTGGCGTATATGGCTGGCCAGTTCGTGCTGGTCGTTGTAATGATGTTGGGGCAGGGCAATGTGGTGAGGCATGGCGCAATTGTCGCGGGTTTGCTGTGTTGTGCAGAGCAAGGACGGTATGGAGATTTTCGTCTGTTTCTTGCCTGACATATACCGCCGCCATAATTGCGCAGCAAATTACAGCACAATTGACTGATGCTGCTCTCTAACGCCATTGTTTGCCTGATTAATCATGACTGAGTCCTTTACACCCGCATTTGCGCCTGTACCTGCCAATTGGAGTGAAGCTCTAGCAGCTACTTGCCGCCGCCTGTTTTTGCGCAATTACGAAACGCGCATGGGCATAGGCGTGTACGAAAGCGAAAAGCGCGCGCCGCAGCGGGTGCGCATCAATGCCGATGTGTACGTTGCCTTGAGCCAATCTACCCCGCAGCACGACGCGCTGCATGAGGTGCTCGATTACGACTTCATCCGCAACACCATCGCGCAGCGCATAGCCGCAGGCCACATCGGGCTGCAAGAAACCCTGTGCGATGACTTGGCCGCCCTGCTGCTGCAACACCCTGCCGTGCGCGCCGTGCGCGTGGCTACCGAGAAATTGGACGTTTACCCCGACTGCGAAAGCGTGGGCGTAGAAGTATTCCGCATCAAAACCGCATGAACACCACCCGCACAGCCACTACCGCCGCCACCGCTACAGCAGCCACAGCAGCCACAGCAGCGGCCCCGCCAACCATCGCCGCACTGCAATTGCCAGCACCCGCAGCCATCTACCGTGTAGGCGGCGCAGTGCGTGATGCCCTGCTGGGCTTGCCTGTGCAAGACAACGACTGGGTCGTAGTGGGCGCAAGTCCGCAACTCATGCAGGAACACGGCTTTTTGCCCGTAGGCAAAGACTTTCCCGTCTTTTTGCACCCTGCCACCCACGAAGAATACGCGCTAGCCCGCACCGAGCGCAAAACCGCGCACGGCTACAAAGGCTTTGCCGTACACGCCGCCCCCGACGTCACCCTGGAGCAAGACCTGGCGCGGCGCGACCTCACCATCAACGCCATCGCCCAGTCGCCCTGCGGCACCCTGCACGACCCCTATGGCGGCCAGCGTGACCTGCACAACAAAACCCTGCGCCACGTCACCGCCGCCTTTGCCGAAGACCCCGTGCGCATCTTGCGCGTAGCCCGCTTTGCCGCCCGCTTTGCCGACTTCAGCATTGCGCCCGAAACCATGCAATTGATGCAACAAATGGTGGCAGCAGGCGAAGTAGACCACTTGGTGCCCGAGCGCGTCTGGCAAGAAATCAGCCGCGGGCTCATGCAGCCCACCCCCTCGCGCATGATTACCGTACTGCGCGAGTGCGGCGCACTGGCACGCATACTGCCCGAAGTCGATGCCATGTTTGGCGTACCCCAAAGCGCCGAACACCACCCCGAAATAGACAGCGGCGCACACCTGCTGCTCGTGCTCGACGTAGCCGCCCACCTGCACACCGCATTGCCCGTGCGCTTTGCCTGCCTGGGGCACGACCTGGGCAAAGGCAACACGCCGCCCGAGATGCTGCCGCGCCACATCGGGCACGAGCAGCGCAGCGTCAAACTCCTGCGCCCCCTGTGCGAGCGCCTGCGCGTACCCACGCCATGCCGCGATTTGGCGCTCTTGGTAGCGCGTGAACACGGCAACATCCACAGCAGCACAGAATTTGGCGCAGCCGCCACCGTGCGCCTGCTAGAGCGCTGCGACGCATTTCGCCAGCCCGAGCGCTTTGCCCAAGCGCTGCTCGCCTGCGAGTGCGACGCACGCGGCAGACTGGGCATGCAAGACTTGCACTACCCGCAAAAACCGCGCCTGCTGCAACAGTTGCAGGTGCTGCAAAAAATAGATGCAGGAGCCATTGCACAGCAGGTTGCGCAGCAGCCAGAGCAGGCTCAATCAGTGGGCGAGCGCATTCGTCAGCAGTTGCATCAGGAGCGGGTCGCGGCCTTGCAAGCTGCACTTGGCCATAACTTTGAGCCTGATAGCTGCACGCCTGACGCTTCTTGATCTTGAAGCGGCAGCAGGATTGGCCTTTTTGTGTGTGCAGGTTTTATGCTGCATGGTTTCTGCGAAACGCTAAACCTGCTATCTTTCTGCCTCGGCACAGTACAGGCCGTTGTGCTTCTTTCGCTGGCTGTTCACGGGCGTTGTGGTGGTCTCGACCTGTATCTGGCAAGCAGATCAGAGTAAACAACAGTAGACAACCAGCCGTAATTGCGTAAGTTGCTACATTTACATGGACGAAAATCAGACTCAATATGAACAAGCATCATCATCATTACACCCTTACCGCCTCATGCCCCGATCAGGTTGGCATTGTTGCCCGGGTTGTAGGTTTTATCGCCTCGCATCAGGGCTTTATTCTCGAATCAAATTACTACTCAGACGAATGCATGAGCGGCTGTCGCTACTACATGCGCATCAACATCAAGGCCGATTCACTGCCATTTCATCTGGCCGAGTTTCGCGAGCGATTCCGCCCTCTGGCCGAAGAAATGCAACTGGACTGGAAAATCACCGATTCGGCCATCAAGAAGCGCGTGGTTATTCTTGTAAGCCGCCAAGAGCACTGCCTCTACGACTTGCTCTCGCGCTGGAAATCTGGCGAGCTTGATATCGAAATCCCCTGCGTCATCTCCAACCACGACACATGGAAAAGCTTCGTCGAGTGGCACGGCATTCCATTCCACCATGTGCCCGTCACCCCGCAAAACCGCGACTCGGCCTACGAAGAAATACGCCGCATATACGATGAAGTACGTGGCGATACCATGGTGCTGGCGCGCTACATGCAAGTTTTGCCGCCCGAAATGTGTAACGACTACGCAGGGCAAATCATCAACATCCACCACTCGTTCCTGCCCAGCTTTATCGGCGCAAAACCCTACCACCAAGCATGGGAGCGCGGCGTAAAACTCATTGGCGCTACATGCCACTACATCACCACCGAGCTGGATCAAGGCCCCATCATTGAGCAAGACGTTATCCGTATCGACCACTCCGATACAGTCGATGATCTGGTGCGATCAGGCAAAGACATTGAAAAAACTGTTCTTGCCAGAGGCTTGCGCTACCATCTTGAAGACAGGGTTTTGCTGTACGGCAACAAAACAATCGTTTTTCGTTAATCGCCCGCCACAGGGCAGAGCCGGGTATCTTACTGGTGCATAAGCAAGGCTTTCTGGCCTCTGTCTATGCACCAGTTGCCTTTTGGCATGTATACCATGCACGTTACCGAACAATATAACGGGTTTTGCTGACCAAAATAACAGCGCAGTATTATGAGATTTAAAAAAGCTATGAATAATTACTGTATGATTATTGCGATGTGTCATGCGCACTTGCAGTTCATGTAGATTGAAGTCAAATCATCATCGATATAGGGCAAAATCACTGCAAGGCATGCATGAAAGATGTAGCGGAATGGCTCGGCATCAACGGGCCATTCATAAAACCCTAACCCCAAAAAAACAAGTCGCAGTGCCGAAGGTCTGGATTGCGGCTACCCGGAATTATTCATTATGGCCAATTTACTTATCGTAGAAGATGATGCCTTGTTGCGCGAAGCTCTGGCAGAACAGCTTGCCCAAGGCGGGCACACCGTTACTTCGGTTGAAGGTGGTATTGCAGCACAGCAGATTTTGGAGCGACAACGTTTTGATGCCATGGTGCTTGATCTTGGTTTGCCCATGGTTGACGGCATCACGGTGCTGAAATGGACGCGCCAGCGTTTTGGTGCCATGCCCATCATGATTTTGACCGCACGTGACGGTATTGATGATCGTGTACGCGGCTTGAACGCTGGTGCAGATGATTACCTCACCAAGCCTTTTGACATGCAGGAACTGTTGGCGCGTATTACGGCCTTGCTACGGCGTGCACGTTTGCCTGCTTTTGGTGGCTCGTTGCAAATTCCGGCGGGCAACGGCAAGCTGTTGCGGCTTGATCCGCAATTGCCTTTGGCGTGGGTGGGCGATGAGATGCTGGAAGTTACCCAGCGCGAATGGGCGTTGCTCTCACTTCTGGTTTCGCGTGCGAGTCAGGTCGTTAGCCGCGAAGACGTTATTGCAGTCTGGCAGGGCGATACAGCAGAAGCTGCAGCCATGACTGCTTCAGGCTCCAATGCGCTGGAGGTATATATCCATCGCTTGCGCCGCAAGCTCAAAGACTCCACTATCCAGATTCGCAACGTGCGCGGCTTGGGTTATACGCTTACACCGGGCGAGTAAAAGTCCATCCGCAAATAATTCTTTGGAAGCGCAGATTTATTCCAGTTTCGGATAAAACTGTCATAGTTCGTCATTTCCGCGCAGGCTCTGCACGGAAATGACGATTTTCTGCGCTTTCTCTTGCACAAAGAGCAAAACAGCGCATCCCAAGAGTCTGTTTCAATTTGTCGCGCATAAAACCACATCGAATTTACTGCTTATATGCGTTTTTAATAAATTCGTTTGCGTTTTGCAATAATTGGCACATATTTTGCTTTAGTATGCAATGTCATCGTTTCATCCTGATATTTGCCATGCTTGCTAAACAGAGAAAACCTATAACATCAGCGCAACAAACCGAGTCTGCAGCAACCGCGCAATTTGCTGCCGAAATCCCCGACAGCAAAACCCGCGCCCTGCGCCGCATGAAAGCTATTGCGTTTTTGGCACTGTTTGTTTCGCTGGTACTGCTTGTGGTCAGCCACCTCATGGGGCGGCAAGGTGTATGGGGCTGGATTGGTGCTTTTAGCGAAGCTGCTGCCGTAGGCGCACTGGCCGACTGGTTTGCCGTAACCGCCTTGTTTCGCCACCCGTTGGGCTTGCCCATTACCCATACTGCCATCATCCCGCGCAATCAGAAGCGCATTGCCCACACGCTGGCGCAATTTATTCAAGACAAGTTTCTTGACAAAAACATGCTTATGCAGCGCATTACCGCCTACAACCCGGCTCAAAAACTGGGGCAGATGTTAAGCAATCTGGGATATGTGCGAAAAATTACCAGCCAGTTGCAGACTTGGGCTATCAGTTCGCTTGAAACCATGGATGTCGTGATTGTTGAGCGCCAGATTTACATCATGCTACAGCGCCAGTTCAAAAACTGGGATTCCACTTCGGCTTTTGAGCAATTGTTTGAATTGCTTAAAAGCGATCAGAGCCAGCAAAGCGTATTGGATACTGTTTTAAAAAAAATAGCCTCAAAAATTGCTTCTGACGAAGCGCGTATTATGTTTTCTGAAAAAATGATCGCAACTGCGCGCGAAAAGTATCCCAATATGATCTGGCTTACCGATAAGCTCGAATACACCGATAACATTGCTGATACGTTGGTTTCGCACATGACGCAGTCGCTTCTTGATGAAGTGCAAAAAGTGCTGCTTGACCCCCAGCACCCTTTGCGCATGCACTACGCAAGCGAAGTACAACATTTTTTGTACCAGGTTTTGCACGACCCCATAACGCGCATCAAAATAAAACAGCAGAAGAAAAGTATGGCCGACCACCCGGCACTGCAATTTTTTACGCACACCATGGTGCGTATATTGCGCGACTGGGTTTCTTCCGATCTGAAAAAAGACGATTCCCAGCTTGCCACCCGCCTAATGCTCTATGTTTCTGTGCTGGGTGACCGTTTGCAAAATAATGTGACTTGGCAAAGAACCATCAACCAGTACATACAAACCATTTCCTGGTACGCCATTGACCACATGCGCAAAATCGTGCCAGGACACATCGTTACAACCATGCAATCCTGGGATTCTGAATATTTGGTCAATGAAATCGAGCGCAATGTGGGCCGCGACTTGCAATTTATCCGCATCAATGGCACGATCATTGGCGGCATCGTGGGTGTAATCTTCTACGCAATCGTGCAGTTTCTTGGCTAAGGACACGCTGATTTTTTTTCATGCAAGAAAGAACTCGGCATGTAGTCATTCCCGCGCAGAGCCTGCCCCCGCGAAGGCGCGGGGCGGGAATGATAAGTTATGGCGTTTTTTGTCCCTGAACAGGTTAAACGTTGGCACTTGCGTAGCGCCAAAACACGGCGCTGTGTTTGTGCTGTGCGTTTAAGTGCCAAGTGTTGTCTGGACGCTGTTTCTGGCTTCTGTCGTTTCTATTGCAGCTTCTTTCTGCGCGATAGCTGCATCATTGGTTTGCTGTACGCCTGCTGGATGCGTCCAGTCCCACAGCAATTGGGCAACTTCTTCTACGCCTTGCTTTTTCAGCGCCGAAAAGAGCATGACCTGCCCGCCAGCGGCTTGCAGTTGCGTAATGCTCAAAACCTTGGCGGCTTCGCTGCGGGTGAGCTTGTCGGCCTTGGTGAGCACAATCAAAAAGGGCATGCCGCTTTCAACGCGGGGGCGGATGAGTTCGAGCAAAATTTCATCCAGTTCGGTTAGCCCAAGGCGCGGATCGCAAAGCATCACGATACCTGCCAGATTGCGGCGTTCACACAAATAATTGGCCATAACTTGCTGCCAGCGCAGTTTGTCGGCCATGGGTACGGCGGCATAGCCGTAGCCGGGCAGGTCGGCCAGCACAGCGTCGGTTGCGCCTTGTTTGCCCAGCGCAAACAGGTTGATGTGCTGGGTGCGCCCAGGCGTTTTGGAGGCAAAAGCGAGTTGCTTTTGTTGCGTGATGGTGTTGATGCAGGTGGATTTGCCCGCGTTGGAGCGCCCAACGAAAGCGATTTCAGGGATGTCAAGCTCAGGCACCTGATCAAGTTGCGCGGCAGTAGTTAAAAATCTGGCCGTGTGCAGCCAGCCCATTGGGGTAACAGGCTTGGCAGGCGCTTTGACTGCAGTAGAGCGTTTTGGTTTGGCGGGCGTGCGTTTTGAGGGTGACATTGTTTAAGCGTGGCAAAGGGGGTTGCAGTGTACCTGTTTAGGCGAAGCAGGCGGTCTTTGCAAAAAAAGTGGCTGTTGGTTGTGTTCCTTATGCGCTAGTCGGCAAGCTTCAGCAGCCGTATTTACAGGCGCTGAATATGCAAGTCGCCAAGCGTGAGGTTGGTAGCCATACCAATGGCAGAGTAAAGCAGCGCACCAAGCAATGCCCAGCCAAAGTGGGCAACAGCAAATCCAGCCAGAATGTTGCCAGCCAGCCAGAACATCAAGGCATTGATGACCAGCAAAAATAGGCCCAGAGTCAGCACTGTGACAGGTAGTGTCAATACGATCAGTATTGGGCGGACAACGGTGTTGAGCAGACCAATCACGGCTGCTGCGACCAGAGCCGAGCCAAAACTTTGTACCGTAATGCCTGGCAGCACATAGGCTATCAGCATCAGGCTGGCTGCGGAGAGTGTCCAACGAAAAAGCAGTGTAAGCATGGTGGCTCCTGAAAAAAAATTGTGCAAACAGCGCATGGTGCTGGTTGCGATGTCTGGATTGCAGAATTATTCTTCGGTCTGCTTGGTATTGCATACCCTGAGTGTCTTTTACAATGCAAGCGCTGACCGATTGGGTATTTTGGTGCGCCTTGGACTGGTTTTAGGCAAAAGCCGAAAATCATGGCGTATCCTGTTCCTGTTTCTGTTGCCCAACACCGTACCATGACGCTGACCGAACTCAAATATATCGTTGCTCTGGCGCGCGAAAAGCATTTTGGCCGTGCGGCTGATGCATGCTTTGTGGCGCAGCCTACCTTGTCTGTGGCTGTACGCAAGCTTGAAGAAGAGCTTGATGTCAAACTGTTCGAGCGCAGTGCCAACGAAGTTGCGCTTACACCCATCGGGCAAGATGTGGTGCATCAGGCACAACTGGTGCTTGAGCAGGCCAACCTGATACGCGATATTGTCAAGCGCGGCAAGAATCCGCTGGATGGCCCTTTGCGTCTGGGTGTCATCTACACAATTGCTCCCTATTTGCTGCCTGATCTGATACGCCAGAACATGCTGCAAACTCCACAAATGCCATTGGTGCTGCATGAACAGTTCACAGCCAACTTGCTGGATATGTTACGCACAGGCGAGATTGATTGCGCCATTATGGCCGAGCCGTTTTCAGATACGGGGCTGGCGCTTGCCCCGTTGTATGATGAGCCATTTTGGGCTGCGATGCCGAGCAAGCACCCGTTGGCGCAGCAGTCCAGCGTCACATCCCAGCAGATGGATGAAGAAAACATGCTGCTGCTGGGGGCTGGGCACTGCTTTCGTGATCATGTTATGCAGGCTTGCCCGGAGTTTGCCAGCTTTGCCAGTCACGCGCAGGGTTTGCGTAAAAACTTTGAAGGCTCATCGCTTGAAACCATCAAATATATGGTCGCTGCCGGCCTTGGTGTAACTCTGGTGCCTGCGTTAAGCGTGCCAGCGCATATCCTGCAGGCGCATGACAGCAAGCACATGGCCAGCGATACAGACAGTTTGCCAGTGTTGCATGCGGGCAGCCCTGTAGCCGATAGCAATTTCCTCTGCTACCGCCCCTTTGCAGGCGAAATACCATCACGCCGCATTGTGCTGGCATGGCGGCGCAGTTTTACCCGCTACGAAGCTATCGCAGCACTGCGTAACGCAATTTATGCTTGTCCCTTGTATGGCGTGCAGCGTCTGTCGTAGATCGGCTCTAAAAACCATGCTCACACAATCAAGCATGCTTAAGCAATTGCCTCATCGTCTGCGCTTGTACCTTGATCTGATCCGTCTTAAACCAGCCACAGGTTGGTTGCTGCTGCTTTGGCCTACGCTTACAGCGCTGTGGCTGGCCGCTGGCGGCTTTCCGGGCTGGCATTTGCTGGCTGTGTTTACGTTGGGGACGGTTTTGATGCATGGCGCAGGCTGCTGCATCAATGATGTGGCCGATCGCAACTTTGATTTGCACGTCAAGCGCACCTGCCAGCGCCCCGTTACCACGGGGCAAATCACCGTGCGCGAAGCCTTGCTGGTAGGTGCGGCGCTGCTGCTGGCGGCGTTTGCGCTGGTGCTTACCACCAACTGGCTGGCTATCGTCTGGTCAGTGCCCGCCTTGCTGATTGCATTGGCCTACCCATTTGCCAAGCGGCTGGTAGCCATGCCGCAAGCGGTGCTGGGGTTGGCTTTTGGCATGGGCATGCCTATGGCTTATGCCGCCGTGCGCGGCAGCGTGCCGTGGCCAATGATGCTGGTTATGCTGCTGGCCAACCTGTGCTGGACGCTGGCTTATGACACCGAATACGCCATGGTAGACCGCGATGACGATCTGAAAATCGGCATCAAAACCTCGGCCATTACCTTGGGGCGCTGGGAGGTAGCCGCCATTGCCCTGTTTTACCTGCTGCATATAGGGCTGTGGTGGGGGGTGTTTTGGCAGTATGCACAGACTGATTGGGGCTACGGCAGCGTAGTCTGGGCAGCCACGCTGCTGGCGGCTGTGGCACAGGCGCTGTGGCATATCTGGCTCATTGGCGGGCGCGAGCGCAAACGCTGCTTGAAGGCTTTTTTGTATAACCATTGGCTAGGCTGCACAGGATTTGTTGCGGCATGTGCTTTGGTTTAAACCCACAAAACCATACAAACAAGGCAAATGCGGCATGTTTAAGAGGGCGCTGCTTTGTTGGCAAATAAGAAAAAGTGCAGCAAAGTCGTCATTCCCGCGCAGGCGGGAATCCACAACTGCGCCAAGTGCTGCTATAGATTTCTGCCTGCTACCAACCCCACGCCTTTGCGTGGTACAGGCAGTGTGTAGGAATGACAAGCGATGGCGTTTTTTATGCGAAACTGGAATAAATCAGCGCTTACTTAACCCTTTAACGCACCCGATGCAAACCCTCTCTTTATAATCGGCATTTCCACCACGCGGGTGCGCCCGCATATCTCTGCGCTTTCGGCCATGACTACCAAATTTGTTTTCGTTACCGGCGGAGTTGTATCTTCGCTTGGCAAAGGCATAGCAGCCGCTTCTCTGGCCGCCATTCTTGAATCTCGCGGCCTTAAAGTCACACTGATTAAACTCGACCCCTATATCAACGTTGATCCTGGCACCATGTCGCCCTTTCAGCACGGCGAAGTGTTTGTGACCGATGATGGCGCTGAAACCGACCTTGACCTGGGGCACTATGAGCGTTTCATTGAAACGCGCATGAAAAAAACCAACAACTTCACCACCGGGCGCATTTACCAAAGCGTGATTGAAAAAGAGCGCCGTGGCGAGTATCTGGGCAAAACCGTGCAGGTCATTCCGCACGTTACCAACGAGATACAGGAATACATCAAGCGCGGCGCGGGCTTTGGCACAGACGAAGGCGTAGACGTTGCCATCGTCGAAATTGGCGGCACCGTGGGCGATATTGAATCGCTGCCCTTCCTTGAAGCCGTGCGCCAACTTAGCTTGAAGCTGGGACAAGGCAACACCGCCTTTGTGCACCTCACCTACCTGCCGTGGATAGCCGCTGCGGGCGAGCTCAAAACCAAACCCACCCAGCACACCGTGCAAAAGCTGCGCGAAATCGGCATCCAGCCCGATGCGCTTATATGCCGCGCCGACCGCCCCATACCCGCCGAAGAGCGCGAAAAAATCAGCCTCTTTACCAACGTAGCCGAATGGGGCGTTATCAGCATGTGGGACGTAGACACCATCTACAAAGTGCCCCGCATTCTGCACGAGCAAGGGCTTGACGGCCTGATTTGCGACAAACTGCGCCTAAACACCCCACCCGCCAGCCTCAAGCGTTGGGACGATTTGGTGCACGCCGTAGAGCACCCACAGCACACCGTGCATGTGGCAATGGTAGGCAAATATGTGGACTTGAGCGACAGCTACAAATCGCTCAACGAGGCATTGCGCCACGCAGGGCTTAAAAACCAGTCCGCAGTGCGCATCACCTATCTTGATTCCGAAACCATCACGCCCGACAACGTGGCTGCAGAGCTGGCGCAGTTTGATGCCATCCTTGTGCCAGGCGGCTTTGGCAAGCGTGGTGTAGAAGGCAAAATCACCGCTGCCCGCTATGCGCGTGAGCACAAAGTGCCCTATCTGGGCATTTGCCTGGGCATGCAGGTTGCCACCATCGAATACGCCCGCCACGTGGCAGGCTTGGCGCAGGCCAACAGCACCGAATTTGATGCCGACACGCCCCACCCCGTTATCGCCCTCATTACCGAGTGGAAAGATGCCGACGGCTCCATCCAGCAGCGCAGCGAAAGCTCCGACTTGGGCGGCACCATGCGCTTGGGCGCACAAAGCTCAGACGTGGCCGCTGGCACGCTGGCGCACAGCATTTATGGCGACGTGGTTACCGAGCGCCACCGCCACCGTTACGAAGCCAACGTCAATTATCTGGAGCAGTTGCGTGCGGCAGGCTTGGTGATTTCGGCGCTCACCCAGCGCGAGCATCTCACAGAAATCGTCGAGTTGCCGCAAACCGTGCACCCGTGGTACATGGGCGTGCAGTTTCACCCCGAATTCAAATCCACGCCGTGGGCGGGGCACCCGTTGTTTAACGCCTACATCAAGGCAGCGTTGTTACATCAAAAGGCGTAAGCCGCGCATTTTTGCAGCGCATAGTTGCGGCAACATTTTTGCAGCCAGTTTTTTACCCGTAGAGGCAACGCATGAAACTTTGTGGATTTGATATTGCTCTTGACCGCCCCTTTTTCCTGATAGCAGGCCCGTGCGTAGTTGAAAGCGAGCAGTTGCAGATGGACACGGCCGGGCAGCTCAAAGAAATCACAGCCAAGCTGGGCATACCGTTTATCTTCAAAAGCAGCTACGACAAAGCCAACCGCTCATCGGGAAGCAGCTTTCGCGGCCCCGGCATGGATGCGGGGCTGGCGATTTTGGCCAAAGTCAAAAAAGAATTAAACCTGCCCATCCTTACCGATGTGCACACGGTTGAAGAAATACCCACCGTTGCTGGCGTGGTTGATGTGCTGCAAACGCCTGCCTTTTTGTGCCGCCAAACCGACTTTATCCGCGCGGTGGCGCAGTCGGGCAAGCCAGTGAATATCAAAAAAGGCCAGTTCCTTGCACCGTGGGACATGGTCAATGTCATTGCCAAAGCGCGCGAAGCGGCACGCGAAAAGGGCTTGCCCGAAGACAGCTTTATGGCGTGCGAGCGCGGCGTGAGCTTTGGCTACAACAATCTGGTAGTAGACATGACCAGCTTGGCCGAGATGCGCAAAACGGGCGCGCCCGTGGTGTTTGATGTAACCCATTCGGTGCAAAAACCCGGCGGCTTGGGCCATGCCAGCGGCGGTGCGCGCGAAATGGTGCCTGTGCTGGCGCGTGCGGGCGTAGCCGTGGGCGTAGCTGGTTTGTTTATGGAAACCCACCCCGACCCCAAAAACGCCAAAAGCGATGGCCCCAACGCCGTGCCACTCAAACACATGCAAGCCCTGCTTGAAAACCTGCTTGAGCTTGATGCAGTCACCAAGCGCAGCCGCTTGCTGGAAAACGATTTTCAGGCCTGAACGCCTGACTGCCCGATTGCCTGAGCGATAGTCTCTCATTGAAAGAATGCTGAACCATGAGCAATGATCTGCACAATGTTTCATTGGTATTGCTGGATGGCACGCACTGCGAAGCACTCCATGTTCTGGCCAACGATGCGCATATCAGCCCCACATCTTCCATTCCGCACCCTTGCCCGCTCGAGGTGGTAACAGGCTGGCTTGCAGACAACCAGGATGCACAAGGTGTACAAAAGAATTTCACTATTTTTTATAAAGGTGAAGTTGCTGGCGTTGCCATGCTTAAAAAAATTGATTACGCAGCGCAAGAAGCTGAACTGGCGTATTGGGTGGGCTACCCATTTTGGGGGCAGGGCATAGGCCAGCGTGCAGCACAAATCATGGCTTGGCACGCGTTTACCCAAATGGGCTTGCAGCGCCTGAATTCGCACTGCCTCAAACATGGCAACCCGGCTTCAAGAAAAATTCTTGAGCGAATCGGTTTCGTGCCTGATGCACAACGCGCCGATATGCCGACAGAAGACCGGTTTGCCAAGCTGTTTCCGGGGGATTTTTGGGCGTTTTATGAGCTGACACCCCAGAAATTTGCCGCAATGCAGGATTCGTAAGAGCAAATAGCTGCGGTTTGCTTTTGGCTGGATGCAGCCATTGCAGGTGGTTTGCGCGTGCAGGTATGCTTACAATCAGGCAGTTTTGTTTTATTAGCTTTATTTCCCGAAAGACTACCCATGAGTGCAATTGTTGATATCGTTGGCCGTGAAATTCTCGACAGCCGTGGCAACCCTACCGTAGAGTGCGATGTATTGCTTGAATCTGGCGTAATGGGGCGTGCCGCCGTGCCCAGTGGTGCGTCCACAGGCAGCCGCGAAGCCATTGAGCTGCGCGATGGTGACAAAAGCCGTTATCTGGGCAAAGGTGTACTCAAAGCAGTTGAGCACATCAACACCGAAATCAGCGAAGCCATCTTGGGGCTGGATGCTTCCGAGCAGGCTTTTCTGGATCGCACACTGATTGATCTGGACGGCACCGAGAACAAAAGCCGCTTGGGCGCCAACGCCATGTTGGCCGTAAGCATGGCAGTGGCACGCGCTGCAGCCGAAGAAAGCGGCTTACCCCTGTACCGCTACTTTGGTGGTATGGGTGGCTATCAGTTGCCCGTGCCGATGATGAACGTGATCAACGGTGGCGCGCATGCCAATAACAATCTGGATTTGCAGGAGTTCATGATTATTCCTGTGGGTGCCCCTTCTTTCCGCGAAGCACTGCGCTGCGGTGCAGAAGTGTTTCATGCGCTGAAAAAAATCATCCACGACAAAGGCATGAGCATTGCTGTGGGCGATGAAGGCGGCTTTGCACCCAACGTAGAAAACCACGAGGCTGCCATCCAGCTTATTTTGCAAGCCATAGAAAACGCAGGCTATATTGCCGGAAAAGACATTGTGCTCGCACTGGACTGTGCCAGCAGCGAGTTCTACAAAGATGGTAAATATGTACTCGAAGGCGAAGGTGGTCTGCAGCTAAGTGCTGACGAGTGGAGCAATATGCTGGCGAGTTGGGTAGACAAATACCCCATCATCAGTATTGAAGACGGCATGGCTGAAGGCGACTGGGAAGGCTGGAAGCTGCTGACCGACAAACTGGGCAAAAAAGTGCAATTGGTGGGCGATGATTTATTCGTCACCAACACCAAAATTTTGGCCGAAGGCATAGAAAAAGGCATAGCCAATTCCATCTTGATAAAAATCAACCAAATCGGCACGCTCACCGAAACGTTTGAAGCCATTGAAATGGCCAAACGCGCGGGCTACACGGCAGTTATCAGCCACCGCAGCGGCGAAACCGAAGACAGCACCATTGCAGACATTGCTGTTGGACTCAACGCTGGACAAATCAAAACGGGTAGCTTGAGCCGTAGCGACCGCATGGCAAAATACAATCAGTTGCTGCGCATTGAAGAGGACTTGGGCGGCATAGCTGTATATCCGGGTCGCAAGGCGTTTTACAATCTGCGCTAATGCATTAGCTGCATCCGTTTGATTGTTTGCTTTATGTCAAAACTATCTGCACGTTACACTGTTCCTGTTGTATTGGCATTGCTGCTGGGCATGTTGCAATACCAGATATGGACTGGGCGTGGCAGTGTGCAGCAGGTAGTTGGCATGACTCAGGCACTGGACAGGCAGCGCGCGGTTAACGAGCAATTGGAGGCTGAAGTTGCACGCCTTCAATCTGAGGTTGCCGACCTGAAAGAAGGTCTGGGCACTGTAGAAGAAAAAGCACGCTATGAGCTTGGCATGGTCAAGCCCAACGAGGTTTTTGTGCAGATTGCACATTGATGCACCTGAGGCATGGTGCTCAGGTGGCAATAGTTTCGGGTAGCAGGCGTTACATCAGCCCTACAACCATAATCACCCCGATCAGCACGGGCGAAACAAAAGCCAGAGCCCAGTAAACCAGTTGCAGCAGCCCGGAGTTGGCAAGCGCACCGCCATTGCTGTTGGATGCGATAAATGCTTTTTTGCCCCAGCGGGTGCTTACGAATAGGCTGATCAGTATGGCGGCAAGCGGCATCAGAATTTTGCTGCTGGCAAAGTCAAAAAGATCAAAAATATTCATTCCACCGAGTTTGACGTGCCCCAGTGTGCTGAACGACAGGCTGCACAGTACCCCCAGTGTCACCATGCACGCAATGACTGCCCATGTGGCAGCAAGGCGACTCCATCGCAGGCGCTCATGCAGCACAGAGACAGGCACTTCAACCAGAGACAGCAAAGCGCCAATAGCTGCAAAAGCAGTCAGCACGAAAAAGCATGTCATCAACAGGTGACCCAGCGGCATTTGTGCAAAGACAGCAGGAATAGTTTGGAACAGCAGCGCCGGTCCACTTGCAGGATTAAAGCCCAAGGCAAACACGGCTGGAAAAATAGCCAGCCCGGCCAGCAGTGAAACCGACAAGTCTGCCAGCATGACTGTAAGCGCCGTTTTGGGAATGTTTTGCTCCTGGCGAAAGTAGCTACCGTAAATTGTCATGGTTCCTACGCCCAGAGACAATTTGAAAAACGCCAGCCCCAGTGCCTTGAGAACAACAGCGCCGGTGATTTTGGACCAATCGGGCACAAACAAGAAGGCCACACCTTTGCTGGCACCAGGCATACTTAGCGAAGTGGCTGCGACAACCAGCAGCAAAAGCAGCAAAAGCGGCATCAGTTTTTTGGTGACAGCTTCAATGCCACTGGCAACGCCAAAGCTCAAAATGGCACCAATTACAGCCAGTACCAGCCATTGCCAGCCCAGCGCACTGCCCGGATTGGTTATCAGCCCGGTAAAAATGCTTTCAAGTGTGGCCTTGTCCTGAGTGAGCAGGCTGCTGCCCATGCTTTTGGCAATGTATGCAAATACCCAGCCAACCACACCCGAATAAAACGCCGTAATCAGCGTTACAGAGACCAATCCCATTGCCCCAACCAGCCACCACAGGGTGCGCGGAGCGAGCTTCAGGTAAACACCAACTGGATCGGTTTGTGCAGTGCGCCCGAGACTGATTTCAGCAATCATCAGCGGCAAGCCCAGCAGCAGGGTGGCCAGAAGATAAATCAGCAAGAAGCCGGCGCCGCCACTGCTTCCGGTTTCGTAAGGGAAACGCCAGATGTTGCCCAGACCCACGGCAGAGCCAAGTGTGGCAGCCAGCATGCCAAAACTTGAAGAAAATCCGTCTCTTTGCGCCGGTGTGTTGCTCATAAAAAAGCCTTTGCAACCAAAAATAGAACGGGAGATTGTATGCCCAGCGCGGCAGATGGTTGTTTTTGTGATGTGGCTTGCTAAAGAAGCGCTGATTTATTCCAGTTTCGGACAAAAAATGCCATTGCCCATCATTCCCGCCTACGCGGGACGCGAGAATGACGACTTTCTTAACTCTCTTTTAGATGAAGAATAAATCAGCACATCCCTAAAATGTGGTATTTAGAACTAAGTATTTGAATTAGTTATAATATTTTCCGATGCAGATGGAGATTGCATTCGTACGAGAGCTTTTTTTCGAGAAAAACTCCATGTGACAAAACAAACGATTGATTGGAAGTGTTCTAATACTGGAAATGATGCAGGCAGATATATATCCAGCTTCCGACGCAGAGTTGCATAAACCCGCTCGCAGCGATGGCGTACAAGCGCGTGAACGCTTGCTGGTAGAGGCTTTGCGTCTTTTTTCCGAGTATGGTTTCGAGAAAACATCCATTCGCGCCATTGCACAGGCTGCTGAGGTCAATATCTCGGCCATTAGCTATTACTTTGGTGACAAGGAAGGGTTGTATCGCAGCACGTTTAGGGAAACCTATTCGGGGTTGAATTCGCAAGGAAGAATTGCCGAATTTAGCAATCCTGATTTGACTTTGCAGCAAGCACTTGAAGCGTATTTTGGTCGATTGCTCTTTCCGCTTGGGCAGGGCGAAAGAATGTTGCAATGCTTGCGCTTGCATATGCGTGAAATGTTTGAGCCAACTGGCCTGTGGCTGCAAGAGATTGAGCAAAACATAGCGCCAGTTCATGAGGCACTGGCGGCGTTATTTGGCCGCCACTTGGGGCTAGAGCAAGCGGATGAAGGTATTCAGCGGCTGGTGCTGGCTGTTGTTTCCATGCCTTTTATCCTGATGACGCGAAGCATTGTGCATATCACGTGCCCTCATATTTTGGAGCGTGAAGATGCAGTTTTTGCAGCGATAACCAGCCATGTGCGTTACGTAATGGCATTGGTGGAGAGTGAACGTGCATGCCGGCAACAGCAAGGGGAGCAAGCGTGATATAGCTGCACATTTCTTCCAGCCCGGATGTTGTCATGAACAGGTTAGTCCTGTTTTTTGTTGCCGTTTTCTTTTTCTAAATTCTCTGGGTTCCCCGCATGAAATCAACACTATCGCCTGTGTGGGCTGCGATACGCTGGCTGAGTGTGCCAGTTGTGTTGCCAGCAATGCTGATAGGGTGTGTAAGCGCACCACCAGCACAGATTGATGCTACCGCGCCAGAAAAATGGCGTGCTCCGCTGCAGGCGGCCAGTCTGGGGGCATCGGCTGCTAAACCTGCGTTGTCGGCGTCGCAGGCTACATCAGAAAACGCTGCAGACGAAACTAAAAACAAAGCAGACACTAGCAACACCGACCCCAATTTGCCCCATGGCGGCAGCGTGCCGCAACTATTGGACTGGTGGCGCGCATGGAACGACCCGCTGCTGCCCGATTTGATTGAAGCCGCCCAAACGCACAGCCCCACGCTGGCCAGTGCTGCTGCCCGCATTGCGCAGGCGCGATTTGGCGCTACAGCCAGCACATCGGCCATGTTGCCTAACGTGGGTGTTGCTGCGAACGTAACACGTGCGCCGACATCGCAGCAGCCTTTTGCCGGCACGATAGTGCATACCCACAGCATTGGTGCACAGTTGCAGTGGGAAATAGATTTGTTTGGTGGCTTAAACCATGCGCGGCGTGCGGCCAATGCGCGGCTAGATGCTGCACAGGCCATGTGGCATGAAGCTCGCGTATCGCTGGCTGCTGATGTGGCGGGGCAATATTTTGCCTTGCGCTCTTGCCAGCGCGGGCTTGAAATCATGCAGGCCGATGTGGTCTCGCAAGAGGAAACAGCGCGGCTAACAGGGCAATTGAGCCAGGCAGGGTTTGCCGCGCCCTCCAACTATGCCTTGGCACAGGCAGGCGCAGCACAGGCGCAGGCGCAACGCACCCAGCTTGAGGCGCAGTGCACAGCTGCTATTAAAGGCTTGAGCGCCTTAACCAGTATGGATGAAGACGTTTTGCGCACACGGCTGGCAAAACCAGTCACGTCGCAGCCGCCTGCTTTGGCTGTGGATGCAGTGCCCGGGCAGGCATTGGCACAGCGCCCCGATGTGTTTGCTGCCGCACAGGCACTTGCCGCAGCCAGTGGCGATGTGGGCTATGCGCGGGCGCAGCAGTTTCCGCACCTGAGCATAGGCGGCTCTATCTCGCGCATGTTTATGACCAGCCACCAGCCCCATCTGGATGAAGTTTATAAAACTGTATGGAGCGTAGGGCCTCTGGGTATTTCCTTGCCGATTCTGGACTGGGGCCGTATTTCTGCCAATCTGCACAGCAGCAAGGCGCAGTACGAGGCCAACGTCATACAGTATCAGATGGTGCTGCGCAATGCCGTGCGTGATGTGGAAACCGCGTTGGTCAATTTGCACAGCGCCCAGCAGCGCACGGCCAATACCAAAATCGCTGTAGATGGTTTTGACAAGGCTTTTGCCGCAGCCAATGCCAAATACAAGGCGGGCATGGGCAGTATGCTGGAGCTTGAAAACGCCCGCCGCAATCTGAATAACGCCCGACTTGGCCAATCTGCCCTGCAGCAGCAGACAGAAAGTGCGTGGGTAGCACTGTATCGTGCTTTAGGTGGTGGCTGGACGCAAACAGGCAACTCCAGTCAGGCCGACCATGACCTGATTGCAGCTGGCCAGGCAGCACGAGCCAAAGCCGGCAAGGCTGCACAGGGTGCAGCTCAAAAGGTATCTGCAACACCATCCATAGCTGCCAGCAATCCCGAAAATTCGCAACAAACTGCCGAATGAAGATTATGAAAATTCTGAAATACCGTTCTCTGATTACTGTTGCTATAGCTATTGCCTTGGGTGGCAGCGTTGTTGCGTGTTCGCCCAAATCCGACGGAGCTGATAAAGCAGCTGCGCGTCCCGCGCTAACGGTGCAGACGGTGACGGTAGAAAACGGTGAAGTGCCCTTGTTGCTGACTGCCAGCGGTAATATTGCAGCATGGCAGGATATTTCCATCAGCTCGCAAACGCAAGGTTTACGCTTGGCTGAACTGAACGTCAATGTAGGCGATGAAGTGAAAAAAGGCCAGGTGCTGGCTACTTTTGCAACCGATACGATTGATGCTGAAGTACTGCAGGCGCAAGCCAATCTGCTCTCTGCTGAGGCACAGGCAGCCGATGCCAAATCCAATGCCGAACGTGCCCGCAGTATTGAAGGCACGGGAGCACTGAGCCAACAGCAAATCAACCAGCTCAATACAGCGGCCAAAGCCACAGCAGCGCAGGTACAGGCGGCACGCGCTATATTGCAATTGCAGAAAACGCGCCAAGGCTATGCACGCATTACTGCGCCAGATGATGGTGTGATCTCTTCGCGAACCGCCACTTTGGGCGCCGTGCCGCAATCGGGGACGGAAATGTTCCGTATGGTGCGTCAGGGGCGTATCGAATGGCGTGCTGAAATTGCTGGCAAAGACCTGTCGCGGGTGCATACAGGTGACGAAGTGACTGTGCGTACCAGTTCTGGAGAAACCGTTACCGGCACTGTGCGCAGCATTTCGCCTACGTTGGATGCGGTCAAACGAGTTGGTATTGTTTATGTGGATTTGCCTGATGCGCATGATGCCGGCGTACGCGCAGGCATGTACGCCAGCGGTGAAATTACTGTCGGCAAGGCCGAGGGACTGATGGTGCCGCAAAGTACAGTAATGGCACGCGATGGTTTCAATTATGTCTTTGTGCTGCAAAGCAATAACAAGGTCAAACAGCAACTGGTTGAAGTGGGGGTCAGATCGGGCAGCAAGGTACAGATTGTTAAAGGGCTTGAGGCGGGCGCACGGTTGGTGCGCAGTGGTGCCAGCTTCCTGAGCGATGGCGATCTGGTACGGGTGGTTGCAGCTACGCCAGCAGCAAGTGCGGCAAGCGCCGCAAGTGCCGCAAGTGCCGCCAGTGCTGCAGTCAATGGCGCGTCGGCGGCAGCTTCAGCCAGCCAAACGCCTGCAAGTAGCAATGCAGCGGCCGCTGCAAGCAGCAGTGTGGCCGCCAGCAAAGCTTCGGCGGCACTTGCGCCAGCAAGTGGTGCGGCATCTGGCAAAGCCTCTGCGCCTGCCGCTTCTGCCAGTAGCAAGAAATCCTGATTGGAGCCTTGCGTGAATATTTCTTCCTACTCCATTCGCAGACCCATTCCGGCGATCTTGATTTTTGCGCTCTTGTGCATGGCGGGAGCTTTTCTGTTCAAGATGACGGCCATACAAAAGTTGCCCGATGTTGACATGCCTGTTGTAACGGTTATTGTCTCGCAGCCAGGAGCAGCGCCTTCGCAGCTTGAAAATCAGGTAGCGCGCAAACTTGAGGACACAATCTCCACCGTTACAGGCATTGACAAAATCATGACCACCATCACCGATGGCAAGGTCATGGTCACAACCCAGTTCCTGCTTGAAAAAAACATGACCGATGCTGTCTCGGAGGTGCGTGACGCAGTGGCGTTGATCCGGTCGGATCTGCCAGTCGAAATTCGCGAGCCGGTCATTACCAAGAAAAATACGGTTGGCGGCACGTTTGCCATTTATGCCTTGCAATTGTCTCCAGGCAGCAATTGGACCGAGCAGCAGTTAAGCTGGTATGTAGACAACGCTGTCAACAAGAAGCTGCTCACTATTCCTGGCATGGGGCTTATTAAGCGCATGGGCGGGGTGCAGCGCGAAGTGCAGGTTATTTTGCAGCCAGAGCGCATGAAAGCGCTGGGTGTTACGGCAGCCGATATTTCAAGCATCGGCTACAGTGAGCAAGATGCGGCCAGTGGTCGCAGCGATGTGGGCGGCGCAGAGCAGACTGTGCGTACAGTTTCTTCAGCGCAAAATGCTCAGGCGCTCGCGGCCATGCAGATTCCATTGCCCAATGGCACCAGCGTGCGCTTGGGCGATATTGCCGAAGTGCATGATACTTCGGCAGAGCAGCGCTCTATCGCACTGGTTGACGGCAAACCCGTCATTGCGTTGGAAATGTACCGTACCAAAGGTGCCAACGAAATTGAAGTGGCGCAGAACACGGAAAAAGCTGTGGCTGAACTGCGCCAACAAAATCCCAACGTCAAAATCGAGCGCGTAGTTAACAACATCGTGCAGGTGCAAAATAACTTCGACGGCAGCATGAGCATGCTGTACGAAGGCGCCTTCTTGGCCGTAGTGGTGGTGTATTTATTTCTGCGCGAATGGCGCTCAACGCTGGTAGCAGCATCGGCGCTGCCACTGTCTATCATCCCGACTTTTATCGGAATTTATCTGTTTGGCTATTCGCTCAACACGGTGACGCTGATGTGTCTGACGCTGGTGGTGGGCGTACTGGTAGACGATGCCATTGTTGAAATCGAAAACATCGAACGCCACCTGCGTATGGGCAAAAGCCCGTATGACGCAGCCATGGAAGCAGCCGACGAAATTGGTCTGGCGGTGCTGGCTACTACCTTTGCACTGGTTTCGGTTTTCTTCCCGATGGCGTTTATGGGTGGCATTGTGGGCTTGTTCTTCAAGCAGTTTGCCTGGACAGCGGTGCTATCCATCCTGTTTTCGCTGCTGGTGGCACGACTGGTCACCCCCATGATGGCGGCCTATCTCATGGCACCACACAAGGGCGAAATCATCAAGGCTGATGAAGACCCTGCTGCACAGCCGGACCTCTCGCGCGATGGCAAATTCATGCGCCGCTACATGCGTGTGATGCAATGGTGCTTGCACCACCGCTTTATTACCCTTGTGGCAGCATTTGTCATGTTTGCGGCCTCTATTTCTCTGGCACCGTTGCTCCCGAAAGGCTTTACGCCAGCGGGCGACAACGACCAGACTCAGGTGACATTGCAGCTCCCACCGGGCAGCACGCTGGCACAGACGCAAGAATTGTCAGAAACAGTACGCAAACTGATTGTGGCTGATAAAAACATTGTGCGCGTGCTTTCATCCATTGGTGGAGGCAGCAGCGCCAGCGGGCCGGGTGGCTCTGGAGCTGAGGCAGAAATCAACACCGCCGTGCTCACCATCGTTACCACGCCGCGCAAGGAGCGCAAAGAGACTGTGATACAGATTGAAGACCGTATCCGCAAGGCTATGGCCAATGTCCCAGGCGCACGCATAACCATTGGCCGTTCAGACATGGGCAACAAGATGGATGTTGCCTTGCTGAGTGATGACTCCTTCATGCTCAACGAAACTGGACGAGAGGCCGAGCGCCAGTTGCGTACCCTGCCTGGTATTGGTGGGGTAAAGTCAAGTGCATCGCTGGTGCGGCCTGAGCTGATCATTCGCCCCGACTACGACCGAGCTTCAGAGCTGGGCATTACCGCCGCCGCCATAGCGCGTACCGTGCGCGTAGCCACCAGCGGCGACTACGACCAGTTTCTAGCCAAAATGAACCTGCCCGACCGCCAAGTACCCATCCGCGTCAAGCTGCCAGACAGCTACCGCGGCAGCGTCGATAACATCCGCCAGCTACTCGTGCCAGCGCGTGGCGGCGTAAGCGTGCCACTCGAAACAGTAGCCCAGGTTAGCCTTGAAAGCGGCCCCTCGCAAATCGACCGCATCAACCGCAACCGCAGCTTCAAAATTACCGTAGAGCTGGCAGGCAAGCAATTGGGCGAAGTCAATGATGCAGCCAAAAAGCTGCCCATATTCAAACAGTTGCCCCAAGGCGTATACATCTCCGAGCAAGGCGACGCACAAGAAATGGGCAAACTCTTTCGCAGCTTTGGGCTGGCAATGGCCATTGGCGTCATCTGCATCTACTCGGTACTCGTGTTGCTGTTTGACGACTTCATGCAGCCGCTTACCATCTTGATGGCGCTGCCCCTATCCATTGGCGGCGCATTCGTAGCACTGCTTGTAACAGGCAAGGCACTCTCCATGCCCTCGCTGCTAGGCATGATTACGCTCATGGGGCTAGTCACCAAAAACTCCATCTTGCTGGTGGACTACGCCATCATGGCGCGAGCACAAGGCAAAAGCCGTAGCGATGCCCTGATAGACGCATGCCACAAACGCAGCCGACCTATTTTGATGACCAGTATCGCCATGGCAGCAGGCATGGTGCCGCTGGCGCTGGGCTTGAGCAAAGGCGACCCCAGCTTCAACTCGCCCATGGCCATTGCCGTTATTGGCGGCTTGGTTACATCCACCGTACTGAGCCTGCTGGTAGTGCCAGCCACCTACACCTACATTGACGACTTTGAGCACTGGCTGCAGCGCGTGTTCAAATCCGCAGGTAAACGAAAGAAAAAGCAGGCCTGATTGCTGCTGGCTACGCGAACCGTCTTTCAGGTACGAGCGCGTAGTTGGTGTAGTCTTGGTTAAATTCGAAGTGCGTCGTAATCTTTGTGCCGTTTTAAATAAGCCGCTGTATAAGAGCAAACCGCGTGCACCATCCAGCCATTTGCCCGAGCAGTTTCCAAAGCGTAGTGTGTCATTGCAGCCGCAATACCACGCCCACCAACTGCTTGAGGCACTTTGGTATGCTCAATGTGCATTACATTGCCATGCAGGGCATATTCAATCAGGCAAGTATAGCCATCGACAAGCGCTTGAAAACGGGCTTGCTCGGTCAGATGTTGTATGGCAAGGGGCATGTCTATCCTTGTTCAGGCGTGGTTTGCATGCAGGCAATGTACAGGGTGTTTCGTTATGGTCGCAGGGAGTAAATCAGATAGCCATTTTTTTGTAGAAGTTTTTTGAAGTCTTGTTGAATTTTATAAATTTTGCTGCTATAATTTTGATCTCTGTTCCTCAATAGCTCAGTCGGTAGAGCGCCGGACTGTTAATCCGTAGGTCCCTGGTTCGAGCCCAGGTTGAGGAGCCAAAGAATTCAAGCACTTAGGTGAGAAATTGCCTAGGTGCTTTTTATTTGCCTGCTAGTATGTAAGGGCGGATGTAAGTCCATTTTTGGAATCTGCGCCACGCCGCCGCCAACAGCGAAAGGCTTGAACGCTCCACGCGCAAACAATTTGTGTGCAATCGGCAACAAAAAACCCAGCGAGCGTCAGAGGTTCGCTACACCAATCGCTCTGCTCAGGCTTTGATTGCGTCTTTCTCTTCTCGGGGGGCGTCCGCACAGCCTGGTGGACAATGCACGGGTTCGACCGACTTAGCAATTCCTCGGTTGCAGTTGAACTTACGAAACCGAGTTGCGTACAGGTCAGTCCCCTAACGCTTTCAGCAGAGCATCTCTTCCGTCTTGATAGAACTCAATGTCCAGTTTTGTTGCCATGTCATCTGACAACTCAAACAGCTGACGACGGCAGGACACCGGCAGCAACAGGGCTTTGGCGCCTCTTTCGACTGCAAACTCAGCCAGCGTCACTGCGTTAGGGATTGGCTCAATCGTGCCACCTAACGTCACCTCACCCACCACAACCAGGCCGCCGCGCACCGACTTTTTCAGCAGAGCGCTGGCCAGGGCTATAAGCGCAGCCACCCCGGTCTTGGCGCCAGACTTGGCTGCGTCAAAACCTCGAAGTTGCACGGAAAACTCATGTGCGCGCGGGTCACGGTCACCTACAAGTTGCTGCGCACGTGCGTAGAGGTTCTGCTCCGCACAGCGAATCGATTCCTTGAACGCCGCCGGAACGGGGTTGTTGAGCACACGAACGCCGCTGCCAGTACCCTCGTTCACCTCCAGGCGGAAAAGCCCAGGGTATTCATCTTGCCCGCCCGGGCTGAGGGTCCACACCTGGCCACACTGGAGTGGCTCGTCGCCAATGCCGGACTGACTCTGCAGCTCTGGGGTGCTAACAAACTTCTCGACCCCTTCGGTCCCCATCGTGTAGCTGAAGTGGGTGTTTCTGAACTCGGCCGCACCGATTCTTTTTTGCTGCTCTTTGACCCGTCGACGTACTTCCAGCGCCAAGCGCACAGCCCATTCAAGGTCTTCATCGCTCACTGGCGTTTCTGCGTTTGGATACAGAAGCTTCAACAGACCACTGACAGTCTTGTTAACGCCATTGAGGTCCCGGCCAGAGAGTGCACCTCCCCAGTAGACTCGGTTCTGCAACGTCGATACGCGACTTTGGTTGCGAAGCTGTGTAAAGCACTCCGACAGGAAGTCACTGACTAGGCCGAAGTGATGGGTGAACAGTCCGGGGTTGAGCTTGGGTACATCCCATCCCGGGAGAAAGCAGTGGATACGGTCCATGAACGCCGTGTCATCACGCATCTCGGGCGGCAACGGCCCGAATAGGTGGCCAATGCGCTGCTGATGCTCAACGTCGACCTCGAAGTTACCAACCAGCACGATGGAGCCGTCAGCACGGATGCTTTCCTTGCCGCGGGAGAACTCGCCGCTCTCCATGTAGCCCTTCATGATGTTGACGCCATCTTTTTGGTCGAAAGAAACCCCTGATACTTCATCGAAGCAGACCACGTCGTACTGGCACACTAGGCCGCGCTGGCCGCTGGCATTGTTGACAAACATCCTCGCCACAGTGGCCTTGCCGCCTGAAATGAGGTGTGCGTAAGGCGACACTTGTTGGAATAAGTGCGACTTGCCGGTGCCACGTGGTCCTAGTTCGACCATGTTGTAGTTGCGTTCGACGAAGGGCACCATGCGCAACAGCAGTGCGTCCTTGGCACGCTCTGCAAGTGTTTCTGGTTCGAAGCCGACGCTGCGCAGCAGCAGGTCGCGCCACTCAGCGGTTGTGAACTGCTCGCGACCCTTGGCCAAGACGTCCAGAACTTCGTGTTTTGAGAGTTGAATCGCACGGAGGCCGTCGACGCCGAAAGGGCGTCCCCCCTTTTCTTGGGCGATGGACCCGTCGTATCCCAACGTGACCTCGGCATAGAAGCCGCCGGTCAGCATTCGCTCATTTTCCTTCACCATCTCCGGCGTTAACCGAACGTCGTTTAGGCGCAGGCTGGGCAAGGTTGCGAGGTAGGAGTCGGTCTTTGAGTCCAGTCGTGCGGTGATGATGTCGATGATTTTTACGGAACCAGACTCGCGGGCGCGGGCCTTGAACAACTCTTCCTCGCCAGCCTTGACCGTGCGGGAGCTGAGTTGGCGTTGCACAATATCCAGACCTTCCTGGATTTCTGCTTCGTCTGTGGTGGCGCAGTAGCGGCCAAGCAGAAACTCAACAACATAGGTGGGAACCGGGAACTGACGGCTAAAAGTGCGCACCAAGTCCTTGCGCACCACGTAGCCCTCGAAGGCCTGGGCCGCTTTGCGGTCTAGTTCGTCAAGTTGCATCATTAATTTCCTCCCACCGTGGTGGCCTGTTTCTGTAGCACCTCACCATCGGCACTCAGTACCACGACAACAGCCGCTGCACCCATCTGCTCATCATCGACCACAGCTAAGCTTGCCTTTCCTCCGTCGAGAGGCTTGTCGCTGGATGCCAGAGAACTGGATGCCAAGGCCGCTTTGGTGCGGATGTCAACGCGCTGGCCTGGTTCCGAGCCTTCCACGAGCACCACGCAACGCAAACCCTTCCATGTCACCGACTTGATGGTAACCACCGCTGAAACGCTAGTCGCGCCAGCACAGTTCAACTGCAAAACTGGCACCAGGCACTCTTGTAAGCTGATGCCGCCGTGGGCGTATTCGGCACCGGCGATGAAACTGGACACACCAGGTGCATACGCTACCTGAACGTCCTTGCACCAGTCCCAGCCAAACGTCAGCGGCGTTCCGTGTGCGCTGTCTTTCAATACAGCGCAGCGCCCCCAGCGGGTTTCGGTCTCGTGCTTTGGTAATTCTGATTTGGGCAGTCCACCAGGCATCAGTAACCAGCCGTGGTCAGTCACGACGCGGACACGCTTCCAGCCCGCTTCTACAAGCTCTCTTACCCGCTCGACTACCTGGTCCAGTTGGGTGTTCAGGTCGCGCGCTAGACGCAGCCCGTGTTCGTGACCGTAGTGGTCCAAATCACCTGCTTCAGTCCAGGCTTGACCTCGAGGGTCACCCGTCTCGTGCTTGTCCAGTGGCTGCACGCCCTGCTCAGCCAGCAGTTTGCGGAAGTTGTGCCCCGACAGCGATTTGCCATCGGCAGCGACACGTGGTTCAAACTCAGTGTCTTGCGAGGTGCCGACGATGTGGGACGCAACAGGAGAGCACCACGCCTTGCCAGATGCAGTCACCGAAGGAAGACTGGTCCAGCGGGCCGACAAGGTGGCGTCGCCCAGCGCTAACAGCCGCTGCTGGAGCTGCACCGCCACGTCGTAGCGCAATCCGTCGACGAAAATAGTACAGGTGCTTGGGCTTAATGCACTAGCCGGTTCAATCGACAATTGGGGCAAGCCCCCAGCCGCCTTGGCTGCCTCCTGAAGCCTGCGTGTGGCTTCTTCCAACCACGGCAGGTAAATCGCGCGGAGTGCCGCACTTACCGAATCCAAATCGGCCTTGGAATGCACACAGGAAAGCGCATGCAGCGCTGCCTGGTCCACCAACCAGCCGGACTGCTGGTAACCAGCAGCCAACTCGGATGGTGTCTGCCCAATCGGCAATGTGTTGCTGCGTTCGGCCACCAAGGCCAGATGCCCGATGGCCTCGGCAAGGGGTGAACGACCCATCCTCGACCACAGCCATGACCGGCGCAGACCATGCTCTTTCTCCGCCGTTAGCACCGCTGCAAGGGCCTGCGGCGCCGTCATGTTGGCGCAGCCTATTAGGGTGTTTCGCAGGGCCGATTCGCTTTGCTCGTTGAACTGGGGATACCCAGCCAGTAAGGCTTGGTCGGGGAACAGGTCGGACTGTGGCGGCTGCACCTTGGCCAACAACCCATAGATGTTGGAAAAACTGCTGAAAGAGTCCCGGTAAAGCTCAAATACTGATTCCCATTTGCCTGCTGCCTTGGCCAGCAGTTCTGCGGCCACAAGCACGCCGTCGGCCACCGGGTCAAGCCCGAAGTCCATCTTGCAGCGCTTGGTAAACACGTCCCAGAGCACATCGCCCCATTGGTTACGCGCCTCTTCGGGGGCATTCATCCACAGCAGCAGGTCACGCGTGGGGTTGGGCGCGAGCAGACCTAGTAACCACTCGGCATTGATGGTGCGGCCCTTGAACTCATCCACGCTGCGTTCCAGCAAAACACCAGCTTGTAGCGCCTGTAGAAGCGCTTCCTGGGTTGCCTTGTCTTGCGTTACGTCCAAACCCAGGCCACCGTTCTTAGATGCAAGGAACGCACTAATCGTCCAGTCTTTGGCATTGGCCTGGCTCCAGAACACTCCGCGGTATTGCAGTTCGGCCAAAGGTTGCAGGTCGCGTGGACAACTTTCAATGGCACGCAATTCGGCTCGGCTCACCCCCGGCAGATAGACCACTGGCACGCCATCGAATTGAACCTCCGGCAGTACGCCAGAGATTGCGCACTTGAGCCATATCGCAGGTCCTCTGCGCTGGTCAGGGTCGTATGCGCCGAGCTCGAACAGACTGGGCATCAGCTTTTTCAATCTAGGCAAGGCCGCCTGCCATTGGCCCTCCTTGTCTGGCCAAAGAACCGCAGCTGCCGTGGTTGCTGTATGCGCGTTTCCCTTGGCAACAGCCAGCACCGTGGCTGACAAGGTCGTGCCGAGTTGCTTGGAAGTTGTGGAGTGTTGAGTCGCCGCACTCATTTCAAATCCCAACGGGCGGCGAGGACGTCAATCAGGTCATTTTGGCGTTGCACAACGAACTCTGGCGTCCAGCTTGACGCATTCAGAACCTGGGTAGTGAGCACATACGACGCCACTCCGTGCTTACCGCCGAAATATGCCGACTTTTTCTTATCGAAGTCGTAGTTCTGGGCCTTTGAATTCCGCTTTTGAGTCAATGGAACCAGATTTGCCAAGCGGTGAACCCAGCGCTTGCGCAGTGCTTCATCAGGCCAGTATTTTTGCCAATCTGAGGCAGGGTCTACAGTCTGCGGAAGGACATGTTCAATTGTGAGCAGGCCCATGTCGTAGGTTGCCGCTCCATCGCCCAGGAAAGAATCTAGACGCAGTAACAAGTGGTTTCGACGGCGGGCGGTCATGAGATAAATATCGCCGTCAAGGACTTGCAGCATTTTGGATTTTTCTTCTGACGTCAACTCCACCGCAGATATGGGCGCCTCTGATGAATGCGAACTCTCCAGGTCGCGCAACACCGAGGCGTAGCGTTCAATCCGTTGATTGACGTCGTATCCGCAAATGTGCATAAAAGACGCTAAGCGCTCCAGCTTGCTGAAGAACCACAAAACGTAATCAGCCTCCTTACCCTGCGTCGCAAGAAACTTGATTGCCGACGGCAGCCAATCGGAGTTTTCTATCCGGTTCAGCCACTTCAATAAGCCGTTGACATTGGCTGCGTTGGTAGTAGACAGGTATTTGCACTTCTTCGCAATCAGGTAGGCCTGCGCAAACGGCTCAACCACCGTGGACATTAATGTCTCTGTCGACTCGTATTTTTTTATGACCTGGTCTCGAAACTCTTCCAGCAGAGTTCGCCTAGCTTTTTCCTTGGCAAATATCATTCGAATATGCCCAAACAGCTCAGCGAAGCCATCTCGCCCGGTTTGAACCTCCAGCTCTTCCCATCGCTCCGTCACCTCGTCTTGCTTGTCTTGGCTTTTGATATTTCCAATGATTTCCGACTTGATGATGTCGGTGGGCAGCAGGTCCAATCCACGGCTGTTGAGTACAGAAAACACCCGAAATGCCGATTGTTGGCTGGGCGTGGATACCGCGACCAAAAAGCAACGCTGAACCAGGAATCCTCCGAATTTCGTCAAACCCTCCGCGTCATTGCCAAACTTTTCCTCCAGTTTTTCAAGAAACAGCTTTGCGTTCAACCGAATGTTGCGTTGCGATTCGTTATCCAGTTGCGCTGCATCCTGGTCAATCAACTCGTGAAGACGGATACCTTGCACGAAATATTCAAAGAAAACTCGGTCTCGCTCACGAAGCGTCAGACGCGGTTTTTGCGGGAGACTTTCTAGGACATTGCCGGGCTCACACAGATAGCGATGAAACGCGTCGCGGATTTTTCCTGTGGATAGCTGTGTGAGCGCGGCTAGCAAAATGGTGAGCGTGGTCAGACGCTGCTGCCCGTCAATGACTTCTGCATGTGGATTACCCTCGTCTTTGATGAGGACGATGCTCCCTAGGAAGTAAGTGTCTTCTTTTTCTTTGACAAAGAAGTCATACAAGTCAGAGAATAAATCGCCGGCCTGAACTTCGGTCCAAGCATAGGGACGCTGATAGGACGGAATGGCGTAATCAAAGTCGGAACTGAATATTTTTGCGAGCGGGTACTCGGCGCCGCTAATTTTTTTGCTCATGCTTTGTTTTCTTTCGCTGCTTGTTTTTCAGCCAACGTCAAATGGTGGTCGTTGATGCGGTCGCCTCCAAACGTTTTGAACCATGGTGCGCTTTCCACGTCCTTGCCGCGGTCCTTTTCCCAGGTGATGTTGAGCTTGGGTTTTTTGTTGTGACGCAGTACCTCCGCGGTCATGAAGGGGCGGATGTTGAGGCGCACGCCGTCGTTGAGGTCGGGGTTCCAGCCGATGGGCTGCTCGGAGGGCTTCTTCCAGCGGACGAAAATGTCATAGGGTGGTTCTCCTTCGAGGATGAGCTCCAGGCGGCGCTTCAGGTCTTGCGCGGCCACCAGGCGCATCTGGGCGCCATCGATGCGGTCGCGCACGCCGGACTCCTGCTGGCGAATCCAGTCGCCAAGGTAGGTATGGATGAGGCGCTCCAGGTTTTTAGCATCGAGCTTGTGATAGTTCACGAGCGCGGCAAAGCCATCTTTGAGGCCATCCCACACATGCCAGATGAAGGGGCGATGGTGAAAGCGCTTGGCGTGCTGCTCAAAGAACTTTTCACGCAGCCAAACGTTAAGGCCCTTGCCGGCGCAATCAGCATCTGCCAGTAATTTGTCGAGAACGGCGGGTCTCCAACTGCCAGGTTCCACGGTCTCCCAAGCGGCAATCAGCAACTTGAGCAGGCGGTCATGTGCGGGCGCCTCGCCGCGAACCGATTGAAGGCAGAGAATGCCGTCATCGTCGACATGGTCGGCCAGCTGTTCGCAGCGAGCTATCCAGTTGCGCGCCTCATCGGCCAGCTCCATCGCCGCGTCGGTCTCGGCAGGCCAGCAGTAGCCGGCTAAACGGGCAACAGCAACTTGTAGCGGGTCGGTGGCGGGCTGCGGATGGCCGTGGAACAGCCATTGGGTTGGGTCATCGGAGTAGGGCTTCGGAAGGCCATTGGGGTAGCGCTCGGCGGCGACTTGCTGCCAATAAGCAAGGTTGAAGGGAACTTTGACCAGCGTGGCGTTCGTAACTTTTATCGTCTGGTCAATCTCCCTTACTGCCTCGTTATAGGCGAGAGATTCGCAGAAGCACCAAATAGCAGGCAAATCAGCCTCACTCAACGGCACTACTGGCGAGACATTGGAGTCAAAGGTTTCTCCGAGATGCAGAGCTACAGGAAGCTCACGCATCTGACTAACAGCTACACCTTTTCGCCCCCAGGCTGAGACACCCTGAAGTCGAGCCAATGACGAGCCTTTATCGCTCCACCGAACAAGCCCGATGAGACCGCCGAAGATACACGTTCCTTCGACAGTGCTTTGCATGAATCTCCAATCTTTTCCGCGCTGAGCAAGCTCCCATATCATCAGGCGGTGCCTAAAGTCATCACCAGTCTTAATTCCCTGAAAAGCACGGGCATAGCGTTCAAGTAATGGGAGCTCACTGGCCTCACCAAGCTGCACACGCGCATCCGGATTCGCCAACTGCCCCTTCTGGCTCACCTCCATCACCTCGCCTTCGCGCAGCAGCACCGCCTTCTCCTGCGCCCCTTTTTGCGCGCTGGCGTCCACGCCGCGCAGCTGAAAACCTTCCCCCGCAGGTGCACGTGTCTGGGTGAGCAAGATGATGAAAGCACCTGCTGCCTGCGGGCTGTCAAAACCGCCTTCCCCCAGCCGGGCCAGCAGGTTCCACTGGACGCTCCTGAGTAGCGATTCGCGCTGCTTCTTGTAGCTGGTAAGGAATAACCAGTTCTGCGGCATCACGATTTGCACCACGCCAGCCCCTTGGTCGCAGCTCAGCTCCAGGCAGCGTTCCAGGAACACGTTGGCCAGGTCGTTTTTGGCCTCGGGGTAGTGGGTCTCGCAATAGTCCTTCAGCGTGTCGAGCTGCTTGCCACGCGCCAGGTATGGGACGTTCGTCACCACCAGGTGGTAGCGCCTATCCAGCAGCCTGGCGGCATCCAGGAGGCCTTTGGCGGTGAGTGCCAGGTCCCAGCTGTCGTCCTGCAACTCATTAGCCTGCCCCCACAGCGTCGCCGGCCGCTCCGTCTCCAGCGCGCGGCCCAGCAGGTCGCGCAGGGTGTCGAAGCTCGATGTGGCCAAGTCGTTTTTTAGGCTGCGCGCAGGGTCTAGCAAACTGCCCAGCAGCGGCGCTTGTGCGAAGCTGGTGTGCAGCAGCCGCAGCTCCTGTCGTAGGTAGGCTGCGTTCGGAGCATCGTCCGGTACCAGAGCCATCCAGTCCTCGGGACTCGCCGCCACTTTCAATCCGCAGCAAGCAATCTGTGGAGTGGGCATGTCGACGCGCACGCCCAGCGGGTCACCGTTCTCATCCGGGAAACGCCAGGCCGTAAGTGCTAGTGCGAACACCGCGATTTCAACGCAGCGGGCATCAATTTCCAGTCCGTGCAAGTTGTCGGCCAGCACGGCATCCACCGCTTCCTTAGCGGTCAGGCCTTCGGCGGCCATGCGCATGGGCACCAGCAACAGAAAGGCCGCCACCAGGAAATGCCCTGAGCCGCAGCAGGGGTCTAACAACTTGAATTCGTTCAGCCGGTCGGGCCAGCCTTCGAACCTGCCCGCTGCAGGTGTGCCGTCTTCCATCGTGCGCAGATAGGTCAGCGAGACAGGGCAGGTTTTGCCGGGGTGGCGCGTCACCCACCAGGCTCCCAGCGAGTTGTGCAGCAGGAAGTCCACCATATATGGCTCTGTGAAGAGCTGGGTGACGGCTGGCAACTCGTCGGCTCCAATCTTTACCCCTGCGGCGTTGACCTCGTCTTTGCGTTTGGCCTGCCAGAACTGGTAGACCCAGCCAAGGCTGTCGCTAGCCTGGAACACATCGGGTGGCAGCTCGCCCAGCAAGCGTTCCAGTTCGCGCTGGTACTCGGGGGCGAAGGTAAGCGCGAACACCGGGCTCTGTGGCTTGAACACCTGCGGGAGCATGCGCGCGGCCAGCTTTCCGGCAAGCTCCCAGTGGCTCTTGGCACCCATCGCCATGTCTGGGTGGTTGTCCACCATCTCGAGGCAGTCATCTAATGAGACCGGAGCGCCAGGCTCCCACAGCAGAAGGCCGTTTTCAGACAGGAAACGGGCGAATAGCATGCGGTGCCAATGCTCGTATGCCACTTCCCAAACGAGGTGCTGCAGGCCCTGGGTATCGTCGACGGCCTTGGTGTCACCCAAGGCGCGCCCGTGTGCTCGCAAACGACGACGGAGAGCTTTCAGCTCATCGGTTAGGTAGTCCGGAGCTTTGGCCTCTCCAACAGCCACCTGTCCAAGAGCTGCATGAGCGCTTTTCTCGGCAACCTCACGGGCAGCTTTGACGGTGTTTTCAAGCTGGGAGCGCAAGGGTTTTGTCAGAGTTACCATGGCGGATTGCTCTTGAGTTGTACGATGCCGAATGATTTGCGATTGAAGGCTTCGCACAGCTGCCAGAAATTTTCGAAGTGATTGTCGTTAAGGTTCAAAAGCAACCCACGGCCTGATTCGCGCTGAGCTACCTTCGCAGCGAAATCACTCGCAGTAAATGCTTTTACCTCGACTGGCTCTGAGTGCCACTCTGCCGTACCACATGCTCCCGCTGGTAGCGGCGGCTCACCCGGAGAGACATGGACGTAATGACATTCATCTTTGCGAAGGCTGCCATTGGCTTTTGTTGGCGCACCAACAGCACCACAGTCGGCAACATCGCACAGCCAAGTATTTGCGAGAACGTCCGGATGGGCATTCAGCTCTTTGACCGTGCCAATTACCGGAAACGCATAGAACACACTCCGCGGGGGTAAAGGACAACCACCCAAATTGACAGCGCGCAGCCGTTGAAGCTGGTCATCTGGCACCTTAAACTTTCGAGCACCAGAACCCTTCAAAACAGTTGTAGACGCCTTCATTTGCACAATAAAGAGCGCGCTGCCAATCCGCGTCGCAATATCGAAACCGCATCTAGCCTCTTGCATTTGGGTCAGACCAAACCACAGCAAGTTCCCACCGCAGCGGTGGTTGAGCTGACTTGCGAAGTTCAGCTCGAGGGTCTTTTCTGAGAGGTGCTCAAGGCCCCAAGGCATATCAGTCACAGGGAGACCGGTCCTTTCTGTAGAGCCGTCGATACCAATGTCTCTACTTCCTTGAGCCAAGTTTTAAGTTCTACCTCATCGTTAAGAGTCCGACGCGGGATGCTAACTTGCACAACATTCGGCTTAAGAAGATGCACCGCCGCGTGTCGGGCGGCATCGAATCGGCTGGGAAGGGCCTGGGTCTTGGAGACCCAATGCTCCAGGTCGCATTCGTCCAAGGCATCCTGCAATTGCTCGGGCGTGCCAGTGGCTACCGCAGAGGACGGCGTCAGATGGTGCTTTGCCGCCAGGTCGTCCCGCTGCGTGTCGTTGAGCTTGTTCCAGTCGGAGTCCTGCTGCAGTTGGGACAGCTGCTGCGCGAAACCTTTCTGGAAGGCGTCCAGCTTGGCCTTCAGCGCCTGTCGCAGCAACTCGACGGCTTCATCCAGCAGGGGGCGAACCGGGTCGGGGTCGGCCAGTAGGTTACGTTGCGCTTCGATAGCGTCCGCCTCTGCCTTGAGCCTGGCGTAGGGGCCTAGCGCTTTGGCATGACGCAGCAGGTCGCCTAACTTGCCCCAGGTTGGCAGGCGCTTGGCAATATCGTCGGCTGTCTTGGTCCAGGCCTGCGAGAGCACCAGCACCTCGTCGTGCCGGTTGAATAACTCCAGTAGCTGTGCATTGCCGCTCTGAGCCTCGATGGCTTCGATGACGGACAGCTTCGGAGTCTCGGGAGCTGGCGCAGGCCCACCGGCCTTGGATGCCTGGTCGCGCAGCTTTGCGAGCAGCGTCGGCACCTTGGTAAGCTCCTCTTTGGGCTGGCAAGGCACTCCAACGGCAGTGAACAGCGAGCGAATTTTGATGAGCTGCGGCGGCGTGATGTTGATGCTCTCCCGCTGGAAATGGGCCTGTGTGAGCTTGGCACGGTCCAGGCTCTTGGCATCCACAGGCTTGGATGAGGCATCAGTAGCCTTCAGGTGGCCAGCAGCAAGCAGGGCGTACAGGGCGCCGTCAATCGCATCGCGCGGCCAGCCAAAGGGAGGCGCTTCGAAATTGTCGCGAATCTCGGCTCCTTTCTTGCCGGGGCCAATATAGGCCAGAAGCTTCTGGCAGACCGGATGCTTGTCGGCTTCCTGCGTATGCCCAACGGCCCTCAGAGCCTCCAAATTGCCTTTCCGCGCCTCCTCCAACACCTTGTCCCATCTGTTTTGGTCGGCGGCGTCAAATTGGCTGTAAAGACGAATTGCTGACGACTTTGCTGCACGGTTGATGCGGTCAGCCAAATCATTGCCGTCGGCGGCTTCTTGTCCACCCGCCTGGAAGACCCGAACGCCTGAGACGAGTTGGTCGAGCAGTTCATCCAGTTCCTTCTCTGCGGTACGGTGCCGGCTTTCCATCGAGCGCTGGGCATCACGGCCCTCTTCGGTCGACGGACTGCCCTTCTTTTGTAGGGTGGTTTGGGACGCCTCCAGTGCCACGATGGCGTTGGTCAGTTCCGTCTTGTGCTGAGCCGGCAGGAAGGCAAAGAGCGTGGGGTTGTCGGAACTCTTGGCTTTGGCTTCAGCGATGACCGATTTTTCTTCGGTTTGCCAGCCGTCCTGAATCCACAGGTAGAGGCTCTTGTCGTTATCCTTGGGCAGGCTGTCATCGTAGGTCGGCGCTAGGCGGCGCTCGACGTTGTCCTTGCCCTGCATCACGCGCACCTTCTTCAGGACTTCGCCAAAACGGGCCTTGAGCAGGTCAGCACGCTTCTGCTCCACTCGTTGGGGTGCTGCCTTCAGCTCTGCCTCCTGCGCACGGAACTCGTCGTACCAGGCACTTGACTCTCGGGTCTGCAGGCGATATTCAGTGCCGCTGGCGCCGGCCAAAGCCATCACCAGGCGGTCTTTGTTCTGTAGTTCGTGTAGCAGGTCAGGCAGCTGCTTGCGCAGTTCGGACGAACCGGCAGAAAGGTCGGTGACCAAGAGGTCTGCCAGTGCGTCCTCGGTGGCTTTGAGACCGATGTCCAGTGCCGCGTCAGCCGGGAGTTTGTTGATGAGGAAGATGAGCTTGAGCAGCTTGGCCTTGAGCTGGGCGCGCGCGTCGCCAGCGGCAAAGCGTTGAACGTTCTCGAACACCTCCTTGGGCAGTTGGGCGGTGGAGACTAGGTTCGCGGCAATTTGGTCGTACAGGAAGTCTCCGGAGACCACATGGCCCAGTGGCGCATCTGCGGTGGCCAGAACAGCTTCATGCACGACACGGAGCTGGCTGCGAAGCTGAGAAACCGTTCCGCTGGTATCGATGGTGCGGAGCACACGTTCCCAGAATCGGCGTCGTACCGGCAGCAGCGGGTAGTCTGAGGTCAGAACATCCTCATCGTCGGTGACGTGCTCAAGCTTTGTACCACGCAGGTGGCGAGAAATTTCGCCTAAGTTGGCACGCCAGACCCGCTCCACCTCCGGTTGCGCAGAGGGCTTCTTGGCAAGGATGATTTGACGCGTGACGTTCTCTACGTCCCAGTCGCCCAGCATGACTTGGACAGGAAAGCGCCCCAACAGCCGCTGCAGATTAGGCATTCCGGAAAGAGCTGACTGACCAGTACCAACGAAGAGCAGTTTGCCGTTGAAGTGCTTGCTGAGGGTTTCGGTGACCTCTTGGACTTGGAAAGCTTTTTCCGCGTCGGTACCGATGTACTGCTGCACCTCATCCAGCACGACCAGGGTCAGAGGAAACTTGCCATCCAGTGCCAAAGCGGTTTCGATGGCTGTTGTCATCTGGTCACTGGTGACGTCGGTGACCTGCGGGAACTGTTCCTTGAGCAATTTGCGTGCGTCAGCTTCGTTGTGTGCCAGGTCTGGGTGAGCCTTCAGCAGCGCCTTGGCCAGATGGGTGGACACGTACATGTGAGGCAGTTCTTGCGCCAGCGACCGACCGGCCGCTGTCAATTCGGCCTCAACCTTGGATAGGATGCCTTCACGTCGCATCCACAGTACGAACTGCGCCTGGTTGTACTGCTCGGGCAGTCCCTTGGACTTAAAGACGATGCCCAACAGGGCCAGACGGACCTTGTCGCCCGCACCGGCCCCGAGCTTGCCGGCAGCCGCGTGGAGTGCTCCGTGACGCTTGCCCTGTGTACTGAGCTCTTTCAGGTGCTCGAACACACCGGTGGGAAGTTTGGCTAGGCTGCGTGCAGTGGCGCCGTCGGCGAACTGGTAGTCGGTCCATAGCGTGCGAAGCATCTTGGCCAAATGTGACTTACCGCTGCCGTAGAAACCTGAAATCCAGACGCCGGGTTGCTCCGTCCCCGCATCCAGATTTAAAAGGAACTTGTCGAGAATGGTCTCCAGGCCTTTCTCGTACTGACCATCGCAAACGAACGTCTCCAGTTCGTAGCGCAGAATGGCCTGCGCAGCTTCCGAGTGGTCTTCAGAAACCTCTGCCACACCATTATTAACGAGGCGGTTTTCTTTTGGAGGTTTGGTGTAGATGTCCCTGTTCAGCATGGCGGTCCTTGCCTGATTCTTAAATTGGTTTGATTAATCTTGTGACAGCAAAGGCACGGCTAGGTAGTTCCAGCCGTCGCGCGCGTCCAGCAATCGGTAGGTGTGGTTCTCGGGGTGGTGCTCGCCGGGGAAGAAAACCAAAAGACGGCCCTGAACCGCTTCTTTGATGCCCTCGACCACCGAGGAGACGCGGACCAAACCAAACAGTGTGCCTACGCCTAGTAGGGCTACGACCGTGTCTGGGCCTGCTTCAGCGGTGATGCGCGCCTTCAGTTTCATGTTGAGGTCAGCAATAAATTCGGTCAGCTCGCCGGACTGGTAGCCGGCCAGGTCTTCAGGCGACTCAAAATAGGCATCACGGTACTCCTGGGAGGCCATCCACTCGGGGAAAGCGTTAGTCAGGTCCAGCAGCAGCCATTGCTTGCCGGCCTGCCGGGTGGCAAGGGCAAACTCTTCGACGTTGGCACGCAAACGCAACTCGTCGGCCTTGTCATACACAGCAAAAATGACACGCTGGATGGCTGCAAGTCCGGCCTGCCAAGGCACTGTGAGATGTTGGCGATAGGCGGAAACCAACTTCGCAACCTTAGACGACATGGGCGACCTCCTGTCGGACTTGTTCTTCTTCGGGTGTCAGATAGCCGGGGAAGCGCACTTCCTTGACGCCGCCTGCATTCATAAAAACAAGCAGTCCCCTATGGGACGCGGAGCTTGCCAGCGCTTCGAGCTCATGGGATGAGCTTTCCAAAAGATTCAACCATTCGGACGTGAACAGGCGTTGTCCGGAGCGCCCTTCTAAGTAACTCAGGAATAGCAGCATGGCGATAGATTCGGGGTGTCTCGCGGCTACGGTGCGAGTTTTGCGCAATCGACCATGCAAAACGCCAGCAGCAGTCCACGTGCCCGCAACGTTTTGTGCAAAAGACTTCAACGAGGCAGGACTGAACCGGTCAGGATGCGTGGCATTTAGAAAAGTTTCTACAGACTCGCGCGGAACAGTAACCCCGTAGGGCTGTTCCAAAAAGAAAGCCTGTGTCCCTCGCAACAGCGGGTCACGAGCCAGTGCAACCGACAGCGCAAGTACCGGTTGCGCGCTTTCTTCAAGCGCCCATAAGCGCCGAAGAGCGCGGAAGATTGGATTAGCGAGGTCCAGTGCATACAGCGCTGACATATGCCGAAATGCCAACTCCCTGGCTTTGCGGGTTGGCTTCCCCAGCAGGTTGTCTTCGACAATAGCTGAAGCGTATTCGGCGCGAGTCGCCTGTGGTGGTATGTGCGCCAACAGCACGCGTAAGTCATCCAACATCATGGTGCGGGCGGCATGCGGCCCGTTGATACCGAAGCGAAACCCCAGTTGGGCGAGAAGTTCTTGGCGCCGTTTAGTCACGCAACCCTCCTCTCAGATTTGTGTTGGGAAGCGTTTCTTCGGGCACTCCCTCTAAGGGGTAACCTTTTGCTCGACAGTAGGCCACCACCATGACTTCGACCATGTTGGCAAGGCTGCGCATCTCGCGCTCAGAGGCCGTCTGGAGGGCAGCTTTGATGCGCGGTTCCACTCGAACACTGACCACCTTTGACTTGGTGACTGACATTGCCAAATTCCTGTATGCGTTACGCTAGTTATGCGCAAGCATAACACACCAGCTGGCAAGGCCACTATGAAAATGTATTGGGTGTCGGATGGCCATTTGGGCATTCCAAAGATGAACATGCTGCCCTCAAAACAGTGATATTTCACTGCCGTCGCAAGCCGACACATTACGCTTGGAATGCATCTTCCGGTTTGGCGCTGCGTTGCAGCCCTAAGAAGTTGCAGGCCATAGATACCTCAATCAGAGTTTTCCGAGTCCACACGCGCGTGCGCGCGAGGTCAAGGGTTTCGCCGCCAAGTGCGCGCGTGCGCGCGAGGTCAAGGGTGCTGTGTAACGGCTTTTGCGTCATCTGGACCAGTAACTTTCCTTCCGGTCCTAAGTTCTCTACACGCATCGCACGCGCGCGCGAGTTTGAAGCTGGTCCCCCTTGAAGAACGCCCTCCCAATTTGTAATCACTGTGATGTGGTTGTCGGGGAATGCAAACGCCCTAAAAAGCTGGTCTGCTTGTCCATGCAGAAATACATTATTTCTTTTCGTTTGGGGTACAGCTACCGGCAAGCCACCAAGACACAATACCGTCCTTTTTTTGCCACATAGGGTGGTTACCAGCAATCCTTTTCAAATCAGCACTATTTAACGGAGCCCCATCGTCCGTCGTCCATGCCACTGCCAGCATGTATTTGGAATCTTTCAATGTGATGCTTTCCATCAAATGCTTAGAAATTGGCGGAGTTGTATTGAATCTCACGTCAGTGCTTTGCGTAAGCACTATCCGTTCATCATCCCAAGCTCGTAACTTGACGTTCCTTTTTGGTATTGATTCAATCATTTTGCGCTTTTTGTTTAAAACAAAGAGGCTAATGTATTTGTCATCGAACTCACCAGGGGTTATGTAATCCTTATAAAGGTGACAAGCCACCTCTTCCCATTCACCACCTTGTGTTTCCGGCTTTTCTTGGTTTGATTGTGACTGCTGTGATGTTGACTGTTTAGGTTGCTCACTTTTCTGTGTAATCGGACTATCAGACCAACCAAGATTCATCATGCAGGCATCAAAGATTGCTTTTCTAGCGTTTTCTGCTCGAATGGCTTCACCAATAGCTATTCCATTCGCCACTCCTGACGCAAAACCACCAGCAAAACCTCCTGCATATGGAGTGGCAGTTCCAGAATAACGATAATTTGTATAGCCTGTTTCGCTATTAAATCCTGTAGCTGTACCCTGTATGTTGTAGCTTTGTTGCTGTGGGTTGTAAACTCTTATAGCAGGCATTGGAACAGCCCCATAAGATACCCCTTTACAGTACCCAGTATCTTTTTTTAGCTGTGCTTCCTTAAGCTGCTCGTTTGCAAATTTATCACTATGCCAAGTAGTTGCACACCCCGCCAAAAGTAACGGAGTGAGTAAGAATATTTTTTTCATAACTACGGCTCCTGTAATAAAGAATTCTTTTTAAATTCGCCACTTTACCACATATTTGCATCACACCACGGGCTAAATGCAACTAACCTAGCGGTGGAGAATCGCGTGTTCATTGACTTTATTTGAGTATCAACGCTTCTGTATGTAAATGTATCAGAAAAGGTTTGATTGATTTTTAGTTTTTTGGTTAATAGCATTAATACTATTTAATTAATTAAACGGCATTTCTGCCTCAGCCCTTTCCGAGCGTTCACAACCGTTCCCATCCATTCCGTCGGTCCGAGAACGGATAGAAGTGATGAGGGGAAGCCTTGTCTCCCAGCTGCCACCTTCTGGCTGGTTTCAAGACGCCATCATTTCAGTGCCGAGCGATTGAATTGATGCATGACTGCCAGTTCGGCATTAAGCGCCTTAGACAGCTCCCGCAGTTGTTGCCGACGCCCGCCCCTCCAGGCATTGCGAGCAACCAGCGCCTTGCCTTCAGGCGTTTTTGGACCGGTGGACCGTAGCCACGGCTTCCAGCGCCTGATTAGCTCGGCTTGCCGTTGTCTGCGTTCCGGTGACCAGGTTGTTGCCATGCTGCGACTCCTCCAATAGTTTGTTTGGCGCACTTTGAGAATTTCCCGCGCCCGCGTGCTGGACGTTGTTGACTTGCTGATTGCCGCTGGCGATGTTGGTTTGCTGGATGAATGGCGGGGGGTGCTTTATGACCGCCAGCGTCTCGGCCGTGGCACGCGCCTGGCTTTGGGCCTTCAGCGCCAGCCGCATCATCGTTTCCATGCCCCTGAATGTTTCCTGCTTGCCAGCGCGTTGCGCCAGATTGTCGAAGAGCACATCCAGCGTCAGCATTTGATTGGCCAGCATCCGCTCGACACGATTCAGGTCTCCGGCGACCGCTTCGTCCCCGGCTTTCTTCATCGCGGCAAGCAGGTCGGTTATTTCCAGTTCATCCCCGCAGCCCACGTATTGCTTCAGAGTGAATGCCGACAAGGCCGATGTTGTCGCCAACTTGGCCAGCGCATTCGACGTCGTGACGCATTCGCCACCGGGCATGCAAATGACGTTGGGGTCAGTCTTCGGTGAACTGGTGACGGCCTTCTTGCCTGTCTCACCGACTCCTGTCTTGCGTGCTGACCCGCTGCTGGACTGAACGGTCTTGCTGGTGGGTGCCGCTGCTCTTTTTTCAGGTGTCATGTTTGCAACTCATTCTTTCTGTCAGTTCTTGCCAAACGGCCATCGCACCACCGGGACATCGGGACACCTCTAAAGAGGTGTGTCCCGTCCCGTCCCGTTTGTAGGGATGCGAAGCGGGACATTTGTCCCGTCATGTCCCGTCATGTCCCGTCCCGTCCCGTTGTCCCGTCAACCTCTTCGGGCTGTCCGGTTGGCTCGTCTTTACGTTTTACCGAGCCCAAAAAACGTGCGGCAATCATCCCGGCATCGCTGGTCGGGACACTGTAGACGTCGTTCTTCACAGTCACCTTGCCCATCCTCACCAGGTCATCACGCACGCGCTGGAAGGCTTTCTTCTTTGCATCCTGGTTGTCTGCGGTGCTGGTTTTGTAGAACTCAGCACGCCATGCCTCCAGCGGAACATGGTTGTGAGCGCCGTCAGCGTCTTCTTCGCCGTGTTCAACAGCGGCCCGATACAGTGATTGCAGGCCCTCTGTTTGGCGCTGGGTGAACTGCTTTTGGCGCTTGGCTTCGGCTGGGTCTGCTGGCACGGCGACACATGACGTAATCGGGTCACCGTATTCATCCTCGCCCAGCGAAATCTCTTGCAGCGTGAATGGATAACCCACCCCGTCCTGACCGTCCTTGGCCTTTGCCATGCGCCAGGCGCGGCGTTCTCCTTCACGCGTCACTTCGATGGCGGCGTCCAGGGCGGCATACATGGAACTGTGCCCGCGCATGCCACGCGTCTGGTCCTTGCCGCTGTGATGGACCAGCACAACCAGTCCACCCACCAGCTGCTGCAAGGCTTTTGCTCCTTCCAGAATCACGCCCATGTCCCTGGAGCTGTTCTCGTCCGATGTGGGTGCGGCACGGTTCATGGTGTCGAGCACCACTACGGCGCCTGCACCACCAGCAGCAACGATGGCGCCAGCCAGCTCGGCTATGTCTTGTGCATCGGTCAACTTGAACGACTGCAAGACCACGCGCATCTTTTCAGGCAGGGAGCGAACATGATGTCTCTCCCACGCCTGCACGCGCACCTTGAAGCCCGCTTCACCTTCGAGACACACATAGACCACGGGGGCTTGGGTTACGCGGCAGCCGTACCAACTCTGGCCTTCAGCGACAGCGGCAAACAGGTCAAGCGCAAGGAAGCTCTTGCCGCTGCCAGAGACGCCGTATAAGGCTGCGAGTCCTTCTGCTGGCAGGACTCCACGCACCAGCCATTTCAGGGGCGGTAACGCAGCGATTTGGGCTGCATTCAGCAGCTTGTAGCGAGGCTCTGCCGATGACTGGGCCTGCTCCATCAGGTTGCTGAATTCCACCGGACCATACTTATCGCATGCGCTGTCCACCAGACGGGGTATCTCTTTGCGGCGGTCCTTCCATCGTTCATCCTTAGGCGCTGCACTAGCGTCCATCAAGCCGCGCAAGTGGTTGACCACGGCGCCTGGCTTCATTCCGGTTGCAACAAGGGAGGCAGCCAGGTCCCGCAGGCTGTCGTGGTAGACGTCGCCGGACAGAATGCGCCGGACCAGTTCGGTCTGTCGCTCATCAGGCGCTGTTTCCACAATCTCGCCCGTGGTGGCGTTGACCTTCCTGTCGCTGCGGATGCGGTCCGCTAGTGCTTGAAAGCCCTGTAGCGGACCAATAGGACCGGACTTGATGGCGTGCCCGGTCATGGTCAGATACCGTCCTGTGCTGTAGAGCTCTACGTCCAGTCCGTCATGCTTACCCTTGCAGCCGCTCTCCAGCTTCTCGGCATAGCCAAACGCACGCAGGCCAGTGCCAGATGGAGAAATCTCCACATAGGTAGCTCCCAGTCTGTCCAGCAGGGCGAGCGCGGTAGGGTCAGGATTGCCATCGACGACGCAGTGGTCAATATCGATGCCGGCCAGACCGTCCCCGTCCAGCACAATGCCCACGCCTGTGAAGGCATCGTCATCGCCCGCACGCTCCACGTAGGCGGCCTCGGCCTGCTCGAAGGTCGTCCACGTCTGCGGGTCGGTGCTGCTGGCGCGAGAGTTCAAGGACTTTGCATCGTAAAGAACCTTCCTGCCCTGCTCATGGCGCCAGCATACCCATCGTGGAATCTGTTTCAGTTCAGCGGGTATGGATTCAAGTTTTGGAGTCAGCATGATTGGCCAACCTCCAGACACACCAGTGGAGTGGCCATGCCGTCCTCCACGGCGGGCTGCGTCACACGAACGGGGATGCGCTTGCCCACCAGGGATTCAAGACGCTCACAATTTGTCATCCCCGCGCATCGCAAAACACGGCTAAAGATTTGTTGACCAGCTCTAGTGTTTATGAGGATGCTGAATACAACCTTTTCGGGCTGGGCAACGTCTACTGTCAACACAATGCGCCTGGTGCTGGGATTCCTTATTTCAGCGCTTGTGATGGTTCCAAGCAGTTCAATTGATGTGGTTTTTGCGCGTGTCATGCCAGCACCTCCAAAGCCAATACCTTGAATTCATCGGAGAGCCTGTATCGCTTGATACTGCGCGGCATACCACTTAGATGCACCCATTCATCCAGGACTACCCAGTTGAGATAGCGGCACTCCTTGATGGCTGCGGCCAGCCTCCATCCTCGTCCAGACTGAATCCAGTCGAGATGCGTAATCGGTCCGTGTGTGGCCATGTCATACAGCGCCAGCCAAGCATTCGAGTGGCGTTTAGGGGCGATAGGTGCAGACCTGGCGGACGCATCGAACATATCGAGTTGCGGTTTACAATTGCGCTTGTGTGTGGCGCTCGTCGTGATTTCGGTTGCGGCGGGCGTTTTCATTGCTGCACCCCCAGGACCGCTTTCAGGTCAGATACTTTCCAGGCAAGACGGCCATTGACGCGAATAGGTCGGATGGGACCATCTTCGCGGCAGGCCCAGATGCGAAGGGTTTGTGGGCGGCGGTTCAGGTAATAGCCCGCCTGCTCCGTTATTACCGTGGGACTGGTGACGGCCTCCAACGGAGGGAATTGCAGCGGCGCGGTTACCGCTTTGCGTACTGCGACGCTGTGGTGAGTCTGAAGGTTTTCCATTTAAGGCTTCCTTTCTGCGCAGCTGCGCGTGTTTCGGAAGCCTCATTACGATGCCGGGGTATGCGCGGGGCTGGGAACCCCCGGTCAATCTCACTCTGCAACCCCAGGTGAAAGATGGTGGCAACCCCCTGCCGATGGGGTGCTTTACCCCCTGTCAATCATCCAGTGGTGATGCAGCGGAGTATTTGTTATAGACATCAGGGAAATGGCTCTTGAGTAGTTTCCAGCCCGTTTCAGCCGATATCTTCCGTTTTGCTGCCGCTTTGCGCTTTGGGTCTATCAACCATTGCATTACGGCAAGCGGGCAATACATTGCTTCATAGCCATATCCGGGACGTCCACCGCGACCTGAGACCTTTCGGGCAGAGCGCAACGCAGGCTTGTCTTTTAGGTTGTTAAACCATTTGTCGTCCATGCCTGTGAACGATTTAAACGCCTGGATTAATTGGCTCTTTGTTGCCAAAAGCCTGTAATCTGGAACTTGTGAAGTCTGATTCGTGTTGGGAGGTTCTGTTTTTGTTTCAGTAGATGCAAGAGCACTCCCCGGCACACTATCTGATGCCGCGGTTTCTTTTTCAACCGGGCTAGGCACTTCATCCTGCGTCAGCGCCGATGACGGCTGCGAACTGGGGGGCTCATCCGGCTCGTTAATTGCCGCCACCATTGCCTTCTTCCGGCGCGTAAACTCCTCTGCGGCTCTCGACCTTGCGGCCTTCAACTTGTCTTCGATTTCTGCAACCACCTCATCCACCAAATTAATACGTTCTTCGTACTCATCATCGCTCAACCCATGTCCGTTCGTTGAGGCAATCCCAAGTCGTTCTTTTGCCGCGCGCCGTTGGCTACGATATTCTTCGCAGAGGCTTTGCGCCAATTCATCTAGCGTATGGTCTTCAGGTCCAACGCCCGCGTATGCTCTTGCCAGATGGTCGGCTGCTTCGATGATTGCTTCGGTAAAAAAACCGGGTTCACCAGCAGCAAAAGCATCACGCAACTTCACGTGGTCCAGCTTCAAGTTGTCCTGGAACATGTCTGTAAGCGGGCTTCCAGCGGCAGCCGGGCAGAGGACGAACACCGCCAGGTCGCGGCTTGAAAACGGTATTGGAAGCAGTTTTCGTCGGTTGCTTGGGTCTGCGTCTGGCAGGTCCCGTTGAGGACCCCACCCCATATCGAAGGTGTGTTTTGTTTCTTCCACCCACTCTTCGGTCAAGTAGACGCCATCATCGCGCAGTTCCATTGAGTCCTGGCCACTGGCCAAGTCAATCAACCTCTCTGCAAAATCTCTGCCGTAAATTCGTTTCATAGCGCACCCTCCCGACTGCGCTCCCGTCATAAGTGTCCCAGCAGGCCAGCGGGAGGTCTGGCTTTTCGTCCGGTTTTCGAGGCCGGACTAGCTGGGACGAAAACTGAATTAGCCGTTGGCCACCACGCGCAACTTGCCTGGTTCGGCTTCAGCGTCAAACGGCACTCCGGCCTGGTGCAGAATCCACGCCACCAGCTTTTCGTGGTGCAGACGCAGCAGGTCCAGCGGACGCACGGTGTAATGCTTTTCTGCGGTGGCGCTGGGCTTGTGCCCCATGATTTGAGCCACCACGCCTGCGGGCAGTTCTAGCCACTCTGAAAGACTTTTGAAGCTGCGACGCAGACCATGCAGCGATACCGGCTCGATACCAGCCACGCGGCAGGCATCTGCGTGCTGGCTTCGCGGTTCGGCAATGCGCCCTGACTCGCTAGCTTGTTGCACCTCTTCCGTCTCCATTTGTTTGCCGCTGTCTTGTGCGCGACGCTCTCGGCGCTTGATGTTGGCCGGGTCCATGCTCACAGTGCGCGTGCTGGCGAACACCCATTCATTGCGGCGCGGCAGGCTGTTCAGCAGTTGGCGCAGGTAATCCGGCATCGGAATAACCCTATCGCCCTCGACCTTGTCGCGGATGGCTATACCACGCCATTGCATATTGACGTCCTCCCAGCGCATCGTCAGCACTTCACCCGGTCGCGCACCAGTCAGCAGCAGCGTTTGCAGGTAGGCCGAAATGACAGGATTTCCAATCTTGCGGACAGCGGCAAACCATGCTGGCAACTGTTCGCGCAGCAGGGCATCTTGTTTTGGCTTGGGCTTGCCAAATGCCTCTCTTGACTTGCGTGTTGCCGCGGCATTCTTGGCCGGCATGACGCTGGCGTATTCTGGCTGTTCGGCGCACCAGTTCAGAAACACCTTCAGCAGGCGCCAGGCAAGGCGGGCGGATGTTGGTCGGGTCTTTGCCTGTTCAGCGGCCCATGCTTCGATGGTGGGCGCGTCAAGCTCAGACAGGCGCAGAGGCATTAGTGGATACAGGGGCTTGTCTATGGTCACTCCGAGGCCATTCGTGCCGCGCTGCGCCTTTTCGCCCCCTTTGCGGGCCAACTGGATGTGGTCCTGATAGTGGCGCTCGCTCCATTGTGGCCGGCGGACCTCTATGTAGATAGACCAGACTTCGCCAACGGTGACGGCTCTGGCCATATCTTGTTCTTGCTTGGCTTGGGTCTCTGCAATTGCTTCGCGTTTCAGGCTGCGCGGGTCCTTGCCTTCGTCAATCATGCGCTGCAACTCTCGGGCCTTGGCTTGCGCGTCTGGAATTGACCAAGCACTCGGGTTGCCAATCGTGATGCGGATATCCTTGCCTTGGTATGGGGCCTGAAAAACATAGGCGGGCTTGCCGGACGGCGTCTTTCTCAATCCCAGCCCCGGCGTACTGGCATCCCACAGGAATGCTTGCCGCTTGTCTGCCGGACATTTGAATCCGGCTACTCTGCCTGCCGTGAATGCAACCTTTGCCATGTCGCCCCCTCCGGACTTACATCGCCGAGTATGTAAGGGCGGATGTAAGGGATTTTTTGAAAAGACGGTGTATTTCAATCAACACGCGGCATGGACGCATACACAGTATCAATGCGCTATCGTGTTGATTTGTATGGATTCTATCAGCGTCCATCAACACGGGCAAATGCCGTTAAGTCCGGACTGTTAATCCGTAGGTCCCTGGTTCGAGCCCAGGTTGAGGAGCCAGAATA
>CAZUBE010000002.1:0-155953 GCA_964618495.1 uncultured Allobrachymonas sp. | reverse complement strand
GGGCGAAGATGACGAAATGAAGCCTGGAATGACAACGGGGACGAAGATGACGGAATGATGGCTGGAATAGGTCACGGGCATGGATTCCCGCCTACGCGGGAATGACGGGTTTCTGGCTTGACACGGGAATAGCAGGCGAATGCTGTTTGCCTCGCTTTTCAAATAATTTGGTATTTCTTCTGCGACTTTTGCGTAACTTCTGCGCCTTTTGCGTTCGCCCCCGCATTCATTCCAGCCCAAAGCAAAGCCGCAAAAACCCCGACAACCAGCCCCCATGCGCCTTCCCAGTCATTTATGCCCTGCAACCCGCATAAACACTGGTTCTAGCCTTTTCCAAACAATTTTGGTATTTCTTTTGCGACTTTTGCGTAACTTCTGCGCCTTTTGCGTTCGCACCCGTATTCCTCTGCGTTCACCTCCGCAATTCTGCTGCTCGCGCCTCCGTTTTTGCCCCTAGCCCCGCACCAGCAGCACCACCGCCCGCGCTTCCATGCTGCGTTCTTCGCCTACAGGCCCCAGGCGCTCGGCAGTTTTGGCTTTGACATTGACTTGGCTTGGCGCAATCGACAGGCACGCCGCAATGCTTGCCGCCATTGCTGGCTTGTAGCTTGCCAGCCGTGGGCGCTGGGCGATGATGGTGCAGTCGATATTGCCCACTTGCCAGCCCGCGCTGCTTACGCGCTGCATGGCTTGCGTAAGCAAAAGCCGCGAATCAGCGCCTTTGTAGGCAGGGTCGGTATCGGGAAAAAGCGTGCCAATATCGCCCAGCCCTGCCGCGCCCAGCAGCGCATCGGTAATGGCGTGCAGCAGCACGTCGGCATCAGAATGCCCCAGCAGACCCTTGTCGTGCGCAACCAGCACGCCGCCAAGCCATAGCTCGCGGCCTGCAACGAGTTGGTGGGTGTCCCAGCCTTCGCCAATGCGAAAGCCAAGAGGGAAGGGTGGCTGCGTTGTGGCTGTGTTGGCGGGGGTGTTGGCGGGTGAGTTGTTCATAGGGCTGGTTTTTTCCAATGCTGTAGTGGTTTATTGACTGTTGCGGGCAAGCAAAAGCGCTTGTGCCAGGGCAAAGTCATCGGGGTAAGTGACCTTGAAGTTGCTGCTGCTGCCTTGTACCAGCAGGGGCGCGTAGCCCATGCGCTCCATGGCACTGGCTTCGTCGGTAATGGCTTCGGGGGTGTTTTGCAGGCCGTTTTGCAAGGCTTGTAACAGCGCTCCCAAGCGAAACATCTGCGGCGTTTGTGCCAGCCATTTATCGTGGCGGGGCAGGGTGGCGCTGACGCGATGGGAGTTGCTATCGGGCGATGTACTAGGCGCGAAGGCTGAGGCTTTGAGCGTATCGGGCAGGGGCAGCGCCAGCAAGCCGCCCGTAGCATCTGGCAGGCAAGCAGCAATCAGGCGCTTGATAAGCGCGGGCGTAATCAGGCAGCGGGCGGCATCGTGCACCAGCACCCAGTCATCAGCCCCTGCGCCTTCTTGGGCAAGCGCTTGCAGCCCGTTACAAACGCTCTCGGCACGGCTGGCTCCGCCTACTTTTGCAATGCGTACGCTTTGGGCAGGCACATCGGTAGGCCAAGTCTGCTGGCTAAACCAGTTGTCATCAGGCGCGAGCACCAGTGTGGTGTGCGCAATGTCGGCACAAGCTGCAAACGCCGCCAGCGTGTGCCACAGCATGGCGCGGCCGTTAATGGGCTGGTACTGTTTGGGGCAGGCAGTGCCAGCGCGGCTGCCTTGGCCAGCGCAGGGAATCAGGGCAAAAATGCGGGGAGTAGGGTGGAGTGGCTGCATGGGGGGTGATTGTGCATGAAATGCGTTTGCCTGGTTGCAAAGTGTATGGCTGCACAGGGCAAGCCGCAGAGCCAGTAATTGCGCCTTGGTTAATTGCGCACCTTGCAGCAGGCTACAAGCGCTGGTTTTACAATCAACGCATTTCACCCACCCCTCGCCACCCGCTGGCAGAGGGGTAGCTGCGTTTGTGCGCCTTATTTTTACTGCCTTATGGATTTACCCAAACTCACCGCAGGCCAGCGTTATACCTTGCCCCGCCCCATTGCTTCGGCTGATGCTTCACTCTTGGCCGACATTGCCATGCGCGATAAGGCAGCAGGGCGCTGCACGGCCATAGTTACTGCTGATGCGGCTGACGCACGGCGCTTGCTTGAAGAATTGCCTTTTTTCGCTCCCGGCCTGCGTTGTGCGCTTTTTCCTGACTGGGAAACGCTGCCTTACGACAGCTTTTCGCCCCACCAAGACCTGATTAGCGAGCGCTTGGCAACCCTGTGGCGCATCAGCCAGCACAGCAGGCACGATGGTGCCGATGTGGTGATTATTCCTGCCACCACGGCACTTTACAGGCTGGCTCCGCCCGCGTTTTTGGCGGCTTACACCTTCCATTTCAAAACGGGGCAGCAGCTTGATGAGGCAGCACTCAAGGCGCAGCTTACGCTTGCGGGCTACAGCCATGTCAGCCAGGTTGTTAGCCCAGGTGAATATGCCGTGCGCGGCAGCCTGATTGATTTGTACCCCATGGGCGCAGAGCAGCCCTACAGGGTGGACTTGTTTGATGATGAAATCGACTCCATCCGCACCTTTGACCCCGACAGCCAGCGCAGCTTGCACACCGTAGATGAGGTGCGCTTGCTGCCAGGGCGCGAGTTCCCGATGGACGAAGCCGCCCGCAGCCAATTTCGCAGCCGCTGGCGCGAGCTGGTAGAGGGCGACCCGAGCAAATGCCGCGTTTATAAAGACATGGGCCAAGGCATAGCCACGGCGGGCATTGAGTATTACCTGCCCTTGTTTTTCGAGCAAACCGCCACCGTATTTGACTACTTGCCGCAAGGCAGCACGCTGGTGCTGCACAACGATTTGCTCACGCCCTTCGAGCGATTTTGGCAAGACACGCAAGACCGCTACCGCTTGGTGCAGCACGACCCCGACCGCCCCGCCTTGCCACCCGATTTGCTGTTTTTAAATGCCGAGCAGTTTTTTCTACGCGCCAAGCCCTTTGCACAACTGGCACTGCGCGCGCCCATCGCCCAAGAAGCCAGCCAAGAAACAGCCCAAGAGCTTGCACAAGAACAGGCACAAGCACACACCAGCAGCGCCTACCCCGACTTTGCCCCCTTGCCCAACATTGCCGCCAGCCGTGGCAGTGACGACCCCTTAACGCGCCTGCAAAGCCACATCAGCAGCAGTGCCAACCGCATCTTGCTGCTGGCCGAAAGCGCGGGCCGCCGCGAAAGCCTGCTTGACTTTCTCCGTGCCAGCGGTGTGCGCCCTGTGGCGTTTGATGATTTGGCCGAGTTTTTAGGCAGCGATGAAAAAGTCGGTCTGGCCGTCTCCACGCTCCAGCAGGGCTTTGCCTGGCACGCCAGCGGCATTGATTTGATTACCGAAGGCGAACTTTTCGCTGGCAGCGGCACCGCGAGCCAGCGCCGCCGCCGTCGCAAGCACGAGCAAGCCAGCGATGTTGAGTCGTTGGTCAAAGACTTGAGCGAACTCTCGCTTGGCGACCCCGTCGTACACAGCGCCCACGGCATAGGGCGCTACCGTGGCTTGGTCAATATGGACGTAGGCCAGAAAAACCCCGACGGCAGCCCCTGCCTGCAAGAGTTTTTGCACCTCGAATACGCCGCTGATGCCACGCTGTATGTGCCTGTAAGCCAGCTGCACCTGATTAGCCGCTACGCAGGCGTAAGCGCCGATGAAGCCCCCTTGCACCGTCTGGGCAGCAGCCAGTGGGAAAAAGCCAAGCGCAAAGCCGCCGAGCAGGTGCGCGACAGTGCCGCCGAGCTGCTTAACATCTACGCCCGCCGTGCTGCCCGCGAAGGGTATGCTTTCCGTTACTCGGCGGCCGATTACGAGGTATTTGCCAAAGATTTTGGTTTTGAAGAAACCGCCGACCAGCAAGCCGCCATCAGCGCCGTCATACAAGACATGATTTCGCCCCGCCCGATGGACAGACTGGTCTGCGGCGATGTGGGCTTTGGCAAAACCGAAGTCGCCTTGCGCGCTGCCTTCGTTGCCATCACAGGCGGCAAACAGGTAGCGTTTTTGGCCCCCACCACCTTGCTGGCCGAGCAGCATTACCAAACGCTCAAAGACCGTTTTGCCAAATGGCCCGTGCATGTGGCAGAAATGAGCCGCTTTCGCTCGCAAAAAGAAATCAATACGGCGCTCGCTGGCATTGAGGCAGGCACAGTCGATATTGTGGTGGGTACGCATAAACTACTTAGCGAAAAAACCCGATTCAAAAACCTGGGGCTGCTCATCATTGACGAGGAGCACCGCTTTGGCGTGCGCCACAAAGAGGCGATGAAGCAGTTTCGCGCCGAAGTCGATGTGCTCACCCTCACCGCCACACCCATTCCACGCACGCTGGGGCTGGCGCTTGAGGGCTTGCGCGATTTAAGCGTCATAGCCACCGCGCCGCAGCGCCGCTTGTCTATCAAAACCTTTTTGCGCAGCGAAGACAGCGGCGTTATCCGCGAAGCCGTACTGCGCGAGCTCAAGCGCGGCGGGCAGGTGTATTTCCTGCATAACGAAGTCGAAACAATCGAAAACCGCCGCCAGAAACTTGAAGAAATCCTGCCCGAAGCACGCATAGCCGTAGCCCACGGCCAAATGCCAGAACGTGCGCTGGAGCGCGTTATGCGCGACTTTGTGGCTCAGCGTTTTAACATCCTCCTGTGCTCCACCATCATCGAAACGGGCATTGACGTGCCCAGCGCCAACACCATATTAATCAGCCGTGCCGACAAATTCGGGCTGGCGCAGCTGCACCAGCTACGTGGGCGCGTAGGCCGCAGCCACCACCAAGCCTACGCCTACCTGATGGTGCCCGATATAGAAGGCTTGAGCAAACACGCCGCCCAGCGGCTTGATGCCATTCAGCAAATGGAAGAACTCGGCAGCGGCTTTTATCTGGCCATGCACGACCTTGAAATACGCGGCGCGGGCGAAGTGCTGGGCGAAAACCAAAGCGGCAACATGCTTGAAATTGGCTTTCAGCTCTACAACGAAATGCTCTCCGAAGCCGTCAAGCAACTCAAAGAAGGCAAAGAGCCAGACCTGCTCGCCCCACTGCAAGCCGTCACAGAAATCAACCTGCACGCCCCCGCCTTGCTGCCTGATGACTACTGCGGCGATGTGCACGTGCGCCTGAGCTTCTATAAAAAACTCGCCACTGCCAAAACCAACGAGCAAGTCAATCAACTGCTTGAAGAGCTGGTAGACCGCTTTGGCAAACTGCCCGCACAGGCCGAAACGCTCATCGCCGTACACCGCCTGCGCGTATTGAGCCAGCCATATGGCGTGCTTAAGGTAGAAGCCGCACCCACGGTGATAACCATCACCTTCCGCCCCAACCCGCCCGTAGACCCCATGGCCATCATCGGCCTGATACAGAAAAACCGCCACATCAAACTGGCAGGCAATGAAAAGCTACGCATTGAACGCGCTTTGGACAAACCGCAAGACCGTGCCCAATTGGTGCGCGATATTTTGCGCAGCTTGGGGCAGCCTGTGGCGCAGTCAGTCGCGTAAACCAGATGTGCATGCTTGCCAGCTTTTGGTCTGACAGAAAGCAGAATCAGGCAAAATACCAGCAGTTTTTTCACTGGGTATAAAACATGACAAACATTACGGCAGATTTTCTGGTTATCGGCGCAGGCATTGCAGGCAGCAGCGCCGCATATTGGCTGGCACAACACGGCAGCGTGCATGTGCTTGAGCGCGAATCCCAGCCTGGCTACCACTCCACAGGCAGGTCGGCAGCGCAATTCATGGAAAGCTACGGCAGCCCGCAAGTACGCGCACTCACACGCGCCAGCCGTGCATTTTTGCAGCAGCCGCCAGCAGGTTTTACCGACCAGCCCATCTTGATACCGCGCGACACGCTCATCATCGCTGGCGCTGAAGACATGCCCGCCCTGCAAGCCGAGTGGCAAACACTCAGCAGCGAATCTGACAATGCGCGTTTACTAAACAAAGAAGAAACCTGCCGCATACTGCCCATACTGCGCCCCGAGCTGGTAGCAGGCGCAATTCTTGATACAGACACTTGTGACATTGAAGTGCACGCCCTGCACCAAGGCTTTTTGCGCGGCATCAAGCAAGTAGGCAGCAAAGTCACCTGCAATGCGGGCGTCACCGCCATCAGCTGCCAAGGCAATATGTGGCAGGTGCAAGCGGGCGAGCACAGCTACCAAGCCCCCGTCATCGTCAATGCTGCTGGCGCATGGGGCGACGAAATAGCAGCTCTTGCAGGCGCAACTCCGCTGGGGCTGCAACCCAAACGGCGCTCTGCCTTTACTTTTGATGCACCTAAAGACATGAACGCCCACCTGTGGCCCTTTGCGCTAGGCGTGCTTGAAGACTGGTACATCAAACCTGACGCAGGCCAAATGATAGGCTCCCCCGCCAACACCGACCCCGTTGCCGCGCACGACGTGCAGCCCGAAGAACTCGACATCGCCATGGGCATCTACCGCATTGAAGAAGCCACCACGCTGCAAATCCGCCGCCCCTCGCACACCTGGGCAGGTTTACGCACCTTTGCGCCAGACAACGATCTGGTTAATGGCTATGATGCGCAGACACAAGGCTTTTACTGGCTGGTAGGTCAAGGCGGCTATGGCATACAAACCAGCGCAGCCATGGGGCAGGCCGCCGCTGCCATGCTCGCAGGACAAGCACTGCCAGCCAGTTTGTTGGCACAAGGAGTTACTGAAGCCATGCTATCTCCGGCAAGGTTGGCAGGCAAAAAATAAATGCTTTGATTGGCGGGCACACTTGCCTACAATGGAGTTGCTGCCAATCAACCTAGCCAACACCTTTACCGAAAGAATCCGCATGAATACCGAAGCATCTCTCGTTGTGCGCGAGCAGCCACCATTTAAGCGTCTGGCAGATTACAAACTCATTGTCTTTGATATGGATTCCACCCTGATCAATATCGAATGCATCGATGAAATTGCCGACATGCTAGGTAAAAAAGATCAGGTGGCAGCTATCACCGAAGCCACCATGCAAGGCATCATCAGCGACTTTAAAGAAAGCCTGCGCCAGCGCGTGGCCTTGCTCGCAGGAACGCCTGAAAGCGCACTGCAAAAAGTCTACGATGAGCGCCTGCAACTCAACCCAGGAGCCGAGCAGCTTGTCAAAGCCTGTCAGCAAGCAGGGTTGAAGACGCTGTTAGTCTCAGGCGGCTTTACTTTCTTTACCGAACGCATCCGCCAACGCTTGGGGCTGGACTTTACACGTGCTAACCGCCTAGAGACGGCAAATGGCATGCTTACGGGCAGAGTGCTTGATCAGCCGTGGGGAGATATTTGCGACGGCGCAGAAAAAGCCCGCACCCTGCAAGAAGTAGCCACACTCATGGGCATTGCGCCCGAGCAAACCATAGCCATAGGCGACGGTGCCAACGACCTCAAAATGATGCAAGCCGCAGGCGTATCCGTAGCCTACTGCGCCAAACCCGCCGTGCGCCGCCAGGCAGACATTGCCATCAACGCGGGCGGCATGGAGCAGCTACTGGAGGTGCTGCAACCCGATTGAGAGCAGCTTGCAGCGCCAGCTTGAGCGAGCCACTTGCGTTGCTTGCCTGCATTGTCTGCGCTGCATGCGTGCAGCAGTCAAAAAAAGCCCTTTTGCTGTAAACACATGCAGCAAAAGGGCTTTTTCCATTTAGTCGCATTTTGAGATTGCCATCTGCAAGCCCAGTTTGTGCCGCATGCATCAGCCAAAACACAAGAGAAAAAATCAGAGCGAAAGCCAGAGAGAAATCAAGGTTTTGGTATAATCCATGTAACAAAACAAAATTGCAGTTGCGCCGAGCCAAAATTTAACCTTTTACGGTTTGATTTTTGGTGCGGTTTTTCCTTTTTGGGTGCTGCTTTTTTGGGGCGGCAACACTACCCCTTGTTATGTTTGAAACTGTACTTATCTAGTGAAAGCACATGGCAGTAAATCTGCTGCACTACACCTATTGCAGCACAGAGAAATTGTCCATAGCTATTAACAGACATACAGCAGATATACAGCGCGTATTTTCTTTATCAACTGTTTTCAATCGTATTGATCACACATATTTTTTTGAAGACAGCAACTTAACCCCTCCCTGCGCCACTGATGAAAATGCCTTTTTTTCGGGCGGCGCTACGGTGTGTCAATGATTTTTAGGAGTGTACGGCATGGCTACTACCAAAAGCACTAGCAAAACTGCTGGAGTCAGTGCGGCATCCAAGCTGCAAACTTCTGCCAAAACCAAAGCGGCAGAAAAAACCACGGCTACAGCTTCTACAGCAGTAGCAGCAGCGAAAAAAGCCGCCTCTAAAACCACTACATCCAAAACCACTGGCACGGCGGCTAAAACAGCAGTAAAAACAGCCGCGAAAACCGCAGCCAAGCCAGCAGCCAAAACCGTAGCCAAAACAACGACAAAAGCCGCAAGCCAATCAGTTGCGCAGGTCTCTGAAAAAACAACAGCAGTTGGCAAAAAAGTTGCTCCTGCAAGAGCTACGGCGACTAAAGCAGCGCCAGTCGCAGCGAGCAAAGCGCCAGCAACAAAAACCATGAGCACCAGCCAAAAAACAACTCCTGCCGCCGCAGCCAAAACTGCTGCCGCAACCAAAGCCGCCGCAGCCAAAACCAGCACAGCAGCAGCTAAAACAACTGCGGCAGCCAAAACCACTGCGGTGACCAAAACCTCCGCAGCAGCCAAAACTACAGCAACAGCCAAAACCACCACAGCAGCTAAAACCACCGCAGCGGCCAAGCCAGCAGCGACACGGGTAGCAAAAACCACAGCAAAGCCCGATGTAGCAGAGCAAGAAGCCGCACCAGCAACAAGCGCAGCCAAAACCAGCGCCCGCAAGCCTGCCGCTAAAGCAGCCAGCAAACCCGCAGCAGCAGCCAGCAAGCCAGCGGCTAAAGCAGCAGCAAAAAAACCTGCAGCTAGCAAGCCAGCGGCAAAAAAAACAAGCACCAAAGCTAGCAAAATCAAAGATATAGACGAAGATTTGCTCGATATTGAAGCCGATTTGGAAGGCGAGGTAGTAGAAGAAGCTACAGTAGAGCCAACAGCCGAAAAGGTCAAGCCTTTGCGCATGAAAATCTCCAAGGCCAAAGAGCGTGCCTTGATGAAAGAGTTTGGCTTGGATGAAATGGTATTGTCAGAAGAAGAGGTCAATACCCGCCGCCAGCGTTTGAAAGAGCTGATAAAGCTGGGCAAAACGCGCGGCTACCTGACCAACGCCGAAATTTCTGATCACCTTCCAGATAAGCTTGTTGATGCAGAAACACTGGAAAGTGTTATCTCCATGCTGGGTGATATGGGGGTTGCAGTTTACGAACAGACGCCTGATGCAGACACTTTGTTGCTTAATAGCGCTGGTGGCACGGCTACAACTGAAGAAGAAGCCGAAGAAGAGGCAGAAGCCGCACTGTCAAACGTTGATAATGAATTTGGCCGCACAACTGACCCCGTGCGCATGTATATGCGTGAAATGGGTACGGTTGAACTTCTGACACGCGAAGGCGAAATCGAAATTGCCAAGCGCATTGAAGGCGGTTTGATGGACATGATGGAAGCCATCAGCGCCTCACCAGCCACAATCGCTGAAATCTTCGCGCTAGCCGAGCAGATTCGTGCAGGCGAAGTGGTGATTTCTACCGTGGTTGATGGCTTGCACGATCCCGAGCAGGCCGATGACTATGTGGCCGAAGAAGATTTCGACGAATACGACGATGAAGACGATGACGATGGCAAAGGTGGTTCTAAAGCACTGACCAGAAAAATGGAAGAGCTCAAGAACGCTGTGCTGGGGCGTTTTGATTTGTTGAAACAACATTTCGAAGAGATGCGTCAGGTCTATGAGAAAGATGGCTACGGCACACCTGCTTATGCCAAGGCGCAGAAAAAAATCAGCGAAGACCTGATGACTATCCGCTTTACCGCCAAAACCATTGAGAAGCTGTGTGAAACCGTGCGTGGGCAGGTTGATGATATTCGTCAGAAAGAGCGCATGCTGCGCCAGATCATCGTTGAAAAATGCCGCATGCCGCAAGAAACGTTTGTGGCACAGTTTCCACCTAACTTGCTCAATCTGCAATGGTGCGAAGAGCAGGCAACAGCTGGCAAGCCATGGAGCGACAACATGGGTCGCCACATTCCGCCAATTCAGGAGTTGCAACAAGGCCTGATTGACTTGCAGACACAGGTTGTTGTGCCGCTGGATGAGCTCAAAGCCATTTACAAACGCATGAATGATGGCGAGCGCTTCTCTCGCAACGCCAAAAAGGAAATGATTGAGGCCAACTTGCGTTTGGTTATCTCTATTGCCAAAAAGTACACCAACCGCGGCTTGCAATTCCTTGATTTGATTCAGGAAGGAAATATCGGCCTGATGAAAGCGGTAGACAAATTTGAATACCGCCGAGGCTACAAATTCAGTACTTATGCCACATGGTGGATTCGCCAAGCCATTACCCGCAGCATTGCTGACCAGGCGCGCACCATCCGCATCCCTGTGCACATGATTGAAACCATCAACAAGATGAACCGCATCAGCCGCCAACACTTGCAGGAATTTGGCTTTGAGCCAGATGCAGGCTTGCTGGCCGAGAAGATGGAAATGGCGGAAGACAAAATCCGCAAAATCATGAAAATCGCCAAAGAGCCCATTTCTATGGAAACCCCCATTGGTGATGACGATGATTCACATCTGGGCGACTTTATCGAAGACAGCGCTAATACAGCGCCTGTGGATGCCGCCATGCAGGCAGGCTTGCGCGATGTGGTTAAAGACATTCTCGATGGCTTAACGCCGCGCGAAGCCAAGGTACTGCGCATGCGCTTTGGCATTGAAATGGACAACGACCACACCCTGGAAGAAGTGGGCAAGCAGTTTGACGTAACGCGCGAGCGCATTCGCCAAATTGAGCACAAGGCACTGCGCAAGCTCAAGCACCCCACCCGCAGCGATAAACTGCGTACCTTCATTGGTGGTAATAACTAAGCACCGCGTGATGTTCGTTTCTGATCATCGCCGATAGAGGTTTGTCGTTTTTGTTTTTATTTTTGCAAGGATTTGTTATGTCGTCCACATCTCTTTTCTCTGCCGTAGAAATGGCGCCACGTGACCCTATTTTGGGCTTGAATGAGCAGTTTAATGCCGATCCCAATCCAGCCAAAGTCAACTTGGGCGTGGGTGTTTATTTTGATGACAAAGGCAAGCTGCCTTTGTTGCAATGTGTACAGGCAGCAGAAAAGGCCATGATGGAAAAACCCGCGCCGCGTGGTTATCTGCCCATTGATGGCATTGCAGCTTATGACAACGGCGTTAAAACGCTGGTATTCGGTGCAGATAGCGAGGTGGTGCAAAGCGGCCGTGTTGCTACTGTTCAGGCATTGGGCGGAACGGGCGGATTGCGTATTGGCGCAGACTTCCTCAAAAAAGTCAGTCCCAATGCCCGTGTACTGATTTCTGACCCAAGCTGGGAAAACCATCGCGCTCTTTTTACACAGGCAGGGTTTACAGTCGCGACTTATCGTTACTACGATGCGGTTAAGCGTGGCGTAGATTTCGAAGGATTTCTGGCTGATTTGCGTGCCGCTGAATCTGGAACCATCGTGGTACTGCATGCTTGCTGCCACAATCCGACAGGCTACGATATTACCTCTGAACAATGGGATGAAATCGTACAGGCTGTCAAGTCACGTGGTCTGACAGCATTCCTTGATATGGCATATCAGGGCTTTGGTCATGGTATTGCGCAAGATGGTGCGGTGATTGGCAAATTTGTTGCTGCTGATGTCAATTTCTTTGTATCTACGTCATTCAGTAAAAGCTTCAGCCTGTATGGCGAGCGCGTAGGTGCGTTGAGCGTTGTCTGTAAAGACAAGGAAGAAGCTGGCCGCGTACTGAGCCAACTCAAAATTGCCATTCGCACCAACTACAGCAACCCACCGACTCATGGCGCTGCCGTAGTAGCTGCTGTGCTCAATACCCCTGCTTTGCGCCAACAATGGGAAGAAGAACTTGGAGCCATGCGTGTTCGCATTAAGCAGATGCGTCAGGCTCTAGTTGAAGGTTTGCAAGCCGCTGGTGTCAAGGCGGATATGTCGTTTATTACCAGACAGATCGGTATGTTCAGTTATTCTGGTTTGAGTAAGGAGCAGATGGTGCGCTTACGCAATGAATTTGGAGTTTATGGCACAGATACTGGGCGCATGTGCGTAGCAGCCCTCAACAGTGGCAATATTTCTTACGTGTGTGCTTCGATTGCCAAGGTGCTGGCTGCTGCATAAGACGTCGTTTAAAAATACTGTCCAAATCAGTTAAAAGAGCCTGTTTTTCAGGCTCTTTTTTGTTGCTATCGCCATGTAATGAAGAAAGCCCATGCTGAAGATGGCGCCGGTAATGTTGCGGCGAGAGCGGATGAGCGGGCTATGGTGCAAGAGCTAAAACTTTGAGCTTCCTGTATGTTTCACACAAACTTTTTAGCGCAGATGGGTAGGGACTATTGGAAATTTCGGGGTCATCACGCGCATAAAAAAACGACTTACACTGCTGTAAGTCGTTGATTTATAGGATTACGTGGTGGGTGCTGACGGGGTCGAACCGCCGACCTACGCCTTGTAAGGGCGCCGCTCTACCAACTGAGCTAAGCACCCACGTAAATCATGTCATTTGCAAAAGTTCAAATGACGTTGCTTAATTTACTGCGTCTTTCAAACCCTTGCCAGGACGGAATTTTGGTATTTTAGCAGCTTTTATCTTGATTTCTGCGCCAGTGCGTGGATTTCTTCCTTTTCTTGCAGCGCGTTTGCCTACAGCGAATGTACCGAAGCCAATCAGTGTAACTGTTCCACCCTTTTTCAGTGTGGTTTTAACAGCACCAATTGTTGCGTCAAGCGCACGGGCAGCGGCGACTTTGGAAATGTCGGCATTTTTGGCAATATGCTCAATCAGTTCGGTCTTGTTCACAAAAATCCCCTTGTATTTGCATGCACGTAGCAGCATCACGATGCAATGGCGTGGCGTAAGTTACATCGCCGTGCATCAACCTGTTCGGCTTGTACAAGTTTGCTTGCCAAACCGCAATACGCCATGCATTTGCACGGCGTAGGCTGATTGTAATGCGATTTTCGGTGATGGCTGATGCTGATAATGGTGTTTTTAGCAAAAGTGTTAATTTGTTGCCAAAAGTATTGTTGTTTTGTTTTTTAGCGGACTTTTGCCCGGATTTCTGGCAGGGCTTTTTGCAGGTAGTAGGCCATGGACCAGATGGTGAGTATGACGGCTATCCAGAGAAGCCAGTAGCCCCAGATGTGGGTGTCGATGAGGTTGAGGAGGCGGTCGTTGTAGAGCAGCAGGGGGATGGCTGTCATTTGGACGCTGGTTTTGAGTTTGCCCAGGATGTGTACGGCTACGCTGCGTGATGCGCCTATTTGTGCCATCCATTCGCGCAGGGCGGAGATGGCTATTTCGCGCCCGATGATGATGAGTGCGGCGAAGACGTCGGCGCGTTGCAGGTGTACGAGGATGAGGATGCTGGCGCAGACGAGGAATTTGTCGGCTACGGGGTCGAGGAAGGCGCCAAAGGCCGATGTCATATTGAGTTTGCGCGCCAGGTAGCCGTCGAGCCAGTCGGTGAGGGCAAAGACGATGAATAGTATGGCGGCGATGGTGTTTTGGGTGTGGGGCTCAAGTGGGGTGTAGTAGACGCCCATGATGAGTGGAATGGCGGCGATGCGTGCCCAGGTTAGTAGGGTAGGCGGATTGAAGAACATGCAGTCAGACGAATGTAGATAGGTTGGTTAATGTGAGTGGCACATTGTGGCATGGATGTTGTGGCGGATGTGTGTTTGTTGGTTTGTGGGTGGTGTCTGGTTAGTGCGTTGTTAGTGCAGTGCTTTGTAGATTTGTGTGGCTAGTTCGGCTGAGATGCCTTCGACGCTGGCCAGGTCTGCGGCTGATGCGGCTGCTACGCCGCGTATGCCGCCAAAGCGTTGTAGCAGGCGGGCGCGGCGTTTGGGGCCGATGCCTGGGATGTCTTCGAGTCGGCTGCCGCCTGTGCGGGTTTTGGCGCGTTTGGCGCGCATGCCTGTGATGGCAAAGCGGTGGGCTTCGTCGCGGATTTGGGCGATGAGCATGAGTGCGGCGGATTCGCGCCCGAGGGCGATTTTTTCGCGGCCGTCGGCAAAGACGAGTTCTTCTAGCCCGACTTTGCGGCCTTCGCCTTTTTCTACGCCGACGATGCTGGAGATGGGTAGGCCGAGTTCGGTAAATACTTGTTTGGCCATGCTGACTTGGCCTTTGCCGCCGTCGATGAGGACGATGTCGGGCAGGCGGGTGGCGGGTGGGGTGCTGCTTGTGGCGTTTGCTTGGGCGGTGGTTTGTTCGGGTGTTTGTTGGTTGGTTTGCTTGGTGGCGCTGGGTTGTGGGCTGGCGTGGGGCTGGGCGAGTTTGCTGTAGCGGCGCAGCAGGACTTGGCGCATGGCGGCGTAGTCGTCGCCCGGGGTGATGTTGGTGATGTTGTAGCGGCGGTATTGGGCGGGTTGCATGGCGTGGCGCTCAAAGACGACGCATGAGGCTTGGGTGGCTTCGCCTGCGGTGTGGGAGATGTCGAAGCATTCGATGCGCAGGTTGGCTAGTGTGCGTGGCGGTGGCTCGGATTGTGATTCGTGTTGTGATTCGGGTTGTGGGGTGTTTTCTGGTGCTGCTTCGTTTGGTGTGTCGCTTTGGGTGTTGTTTGGTGCGCTGGGTGTTGTTTCGTCGATGTCGAGCTCAAGCACTTCAGCCAGTGCGCGGGTGCGGGCTTGTTGCGAGCCTTCTTCGGCCAAGAGGCGGGCGAGTTGCAGGGCGGCGTTGTGTTGTGCCATTTGCAGCCAGATGCGGCGGTGTTCGCGCGGCTGGTGTACGACGTTGATTTGCCTGCCTGCCAAGGCTGATAGGGCTTCAAGCAGGGCGGGGCGCAGGGCGAAGGGGGTGACGAGGATGGGCGGGATGTTGCCGCCGATGTAGTGTTGGGCGATGAAGGCTTCGAGTACGGTGTGCTCAATGGGGGTGTTGTTGGCGGCGGGTGTGCTGGCTGTGTTGTTGGTGGTGTCTGTGCTGTCGGTGCTGTCTGTGGCATCGGGCAGGTTTTCGTCGGCGAGTTTGCGTGCGTCGTCGAGCTGTGAGGGGAAGTGGGCTTTGTCGCCCAGATGCCGCCCGCCACGCACCATGGCGAGGTTTACGCAGGCTTTGCCGCCTTGGACGGTGACGGCCAGTATGTCTACGTCTTTGTCGCTGTTGGTGTCGATGGCTTGCTGGTGCAGCACTTTGTTGAGTGCGCCCATTTGGTCGCGGACTTCGGCTGCTTGCTCAAATGCGAGTTGCTCTGAAAAGGCGAGCATGCGTTGCTCCAGGGCTTGCAGTACGGTGCTGGTTTGGCCTTCGAGGAAGGCGCTGGCTTGGGCTACGTCGCGGGCGTAGTCTGTCGCGCTGATGCAGCCTACGCAAGGGGCTGTGCAGCGTTTGATTTGGTGCAGCAGGCAGGGGCGGGCGCGGTTGCCAAATACGGCGTCTTCGCAGGTGCGCAGGCGGAATACTTTTTGCAGTAGCTGGATGGTTTCTTTTACGGCCCAGGCGTTGGGGTAGGGGCCAAAGTAGCGGTGTTTTTTGTCGGTGGCGCCGCGGTAGTAGGCGATGCGGGCGAAGTCGGCTGGGGCGGCTTTGCTGTCGGGCTGCGGGGGGGCGCTGCTGGCGGCTGCGTCTGTTTTGGCTGTGCCTGTGATTTTGAGGTAGGGGTAGCTTTTGTCGTCGCGAAACAGGATGTTGTAGCGCGGGTGCAGGGCTTTGATGAGGTTGTTTTCAAGGATGAGGGCTTCGGCTTCGGAGCGCACTACGGTGACTTCGAGCCGCGCGATTTTGCTCACCATAAAGCCTATGCGGGTGCCGCCGTGGTCTTTTTGAAAGTAGCTCGATACGCGGCGCTTGAGGTGGATGGCTTTGCCAACGTAGAGGACTTGGTTTTGCGCGTCGAAGTAGCGGTATACGCCAGGCAGGGCGGGCAGGGCGGCTACTTGGGCGAGCAGGGCTGCGCGGTGCGGGGTGGCTGCGTCGGTGGCGTTGGCTGTGTCGGCTGCATTGCTTGCTTCGCTTGCATCTGGGGTGGGTTGGGGTGTGGGGTTTTGCGCGGGTGGTTGTGCGGGTTCTGGCATGGAGTTTGGCACGGTTTTTTGTGGCAGGGCAGGCGCGGTTGGGCTGCTGCTTGGTGCTGCGGGCGGTGCTGGTGGCGGCGTGCGCTTGGTGGTCATGGCGTGTGGGTGTTTTGTGTGTGGCTGCTTGGCGCGTTGGGGTTGGGTGTGTTGGCGCTCGGCGTGTTGGCGTTTGGTGTGATTTTGCGTGGCTTGCGCGGGCGGCCTGCCAGAGCAGCATCAAATAGCCAGTTGGGCAGCAGGCGCAGCAGCTTGGCAACGATGGCCATTTGCCAAGGTATGACGCGGTAGCTGCTGCCTGCGGCAATGGCGGCGTAGGCGCGTTGGGCAAATTGCGCGGGGCTGAGCAGAAATGGCCGTGCGTAGGTGTCGTGCATGGTCATGGGGGTGTCGATATAGCCTGGCAGCAGGGTGGTGACTTGTATGCCTGCATCGCGCAGCTCGCCGCGCAGGCTTTCGCAGTAGCTGATGGCAGCGGCTTTGCTGGCGCAATACGCGCCATGCCCAGGCAGGCCGCGTATGCCTGTGATGCTGGCTATGCCCACCAGCTTGCCACTGCCGCGCTGGCGCATGGGGGTGATGAAGGGGTGAAAGGTGGCGGCTAGACCCAAGCAGTTGGTGGCGTAAATGTCTGCCATGACGGAGAGGTCGGCGTGCTCGGCGGTGTCAATGCCGTGGCTGATGCCTGCGCTGGCGATGACCACATCGGGCGTGCCTTGCGCGGCAATGCAGGCGTGGGCGGCAGCGATGATGCTATCGGGCACGGTAACGTCGGCAGCGTAGATGGCGTAGCGGGCGGGGTCGAGTGCGTGCTGCTGGGCCCACTGCGCTATGGCTTGCGTGCGCCGTGCAACCAGCGCTAAACGGTAGCCTGCCTGATAAAAGCGCCAAGCCAGCGCCTGCCCAATGCCGCTGGATGCGCCTGTGACAAAGAGCAAGGGCAGCAGGGGCGGCTGCGGCTGGGCGCTGGGGCGGCAAGATGGGGCGGGGGCAGGTGTTGCAAGAGCCATGACTGGGGGCGGGTAAATGGGCGGTGGTGGCTAGGCGGTGGCGACTGGGTGCTGCTAACTGGGCGGGGGCTGGTTTGCAAGCGCGGCGCGGCTGCATGCGGGTTGGGTTATGTTGGACTGCGCGGCGCGTGCTGCTGGTGAGGTGGGACTTTAGCGCAAAAGCTGCATGAAGCGTAGCGGCGCAAGAAACCCGTAGCAAGCAGCTAGGGAAAAGGCGCGAGGAGAAAGAGGGTGTTAAAACACATAAACCGCTGCAAGCAGTATTCATGCGGCTTACAGAGCAAAAATGCCATGCAGGGCGCATGGGAGCTGGTTGTGGCTTTTTTGAAAGAAAAGGCAGTGATGCAGTGCTTTGCTGCGGCGCTTTGTTGTTGCGCTTTGTAGCGGGGTTTACGCGCCGTACAAAATAACAGCCAAAAAGGCCTAAACCGTACAAGCAGTATTTATGCGCCTTGCAGACCGAAAATGCCTTGTAGGGCGCTTGAATACAGGTTGCGGCTTTTAATGGGCAATGGCTCAACAAAACCAATAACCCAAATACTTCTAACGTTTGATATGAGAGGCTAGAGCCAGCGTGTCGGGGTGAGCCATCACGATGGAAGGGGCTGAGCTCACTTTTGGAATACCTCGTATTGCAAGAACTCTTCCATGAAATCTGTGAAGGAAGCAGCAATACGGCGAATGCTTGGCGGCCGAGCGTCATGCGCGTAGTAAACCACTGGGTATTCACCATTGACTAGACCTTGGCTTGTATCGAACAAGACCTGATCACCATCGGCCTGCATGAAGAACTCTGCAAAGCAGAGCATTCCGTTACTTGGAGGAGGCCAAACGCCACCTTTGCGTTTGACAACTGCCTGTTGTGCTGGAGGTAGCGAATCGAAAGGTGGAAATTCGTGCGCAAACGGGTGCTGCTGCCCAAACTGCACAACACCACCCATAAGCCAGAAACCACGAGCGCACTGAAGCAAGCGCTTGTATGACTCTGGAAGAGGTACGCCGACTTCGGCTTCAATCTCTGCGATTTCCGCTGCTGAGGCTCCGGGAAGGACTTCTTCCAACTCGGAATCTGCCGCGAGCTTTGAGAATTTCGGGAAATAAGGCTGGGTCAGATTGAGCATGTGAGGTCTAACGTAGAGCTAACCGAGCGGGGTTGAGCGCCAGGTTAGGCAACAATCGCTTACCGCAACAGCATAGCGGCGGAAACGGCAATTCATAGCCATACTCCAGCAGTTGCAATACAAGAATACTCATTCCTCCTCCCCTATTCTCTTAAACAGCTTCGATATGACATAGCCACCGACTGCCGCACCGATGCCTGAATACGGACCAGCAAAGAAAATATCAATAGGCCAAAACGACGCGCCACCGCCAGCGTACGGAACAAAAAACTCGTTATATACCGACCAAACTACATACCCAGAAAAACCAAGTACCCCTGTGATAACAACGCTTTTTGTGAAGGGCTGGAGGAGAGCGCCGCTCACAAGTGCGATAAGGAAAAGATCCAGCATGGGTTGGTTGCCTAACTACTGCTTGCCAGGCGCAGGCGCAATGCTGGCGTGTACGCGGCCTTGTATGTTGATGACTTTGGTGCTGTTGGTAAAGTCCATGCCGCTGCCTGTGATGGTGTTTGCGCCGCGTGTGATTTTTACGGGCTGGTTGGTGCTGATGTGCTCTTGCCGATTGGTGGTTTTGAGGTAGTTGCTCTCGAAGATGATGGGGGCGTTGCTTGGGCTGCTTGGGTTGGCGGGGTTGGCTATGGCTGGAGCTGCGCTGCTGGTGTTGCCACCCGTGCCTGTGTTTTTGGCGCTGCTTTTGGGCGCTGGCAGGTGCTCGACGCGCACTTGCTCGAATAGCTCAATGTTTTGCCCTTGTCTGTCAGAGATGGCGCGTACGGCGGTGGCATGGGTGGTGCTGCCGTGTTTGTCAATGGCGTAGGCGATGGGCTGCTGCACGCGCAGTTCGTCGGGGTTGGGGATGTGTTCGCCGTAGCTGCCGCGCATGGCGGTTTGCAGTGTGCCTGCGGGGGTGTAGCGGCGTAGCTCGAAGTGGCGCATGTAGTAGTCGGGCTGGTTGTCGGGGGCGCGGGGCTGGTCGCTGCTGGCTTTGGGCATGCTTTTAACCAGCCAGGTGCTTACCAAGGCGAGCAAGAGCGCGAGCAGAAGTGGCAAAAAGTCGGTAAGCCGCCGCCAGATGATGTCGGGCAGGCGCTCTGGCGGGGTTGTGGGTGGCGTGGCGCTGGCAGACAGGGGTTGCAGGATGGGGGTGTTGTCGTCTGGCGTGGCGGGTTTTTGTGGGTTGCTCATGCGCTGCTGCCTTGTGCGTGAGGGGCGCTGGCGGCATTGCTGGCGCATGTTGTAGCCGCGTGGGGCGCGAGGTAGTTTTGCAGCAGGGCGGCGTAGCTACCGTTGGCGTGTAGCAGCAAATCGCAGATTTCGCGCACTGCGCCTGCGCCACCTGCGGCTTGGGTGATGTAGTCAGCGCGGGCTCGCACTTCGGCGTGTGCGTTGGGCACAGATGCGGCAAAGGCGCAGCGGGTAAACAGTGGCAGGTCGGGCCAGTCGTCGCCCATGGCGGCGGTGTGTTGCCAGTCTAGCCCGAGTGTGTGCAGCATAGATGCGGCAGCGGCAGCTTTGTCGCTGATGCCGTAGGCAGCGTGCGTAATGCCAAGCGCAGCCAGCCGTGTGCGCAGGGCGGCACTGTCACGCCCAGTAATGATGCAGGGCATGATGCCTGCTTGTTGCAGCAGCTTTAAGCCGTGGCCGTCAAGCGTGTGGAATTGTTTGATGGTTTCGCCTGCTTCGGTGTAGAGCAGCTCGCCGCGTGTGAGGATGCCGTCTACATCAAAAAACACGGCGCGTATGCCTTGGGCGGCTTGCAGCAGGTGTGCGGCAAAGGTTTGCGCGGGGGTGTGAGGCAGGTTTTTCATATCACTTTGGCTCGCATCAGGTCGTGGGTATTGAGTGCGCCTGTGAGTTGGCCTTGGGCATCAACAACCAGCAGGCTGGTGATGCGGTAGTCTTCCATCATGCGGGCGGCATCGGCGGCGAGCGCGTCGGGGCGGATGCAGCGGGGCTGCGGGCGCATCAGGCTGGCGGCGGTTTGGTTGCGTAAATCGGTGCTGCCCGCTTCAAGCAGGCGGCGCAAGTCGCCATCGGTAAATATGCCTGCTACAGCGCCATTGCTATCAACCACCGCCGTAGCGCCCAGCCCTTTATCACCCATCTCGCGCATGATGGTGCTGAAGTCAGCCGTCATGGGAACGCGCGGCACTTCAGCGCCAGAGCGCATTACATCGGCCACTGTGGTGAGCAGCTTGCGCCCGAGTGCGCCGCCTGGGTGCGAGCGGGCAAAGTCTTCGGCCTTGAAGCCGCGCGCATCAAGCAAAGCCACAGCCAGCGCGTCGCCCAGCGCCATTTGCACGGTGGTGCTGGCAGTGGGGGCAAGGTTAAGCGGGCAGGCTTCTTTTTCAACGCTGCTGTCGAGCACAATATCGGCATAGCGCGCCAGACTGGATTGCGCCTTGCCCGTAATGGCAATAAGCGGCACGCCTTGGCGCTTGAGCACAGGCACAACGCGCGCAAGCTCTTCGCTCTCGCCGCTGTTGCTAATGGCAAGCACCACATCTTGCTGCGTAACCATGCCCAAATCACCATGCCCCGCCTCGGCAGGGTGCACAAACATGGCGGGCGTGCCAGTAGAAGCCAGCGTGGCGGCAATTTTGCGCCCCACATGCCCGCTTTTACCCATGCCCATAATCACCACGCGCCCTTGCGCGGCGAGCATGGTGGCAACGGCAGCAGCCATTTGCTGCGCGGCTTGCGGCTCTTGCAGGCGGCGGGCAGCGTGCTGCAAGGCGGCGGCTTCGATGTTGAATGTGTCTTGCGCCAGTTGCAAGGCGCGGGCTGTGTTTAGCGGGCAGGCAGGCAAGGGTGGGGTGTTGGTGGCAGTCATGCCGAAGATTGTAGCGAGGGAGCATGCTGAGGTATCGGTAGATTGTGCAAATCCACAATTTTCTTGATTTGCAAATAGCTTGCAAGCATGTTTGGAATCTGGAAAGCCGCTGATTTTCAAAGCACTTTTCTGTATTATTTTCCCTGTGAAGCAGGCTGAAAATTGAAAATTAGTGGCAAAGTGGTCATTTTTTTATGATAAGTAGGCTTGATGCTTGTTACTATTGCAATAGTCGTCACTTGTAGCCTGCAAATGATGTATGTACCATATGCAGTGTATGCATGTATAAAACGATAAAACCCGAAAATCAAGGAATCAGAACGTGGATATTACCCAGCTTTTAGCGTTTAGCGTCAAAAACAAGGCATCTGACCTGCACCTTTCAGCCGGGTTGCCTCCCATGTTACGTGTACATGGCGATGTGAAGCGTATCAATTTGCCTGTGATGGAGCACAAGGAAGTGCATGCCATGGTGTATGACATCATGAATGACTCCCAGCGCAAGCATTACGAGGAAAATCTGGAGTGCGACTTTTCATTTGAAGTCAGTGGCTTGGCGCGCTTTCGTGTCAACGCTTTTAACCAAAAGCGCGGTGCTGCAGCGGTGTTCCGTACCATTCCCAGCAAGGTGCTTACGCTGGAACAGTTGAATGCGCCCAAGATTTTTCAGGAGCTGTCCCTCAAGCCGCGTGGGCTGGTTTTGGTGACGGGCCCCACTGGCTCAGGTAAATCGACCACGTTGGCTGCCATGGTCGATCACATGAACGAGAATCAGTTTGGACATATTCTCACGGTAGAAGACCCGATCGAATTCGTGCATGAGTCTAAAAAATGCTTGATCAACCAGCGCGAAGTTGGGGTTATGACGCGCAGTTTCAGCAACGCATTGCGCTCTGCATTGCGTGAAGACCCTGATGCTATTCTGGTGGGTGAGATGCGCGATCTGGAAACTATTCGTCTGGCGATGACAGCAGCTGAAACAGGGTACCTGGTTTTTGGTACTTTGCACACTTCCAGTGCTGCTAAAACCATTGACCGGATTATTGACGTATTTCCTGCTGACGAAAAAGAAATGGTTCGAGCCATGTTGTCAGAGTCGTTGGTAGCAGTGATTTCGCAAACGCTGTGCAAAAATAAAGATGCCAGCGGGCGCGTTGCTGCACACGAAATCATGCTGGGAACTCCAGCTATTCGCAACCTGATTCGTGAAGCCAAAGTGGCGCAGATGTATTCCACTATCCAGACCAGCAGCAATGTCGGGATGCAAACGCTGGATCAGAATCTGGCTGAACTTGTAAAACGCAACGTTATTTCTCCGGCCGAGGCGCGTGCCAAAGCCAAAATACCTGAAAACTTCCCAGGTTAACAGGACGTCTTTGCAGATTTCAGGAAAAAGGAATTTTTATGGAACGCGATCAGGCGAGTCAGTTTGTTCATGAATTGCTCAAGCTGCTGGTTAGCCGCAACGGCAGTGATTTGTTTATCACAGCAGACTTTCCACCAGCCATCAAGGTGGATGGAAAAATCAGCAAGGTGTCTGCCCAGCCACTGACTTTTCAGCATACTCTGGCATTGACACGATCAATCATGAACGACAGGCAGATGTCGGAATTTGAAGCCAACAAAGAATGTAACTTTGCCATTTCGCCGCCCAATATTGGGCGTTTTCGCGTCAACACCTTTGTGCAAATGGGCAAGGTTGGAATGGTGATGCGTGTTATTCCAGAGAAACCTCCAACCATCGATGAAATGGGGCTGCCATCCATCCTTAAAGATATTTCCATGACCAGGCGCGGTCTGGTGATCGTGGTGGGTGCAACCGGCTCGGGCAAGTCTACTTCCATGGCGGCCATGCTTGACTGGCGTAACGAAAACTCTTATGGGCATATCATTACTGTTGAAGACCCTGTTGAGTTTGTGCATCAGCATAAAAATTGCATTGTTACCCAGCGAGAGATTGGGTTGGATACCGATAGCTGGGGTGTCGCATTGAAAAACATGCTGCGACAGGCTCCCGATGTGATTTTGATGGGTGAAATTCGCGACCGCGAGACCATGGAGCATGCTGTCGCATTTTCGGAAACAGGCCATTTGTGCTTGGCAACCTTGCACGCCAACAACGCAAACCAGGCGCTGGATCGCATCATTAACTTTTTCCCTGATGAGCGGCGGGAGCAGTTGCTGATGGATTTGTCACTCAACCTCAGAGCTATTGTCTCGCAGCGCTTGTTGCCACGTGAAAACAGCAAAGGGCGCATAGCAGCGATTGAAATCATGATTAATTCGCCTTTGATCTCTGAACTGGTTTTCAAGGGTGAGGTTGGCGGGATCAAGGAGGTCATGAAGCGTAGCCGTGACATAGGTATGCAAACCTTTGATCAGGCGCTGTTTGATATTTATGAGGCAGGGGTTATTTCCTATAAGGATGCCATCCGAAATGCAGATTCGCAAAACGATCTTCGCTTGCAAATCAAGCTCCATTCCAAGCGTTCTGCCAATCCGGATCTGGCAGCTGGAACTGAACATCTGGCTGTGATGTAAAGTCAATAGAAAACAATTTTCTGGCAGGACTCGTTCCTGCCTTTTTCTTTTAGAGCTGAGAAATACCATGTCAAGCATTAAGAGCAAAACGTATCCGTCTTGCCAGCCACTGCGGGTGGCCTGTGTAGGATTGGGAGTAATGGGTTATCCAATGGCTGGGCATCTGGTGCGTGCTGGCCATCATGTGGCCGTATACAACCGCACGGCAGAAAAAATGCGTCAATGGCAGACGGAGTTTGGAGGCGTCTGCGCTGCCACACCGTATGAGGCGGCACAAAACGCGCAACTGGTATTTTGCTGTGTGGGTAACGATGATGATCTGCGCAGTGTTGTACTGGGCGAACAGGGCGCGTTGGCTGGCATGCCTAATGGCGCGGTGCTGGTGGATCACACCACTGCATCAGCTACGGTGGCGCGTGAGTTGTATGCAGTGGCACGCAGTCAGGGCAAGCATTTTGTTGATGCGCCGGTTTCCGGTGGGCAGGCGGGTGCGCAAGGTGGACAGCTAACAGTAATGTGTGGAGGTGATGAAGCCGCCTTTGCTGTGGCCGCTCCTGTTATTGCTGCTTATGCGCGAGCCTGCACCCGTATGGGGGATGCTGGCAGTGGTCAGCTTGCCAAAATGGTCAATCAGATTTGTATTGCCGGTTTGGTGCAGGGGCTGGCAGAAGCGCTTGCCTTTGGTCAGAAAGCCGGCTTGCATATGGATGCGGTACTGGAGGCTATTGAGCAAGGCGCGGCACAAAGCTGGCAAATGCAAAATCGTAGCCATACCATGTTGCAAAATCAGTTTGATTTCGGTTTTGCTGTGGATTGGATGCGCAAAGATCTGGCTATCGTGCTGGAAGAAGCGCGCCATAATGGCGCGCGCTTGCCTATCACAGCACTGGTAGATCAGTTTTATGCACAAATTCAGGCTGCAGGAGGCCAGCGCTGGGATACATCAAGTCTGATTTCACTTTTGCGCTGAAGTGAACTAATCCATTAATCAAGCCTGTTTTATTACAAGTCTGTCTCTAGGCATATGGCTGAACTGTATAATTGCGCGTTTACGTTTGGCTCACGGTGTTTTAACACGGATGTGTTGCCGAGCCATTGATTGGGGCTGCTCCTGAATCGGGTTTACGTACAGATTTTTTGAAATTGGCTATGTGTTTCACACGCAGTCAGGATATTTATCAAGGTAATAAAAGGATATTGTAATGAGCATCAATGTAGAAACTCTCGAAAAACTTGAGCGCAAAATCATTCTTACTGTACCAGCAGAACGCATCACGTTTGAGATCAACAAGCGTTTGCAGAAACTGGCTCGTACAGCGCGTATGGACGGGTTCCGTCCTGGCAAGGTACCTATGGATGTAGTCAAAAAACAATATGGTTACGGTGTACACCAGGAAGTTCTGAATGAAAGAGTGGGACAGGCTTTTTATGAAGCTGTCAATGAAGCTGGTATAAGTATTGCAGGTCGCCCCATCATCAATGAACTGCCGCACCAAGACAATGCAGATATGCAGTTCGAGGCTATTTTCGAAGTTTTCCCTGAAGTTGCACTTGGCGATATTTCTGCTCTGGAAGTAGAAAAGGTTGATACTGCTGTAGATGAGGTTGCAATTGACCGCACCATTGAAATCTTGCGCAAACAGCGCCGTACTTTTAGCCAACGTGCTGCAGAACAGCCTGCTCAGGATGGCGACCGCGTAACCATTGATTTCGAAGGGAAAATCGACGGCGAACCCTTTGATGGTGGCAAGGCTGAAGGCTTTCAGTATCTGGTTGGTGAAGGCCAGATGCTCAAAGAGTTTGAAGATGCTGTGCGTGGCATGAAATGCGGTGAAAGCAAGACTTTCCCACTCGTTTTTCCAGCCGATTACCACGGCAAGGAAGTGGCAGGTAAAACTGCAGATTTTCTGGTCACCGTTACAAAGCTGGAAGCAGTCAACTTGCCCGAGGTGGATGAAGCCTTTATCAAGCAGCTGGGCGTAGCAGATGGCAGCATGGATACATTGCGTGCAGATATCCGTAAAAACCTGGAGCGTGAAACACGCAGCCGTGTAAAAGCACGCAACAAAAATGCTGTTATGGATGCGCTGCTCAAAAACAGTGATTTCGATTTGCCCAAAGTCAGGGTGCAGGAAGAAATCAGCAATATGACAGACAGAGCACGCGAAGACATGAAGCAACGCGGCATGAAAGATGCTGATAAAGTTGATTTGCCCCAAGAGATGTTCAGCACTTTGGCTGAGCGTCGTGTACGTTTGGGTCTGATTGTCTCAACGCTGGTTACTGAAAATAAACTTAACGCCACTGCCGAACAGGTCAAAGCGCATATCGAAGAGCTTGCTGCCAGCTATGAAAGACCAGAAGATGTGGTGAAATGGTATATGAGTGACCGTCGTCGCCTGGCAGAAGCCGAGGCGGTTGTGACTGAAGATAATGTGACTGAATTTGTACTTGAAAAAGCCAAAGTCAGCAATAAAACAGTCGCATTTGATGAGCTGATGGGACAGCGCGCCTGATATCGTTGCGCCTTGACCAGCCTGTGCCCACGGAACTGCGCTTGCAGGCACTGTGGCACAGGCTCTATTATTTGTGCTGACCAGAATTTTTGCAGACTTACGGGAGAGACCACTATGTACTACCAAGACACCAAGACAGAACAAACCCGCGCTTTGGGCTATATCCCCATGGTGATTGAGCAGTCAGGCCGTGGAGAGCGTTCTTTTGACATCTATTCGCGTCTGCTTAAAGAGCGAGTGGTTTTTCTGGTTGGTGAAGTCAATGACCAGACTGCCAATCTGGTGGTTGCACAGCTTTTGTTTCTGGAAAGTGAAAATCCCGATAAGGATATTTCGCTCTATATCAACTCGCCAGGTGGCTCAGTAACAGCAGGCATGTCAATTTATGACACGATGCAGTTTATCAAACCCGATGTATCTACTATGTGTCTGGGTTTTGCTGCCAGTATGGGAGCGTTCCTGCTGGCTGCTGGCGCGAAAGGCAAGCGTTTCTCGTTGCCCAATTCAAAAGTCATGATTCACCAGGTGCTTGGTGGTACGCATGGGCAGGCAACCGATATTGAAATTCACGCCCGTGATATCTTGCGTACCAAAGAACAAATGAATCGTATTTTGGCTGATCGTACCGGGCAAGATTATGAAAAGGTTTGTCGTGATACCGAGCGTGATTATTTCATGACAGCAGATGAAGCCAAGGATTACGGCCTGATTGATCAGGTCATTGCACAGCGGCAGCAAGTTGTATAAATTGTGCAGCGACTGATTTTTGTAAACTGTTTAACAATGGCAATTGGTTATGACAACTAAAAAAGATAACGCTTCAGACAAAGCAAAGGAGCAGCGCTGCTCGTTTTGCGGCAAATCGCCCAATGACAATGATGTAGTCAAGCTGGTATCAGGTAGCTACAACGGGCGTGAAGCATTTATTTGTGATGAGTGCGTAGCCAGTGCTGCCAGCATGTTGCAAGAGGAAACAGGCGTTGGCGCTGAAGCTGGCAGCGGTGCAGCGCCTGAACTGCCTACGCCCGCGCAAATCAAAGAAAACCTGGATAACTACGTTATTGGGCAAGAGATGGCCAAGCGCACTTTGGCTGTAGCGGTTTACAACCATTACAAGCGTTTGTGGCACAAAGACAAGCAGGATAAAAACGATGTGGAATTGGCCAAAAGCAATATTTTGCTGATTGGTCCTACTGGCTCGGGCAAAACGCTGTTGGCGCAAACCATGGCGCGTATGCTGAATGTGCCGTTTGTGATGGCCGATGCTACGACCCTGACTGAAGCGGGCTATGTGGGTGAAGACGTTGAAAACATCATCAGCAAGCTGCTGCAAAGCTGCGACTATGACGTAGAAAAAGCCCAGCGCGGCATTATCTACATTGATGAGATTGACAAAATCACCCGCAAATCAGAAAACCCCTCTATCACGCGCGATGTGTCTGGCGAAGGGGTGCAGCAGGCGCTGCTCAAGCTGATTGAAGGAACTGTATCAAGTATTCCTCCTCAAGGTGGGCGCAAGCACCCCAATCAGGAGTTTTTGCAGGTCGATACCAGCAATATGCTGTTTATCTGTGGCGGTGCTTTTGACGGTCTTGAAAAGGTGATTGAGCGCCGCACCGATGGCTCTGGCATGGGCTTTGGTGCTGAGGTGCGGAGCAAAAAAGAGCAGTCTGTCAGCCAGATATTCCAGCAAATCGAGCCGCAGGATTTGATTAAATTTGGCCTGATACCTGAATTAATAGGTCGTATGCCTGTGATTACAGCTTTGGCTGAGCTTGATGAAGAAGCATTGATAAAAATTCTGACAGAACCTAAAAATGCCTTGGTCAAACAGTATCAAAAATTGTTTGATATGGAAGGCGTACAACTTGAGATCCAGCCCAAGGCATTGCAGGCTATTGCACAAAAGGCGATGGAGCGCAAAACTGGTGCGCGTGGCCTGCGCTCTATCATGGAGCGTGCTTTGCTTGATACCATGTTTGACTTGCCCAATCAGAGCAATGTAGAAAAAGTGGTGGTTGATGAAGGCTGTATCAATGCAGACAAGCAGCCAGTACTTGTTTATCGCAGCATGGAAAAACTGGCTTAAGACTGATTTGGTTTTGTTCGGTGTATCTATACCGGATCAGGCTCATAATCATTAGCAAATGAAAAAGGACTGCCTGTAAAAGCAGTCCTTTTTTTTGAGTATCAGGCTTTCGACATGGCGCAGCAACGGCACGCCATGAGACTATCTCAGGCTTATCTGCCCCGTTTGCCGCCAGACGGGGCTGCAAAGCGTGCTCCGCCTGATGGTGCGCCAGAGCGGCGACCGCCACCAAAGGGCTTACCTGCAAAATCGCCGCCTCTTGGGGCAAAGCCAGCGCCGCGTTGTTCGCGTTGCTCAAAGCTGCGCCCTTCTTGCTTGCCGCCGAAGCCTTGCTTTTGCCCTCCAAAGCCTGCGCCTGATCTGCTGCGTGGGGCAGAGCTTTCGGCTGGTGCGTTGAAGTCGCCAAAGCCACGGGAGCGACCTGCTGGCTTGCCACGGCCTGCGCCGCCGCTAAAACTGCTGCCGCCGAAGCCTTGACGGCTGCGTGAGGCATCGTTGCCTTGCCATTTGCCACCTTTACCACCGCCTGATTTGCCGTGGCGGGCCGGGGGGCGCTGTTGTGGCTCCAAGCCGGCAATGGTGCTGGCGAGGATGGGTTGGCGGGTGAAGTCTTCAATATCCCAGACGCGGTTACGGTCTCGGAATTCGGCAAAGGTTACGGCTGTGCCACTACGGCCTGCGCGACCAGTACGGCCAATGCGGTGGGTGTAGTCTTCGGCTTTCATGGGCAGGCCAAAGTTAAAGACGTGGCTGATGCTGGGTACATCAATGCCGCGAGCAGCTACATCGGTTGCTACCAGAAACTGGATACGACCTTCGCGCAGCGCCATCAGACGGCGATTACGCAGCCCTTGGCTTAGAGCGCCGTGCAGAGCTACAGCAGCGAAGCCGGTTTGCTGCAGATCTTCGGCCAAGCCGTCGCACTCGATTTGGGTACTGGCAAAGACGATGGCTTGCTCAATGGATGGGTCGCGTAACCAGTGGTCGAGCATGGCGCGCTTGTGCGAGAAGTTGTCTGCCCAGAAGAGCTTTTGCTCGATTTGGGTGTGTCTTTCTTGTGGGCTGTCGATTTGCACCTTTTGTGGGTTGCGCATGACGCGTGTGGCCAGTTGTTGGATGCGCGGCGCAAAGGTAGCACTGAACATCATGGTTTGGCGGCGATCGGATGTGAGTTGGTGGATTTCGGCCAGATCATCAGCAAAGCCCAAGTCGAGCATGCGGTCGGCTTCGTCAACGACCAAGAACTGGACTTGTTCGAGTTTGATTTGCATGGAGCGCTGCAAGTCAAGCAGGCGCCCTGGAGTGGCTACGACCAAATCGGCGTTTTGCAGTTTGGCGATTTGCAGCGCGTAGGGCATGCCGCCTACTACGTGTGCTACGCGCAGGTTGCGGCAGTGTTTGACCAGGTCGATAGCGTCGTGCGCAACTTGTTGTGCCAGCTCGCGCGTGGGGCACAGGATGAGTGCGCCTGGGGTAGCTGCCTTGAAGTTGCGGCGGTCTGTCGGGTTTTTACGGCGTGGTTTTTTGGGTGCGGGCTCGCCTTTGGCGGCAGCTTCGTCGAGCTTGGCTTGCCATGCGAGGGCTTCTGCAGCTTCGCTGGCTTGGCGCTCTTGCAGCAAGGTGTGCAGCACGGGCAGCAGGAAGGCGGCGGTTTTGCCGCTACCTGTTTGGCTGGAAACCATCAGGTCGATGTGATCCACGTCAGCGCTGTTGCCAGCGAGCGCCAAAGGAATGGTTTGCGCTTGCACGATCGTGGGTTGTTGGTAGCCCAAGTCCAGACAGGCTTGCACCAGCGGTTGTGCCAATTGGAGCTTGACAAAGCCGTTTGGCGCATCTGAATCGGTCTGATCGTCCGCAGGTGGCAGCGCATCGGGCGAAAATGGTGCGTGCAGATGGGGGTCGGGGATGTCGTTGTAGTCGGAAGATTGCTCTTGCTCGTCTGATGTGGCGGCTTGTGCGCAGGTAGCATCAACAGATGTTTGCAACAGAGCTTCTTCAGGCAGGCAAGGAGTGTTTTGGGGCAGGTTGCCCGCTTCAGTTTGGATAGATTCAGTCATTTTTACTCGCACGCGCATTACTGCGCTGCACGCGGTATGGTGCAGCAGTAATACATCGCTAGGGTTGAAAACGTCCATCAACCGTCTAACGATACACACAAGGCAGGCAAAGCCACCAAGGTGGGAGCCAATCACAAGAAAAAAGGTGAGGCTCGGTGCAAGAAGGGAGATGTACAGCGAACGGGTGTGCAAAAAGAAAAGGGGCTTGATTGCCCCGCAACACCAGTAGTCTAAGAATTATACCTGCTTTTGTGCGCTTGTGCTGCCTAAATCTGGGATTAGGCAGGTATTTGCTTAAATGGTTGCGTTACAGATGGCTTTTCTATGCACTGCGATCAAGCATGATCTTCATGCCTGATCGCCTGTGTTGCCAACAATCTGGCTACCAATTGCCCGATGCACCACCTCCGCCATAACTACCACCACCGCCTGATGAGTAGCCGCCGCTGGATGAGCCGCTTGATGAGCTGCTGTCATCATCGTCATCACTGTAGCTTGAACTGCCTGCGCTACTGGAGAAACTAAACATATTTATCACGTACTTGATGAACCATTTCCAGATGGGGTAAAGGATTGTGTACATGCTGATGGCAGTTCCTATTTCACCGATCTCTTCTTTCGGCAAAATCCATATTCCTGCCAGCACTATCAAGCCTGCTGCAACTGGAAGCAGTATCAGGAATGACCATTTTTTGTCTCTTGACTGTCTCCAGATTGCAATGGCTGCGGCGACTCCTGCTACAACCATAGCCATCATGAAGAGTTTGTTTGCACTTTCAGAAGTTTGTCGGACATCGTTTTTGGCTACTGCAGCGTCAGAAGCAGCAGCAGACGGAGCAGCAGACGGAGCAGCTAGTGGAGGCGATACAGCTGGTAGGTTTTGCTGTACCTTGTTGTGCTCGGGTAAAGATTCAGCCGAAATTCTTGCGATGATGCTGTCTGCGGCAGCTGATAGTCCTTTACCAAAATCTCCCGCTTTGAAGTTCGGCTTCATGTCGTGGTCGATGATGCGGGCGGCCTCAATGTCGGGTAACGCGCCTTCAAGTGCTCTGGCGACCTCAATTCGCATGCGTCTGTCGTCTTTGGCGACCACCACCACGATGCCGTCGCCGATGTCGCGGCGGCCTATTTTCCAGGTGTCTGCAACGCGATTGGCATATGCTGCAATTTCTTCAGGTTGGGTGCTGCCAACCATCAAGATGACAATCTGGCTGCCTTTGTCGTGCTCGAATGCTGCCAGTTTGGCTTGCAATTGTTGCAATTCAGGCTGCTTGAGCGTGCCTGTTTGATCAATGACCTGAGCCGTCAGAGCTGGTACAGATAAGGGCTCTTTTTGACCTTTGCCAGACTGCAGCGCCATGGCGATGATGAACATGCCCAGTATGAATGCGACGCCCGCCCCAAAACGTATCTTTTCTCCAAGACCTGAAAGCCGTGCTTTTTTCAATCCAAACATGTTGTTACCTCGCACTGGTTAAATCTGGTTTTGTGCTTGCTGCCTGTAAGAAGTCGAATGTTGGCACAGGTAGATATTAAGAGATTTTTATGCCGTTGGTGGTGTTTTTTCCATCTTTAAAAAATGCTCGCGGTAGTGCACCAGCTCTTCGATGGATTCTTCGACGTCTGCCAGTGCGGTGTGGAGTTGTTGTTTTTTAAAAGCGTCATGCACTTCAGGGCGCCAGCGGCGGGCTAGTTCTTTGAGGGTGCTTACGTCCAGGTTGCGGTAGTGGAAGTAGGCTTCAAGCTTGGGCATGTATTTGACGAGGAAGCGGCGGTCTTGGCCGATGGTGTTGCCGCACATGGGCGATTTGCCTTTGCTGACGTATTTTTTAAGGAAGGCAATGAGGGTGGCTTCGGCTTGGGCTTCGGTGGTGGTGCTGGCTTTGACTTTGTCGAGCAGGCCGCTGCGTTTGTGGGTGCCTTGGTTCCATGCGTCCATTTTCCCCAGCAGCTCGTCGCTTTGGTGGATGACCAGAACGGGGCCGGCGATGCGAACGGATAAATCGGGGCTGGTGACGATGACAGCGATTTCAAGCAGGCGCTCTTTTTCGGGATCAAGACCGCTCATTTCACAGTCGAGCCAAATGAGGTTGTCGTCGTTTTTTTGCAGGCTGGGTTGGGTTAAGGAAGGAGACAGGTGTGATGTTGTATCGCTCATGGTATCTGGAAAGTGATTGGGGTTACTGCGTCTGCGTGAGACTGTGTATGGCTGGGATTATGGCAAAGGTCAATGGATCTTCTGCGAGTTGCTAGAAGCTTGGCTTGCGTGTGGCAGCTTGCTGCTTTTGCAGGGAATTAATAACGTGTTTGTCCCAGTTCTGCAAAGAGTTCTGCATAGAGCTGGTGGCGCAAGCTGTCTATGCCCTCTTGCTCAGGATTTTGTCTAACAGCGGCCAGTACGGCGCAGCCAGGTTCGTGCAGATGGCTGCAATTGTAGAAACGGCAGTTGCCTGTGTGGGTGTTTATGTCGGGCATGAGGGCTGGCAGTTGCGTGGGGCTGATATGGTTCAGTCCAAATTCCTGAAAACCTGGTGAGTCAATGATGGCAGTGCCATTGGCTTTGTCCAGCCAGTACCACAGGGTGTTGGTAGTGGTGTGTTTGCCTGAATTGAGCGCCTGGGATATTTCACCTGTTTGCACGCCTGCATCGGGCAGGAGCCAGTTAATCAGTGTACTTTTGCCGGTACCGGAAGGTCCCAGCACCAGTGTTTTTTTCCCCTGTAATGCTTGCCAGAGTTGAGCCAAGTCGTTGTTTGTACCCTCTGTTGGCGGCATGTTGCTGATTTCGTTTACTGGCGGGGCAGATTGCAGCGAGAGGGCAAGCACTGTGTAGTGCATGGAGCGACAGGCTGCCAGCCGTTGCCAGCCGCGCTGATGGGCCTCGCTCAGGTCACTTTTGTTGAGTACGACGATGGGGGTAATGTGGGCTGCTTCAGCTGCAATCAGAGCACGGCCCAGCAGCTTGTGTGAAAACTCGGGTTCAGCGGCCAGCCAGATCAGGATTTGGTCCAAATTGGCAGCAAAGGCTTTGGTGCGGATATCGTCCTGACGGTAAAACTGGTTGCTGCGGGGCAAGATACGCTCAATCGTACCCTCTTCGCCTTGCCCGGCAGGGGGCTGCGCCCATTGCACAGTGTCGCCTACCAGAACAGTGTTTTTTTTGCCGCGCTGGTAGCAGATGCGGCGGGTGCCGTCGGCGGTTTCAATCACGCAATGGCGACCATGGGTGGCTACAACAAGAGCTTGTTGAAGCTGAGCGTGGTGTGCGGTGCTGACTTGGGGCATGGTTTGCGGAGTTAGCGCGAGATGAAATAGGTGACAAGCAAAGAAAGCGCATACAGGATGATGCCTATGCTTTTCTGATTTGCTTCATGATTCCAGTCGGCACTGGTAAATACGAAGGTACGCATAAATTCCGAAAAGCGCGCCATCGTGCTAAAGATGAGCAGCATTCCAACGAAAAAGATGACCGAGAGGGTAAGAATAGTCTGTTTGGTTGCGGGCGAGTGCGCATAGGCAAAAGTGGAAAGCCATACGCTGACAGTAGTGATGACCAGTGCCATTTTGAAACTGGGGCGGATTTTGCCTATGGGGGTGAGGGGTGGCAGGTTCACAGGAGTGTTGCTTGTGTGATGGGGTGGATCTGGTCAGGTGACAGAGGGGCTTACATCAAGATTTGTTACGGGCTAACGTGTTGCAGGTGCAGTCCTGATGGGTACACGATGCTTTTTGTTTGTCGGGGATGTTTTGGCTGCAAGGCAAGTGCCCCCAGAGAAGCAGCAGGTTGCGATCTTGCTCAACCAGATCAATGCGTGCACCTACGGGGAGGAGCACTTTGGTAGCAACATGGCCATGAGGCAAGCCAGTGATGATCGGGGTTTTGGTTTGGCTGCGTAGCCATTGAACGACACTTTTCAGGTTAAAGCCTCGGTCGTGCGGGATGGTGCTGTAGTCGCTGAATTGGCCTAGCAGCACGGCTTTTTGCTTGTCGATGACGCCTGCGTGCAGCAGTTGGGTGAGCATACGCTCAATGCGGTAGGGGTGCTCGGATACGTCTTCGAGAAAGAGCACGCCTTTTTTGATTTTCGGGAAATAGGGCGTGCCTATCAGACTGGTAAGGACGCACAGGTTGCCGCCCCAGAGAGTGGCGTTTTCTATAGCGTGGGGCAGTATGGGGCTGCTGCTGTCAGGCAGGTCTTTTTTGCTGAGATACCAGCCTGTGCCTTCACTGCTGCCGTCAAGCATTTCAGCAAAGCAGGCTTGGGTGATTTCGTCGGTGCCAGCGCTTTGCCCCCAGTCGTCTATCAGCAGATTTCCCGACCATGTGGTGGTGTTTTTGCCTGCCTGTGCAAGCAGGGCTGTTTGCAGGGCTGTGAAGTCGCTCAAGCCTACAAAACGTGTACCTTTATCGATAGCTTTGGCAATTTTTTTATAGGGCAGGTGGGGCAGGATGCGGGTGATACCGTAGCCACCACGCGTGATAAGTGCAACGTCTGCACCACTGGCTGCTGCGCGGCCGATAGCAGCGATACGGGTTTCATCGTCACCCGCAAAGCGCTGGTAGCTGGTGAGTGCGTCGGGGTCAATTTCTACACTGTGACCCAGTGTTTGCAAGCGTTGGACGGCACGTTTGAAGCTGCTTGTGTCGCGAACTGCGCCTGAGGGGGAGTAGATGTAGATGTGTGCCATGGTAGTTAGGGATGTGTAGATGGTGTGTGACTGGCAGTGTGTGCTGGTTGCCGGGTAGTTTGTTAAACGGCTGGTTTAGTGCTTGTTTGGGTGTCTTGCAGATGCGCCAGTAAAGTATTGCTATTGTGCCGCAGCCAGCGGCGCAGGTCTGCGCCATTTTGGATGTATATGGAGGAGATGCTGCGAAAGCTGTTTGTTTGTGTGTTGGTATATGTGTCTGTCGGGCTGTTCCGAGAGATTTCGGGCGGAGTTGCCCAGAGTGGTGCAATTAGTGCCGCACGGTGTCCGGGGTTGGGGTAGGGGGCTGACCATGCGTTCTGCGAAGGCTCGTCCGGGGAGTCTGCCCAGAATGCGTCAAGGTCAAAGCTGGTTCGACGCTGGCAATGGGTGCGCCATTTTGAGCTGGCGGCGGGACTGGCTGTGTTGCAGCTTACAGAGGAGCAGCTAACGGGTGGCACAAGTGCCAGGCAGTGCGGGAATGTGTTGGAAAGATGGGGGGCGAGTTGTATGGCGCTGTCGTGCAGCAGCATGGCGTGGCGGGGATCGGGGGTGACATGGATCTGCTGCAGCCATTGCTGCAGTAGTGTGGCGTGCCACATCAGAGTATGTTGATGGGGTTTTTTGGGCTGGTCGCTTTGACCGTGCCCCAGCAAATCAGGTGCCAGTACGCGCCAGCCAGCTTGATGTAGCGGCGCGATGGTGTCAGCCCACAACAGATGGTAGCTGGCATAGCCGTGCAGCAGCAGTAATGTGGGGCACTGGGGCTGGTTGGGGGCGGTGTCAATGTAGTGCAGTCGCCAGGGTCGTTGGTTGTTGCCGCCTGCATCGTGGGGTGTGTTGTGCGGTGTCTCGTGCAGTAGTGCCCAGTGGCTAAATGGTTGCAAGGCTTGCAGGGCAGCAATGTTGGCAAAGCGGCTGGCGCAAGGGCGTAATGCATCGTCGCGAAGGGCTGCCTGGGCAGGTTGCTGGCTTTGCTGGACTTGTGTGGCGCGGCACTGGCGAAAAAAGTCAGACAGTAACCTGGCGCATGCGGTTTGCAGGGAGGCATCGACATCGTTGGCAGGCGCAAACAATGTGGTCTGGGTTTGGTGGTTAAGCTGCGTATTGGCAAACAGGTTGATAACCGAGCCAGCCGCACCTGTCTTTGGATCGGACGTAGCATATACAACGCGTTGCAAGCGGGCATGCAGTATGGCACCGGCGCACATGGCACAGGGCTCTAATGTGATGTAGAGGGTGCAGCCTTGCAGACGGTGGTTGCCTGCACGCTGTGCAGCCGCACGCAGTGCCAGCATTTCAGCGTGGGCGCTGGGGTCGCCGTCGGTAAGGGTGCGGTTGTGTGCTTGCGCCAGGATCTGGCCTTGTGCGTTGACAACTACTGCGCCAACGGGTACCTCACCGAGTGCTGCTGCTTGTTGCGCCTGCTGCAAGGCCATTTGCAAAAAAACATGCTCGTCGGACAGGGTGGGGCAAGGCGCAGGGCTGGCAGGCATGGTTTACTGCTCGGCTTGCTGCATGTTTTTTTGTTGTAGCTGCTCGGCAGATTTCAGAGCATCGCGTACCTGCTGCTGCGCATGCTGTGGCTGAACAGGCTGACTGATGGATGAGTCGCTGTTGCCATGGTTGCCCTCACGGGCTGGAGCGGGTTGAAGCTGTTTTTTTACCAGCAGACCTATAGTAAGGACAACAAATAAGAGTGCGATGATGGAGAAGATGGCGCGCATGATTTGAATGTGTGCTTTGGGTGGGCTTCAAGAGAGGCGTGCAGCATTGGCAATGCCAAACGGAATGTGTACCGAGGGCAGGTTGTCAGATACAGGCAGCAGATGTGTTTTTTGGTCATCGAAAAAGATATGGGGTTTGAGTACGTTGAGCACTTTTTTCTTTTCAATGCCGCCGAGGAAGAAGGCTTCGTTTGCGGTGATGCCCCAAGAGCGCATGGTGTTGATAACGCGCTCGTGCGAGGGGGCGTTTCGGGCGGTGACGATGGAGATGCGCAGTCGGGGCTTGTAGGACGGGTCTTGCTGGTATTTGGTTTCTTCCAGTTTTTGAATGGATGAGAGCTTGGCGAGAAGCTCTTGCAGCGGCCCTTGGTTGTGGGGCTTGTTTACATTTTCTTGCTCGTGAGCGTGGAACTGGTCGATGTTTTTGGATTGCTGGTAAATGGTTTCAGATTCGTCGTCTGCAATGACGCCATCAAAGTCGAATGCAATGCGCAGTTCGGTATCTTCGGGGTCGTCAATATGACTGGATTTGAGTACATAGCCAGCAGGGTAGCCTGCTGAGGCGGCTTGTCTGATATCGTCTTCGTTGGCCGATAAAAAAAGGCTAATAGATAGCGCGGGTATATAGCGGTAGGGCACTCTGCCTTGCAAAAATACGGCGCGGGTGATGTCAAGCTGGTGGTGCTTGATGGAGTTCATCACGCGCATACCCGTGTCGGGGTCGTTCCTTGACAAGAGCATGACTTCGATGGGCGGGTCTGACGGGTTGATGGCGTTGATGGCCAGCAGTCGCTTGATGAAAGGAAAGGCTACGCCTGCCGACAGGGGGCGGTTTTGGTGCTGGCGCTGGTAATCGCGGTAGACCAGTTCGCCTTGCTCGCGAAACACCTTGTCGGACTCTTCAAGGTTGAACAAGGCGCTTGAGGCAAGGCCTATGACCAGTCGATTGTCTAGCTCGTAAGACATGGAATTGATTATGCTTTTTTAACAAACTCGGACTTGAGCTGCATAGCGCCCACGCCGTCGATTTTGCAGTCAATATCGTGGTCGCCATCAATGATGCGGATGTTTTTAACCTTCGTGCCCACCTTGATAACGAGCGAGGAGCCTTTGACCTTCAAGTCTTTAATCAGCGTAACCGTGTCGCCATCGGCCAAGACGTTGCCATGCGCGTCGCGGATGATGCGTACTTCTTCGGTCTGCTCTGGCTGCGCTTGCTGCGGCCACTCGTGGGCGCATTCGGGGCAGATAAACATAGCGCCATCTTCGTAAGTGTAGGCAGACTGGCATTGGGGGCAGTTTGGTAGGGTAGACATGTATGACGTTCCAGTTTTTAATGCTTGTATTAAATATGCAAGGCGGGTATGCGCTTGCGGTTACAGTGTGCCTATGGTAGCAACTTCTTTTGCGAAGACAAATATGTCTGATACAACACACACGCACATCACCAACAATCACCCTCAGTTTTGCAGCAATGGCTGGATGCAGCCACAATGGCCAGTACCGGCCTGGATTGGCGCAGTCATGACCACCCGCGCAGGGGGCTATTCAGATAGTCCTTACAACAGCATGAATCTGGGTGACCATGTAAACGATGCGCCCGACAAAGTTGCCGCCAATCGGCTGCATCTGCAGCAGACCTGTGCCATGCAGAGCGTTTTTTTGCAGCAGGTGCATGGTTCGGGCGTAGTGCGGCTGGATGAAACATCGGCAAAATTATCAATACAAGTGCCTGCCCAACCAGCCATACAGGCCGATGCCTGTTTTACAACAGCAGCAGGCGTCGCCTGCACCATCATGGTGGCCGATTGCCTGCCTGTGCTGCTGGTGCATGCTCAGGCGCGCATTGTGGGCGCAGCACATGCTGGCTGGCGCGGGCTGGCAGGCCAGCAAGGGCATGGCGTGCTAGAAGCCTTGCTGCAAGCCATGCGTGCTGCTTTGCCCGATCAGAATGCAACTGATTCGGGCTGGCAGGCATGGCTGGGGCCTAGCATTGGAGCCGCGGCGTTTGAAGTGGGCGACGAGGTGCGTGCTGCCTTTGTGCAAGCCAACCCTGCTGCACAAAGCTGTTTTAGCCCGAGCGCACAAAGTGGTAAATGGCTGGCAAATCTGCCCGCGCTAGCGCGGCAGAGGCTCGCGGCTTTGGGGGTGAGTGCAGTCTATGGCAACGATGGCAGCCAACCTTGGTGCACATGGAGTCAGCCAGAAAAATTTTTTTCATACCGCCGCAGCAGCCATACAGGGCGCATGGCTGCGGCAGTTTGGATTAAGGAATAGGCGTTTGCGGGCAATCAGGTGGCAGATTGTTTTCGGGGTTTTCCCTGAATATGCAAGGTTCCAGGGGCCAAAGTCCCTATGCTATCAACAGATATTGCGTAATTTCACCGGATAATGAAAAGTCGCCTGTAGCCATGTATATTGCTACAGTGTCGGTTTATTGTCCATTTCTGTTTGGGGTTTAATTGTCATGGCATCGTCAAAGCAAGATACGGTCACTTTTAGCAACAGCACACTTGATGACTGGTACAAGGCAGCCGCTAAGTCTGCGCCCGGGGGTGATGTAGAGGCGCTGAACTGGATTACACCAGACGGCATTACCGTCAAGCCCATGTACACGGCGCAAGACACAGCCGATCTGCCCTATGCCAACACGCTGCCCGGGTTTGAGCCTTTTTTGCGTGGTCCGCAAGCCACTATGTACGCAGTGCGCCCTTGGACGATTCGCCAATACGCTGGTTTTTCTACCGCTGAAGAAAGTAACGCTTTTTATCGCAGTGCGCTGGCCGCAGGCGGGCAAGGCGTAAGTGTGGCATTCGATCTGGCAACACACCGTGGCTATGACAGCGACCATCCGCGCGTAACTGGAGACGTAGGCAAGGCGGGCGTAGCTATCGACAGCGTGGAAGACATGAAAATCCTGTTCGACCAGATTCCGCTGGACAAGGTCAGTGTCTCCATGACCATGAATGGTGCTGTGCTGCCCATTTTGGCAGGCTATATCGTTGCAGCTGAAGAGCAGGGCGTAAGCCAGGAAAAGCTGGCAGGCACCATCCAGAACGACATTCTCAAAGAATTCATGGTGCGCAACACCTACATCTACCCGCCCGAGCCATCCATGCGCATTATTGGCGACATCATGGAATACACGGCTCAGCACATGCCCAAATTCAACTCGATATCCATCTCTGGCTACCACATGCAAGAAGCTGGTGCGAACCAGGCGCTTGAGCTGGCCTTTACGTTGGCTGATGGCAAAGAATATGTAAAAACTGCAATAGCCAAAGGCATGGATGTGGACGACTTCGCAGGCCGCCTGTCGTTCTTCTGGGCTATAGGCATGAATTTTTATCTCGAAATCGCCAAAATGCGCGCTGCCCGTATGCTGTGGTGCCGCATCATGAAAGGCTTTAACGCGCAAAAGCCCAAGAGCCTGATGCTGCGCACACACTGCCAAACCAGTGGCTGGTCGCTTACCGAACAAGACCCCTACAACAACGTGGTGCGTACCACGATAGAGGCCATGGCAGCCGTATTTGGTGGCACACAAAGTCTGCATACCAATGCGCTTGATGAAGCCATTGCACTGCCCAGCGAGTTCTCTGCGCGTATTGCACGCAATACCCAACTCATCATTCAGGAAGAAACTCACATCACCAACGTAGTAGATCCGTGGGCAGGCAGCTACATGATGGAAAGCCTCACGCAAGAAATGGCAGATGCCGCATGGAAAATCATCGAAGAAGTTGATGCCATGGGCGGTATGACCAAAGCCGTTGATAGCGGTTGGGCCAAACTGAAAATCGAAGCCGCTGCTGCCGAAAAGCAAGCGCGCATTGACAGCGGAAAAGACGTCATCGTTGGTGTCAACAAATACAAACTCAGCACTGAAGATGCGGTTGATATTCTTGAAGTCGATAACGTCAAGGTGCGTGAAGCACAATTGGCTCGCCTGAAAACCATTCGCGAGAAGCGTGATGCTGCGGCTGTGGCACAAAAGCTGCAGGCACTAACCGAAGTGGCAAAAAGCGGGCAGGGCAATCTGCTGGCAGCTACCGTAGAGGCTGTGCGTTGCCGCGCCACAGTAGGTGAAATCAGCGATGCGCTGGAACAGGTTTTTGGGCGCCATCGCGCCGATACGCAAAAGGTGACAGGTGTGTACGCTGCTGCTTATGAAGATGCGCAAGGTTGGCAACAACTGCAAAGCGATATCAATGACTTTGCCCAAAGCGCAGGCCGTCGCCCGCGTGTGATGATTGCAAAACTGGGGCAGGACGGGCATGACCGTGGCGCCAAGGTAGTGGCTACGGCGTTGGCTGATCTGGGCTTTGATGTGGATATTGGCAGCCTGTTCCAGACTCCTGAGGAATGCGCCCGACAAGCCATTGAAAACGACGTGCACGCCGTAGGCATATCTACGCTGGCAGCAGGTCACAAAACACTGGTGCCTGCCATCATCGCCGAATTGAAGAAACAGGGCGCAGATGACATTGTGGTGTTTGTGGGTGGAGTTATTCCACGTCAGGACTACGACTTTTTGTACGCAGCAGGCGTAAAAGGCATCTACGGTCCAGGTACCCCCGTTCCTGCCAGCGCACGCGACATGTTGGAACACATCAAGAAAGTGCAGAGTTAAGGCTGTTGCATGATCGAGAACATCGTATCTGGCACGCCCATGGTGCAGCGTCGCGCTATGGCCAAAGCCATTACCCTGCTCGAATCCACCCGTGCTGACCATCGTGCACAGGGTGATGAATTGCTGACTGCACTACTGCCGCATACAGGGCGGGCGTTGCGACTGGGCTTGTCAGGCGTACCTGGCGTGGGCAAAAGCACTTTTGTCGAATCGCTGGGTCTATATCTGACGGGGCTGGGCTTGCGTGTGGCTGTGCTTGCAATTGACCCCTCATCTACTGTCTCGGGTGGCTCCATACTGGGTGACAAAACGCGCATGGAAAAGCTCTCGGCGCAAGACAATGCCTATATTCGTCCAAGCCCCAGCGGTGGCACTCTGGGCGGCGTTGCCGAGAAAACGCGCGAAGCCATGCTGGTCTGCGAAGCTGCAGGCTTTGATGTGGTGATTGTTGAAACGGTTGGCGTTGGCCAGTCTGAAACGGCTGCGCATGGCATGACCGATATGTTTGTGGTGTTGCAGCTGCCCAATGCGGGAGATGATTTGCAGGCCATTAAAAAAGGCGTGATGGAAATGGCCGATCTGGTCGTTATCAACAAGGCCGATATTGACCCCATCGCAGCGGATCGTGCACAGGCGCAAATTGCATCAAGCATGCGCTTGCTGCGTCAGTATGCAGGTGCGCACAAAACAGATACAGCACATGGCAGCGCAGATATGCATGCACCAGCACAAGCAGCTTTGTCTGATCTCTGGCAACCGCAGGTGTTGCAAATCAGTGCCTTGCACAGTCAGGGTATTGCGGCATTCTGGCAGACGGTAGAGCAGTACCGCAATATTCAAACAGTCAACGGCCAGATTGCACAGCGTCGCCAACAGCAAAACCTGTTTTGGATGTGGGAGCGTATTGAAGCCGGGCTCAAGCAGACGTTTCGTCAACATGCAGCCGTTCAGGCGGCCTTGCCGGCCATCACACAGCGTGTGCAGGCAGGGCAGTTGGCGGCTTCTACTGCAGCGCGGCAGTTGCTGCAGTTTTTTGCGGAGCCGGCATGAAACAGCTGCTAAATCCTGCACAATGCCCGGGCGCGTGTGGCTGGTATAGTCGGCATGCAGCAAAGCTGGTGAATTTCAATATGAAAAAACGACAAAAATCATCCTTTTGAACAACGATATTTTTTTTATAGAAAGAAAGCGAAACCATGTCCAGTACGATGAAAGAAATCATTGATCAACTCGAATCCAAACGTGCCGCAGCGCGAATGGGGGGTGGCCAAAGGCGTATTGATGCCCAGCATAGCAAGGGGCGTCTGACTGCGCGCGAACGCATTGAGGTGCTGCTTGATGAAGGCAGCTTTGAAGAATGGGATATGTTTGTCGAGCATCGCTGTGCCGAATTTGGCATGGCCGACAACAAAATTCCTGGCGACGGTGTGGTTACTGGTTACGGTACCATCAACGGGCGACTGGTATTCGTGTTCAGTCAGGACTTCACAGTTTTCGGAGGAGCACTGTCTGAAGCATTTGCCGAGAAAATCTGCAAGGTCATGGATCAGGCCATGAAAGTAGGCGTGCCCGTGATAGGCTTGAACGATTCGGGTGGCGCGCGTATTCAGGAAGGCGTGGCTTCGCTGGCAGGCTATGCTGAAGTATTCCAGCGCAACGTGATGGCCAGTGGCGTGATTCCGCAAATCAGCATGATCATGGGGCCATGCGCTGGTGGCGCTGTTTATTCGCCCGCCATGACAGACTTTATCTTCATGGTCAAAGACAGTTCCTACATGTTTGTTACGGGTCCCGATGTGGTTAAAACCGTAACGCACGAAAGCGTTACTGCTGAAGAACTGGGTGGAGCTGTGACACACAGCACCAAATCGGGCGTAGCCGACCTGGCTTTTGACAACGATGTGCAGGCATTGCTGATGCTGCGTCGCCTCTACAACTACATTCCGGCCAACAACCGTGAAAAAGCGCCTTACCGTCCTACGCTTGACCCTGTTACCCGCGCTGACATGAGTCTGGATACGCTGGTTCCTGACAATCCCAACAAGCCCTATGACATGAAAGAACTGATCGAGAAAACGGTAGACGATGCCGAGTTTTTCGAGCTGCAACCCGAATACGCCAAAAACATCATCATCGGCTTTGCCCGTATGGACGGCCATGTGGTGGGCATCGTAGCCAACCAGCCGCTGGTGCTGGCTGGCTGTCTGGATATCAAGAGCAGTATCAAGGCCGCGCGTTTTGTGCGCTTCTGCGATGCGTTCAATATTCCCGTGCTGACCTTTGTTGACGTGCCCGGCTTTATGCCTGGTACATCACAGGAGTACGGTGGCATTATCAAACACGGTGCCAAATTGCTCTTTGCTTTTGCCGAATGTACAGTTCCCAAAATCACCGTCATTACGCGTAAAGCCTACGGTGGCGCTTATGACGTGATGAGCAGCAAACACTTGCGCGGTGATGTGAACTTCGCCTGGCCCAATGCTGAAATTGCTGTGATGGGAGCCAAAGGCGCGGTTGAAATTATTTTCCGTGAAGACAAGAACGATCCCGAAAAACTCGCGGCTCGTGAAGCTGAATACAAGGCACGTTTCGCCAACCCCTTTGTGGCTGGCGCACGCGGCTTTATTGACGACGTTATTCAGCCGCATGAAACCCGTATGCGAATCTGCCGCAGTCTGGCCATGCTCAAGGACAAGAAGCTTGAGAACCCATGGCGCAAGCATAGCAACATCCCGCTGTAAAAACAGCCGCAAAGGCCTGTATGCCAGAAAAAACAATGTTGCTAAAAACGTCTGCACGTGCCGCTATGCTTGGCCGCGTAGGCGTGGCTGCTCGCATGTGTCGAGCTGCAGCATTGCTGTTTTTGGCAGCAGCATCGCTGGCTCAGGCAGCGCCGCGGCAGCTCGCATCACCTCTGGTAGGACAGTACAGAGGCGGTGCGGTAGATACTGCGTCTGAATTGCTTGTGCTTGATGACAACACTTTTTGCTTTATGTTGTCGGCTGGCAATATGGACAAGCTTGTTGGCGGTAAATGGGAGCGTGTTGGGGATCGCAGCAAAAAGGCTGCAGGCAAAGGGCAAGTGGAAATTTTCGATTTGCAGGAAGTGCGATCACCCAGAGAGCATTTTTCCTTGCGTATGCGCCAGATGGATTTGCCTAAAAGCATCGCCGATGGCCAGAGGGTATTGCGCCTGAACGGCTATGTTTTCGCTGAAACGAAGGATGTGGTCATGGGCTTTGATCTGACCAATGTACGTCCCTTGTTTGCATCAGGCAAGAGCACTTATTCCAGAAGCTACCATCTGCCTATTCCTCAAGGCGCTAGCTATTTTTATGTCGGCCAGCTTTTGCCCCATAGTGCATCAGGCATGGTTACGCTGACGCAGTACCGCATTGATGATGTACGCTTTAACACGGCTGAGTTGGGTTATGACCACGATTCGGTGCGCCCGCCATTTAGCTGGCAGGTGCAGCTTGAGGGCAAGAGCCTGAACATTACTGGTGAGCAGCAGCATATGCGCATGAAAAAAGTGTCTGCCACCATAGAGCCGGAAATACGCCGTCAAGTGCAGGATCGCTGTCTGGATCCATCGCTATTGCCTGCTGGAGTAGTGCCGCTGGCTGTCAGAGAAATGCAGCAGATGCCTTTTAGCAAGCCTGAACGTACCGTACAAATTCCTGTAGCCTCAATCAGGAGTGAAGCTTGGGTAGGGCGGGATGATTAACAAGAGCTGCTATATGACACACCGCCCGATAATTTTTGGAGCCAATGTGATTATTCAAGTTGGGCGCACAGTTCATGTGGAAATGCTGTGTGATCCGCTGATGTCTGCACGTGCCGTGGTATCCGTAGTATTGCAGTAATTTGTTTATTGACCTTATGAATAGCACTCATACCACACGCAATATTTGCCTGCCAGACTTTCCATTTAGACGGGAGCTGGCTGTGGCTTACGCTCCCAATGATTTTGCTTTTATCAGTGGTTATTTGCTGGGTGAGTATTGAGTTTTATGTATTGAATTTTCAGTGATTCAGTTTTCAAATCGATAGTTAAAAAACAAAGGAGTTTTAGATATGGCCATGTTTACCAAAATTCTGATCGCCAACCGAGGTGAAATTGCCTGCCGTGTGATTGCAACGGCAAAAAAAATGGGCATTGCAACCGTCGCTGTCTGTTCCGAAGCAGACAAGGATGCCCGCCATGTGCAGCTAGCTGATGAATCGGTACTGATTGGGCCAGCACCATCACGCGAATCGTATCTGGTTGCAGACAAAATTATTGCCGCAGCCAAGCAGACAGGTGCACAGGCCATCCATCCGGGCTATGGTTTTTTGGCTGAAAACGAAGCCTTTGCCAAACGTGTAGAAGAAGAAGGACTGGTCTTTATTGGTCCAAAATACTACAGCATTGCCGCGATGGGCGACAAAATCGCCTCTAAAAAGCTCGCCATTGAAGCAGGTGTTAACACCATTCCCGGCTTTAACGATGTGATTGAAAATGCTGAGCATGCCGTGAAAATCGCGCAAGGCATCGGCTACCCTGTCATGATTAAAGCCAGTGCTGGTGGTGGTGGCAAGGGCTTGCGTGTTGCGTTTAACGACCAGGAAGCACTTGAAGGCTTTACCGCGTGCAGCAACGAAGCACGCAACAGTTTTGGCGACGATCGTATCTTTATTGAAAAATTTGTCGAGCAACCCCGCCATATTGAAATTCAGGTGTTGGGCGATGCGCAGGGCAATGTTATTTATCTCAATGAGCGTGAATGCTCCATCCAGCGCCGCCACCAGAAGGTGATTGAAGAAGCACCGTCACCTTTTATCAGCGAAGCAACACGCAAGGCCATGGGCGAGCAGGCAGTTGCACTGGCCAAGGCCGTGAAGTACCAGAACGCTGGCACGGTGGAATTTGTGGTGGGCAAAAATCAGGACTTCTACTTCCTGGAAATGAATACCCGCCTGCAGGTTGAGCACCCTGTTACCGAGTGCATTACCGGCCTGGATCTGGTTGAGCTGCAATTGCGTGTAGCTGCTGGTGAGCCTCTGCCGCTCAAACAAGAAGATGTCAAGATCAATGGCTGGGCGTTTGAATGTCGTATCAACGCTGAAGACCCCTTCCGTAATTTCCTGCCCAGCACCGGTCGCCTGGTGCGCTTTTTGCCACCCAAACAAACCATGTGGCAGGCAGATACCGAGAACCTGCAAGGTGTGCGTATTGACACAGGCGTGGCCGATGGGGGCGAGATCTCCATGTTCTACGACCCGATGATTGCCAAACTGATTGTGCATGGCAAAGATCGTAACGATGCCATTGCCAAGACACGCGAGGCGCTCAATGGCTTTGTGATCCGTGGTGTGCAAAGCAACATTCCTTTCCATGCAGCCTTGCTTGCACATCCGAAATTTATCGCTGGTGATTTCAATACGGGCTTTATTCCGGAGTACTACGCCAAGGGCTTTTGCGCCGAAGACGTGCAGCATGACGACCCCTACTTCTTGCAGGCTTTGGCTGCACGCCTGCATATGTGGTATCGCAACCGCGCCCAAGACTTGCAAGGCAAGTTCTGGGAGGGACAAAAACGCCTGCCTGGGCGCGAATTTACCGTCTGCACATTGGGTAAGCAAGGCGAAAACAGCTATGTCAATGTCAGTCTGGGCGAAGTGGAGCTTGAAAAACCCTTGACAGTCACCGTCCACGCCCCCGATGGCGATCGTGTTTATAGCCTGCTGGTGCGCAATATGCTGCATGACGGTGCTATCAGCGGCATCGTCAATGGCCAGCCGTTTACCGTGCAGATGGAACGTGGTAGAAGCAAGAACCCACTGGCTATCCGCGTCATTCACAACGGCGCACAAATCGACGCGCTGGTACTGCAGCCACGCACGGCTGAGTTGCTCAAACTCATGCCCTACAAAGCACCACCAGACATGAGCAAATATGTACTTTCTCCCATGCCAGGCCTGCTGGTGCAAGTAGCAGTACAAGTGGGGCAAAAAGTACAGGCAGGCGAGCGCGTAGCCGTTATTGAAGCCATGAAAATGGAAAACGTGCTGTTTGCCGCGCAAGATGGCGTTGTAGCCAAGGTGCTGGCCGAGCCAGGCGAAAGTCTGGCAGTCGATCAGGCAATTGTCGAGTTTGCCAGCTAAGTACCCATCGTATTGTTTACATGCAGGCGCAGTGCGGCATCGGCTGCACTTGCGCCTGTTGTCGCTTGCTGCTGACAAACTGCAAACTCTCCCTTGCTTTACCAGAGGGCAGGGCGCTTTGCGTTACCATGCAGACTATGGCGGGTGTATGCTATTCATGCATTTGCTGAACTGGGTGCCTGAGCCCTTTTCCTGTAAAACACAACAATCCTACTTCCATGTCCCTGCGTATCTACAACACACTGGCGCGCGAACTGCAAGCCTTTACACCCATTGAACCAGGTCATGTCCGCATGTATGTTTGCGGCATGACTATTTACGATCTGTGCCACATTGGTCACGCACGCATGATGATTGCGTTTGACGTGGTGCAGAAATGGCTGCGTGCTAGCGGCTACAAAGTGACCTATGTGCGCAACATTACCGACATTGACGACAAAATCATCAAACGCGCAGTTGAGCGCGGCATCACCATCCGTCAGCTAACGGATGAAATGACCGCTGCCATGCATGACGATTTTTCTACGTTGGGCATAGATGCTCCCACCCATGAGCCACGCGCCACCGAATATGTGCGCCAGATGACCGATTTGATCGGTACCCTGAAAGAAAAAGGGCTGGCCTATCAGGTTGAAGGCAGTGCCGAGCAGAGCGCCAATGGTGGCATGGGGGCAGCGGAAGCTGGCGACGTCATGTTCTCGGTGCGCAAGCAGCCGGGCTACGGCAAACTCTCGGGTAAATCGCTTGATGACCTGCGTGCAGGCGAGCGCATAGCCGTGCAGGGTGGCAAGCAAGATCCGCTGGACTTTGTACTGTGGAAAGCGGCCAAACCCACCGAGCCTGAAGATGTCAAATACCCTTCTCCGTTTGGTTGCGGACGACCAGGCTGGCATATCGAATGCTCAGCCATGAGCATGGCCTTGTTGGGCGAGACCTTTGATATTCATGGTGGCGGTGCTGACCTGCAATTCCCACACCATGAGAATGAAATCGCCCAAAGCGAAGGCGCAACCGGCAAGAAATACGTCAACTACTGGATGCACAATGGCTTTTTGAACGTTGATGGCGAAAAAATGAGCAAATCGCTCAACAATTTTTTCACCATCCGCGACGTACTCAAAAGCTACGATGGCGAAACATTACGCTTTTTCATGCTGCGTGTGCATTACCGCCGCCCATTTAACTTCAGCGATGCGGGGCTGGACGATGCGCGCCTTGGCCTTAAGCGCCTGTACACGGCACTGCAAGGCACCACTCCACAAGTGCCCGCAACGATAGACTGGAGCAACCCGTACGCTGCCCGCTTCAAAGCCGCAATGGACAACGACTTTGGCACACCTGAAGCCGTAGCCGTGCTGTTTGATCTGGCGGCCGAGGTCAATAGAAATGCCGATGCGCAGGCCGCTGGACTGCTCAAAGCGCTTGCAGGTACGCTTGGCTTGCTGCAAGGCAGTCCGGAGCAATTCTTGCAGGCAGGCGCAACGCTTGATGCAGCGACTATTCAGAGCCAGATTGAGGCTCGCGCTGCAGCCAAAGAAGCTAAAAACTGGCAAGAGGCTGATCGTATCCGCAAGGCCTTGCTGGAGCAAGGCGTGGTACTTAAAGACTCTTCGGCGGGTACCACATGGGAGATGGCGCAGTAATGCCCCGGACAAAGTCCATACCAACATCTTCAGCCCCATTGATTGGGCAGCAGGCTGCTTCAGGCGCGCCTGAAACAGGCAAAAAAACACAGGCCAGCAAGGCCGCCAATCAGCCAGCAAAGCAAGCTGCCATGCTGCAGTCCAATACTTCGGTGTGCCAGACGCCAGAGTACTGGAAAGCTGCGTGTGCTCACCTGGGTCGAAAAGACCGCGTGATGAAAAAGCTGATTGCGCAATATGGCGCGGCCTGTCTGGAGTCGCACGGCGATGCGTTTATTACACTGGCACGCAGTATCGTAGGGCAGCAGATATCTGTTAAATCTGCCCAATCGGTCTGGAACAGGTTTAATGCCTTGCCCGTGGAGATGACTGCACAGCATGTGTTGCAGCTAAGTACCGAGAGCATGCGTGGTGCAGGATTAAGTGCCCGAAAAGCCGAATATTTATTAGATCTGGCGCGCCATTTTGATGCAGGACTTTTGCAGGCCGACGATTGGATCGCAATGGGTGATGAGGCAATTATTGCCAAACTGGTAAGCATACGCGGCGTGGGGCGCTGGACGGCTGAGATGTTCCTCATTTTCCATATGATGCGCCCCAATGTGCTACCGCTTGATGATGTAGGGCTGATTAAAGGCATAAGCCAGAATTATTTTTCTGGAGAGCCTGTCAGTCGCAATGAAATCCGTGAGCTGGCGCAAGCCTGGCAGCCATGGTGCAGCGTTGCTACATGGTATATCTGGCGCTCGCTTGACCCTGTTCCAGTAGCGTATTAATACACATATCTGGTGCAGGAATAAATATCCACACACAGGTATTGCCTCTTGCCACATAAACAAAACCGCTATTGTTTACAATGCAGCCCAAGCCCAACAGGAGACACAAGCGTGACTAAACGAACATTCCTTGACTTTGAGCAACCCATAGCCGAACTTGAAAACAAGATTGAAGAACTGCGCTACGTGCAAAGCGAATCGGCAGTAGACATTTCTTCCGAGATTGAGCAGTTGAGCAAAAAAAGCCAGCAGCTCACCAAAGACATATACAGCCAGCTCACCCCCTGGCAAATCAGCAAAATCGGCCGCCACCAAGAGCGCCCCATGACGCTAGACTACATTGCCGGCATCTTTACCGACTTTGTTGAAATGCACGGAGACCGCCACTTTGCAGACGACAAAAGTCTGGTAGGCGGCTTGGCCCGCATCAACGGCACACCCTGCATGGTGCTCGGCCACCAGCGCGGGCGCGACACCAAAGAGCGCGTCATGCGCAACTACGGCATGAGCCGCCCCGAAGGCTACCGCAAAGCCCTGCGCCTGATGAAAACAGCCGAAAAATTCGGCCTGCCCGTATTCACCTTCGTCGATACCATGGGCGCATTCCCTGGTATTGATGCCGAAGAACGCAGCCAAAGCGAAGCCATTGGCCGCAACATCTTCGAAATGGCGCAACTCGAAGTACCCATCATCACCACCATCATCGGCGAAGGCGGCTCAGGCGGCGCACTCGCCATCAGCGTGGCCGACCAGGTACTCATGCTGCAATACTCCATCTACTCCGTCATCAGCCCCGAAGGCTGTGCCTCCATCCTCTGGAAAACCGCCGAACGCGCCCAAGACGCAGCCGAAGCACTTGGCATCACAGCACACCGCTTAAAAGCCCTGGGCTTGATTGACAAAATAGTCACCGAACCCGTAGGCGGCGCACACACCAACCACACGCAAATGGCATCCCTGCTCAAACGCGCACTGGTCGAAGCATTGCGTCAAGTCAGCGACCTCAAACCCCAAGAGCTGCTAGACCGCCGCTACGAGCGCCTGCAAAGCTACGGTCGTTTTAACGACACGCGTGCAGTTAGAGAGTAAATAGCGCAAGCTTTTTAGCCATGCCTCTTGCGCTACTGGCAGACTGGCCAGTCTCAGATATTGACCGCGCACTGTGGGAGTGGTGGCAGCAATTGCCAACTCCCAAGCCAGCCAAGCTTGGCGTAGCCTTTAGCGCAGGGGCAGACTCCACCGCATTGCTGCTGGCAGCCTTGCGCCTGCAGCATGGTTGCTATCGTCCTGACAGGCGTGTTGCCTTGCCACAGCAGATTGTTGCGCTGCATGTTCACCACGGCCTACAGTCAGCCGCAGATGCGTTTGCACAGCATTGCAAGCTGTTCTGCAGCCAGTTGCCATTAGCAGCCAGCACACACGCCAGCGCATCTGCACGAGCAACTGCTAAAGCGGCTATTGCTGCTGTGGGGTCAACAGACAGTGCGACAGAACTAGAGCTGCCAACCCTTCAAGATAATGAGACGCAAGCAGTTACCTGCGTTATAAGTCGTGTACAAATTGCGCTAGCCGCAGGTGACAGCCTTGAAGCACAGGCGCGTATCGCACGCTATCAGGCGCTCGCTAGCAGCGCACAGCAGACTGGTGCCGAAATAGTGCTACTAGCACACCACGCAGATGACCAAGCCGAAACAGTATTGCTTGCCTTGAGCCGCGGCGCAGGCGTAGCAGGGCTGGCAGGTATGCCCGCGCAATTCAACAGAAACGGCTGCCAGTTTGCACGGCCACTGCTTGCGCTTTCGGGAGCGTGGTTGCGGCAATGGTTGCACCAGCATCAGGTGCCGTGGATAGAAGACCCAAGCAATACCGATCAACGCTTTACTCGCAACCGCTTTCGTCATAGCTTATTGCCAGCGCTAGAGCAAGCCATGCCGGCTTTTCGCACCAGCATAGCCCGCAGTGCACGCATGGCAGCGCAAGCTGACCAGTTGCTGCAAGCACTGGCAAAACAAGACATGGAGCAAACAGGAAACCCGCCGCGCATCCGCGCCTTGCAACAATTCGATCGTGCGCGTCAGGCCAACTTGTTGCGTTACTGGCTCAAAAACAGCTACCAGACAACAGGCAGCGAAGCACAAATCAGCGCTTTGCTTGATGTATTGGCAGCTTGCACCACGCGTGGGCATAAAATCCGGATCAAAACAGGAAATGGATATGTAGAGCGTGATGGTGAAAAACTGGTTTGGGGCTTGCTACAATAAAAAGCTTTTCCACAGGGCGGATTAAAGATGCCGCAATGTGTGCCACATTGACTGTTTCGGAACATTTCTTATGGCTTTAATCGTTCATAAATACGGCGGAACCTCCATGGGTTCAACCGAGCGTATCAGTAACGTGGCTAAACGTGTAGCCAAGTGGGCTCGTGCGGGCCACCAAATGGTTGTCGTGCCATCTGCCATGAGTGGCGAAACCAACCGCTTGCTGGCGCTGGCCAAAGAGTTGGCTCCTGTAGGCAGCAATGCTTGCACATTGCGCGAAATGGACATGATTGCAGCCACTGGCGAGCAGGTGTCGGTTGGCTTGCTGGCTTTGGCGCTGCAAGCCGAGGGCGTGCCAGCTATCAGTCTGACAGGCTGGCAAGTACCCGTTCGTACTGATGACTCTTATACCAAAGCGCGTATCGAGTCTATTGATGACCAGCGAGTGCGAGCCGAGCTCAATGCTGGCAAAGTTGTCATCATCACCGGTTTTCAGGGACTCGATGGCAACAACAACATCACCACGCTGGGTCGTGGCGGCAGCGATACATCAGCCGTAGCTGTTGCAGCTGCGCTCAAAGCCGATGAATGCCTGATCTTTACCGATGTGGACGGTGTCTACACCACCGATCCGCGCATCGTGCCTGAAGCACGCCGTCTTGGCAGCGTCAGCTTTGAGGAAATGCTGGAAATGGCCTCTATGGGCTCGAAAGTGCTGCAAATTCGCGCTGTTGAGTTTGCTGGAAAATACCACGTTCCCCTGCGCGTCCTGAGCAGCTTTACTCCATGGGATATTCCCATTGAAGAAGAAGATAAATCTGGAACATTGATTACTTTAGAGGAAGACGGAAAAATGGAAAAAGCTGTAGTCTCTGGCATCGCCTTCAATCGTGATGAAGCCAAAATCTCTGTCATGGGTGTACCTGACCGTCCGGGCATTGCCTACCAGATACTGGGTGCCGTGGCTGACGCCAATATCGAAGTTGACGTTATCATCCAGAACATCAGCAAAGATGGCAAGACTGATTTCAGCTTTACTGTAAATCAGGCCGACTATGCCCGTACCATTGATCTGCTCAAGACCAAGGTGGTGCCAGAAACAGGCGCAGCTGAAATTGTGGGTGATACAAAAATCTGCAAGGTCAGCATTGTTGGCATTGGCATGCGCAGCCACGCAGGTGTAGCCAGCCAGATGTTCCGCGCACTGGCCGAAGAGGGCATCAATATTCAGATGATTTCCACTTCCGAGATTAAAACATCGGTTGTTATTGATGAAAAATACATGGAGCTTGCTGTTCGCACCCTGCACAAAGCGTTTGAGCTTGAACAAGCAGTCGGCAGCAAATAAAAAAACGAAAAATTCAATTTTTGGGATATAATTCGTGATTCTAAAAATTGGAGACGTGACCGAGAGGCCGAAGGTGCTCCCCTGCTAAGGGAGTATGCGGTGTAGAGCCGCATCGAGGGTTCGAATCCCTCCGTCTCCGCCAATTAAAGCCCTAAGTAATTGATTTACTTAGGGCTTTTTGTTTGCCAAGATGTTTTTGTAGTTTGGGGCAGATTTTTCTGTTTAGCCCCTTTAGCTTAATCGGATGTATTGAGCTACAGCGCAGTAATCAACGCCAGACAATACCAGCCACAAGCCAGCGCATGCGTGAGTAAAAGCAGTGGCGGTGGCGGTAACAATAATCAAGCGAGTTGCAACGTTTGCCTGCAGCCGCCAGCACTTATATTGCTTGTTGTGCATTACCATTGCGTGTTTTATGGCGCATGCGTGTGCCAATGCCATCAAGCACAAATACCACCCAAGGAGCACCCATGCACGAACTCAAATGCCCAAAATGTGGCGCGGCTTTTACGATTGATGAGGCAGGTTATGCAGATATTCTCAAGCAGGTGCGCGATAGCGATTTTGAAAAGCAATTGCACGAGCGCCTTGCGTTAGCCGAGCAAGACAAGCGCAGCGCACTTGAATTGGCACAAGCGCAAAGTGCGAGTCAACTACAACAGACCGCCGCGGCTAAAAACGCTGAAATACAAGAGCTGCAAGCCCAGATTAAAGCGCAAAACGAAGCAGCCGAAACCGCGCGCCAGCTCGCCGTAGCGCAAGCGCTGGGCAGTGTCGAGAAAGAACGTGATGCCTTGGCCAATGAACTGGCGCAAGCCAAGCAAGATCTGCTTGCACAGGCGCAACTGACGCAAGTTCAGCTTCATGCCGAGTTGCAGAAAGTTCAAGCCAGTAAAGACCAGGAAATCAGCGCATTGAAAGCATCGCTACAAGCCAGCAATACCGAAAAAACTCTTGCTGTGACACAAGCCACAAGCAGTATTGAGAAAGAGCGCGACGCACTGAGCAGTAGCTTGCAACTCTTGCAAACCGAAAAAGAGCTTGCCGAAAAAGCCTTGCGTGAAAAACACGCGATTGAAATCAAAGACCGCGAACAAGAAATAGAGCGCTTGCGCGATATGAAAGCGCGGCTATCTACCAAAATGGTGGGGGAAACCCTTGAGCAGCATTGCGAAACCGAATTTAACCGCATCCGCGCTACTGCCTTTACCCGTGCTTATTTTGAGAAAGACAACGATGCCAGCAGTGGCAGCAAGGGCGACTACATCTTTCGCGACCATGATGAGGCAGGCACCGAGATTGTCTCCATCATGTTTGAGATGAAAAACGAAAATGAAACGACGGCGACTAAAAAGAAAAACGAGGATTTTTTCAAAGAACTCGACAAAGACCGCACTGAAAAGGGTTGCGAGTACGCTGTGCTGGTCAGCCTGCTTGAGCCCGAAAGTGAGCTTTACAACACGGGTATCGTAGATGTATCGTACCGCTACCCCAAGATGTATGTGGTGCGGCCGCAGTTTTTTATCCCCCTCATTACCCTGTTGCGTAATGCGGCTACCAGCGCACTGGCTTACAAAACTGAGTTAGCGCTGGTAAAGGCGCAAAACCTGGACATTACCCAGTTTGAGGCCAAGCTGGATGGCTTTAAGAGCGCTTTTTCAAAAAACTACGACTTGGCTTCCAGACGCTTTAAAACCGCGATTGATGAGATTGACAAGTCGATTGACCATCTGCAAAAGACAAAGGATGCGCTGTTGGGCGCAGACCGCAATTTGCGTCTAGCGAACGACAAGGCGCAAGAGGTGACTATCAAAAAGCTCACGAGCAATAATCCGACGATGGCGGGAAAATTTGCTGAACTCAACAATCAGGCCTCTGAGAAAAGCTGACAAGCTGAAGGGATAAACGCATTTGCGTGTGTGCCAGATCGCTGGACTCTGGCACATAGCCCTCAAACCCTGCCAAAGGCAAAGCCACTTACTGTATCTGCCGCTGTGCCTTCGACTTCATCTATGAGCCGCAGCAAAGGGGCAAGCTCGCGGTAGCGGCGGGCGGTATGGCGGATGTAGGCTATAAAGCGAGGCGTATCGGCCAGATAGCGGGGCTTGCCGTCGCGCAGGCTTAAGCGTGCGAATATGCCTGCTACTTTGAGGTGGCGTTGTAGTCCCATCCACTCTACGGCACGATAAAACGCGCCAAAGTCGCTGTGCCAGTCTTCAAAGTCCATCAGGCCGCGTTTTTTGGCGCGTTCCCAGTAGCGCACGGTGATGTCGAGCACAAAGTCTTCGTCCCAGCTGATAAAGGCATCGCGCATCAGGCTGGCAATGTCGTAGGTGATGGGGCCGTATACCGCGTCTTGAAAATCAAGTATGCCCAGTGCTGCATTGGGCGCATCGCCCAGCATGAGGTTACGCGGCATGAAGTCTCGGTGCACATAGACGTTGGGTGCAGATAGATTGCGCTGTACGATTTGCGCAAATGTGTTCGTAAGGGTTTGGGTTTGTGCCGCCGATAAGTCAATTTTGCGATGCTGGCGCAAATACCAATCGGGGAAAAGTTGCAGTTCGCGTTGCAGCAAGGCGCTGTCGTAGGGCGGCAGGGTGTCGGGGCGTGAGGCAGTTTGCCATTGCAGCAGCAGGTCAAGTGCCTGGATGTAATAAGGGTGCGCTGCCGCAGGGTTGGCAGGGTCAAGCACACTCATCATGGTGCGGCAACCCAGATCGGTCAGGAGCATGAAGCCGTCAGTGGCATTCCATTCCAGAATTTGTGGTGCTGGCAAACCAGCCTGTTGCATCAAATCTGCAACATGGGCAAAGGGCTGGCAGTTTTCCTGTTCGGGCGGTGCATCCATGATGATGCGGCTGGTTTGACTGTTGGCGCAACGTATACGGAAATAGCGGCGAAAACTGGCATCAGCACTGGCGACTGTGACCGTTTCAGGAAGTAGTTTTTGCTGTGGTGTAATGGTGGCCAGCCACTGCTTGAACAGGGTTTCGCGCTCGGTAGTGGACCAGATGGGGGCAATGGGCTCTGACATGGTGAACAAGGCATTACAGTAAAACAACTGGTATTGTGGCACGCATTGTCCATTTGGCTGGCAAAATAGCGACTTTGTCTGCTGTGGCCTTTTTGGTCTTTGTAGTGTTCAAACAGTTTGCAGTTTTTTGCATATCAGGATACGTGTGCCAGTTTTACGGAATTTTTCTACCTTATCTTTTGCAAGCTGCCGCCAGCCAGTCCGCGCTGTAATGCTGCAAGGAAGCAGGGTGCCCGCGAAACTGCGCCCGGTTGCCGCACTTGTCTTATCGCTTTACGCTGGCTTTTCAGGGCTTGCCTGGGGGCAGGATTTGGCTTTGCAGCCCAGTCCCTGGCTAGAAGAAAATATCCCTGCAGCACAGGGTGGGCAAGCAGCGTCAGTGTTGTGGGGTAGCAGGGTTGATGGCGAGATAGATCGTCAGATCACCGTTACCGGGCAAGCCGAATTGCGCCATCCTGCACATATCCTCAAAGCCGATGTACTGCGCTATGACCAGGGCACCAATATTGTGACGGCCAGCGGCAATGTGCTGATTAACCGTCAGGGGGATGTGTTTCGTGGTGATCGTCTGCAGCTGCAGATGGATAGCTACGAAGGCGGTTTTGATAACGTCAACTACGAGATTTTAAGAACTGGTGGGCAGGGTACAGCGAGCAGGGTGGATTTTCTGGATCGGGATCACAGTGTGATTTCTGACGGAATTTACTCCACCTGTAAACCCGAGCCAGGGCAGGCTGATGCCAACTGGAAGCCTGATTGGTACATCAAGGGCGAGAAAATCATTCTGGATACGGATCAGGATCAGGGCTATGTAGAAAACGGAGCGCTGATTTTTGGCGGTGTGCCCATTATTCCTGTGCCGGGTTTTGCTTTCCCGCTTTCCGATACAAGGCGGTCCGGTTTTCTGCCACCCATGGTTAGCTTTAGCAGCGCCAGCGGTGCAGAATTTAGCCAGCCTTACTATTTCAATATTGCGCCAAATCGCGATGCCACGTTTGCAGCCAATTTGAGTAGCAAACGCGGACTGGATATGTATGGGCAGTTTCGTTACCTTGAAGACAGCTATCGTGGTCAGGTGGACTTGAACGTGATGCCGAACGACCGTATAACAGGCACCAAGCGCTGGAATTACCACCTCGACCACACGCAAAGCTGGCCCCATAGCACCACAGGATTTGGCAACTTCGTATTTTCGATGGACCTCAACCGTGTGAGTGACAACACCTACTGGCGTGATTTTCAAAGCGTCAAAGGCATGCGCAGCTCCAGCGGGCAGATCAGCCCGCGCCTGCTCGCCAACACCGCTACGTTGCACTGGAACCTTGCCGACTGGTCTGCCTTTGTCACAGCACAACGCTGGCAAACGCAGCAACTGCCCGCGCCTGACAATATCACGCCGCCCTTTGACAAAATGCCTCAGGTGCATCTGCGCTATGCACGCAATAATGTGCGAGGCTTTGATGTGGCACTGGATATGGACAGCACCCATTTCAGGTCAGATGCCAAGCTGACAGGCCAGCCCAACGGCACACGCAGCTACATGCAGGGCAAAGTCAGTTATCCGTGGATACGTCCTTGGGGCTTTGTAACCCCTGGCATTGAACTCAACGCTACGCACTACCAAACCGCCACCCCCCTGGCAGACGGCCGGCGCAGTGCCAGCCGCATCTTGCCCACGCTTACACTGGATAGCGGGCTAGTATTTGAGCGCAGCGCCAACCTGTTTGGGCGCAGCCTCACGCAAACGCTGGAGCCACGTCTGCTCTATGTGTATACGCCCTACAAGAAGCAAGATGCACTGCCGCTTTATGACACGGCCGTAAAAGACTTCAATCTGGCCAGTATTTTCAGCAGCAACCCATTTACTGGCTCAGACCGTTTTAGCAATAACAGCACCATTACCGCTGGGCTTACCAGCCGTTTTTATGATGCGACTGAAGGGGCTGAATTGGCACGGCTAACGGTTGCACAGCGCCATCGTTTTACGCCGCGTCGGGTTTTTCTTAATGCGCTCGATAGCAAGGATAACCAGAGTATGAGCAACATCTTGCTTGATGGTGCAATTCGCTGGAATCGGCATTGGAGCGCAGAAACATCACTGGACTATGACCAGCGCACCCACAAGGCGGTTAGCGGCCGGCTGGGCGTGCGTTATGCGCCGCGGCCTTACCGTGTTGTTACAGCGAATCTGTCACGGCAAACCGGGGGCAATGAACAGGTGGACGTGGGCTGGCAGTGGCCGCTCAATGACATCTGGGGAGATAAAGGCAAGACGCTGCCGGCAGGGCAGGGCGAAGGGGCAGGGCGCTGGTATATGCTCGGGCGGGTTTATTATTCTTTGACCAATCGCCGTGTCACCGAGGCTTTGGCTGGACTTGAGTATGATTCCTGCTGCTGGATTGCCCGCGTAGCTGTGCGCAGCCAGCAAACCCAGACCTTGCCAGTGCGCATGAACCATACTGTCATGCTGCAACTTGAATTTAACGGACTGGCACGGATTGGCACGGGAGCGCTACAGCTTTTCCGTGACAATGTGCCAGGTTACACACCGTTGCGCGAACCGCAGCTTTCACAGCCTAGCCGCTTTGCGCGCTACGACTAAACCGGATAATCATATTATTTTGATGAGCAAGAGGTAAATAAATGACTGCAAAACCAACTTCTTTCCGCAGCAAAACAGGCGCTGGTGCGCTGGCTGCAGCCCTGTTACTGACACTTAATGCCAGTATGGTGCATGCTGCACCAAGCCGGAAAAATACACGCGCAACGACCAAAAAAGCGGCTGCTGCTGCGCCAACACAGAAAATGACGCAAGCAATACCTTCAGGGCAGAGTCAGGTTGCAGACTATGTGGTTGCTGTTGTCAACAGCGTGCCTGTGACCAATCATGAAGTCAACAAACGTGCACGTGAAATCGCGCAGCAGGTTGCTGCTCCCCAGCAAGGCAAACAGGACAAACGGGACAAACAGACAAAACAACCCAAACAGCAAACCAAGGCGCCGGTGGTAAACGCTGCACTGCTCAAGCAGGCACTGGACGAAGTGATTGTCCAGAAAGCGGCGATTCAGTACGTGCGCAATACGACCCTCGTGGTGACTGAAGATGATTTTAACGATGCGGAAAGAAAGCTGGCCAGCCAGCGCAATGTCAGTCCGAAAGATTTCCGTGCCCGTGTCATGGCCGAACGCCGTATCAGTGAAACCGAGTACCGCAAAGACCTCACAGATCAGTTGCTGCTGCGCAAAATGCGCGAGGCGCGTGTGGACATGGCCAGAGAAAAAATTACCGATATCGAGGCCATGCAATGGCTGCGCGAGCAAAAAACCAGTGAAGCACGCGTGACAGAAAACCATGCACGCCATATTTTGTTGCTCAATGACAAGGGCTTGAGCGAGCAGCAGGCCTTTGCCAAACTGGGTGATCTGCGCAAGCAGATTATTGCCGGAAAGCTTGAATTTGCGACAGCTGCACGCACTGTGTCCCAGGATGGCAGCGCTGAACATGGCGGCGATTTGGGTTGGGCGCCTGAAGGTGCTTTTGTGCCCGAATTTGAAGAGCGACTGGCAATGATGCAGCCTGGCCAGCTAAGCCAGCCATTTGCCTCACGTTTTGGCACGCATCTGGTGCAGTTGATTGATCGGCGTAGCAAACCCATGTCGCAAGAGCAGCAGGTGCGTATTGCACGCAATATTCTGGCTGAACAAAAAGCGGCTGAAGCGCTGTCGCAGTGGGAAAGTGAAGTGCGTGCCCAAGCTTACATTGAGATGCGCGAGGCACCGCGTTGAGCCTGACTTCCAGAAAGCCGCGCGCTGCCTTGAGTCAAGGCAGAAATAGCGGTCATGTGGCACGCAAGCGCTTTGGGCAGAACTTCCTGCATGACCAAGGTGTGATAGAGGCCATTGTGCGAGCCATCAATCCGCAAGCCGGTGAGCCACTGCTCGAGATTGGCCCCGGACTGGCAGCCTTGACCCAGCCACTGGTAGAACGTGCAGGGCAACTTGCCGTCATTGAGCTTGACCGCGATTTGGCTGCACGACTGCGCCAGCATCCTCAGCTCGATGTGATCGAGTCTGATGTGCTCAAGGTGGACTTCACTGCACTGGCTGCTAGGCGCAACTGGACAAAAATACGTGTTGTGGGCAATTTGCCCTATAACATTTCCACGCCTATTTTGTTTCACTTGCTCGCGCACGTAGGCGTGGTGCAAGACCAGCACTTCATGCTGCAAAAAGAAGTAGTCGAGCGCATGGTAGCGAGCCCGTGCACGGCGGCTTACGGGCGTTTAAGTGTCATGTTGCAATGGCGCTATGCCATGGAAAATGTGTTGCATGTGCCACCAGAAAGTTTTGATCCTGCTCCCAAGGTCGATAGCGCAGTTGTGCGCATGGTGCCGCGCAGCAATGCGGCCGAGCTTGATGTCAAATTGTTTGAAGCACTGGTACAGGTAGCATTCAGCCAGCGTCGCAAGCTGTTGCGGCACACTTTGGGCGCATGGTTGCAGGAAAAAAACTTTGCAGGCACTTTTGACGTGCAGCGCCGTGCTGAAGAAGTGCCCGTTGAGCAATACATTGCGCTGGCACAAGCGGTGTCTGCCGGCTAGTTGGTGGTTTTGTTTTGTTTGGCAGGAGTTTCGCCATGACTGGTATTTCTTTTTCATCGCATCGCCCCATGCGTGTACTAATGGTATGCATGGGCAATATCTGCCGCAGTCCGACTGCTCAGGCAGTTATGGAGCACCTGGTGCAGCAGGCTGGTTTGCACGAGCGCATCGAAGTGGACTCGGCCGGCACACATAACTACCACACAGGCAAGCAGCCCGATGCGCGTAGCCAGCAGCATGCACAGGCACGTGGCTATGATCTGTCGCAGCAACGCGCACGGCAACTGCAGGCAGAGGATTTTGCTGCTTTCGATTGGGTGCTGGTGATGGATGCAGCCAACGAAGAGGCTGCACGTGCCTTATGTCCGCCTCAATACCAGCACACGATTCATCGGCTGGCGGCTTTTTGTCAGCAGCAGCAAACGCATGAAGTTCCCGATCCCTATTACGGCGGGGAGGCTGGTTTTGAGCACGTGCTCGACTTGTGTGAAGATGCCTGCGCCAGATTTTTGGCGCATCTGATGCAGACTGGTTCGATGCAGGAATAGAACGGCAAATTAAAACAGCCTGCTGGTTTGGAGAGAGAGCTCCAGGGAAATTTTCATTCTGCGGGTTCTTGCCAAGCTTGCAGCATTTTGACAAGTTGCCGCTGAATCTGGGGTGTTACCTTGTCCTCAATCTGCTTGGACCATTGCAACAGCAAAAAGGGCAGTTGCTGCTGCAGCTCTTGCCTGACAGCTTGCCGCAAAGTCTGCTGCAACTGATCCTGCCAGTCCAGTGGTAGGGCAGCTCCTGCTCCACCTTCTTTTTGGTGCGCACCCAAAGGCGAAACATGCTCGATGCGTGTCGGCATTTCAGTTTCATCCTGATCCAGATCATCCAGATTCAGGTCGAGCATGGAGTCTGGTGCATCACGTGTTTCAAGATAGGAAAGATCTTCAATTTGCGTGGGCAATGCACTATCAGAAACAGTCTCGGTCAAGGTGGGAACAAAACGGGGAGGGTTGGTCGTATTAGACATATGGCACCTTCTTGCAAGACATATTATGTGAATAGAAATATATACAAACCATCTTATCCTTGTGCTGTATATGTGAATAGAAATATATACAAACTATCTTGTCATTGCACTGTAGAACGTTTGCATTGTGCTACTTAATTTCACTTTTTGACAAGGGCGGTATTTTTTTGTTAGCGTTTTTTTGTGCTCGAGATCACTTTAAGCACGTGTACGCACATTATGACGCACAATATTATGACCGCACCCAGCATAGTATAGGCAGCGTTCCTGTGCTTTGGCGAGTTCCGCTTCTCCCGCTGTAACCAGCTCGACCATGCGTTCGTATGGCCCAATGTCCGTTAATGGATTGTCTGACAGATTAACCAGCAGATGTGGGCGTTCGCAAGGAAGATATGTTGCCGTAAGCCAGACTCTGGCGTATTGCATAAGGTATGGAGGCAATGTGTCTGCAGCAGGCTGCTGGAGCCAGTGGTGGCCAAAGAAGTCTTCGGCAGAAAACAGCCACAGCATGGCGTCCATCGCGGCGAGCTGCTCTGCCTGGCCTGTAACCACAATGCTCGGCGTTGTGTTAAGCGCCTTGCGCAGCAGGCGGCAAGTGTAGAGCAGCTTGTCGGTTGTGTTGAGGTAGTGAAAATTTATCTGCGTCACGCAAGAGCCTGTAACTGGGTATGCCTGCGGTATGGCTTAACGTTTGGCTGGCGATCGGCCAGAACGTGCCAGTGCGGTTTTTTTGGTTTTGCCAACATTATTGAGCGCTGCGCTTTGAGCTGCAAATGCCTGTGGTGCATCGGCCTGCTGCACCACAAACTGCAGCAGCAGGGGTACAGGTCTGCCAGTTGCACCTTTGGCTGCACCTTCGTTCCATGCGACACCAGCAATGTCCAGATGGGCCCATGGGTATTTTTTTGTAAAGCGTTCCAGAAACTTGGCCGCTGATATGGAGCCAGCAGTGCGTCCGCCAATGTTGGCAACATCGGCAAAGTTCGAGTGCAGGCCTTTGCCGTAAGCGTCGTCCATAGGCATGCGCCAGCACAGGTCGCGTGATGTGTCGGCGGCAAGTTGCAGCGACTGTGCAAGCTGGTCGTTACAGCTAAACAGGCCTGCGCGTGTGTTGCCCAAAGCCATGACACAGTTGCCGGTAAGGGTGGCGATATCTACAACGGCCAATGGCTTGAAGCGTTCCGCATATGTGAGTGCATCGCACAACACCAGGCGGCCTTCGGCATCGGTATTGAGCACTTCAATGGTTTGTCCGCTCATGCTGGTGACTACGTCGCCGGGCTTGGTAGCACGGCCATTGGGCATGTTTTCGCAGGCGGGGATCAGGCCGATAACGTCAATGGCCGGGCGCAGCAGGCGCAATGACTCAAACAGACCAAGCACGCTGGCAGCACCGCACATGTCAAACTTCATCTCGTCCATGCCAGCACCGGGCTTGATGGAAATGCCGCCGCTGTCAAAAGTGATGCCTTTGCCAACAAAGACCAGGGGTTGCTGCTTTTTGCTCGCACCCTTGTATTGCAGGACGATAAAGCGCAAAGGCTCATCGCTGCCCCGGGCTACTGACAGAAATGCGCCCATGCCCAGTTTTTCAACCTTGGAACGATCCAGTACGTCGCAGGAGAAGATTTTTTTATCATGGCCGGCATTGCCTTGCTTGACGATGTTCTTTGCGGCTTCGGCCAGCTTGCCCGGAGTGGCAAAGTTGGCAGGGCGGTTGCCCCATTCGCGTGCCAGAGCCACGCCGGCGATCAGGGCGCAGCCATAGTCGAAAGCAGCACGGCAGGCGGCAGCTTGCGGCACGCTCCAGAGTACTTTTTGCAGGCTTGCTTTGGCGCTGGGCTTGGTGTGCGTGTAGGTGTAACTGGCGCTGTTGGCAGCCTGCATGGCAGCGTGCAACTGCTCGGGCGTGGGTTGTTGGGCAAAGCAGATGGCGAGCGTTGTGCAGTCTTTGCTGTGCGCCTTGATGTGTTTTTCCATTGTTGTCCGCAGGGTATCAGCCTGTGTTAGATCCAGACCAAGCAGCAAGACGCGTGGAGCAGCCCAGCCTTTATCCTGATACAGTGCCAGGGCACTGTCTTTTTTTGCGCTGAAATGTCCTGCCTGCATGGCTTGCGCTATGGCGGCCTGCACTCCTTTGCCAGTTGTGCCGGATAGTGTTGTCTCTGACTGGACCAGAACGATAAGCAGGTCGGCTTGTTGTTTGGCAGATATGAGGAGATTGTCGGTAGTCAAAGAGAAATTCATGATAATGTCGTGTCTTGATTAAAAAGCCGTTGCCTGGCAACAAAAGAACAATGATATTCCATACATCCATCCGTCGCGAACTCACACGCAGTTTCAGTGCCACTTTACTGGTGCTGGTCGGCGTTACAGTTACCATGATGTTGATTCGCAGCCTGCGGCTTGCCAATCGCGGGATGGTGAGCCCGTCGGAAGTATCTCTGGTTCTGGGCTATATGGTACTGGCTTATCTGCCATCGCTCCTGACCTTGAGCCTGTTTGTCAGCATGGTCTACTGTCTTTCGCGCATGTACCGCGACAGTGAAATGGCTGTGTGGTTCTCCAGTGGGCAAGGATTGTGGCAGTTTTTAAAGCCCTTGTTAGAGTTTGCCTGGCCTGTTGTGCTGATTACAAGCGTGCTTTCTCTCGCAGGCTGGCCCTGGGCCGGAAGCCAGATCCAGGAATTGCGGCAGCGTTTTCAGACCCGTGGCGATATCGAGCGCATTGCACCCGGACAGTTTCAGGAATCAAGCGACGGCAACCGTGTCTTTTATATTAACAATAATCCCGAGGGCAGCGGGAGCGGCAAACTGTTTGTTTTTGCCCGACAGCCGCAGAGTGAAGTGGTGCTTTCGGCACAAAATGGACGTATTGAAAACAAGGAAACTGGGCGCTTTGTGGTGCTTGATAACGGGCAGGGCGTTGAAATCATGGACGACCAGACCATACACATGGGGCAGTTCAAGGAGTACGGGATTCGTATCGGCAACCAGATCCGCCCGGTGACCGATGCACAAAGCGAGATGGAGCAGTTTAAAGCTGCGCCGCATACGGTTTCCAGCTGGCGCTTGCTGGGGCTGAAAGAAAACAAATTTCGTGCCGAGCTTGGCTGGCGTCTTGGCATGGCTTTGGCGGGTATCAATTTTGTACTGATAGCCTTGGCAGCTGCCAATATCAACCCCAGATCAGGCCGCAGTGGCAGCCTGATATTTGCCATGCTGAGCTTTGCTGCGTATTACAACCTGATCAATGTGGGCCAAAGCTGGGTCGCTAACGGGAAAATCAGCCTTGCTGGCATGCTGCTACTGCTGCATGGTGGGGTGTTTGTGTTGGCGCTGTTCTGGGTCTACAAGCGGCACCGTAACTGGTCGGTGCGTGATTTGTTCTCGGGAAGACGTCGTTTGCCACATTCTGCGGGGAGCTGTTAATGCGTACGGTACAGCGTTATATCCACAGGCAGATTTATAAAGCGGTCTTGTTTGTCTGTGCCGGCTTTCTGGGCTTGTTTTCTTTTTTTGATGTCATCAACGAGCTGACATTTACCAGCCGCACGCCTATACCGTATGGTCTGAAAAATGCACTTGTGCATACCCTTTTGCTTACCCCCGGGCACATGTATGAGTTGCTGCCCATCGCGGTGCTGATTGGCGCAATCTTCGTTATGGCCAGTCTGGCACAAAATTCCGAGTTCACCATTTTGCGCACGGGTGGTTTGGGGCCATGGCAAGCGCTGCGTAGCCTGCTGTGGCTGGGCGCATTGTTTACTTTATTGACCTTTGTTGTCGGCGACTATATTGCACCCCGTTCAGAAAAATTCGCGCAGTTTTACAAGGCACAGTTCGAGGGCAATATCACCGCTGGTCGTACAGGTGCGTGGATCAAGGAAAACGTGGATGGCATTGACAGGGTGGTTAACATCGGACAGCTTACCCCTGAGGGCCAGATGCGGGATCTGCGTATTTTTGATTTTGACAGGCAAGGCACTTTGGTGCAGATGCGTAAAGCTGAGTCGGGCGAGTTTGAAGAGCATGGCTGGCAGTTAAGCAATGTCAACAGCACAGTTACCAAAGTCGCAACAGGTAACCAACAGACGGTTGAGCGGAAAATACTGGGTGGGCAGATGCTGAAAACCGGTATTCAGCAAACGATGGTTGCCGCTGCCTTGCTTAACCCCAACCGCATGTCTACCTATGAGCTGTATCGCTATATCAGCCACCTCAAGGTCAACAACCAGTCAGCGCAAAATTACGAAATCCAGTTCTGGCGCAAGCTGTTTTATCCATTGAGCTGTCTGGTCATGCTGGTGCTGGCTCTGCCTTTCGCCTACTTGCACTTCAGGTCGGGCAACATCACTACCGTGGTTTTTGCTGGTGTTGTCGTAGGGGTCAGTTTTTTCCTGCTCAACAACCTGTTTGGCTATATTGGCAATATGCGTGCCTGGCTGCCATGGGTCAGTGCGGCAGTGCCCAGCCTGATATACATGGCCATATCGCTGTTTGCCTTTCGCTGGCTGGTGCGCTACCGATAGTTTCGGGGCTAAAAAGCCAACTGTGCAATGTTTTCCATGGGAAAGCGCACAGCATTGCTTCGGAACGGTTGGGAAAGCATCGTACAACCCTCAAATTGTGCAGATTTTAAGTCAGACAAGTTGAGGCTTTTAGAAGATGAAGATGTTTGCATCGCATTCCTGAATCTGGCGTAAACTACTTGCTCTTCCTGCGCCCAGACTGAAAATGTATACGTGTGTTTATTTTTCCGATATTGAAAAACCATAATGAAAGCTCTGCAATATTTCGTCGCCACGCTTTTTTGTACAGCCATTGCCGGGTGCTCCAACCATTTGGGTCTTCATTTTGGTCAGGATTCAGTCCAGAACCAGCAGGAAAATTCCGTTATTGCTTCGGATGATCCGCCACCTGCGGGCAAGATCACGACCATTACTCCACGGTTTTTGCAGCAGCAGGCCGCGCAAGCGCGTAGCCTGCTTGACCCTCATGTCAAAGGTCTTCTAGGCACACACAAGGCCTATGCCATAGGTGCGGGTGATGTTGTCAGTATCACAGTTTGGGGGCATCCTGAACTAGCTTTGCCTGTTACCACGCAAACGACAGATCCGACCGGGCAGGTTGCAGTGGGCAATGGTTATAACGTATCAGCACAAGGGCGCATCCAGTTTCCCCTGATTGGCTCTGTGCCAGTGGCAGGCATGACTGAAGAGCAGGCGCGGGTGGAGATCAGCAATCGACTGTCCAAATATCTGAAAAACCCACAGGTGACCGTTCGTGTACAGGCTTATCGCTCGGCAAGGGTATATCTGGACGGCGAGGTGCGCACTCCGGGGCTGCAGGCCATCAATGATGTGCCTGTTACCTTGCTTGAGGCCATCAACCGTGCTGGCGGCTTCTCTCCCAATGCAGACCGTGCTGCGCTGGTACTGACCCGTGGCAAGGCGCGTATTCCTCTCAATCTTTACCAGTTGTCCGAGCAGGGAGTTAATCCTGGTCGTATCCAGATGCAGGCTGGCGATTTACTGCATGTGGGCTCCAAAGAAGACAGCAAGGTCTATGTGCTGGGCGAAGTGGGTAGACCTGGTGCACAGAAATTCAAAAATGGCCGCCTGACACTGAATGATGCACTGGGTGAGGCCGCAGGCGTTACAGCCTTTAGCAACCCCAGCCAGATTTATGTGGTTCGCAACAAACCTGTGACCGAAGTGCCAAAAGACACTGCCGCATACGATCCTGAAATCTTCCATCTCGATGCCAGTACCGCAGCCAGCTATGCGCTCGCAGCACGCTTTGATTTGCAGCCGCATGACGTGGTGTACGTTGATCCTGCATTGCTTGTACGCTGGAACCGCGTTATCAACCTGATTTTGCCTAACGTGCAGGCCTTGACTGCTGGCAAGAACCTGACGGACTAAAGGAACTGAAGTTTATGATCCAGTCCCTGTTGGTGGTGTGCGTAGGCAATATTTGCAGAAGCCCTGTGGGTGAGGCATTGCTCAAGCGTGCTTTTCCGGAAAAGAAAATCTGGTCGGCTGGCTTGGGAGCACTGGAAGGCCATGCGGCAGATGCCAGTGCAGCCACTGTTGCGACCAAACACGGCCTGGACTTAAGCGGGCATGTTGCACAGCAGATTCAGCTCTGGATGTGCGAACAGGCAGATCTGATACTCGTGATGGAAAGCGCACATGTGCAGGAGCTTTCTGCACGTTATCCTTTAACCAGAGGCAAGGTGCATCGCGTAGGCGAGTTTTGCCCGCCAGATGCAGCAGAAATTCCCGACCCTTACCGCAAGTCATACGAGACATTTGAGCAGACACACCAATTGATAGAAACAGGTATCAGCCATTGGATAGAACGTATCCGTGTCTTGTCCTGATACCAATACGAATATGAATTCTCTTCCCGAAAAAAACATAGACGACGAACAGGCAATTGACCTGTTCGAATTGCTCGATACTTTTATTGGTGCCAAATGGCTGATAGCTGCCTGCGTTGCTGCTGGTTTGGCTATTGGATCGCTTTATTTGCTGATGGCGCGTCCGGTTTACGAAGCTTCTGCCATGATTCAGGTTGAAGATCGAAAGGGCGGAGCTAGTGTGGGTAGCATGTCTGATTTTGGCGCCATGTTCAATATTGCATCTGCTGCCAATACCGAAATCGAGATTCTGAAATCACGCATGGTTCTGGGCAATGCTGCTGATGAGCTGCTTTTGAATGTATCTGCGCAGCCCCGCTATGTTCCAGTTATTGGCTCTTGGTTGGCACGCAATTCCAGTAGCTTGTCAGAGCCCGGGTTTATGGGTTTGTTTAAAGGCCGTGTTTCTGGCAATGAGGCTATTGCACTGGGCGAATTCATTATTGTTGAAAATCCTGCTAAAGAAACACAGATTTTCCGGGTCAGGGTAGGAGATAAGGGTAATTATTTCCTGTTCAATGACAATGATCAGCAGTTACTGGAAGGCCGCTTGGGTATTGCTGCCAGCTTCAACTGGATGGGCAAACCGGCTTCCATCAAAATCACGCAACTGCAGGCCAAACCTGGAGCAGAGTTTGATGTTGCATACACATCCAGAAACAAGGCTGTTGAAGAGTTACAGCAGGATCTGAAAGTTACAGAAAAAGCCAAGCAGTCCAATATTCTTTTGGTAACCTTGCAGGGGACTGATGCACAAAAAACCACTGCTGCACTCAATGCTGTTGCAAGAAGTTATGTGCAGCAAAACATCCAGCGCAAAGCCGCTGAAGCCAAGAAGTCTCTGGAGTTTTTAGATGATTTTCTGCCGCAGCTCAAAAAGCAGTTGGAAAAATCCGAGAGCAAATACAAGGATTTTCGGGCACAGAAAGGCACTTTCGATTTAACGACCGAGGGCAAACTTGCTCTGGAAGCCTCTGCCGATCTGCAAAAAAAGATCATTGAGTTGCAGCAAAAACGCAAGGAACTGGCTTTGCAGTTTACTGATGCGCACCCATCGATGCAGGCTATAGACAGTCAGCTTGCAGCATTAAACAAAGAGATGAGTTCTATTGCTGCCAAGACAAAATCCTATCCTGAAATGGAGCAGGACATGATGCGCCTGATGCGTGATGTCAAGGTCAATAGCGAACTCTACTCCAGTCTGCTAGCAAGTGCACAACAAATGAAACTGGTGCGCGAAGGCCAGATTGGCAACGTACGCTTGATTGATCCAGCCATTACTCCGACCAACCCCGTTAGCCCGAAAAGTAAACTGGTATTGCTTGCAGCTTTGATGGCTGGTCTTTTTGCTGGTATGGGTGCGGCACTGGTACGCAAAATGCTTGCATCTGGCATTAGCCACGCCGATGATCTGGAAGCTAAAACCGGCCTGCGCGTATTTGCCAATGTACCCTATACGCCCATGCAGCAGGATCTGTTTGAAAAAGCCAAAAAACACGAGCATGGCATGCACCTGTTGGCAGTAACTGCACCAGATTTGCCAGCATGCGAAAGCCTGCGAAGCTTCCGTACTGCGTTGCAGTTCGCCATGCTGAACAGCAAAAGCAGGATTTTGCTTTTTACAGCACCAACTCCCAACATTGGTAAAAGCTTTATTTCCCTGAACTTTGCGGCGATCTTGGCATCAAGCGGAAAACGGGTGTTGCTGATTGATGCCGATATGCGCAAGGGCTATGCGCACGATTATCTGGGTCTGAAGCGCGAAGCGGGTTTGAGCGAATTGATTTCAACCAGCATGACGGTAGAGCAGGTGATTAAGAAAACGGCGCTGGAAAATATGGATTTCATCAGTACAGGTGTTATTCTGCCCAATCCGGCAGAATTGCTTGAAAAAGCAGTGGCTGGCAATTTGTTCGTTAACTTATCGAAAAACTACGATCTGCTAATTATCGATACACCACCAGTTTTGGCGGTATCCGACACCCAGATTCTGGCTTCGTCCATAGAAACCCTTTTCCTGATTGCACGTGCAGATGTTACGACGGTTGCTGAAGTCGTTGAGTCAAGAAAGCTGATTGAACAATCAGGCGGCGCGGTAACAGGTGTTGTATTTAATGGTTTCAATATGAATAAAAAACGTTATGGCTATGGCGGCTATCAACGTTACCTGTATCATTATATGGATTACAAATATAACGTTCCTAGGGGAAAATGAGTGCTAGTGGATTGTATAGCGCGTCACTGCGAGCTAAAAACTCTCTGAATTTCAAAGATATCTTCGTTGAGCTTTGGTGTGAAATGTATTGTTTGTGGTTTGTTATCTACTAACTCTTCAAGGGTAGAAGCATGATTCTTGTCACAGGCGGAGCTGGCTTCATAGGCGCCAACTTTGTACTTGATTGGCTATCTGTCAGTGACGAGCCCGTTGTCAACCTTGACAAGCTAACCTATGCTGGAAATCTGGAGAACCTTTCCAGCCTGCAAGGTGATCCGCGCCATATCTTCGTGCAAGGCGACCTGTGTGACAGCAGCCTGACAGAGCGCCTTCTGTCCGAGCACCGCCCACGTGCCATCCTGCACTTTGCCGCAGAAAGCCATGTGGACCGCTCCATTCACGGTCCCGAAGACTTCATCCAAACCAACATCGTAGGTACCTTTCGCCTGCTTGAATCCGTGCGCGCCTACTGGAACACACTACCCGAGCCAGAACAATCCGCCTTTCGCTTTCTGCACATCAGCACCGACGAAGTCTACGGCACCCTGACCCCAAACGACCCACCCTTTGCCGAAACAAACCCCTACGAACCCAACAGCCCCTACAGCGCCAGCAAAGCCGCCAGCGACCATCTCGTACGCGCCTGGCACCACACCTATGGCCTGCCCGTACTCACCACCAACTGCTCCAACAACTACGGCCCCTACCATTTCCCCGAAAAGCTTATCCCGCTGATCATAGTCAATGCACTGGCAGGCAAAGCACTGCCCATCTATGGCGACGGCCAGCAAGTGCGCGACTGGCTCTATGTCAAAGACCATTGCAGCGCCATCCGCTGCGTACTCCATGCAGGGCAGGTGGGGCAAACCTACAACATAGGCGGCTGGAACGAAAAAACCAACCTTGCCATCGTGCAGCACATCTGCAGCTTGCTTGATGAACTGCGCCCCAAAGCCGATGGCAGCAGCTTCAGCACCCAAATCACCCACATTCCCGACCGCCCTGGTCACGATCGCCGCTATGCCATAGACGCACGCAAAATCGAACGTGAACTGGGCTGGAAGCCGGCAGAAACCTTCGAGACCGGCATCCGCAAAACCGTGCAATGGTATCTGGACAACCCCCAATGGGTAGCCAGCGTACAAAGCGGCGCCTACCGTGAATGGGTCAACAAACAATACCAGAGAACAAACACATGACACGTAAAGGCATCATCCTGGCTGGAGGCTCCGGCACCCGCCTGTACCCGGTTACCCAGGCGGTGAGCAAGCAGCTCATGCCCGTATATGACAAACCCATGGTGTACTACCCCTTGAGCACCCTGATGCTCAGCGGCATCCGCGAAGTACTCCTCATCAGCACACCGCAAGACACCCTCAGATTTGCTGAACTGCTGGGCAATGGCGCACAGTGGGGCATGCAGATCGAATACGCCGTACAACCAAGCCCCGATGGACTGGCTCAAGCCTTCATCATTGGCAAAGACTTTATTGGCAAGCACCCCAGCACACTGGTACTGGGCGACAATATCTTCTACGGTCACGACCTTGTCAAGCAACTGCACAAAGCCAACCAGCGAGAAAGTGGCGCAAGCGTATTTGCCTACCATGTGCATGATCCTAAACGCTACGGTGTAGTCGCTTTTGACGCGCAGCAACGCGCCATCAGTATTGAAGAAAAGCCACAGCACCCCAAAAGCAACTACGCAGTCACTGGCCTGTACTTTTACGACCAGCAGGTATGTGACATTGCCGCAGACATCCGGCCATCCGCACGTGGTGAACTCGAAATCACCGACATCAACCAGCGCTACCTGCAGCAAGGGCAACTGCATGTCGAAATCATGGGTCGCGGTTACGCTTGGCTTGATACAGGCACACACGACAACCTGCTCGAAGCCGCCAGCTTCATCGCCACCCTGCAAAAGCGCCAGGGCCTGCAAGTAGCCTGTCCCGAAGAAATAGCCTTTCGCCAAGGCTGGATCAATGCAGAACAATTACAGACATTGGCTCACCCATTAAAAAAGAACGGTTACGGACAATATCTGCTTAACCTGTTGAAGTGAGCCAAAGCATGCCCTACACCGTCACCCCAACCACACTGCCCGAAGTACTGATACTGGAGCCTCAGGTCTTTGGCGATGAGCGGGGCTTCTTTTTTGAGAGCTTCAACCAAAAAGACTTCCAGAGGGCAACCGGGCTGGAAGTCACATTCGTTCAAGACAACCACAGCAAATCAGGCCATGGCGTACTGCGTGGCCTGCATTATCAGATACAGCACCCGCAAAGCAAACTGGTGCGCGTCACACAAGGAACAGTCTTTGATGTAGCTGTGGATCTGCGCAAATCCTCGCCCAACTTTGGTAAATGGGTAGGCGTAGAACTGTCAGCAGACAACAAACGCCAGCTCTGGATCCCTGCGGGCTTTGCGCATGGGTTTCTGGTTACCAGCGAGACGGCGGAGTTTTTGTACAAGACAACCGACTACTGGTATCCGGAGCATGAGCGCAGTCTGCTGTGGTGCGATCCCACTGTGGGCATTGAGTGGCCGGTAGCAGGAGTGGCCAAACTGGCAGCCAAGGATGCAGCTGGCAAGACATTGGCGCAAGCGGAAGTTTTTGGCTAGGGTTGCACGTTAGTGCAGCTGTTAGGGAAGAATTTACATTCTAATAAGGTTGCTTTCAGGCACTATGCTTTTTAAAGCAACCTCTTTGCCTTTATTTTTTGCCACGCAAAAACACCCGCTGCACCAGTTCAGCAACCTCTAACTGGTGTCTGGGGTCGGCATGGTGCAGTTGCACCAGCGCACCGTGCAGCAGTTTGTTGCTTAGGCGGGCGGTGAGCTGATCCAGCACTACATCCATATTGGCACCACGCGCAATCTGTTTGCGGGCGCGGGCGATTTCGGCTTGTCGCCAGTTGCTGGTTTGTTGCTGTATTTGCTGGATAAGGGGCACAACGCCAGTGGCTGGGTCGCGTTGGTGTAGCCAGCGCATAAAGTGGTGTACGCCTTGCTCGACAATGGCTTCGGCCTGAGCAACAGCAGCCTGGCGGTGTGCGTGTCCGGTTTGTACGACGCTGACCAGATCATCAACGGTGTAGAGGTGTACATCGGGCAGGGCGTGTACTTCAGGCTCAATATCACGAGGCACTGCCAAATCGACCATGAAAACAGGGCGGTAGTTGCGTTTTTTAAGCGCACGTTCTACCGCGCCCAGCCCGATGATGGGCAGGGTACTTGCCGTGCAGCTCAGTATGGCGTCGAATTCGTGCAGTCGCTCGGGGATGCTGGCCAGTGGCATAACGCTGCCGCCGCACCGTGCGGCCAGTGCCTCGCCGCGCTGCATGGTGCGGTTGGCTATTGTGATTTGCAGCGGGTTTTGGGCAGCAAAGTGTGTGGCTGCCAGTTCAACCATTTCGCCTGCACCAACAAACAGGATGCGGATGGGTTTTAAATCGTCATTGAAAACCTGTTTTGCCAGACGCACGGCCGCTGCAGCCATGCTGATGCTGTGCAGGCCAATGGCGGTGCTGTTGCGTACCTGCTTAGCCACTGCAAAGCTGCGCTGAAACATCTGGTTGAGTGTGCGTCCCAGGCTGCCTGCTTGTTGGGCGGCACGAGCGGCGTGCTTCATCTGCCCCAAGATTTGCGGCTCACCCAGCACCATGGAGTCCAAGCCGCTGGCAACACGAAAGGCGTGGCGGGCAGCAGTATCATCTTGCAAAACGTAGGTGTATGAGCGCAGTGCATTTGCCGGTATGCCACCAGCTTGCGCTAACCAGTGCAAAGTGTGGTCGATTTCAACGCGGCTGCTGGCGCAGTACACTTCAGTGCGGTTGCAGGTCGAGACAATGGCTGCTTCGGGCTGGTGCGGTACGTTTTGGCGCAGGCCGCGCAAAGCCGGTGCCATGTGCTCAAGAGCAAAGGCAAAACGCCCCCGAATATCCAGCGGGGCAGAGTGGTGGTTAAGGCCAAGGGCCCAGACAGACATAAAGAGATTATAGAATTTGCAAAAAAGAAGGGCTTAGTGTAATCGTATGGCGCAACTTGTCGGACTTATCAACCATTTCATCAATCTGTTTTTGCCAGCCGTCTGGCTGGCTAGTTTGATGGTGCTGCTGCATCGTCTGCTGTTCAGGAAGCAGCGCATAGCCATGCGCTGGCAGCGCCAATGGCTGTGGCTGTTTGGCAGTGGCGCAGCAGTATTACTGGCGGGCTTGTTGTTGCTGCAGCGCGATGGCAAGATGCTGACCTATATCTTGCTGGCACTGGTGGTGGGCGTTGTACAGGCTTGGTTGCTTAGGCGCGGGCAATCTACAAGCAAATAAGCGTTGCCAGAGCTGGCCAGTGTAGCGAAATACCCTGTATTGCCCTGATTTTGTCAGGGGAATACACAAGGTGCGCGGTAGAATCATCGTATCTTTTGCCACCTGCTGTTTTTGCAGTGCTGGCATTGCACGCTTTATCAACTCTTGAGGGGGCTTACCTATGGCACTTGTATCCATGCGCGAACTGCTTGATCATGCAGCAGAAAACAGCTATGGCATTCCAGCTTTTAACGTTAATAACCTTGAACAGGTGCAGGCTGTCATGTCTGCAGCCGATGAGGTGGGTGCGCCTGTTATCTTGCAGGCCAGCGCTGGCGCACGCAAATATGCGGGTGAAAAATTCATCAAGCACCTGATTGAAGCAGCGGTAGAAACCTGGCCGCATATTCCACTGGTAATGCACCAGGATCATGGCGCGTCGCCCGCTGTTTGTCAGGGCGCGATTGATCTGGGCTTTGGCTCGGTGATGATGGACGGTTCTCTGATGGAAGATGCCAAAACGCCATCAAGCTTTGAGTACAACATCGAAGTAACCCGTAAAGTGGTTGAAATGGCGCACAAGGTGGGCGTAACGGTTGAAGGCGAGCTGGGCGTGTTGGGCAGCCTTGAGACTGGCGAAGCTGGTGAAGAAGACGGCGTAGGTGCCGAGGGCAAGCTTGAAATGAGCCAGATGCTGACCGACCCTGAAGAGGCCGCGCAATTCGTCAAAGCCACACAGCTTGACGCGCTGGCGATTGCCATTGGTACCAGTCACGGTGCTTACAAATTCACCCGCAAGCCCACAGGAGATATTCTGGCCATCAGCCGTGTCAAGGAAATCCACGCCCGCATACCCAACACCCATTTGGTGATGCACGGATCTTCCAGCGTACCGCAAGAATTACTGGCCATCATCCGCCAGCACGGTGGCCAGATGAAAGAAACTTACGGCGTGCCTGTGGAAGAAATTCAGCAAGCGATCAAGTTTGGCGTGCGCAAGGTCAATATTGACACCGATATCCGTCTGGCGATGACCGGCGCAGTGCGCAAGTTTCTGCACGAAAATCCAGAAAAATTCGATGCCCGCGAGTGGCTCAAACCTGCCCGCGAAGCAGCCAAGGCTCTTTGCAAGCAGCGTTATCTGGAATTTGGCTGTGAAGGGCAGGGCGCAAAAATCAAAGGTATTCCGCTGTCTGTTATGGCCGAGAAATACGCCAAAGGTGAACTCGACCAGATGGTGAAATAAACACTGGTTTGTGTTTCGATATGCAAAAGCCGTCTGTTTTCAGGCGGCTTTTGTACTTTGTAGCGCCCTTAAACGCAGATATTGCACACGATGCCGCTAAGATAGGTACTTGTGTTGCAGAAACAGACTGGGAATGCTTCCGGAGTCTGTGATTGGTATTTTTTAGGAACAGTATGAATAACCCCTTGTCGCAAACGCCCGCACCTGAACCTGATGGAGGGTGTGCGCATCAGGCCGTACACAAGCCCGCCAAAGGGATCTATGTACTACCCAATCTGTTTACGCTGGCAGCCTTGTTCGGAGGGTTCTATGCCATTGTGATGGCCATGAATGGTCGCTTTGAACATGCCACAGTGGGCATTTTCTGCTCCATGGTGCTCGATAGCCTTGACGGGCGCGTAGCGCGGCTGACACATACCCAAAGCGCGTTTGGCGAGCAGATGGACTCACTCTCGGATATGGTCAGCTTTGGTGCTGCTCCGGCATTGGTAGCCTATGAGTGGGCTTTGCGACCCTTGGGACGCTGGGGCTGGATTGCTGCTTTCGTCTATTGTTCTTGCGCAGCCTTGCGTTTGGCGCGGTTTAACGTCAATACTGGCGTGGTTGACAAGCGCTATTTTCAGGGCTTGCCCTCACCGGCGGCGGCAGCACTGGTGGCTGGTTTTATCTGGCTGACGTTTGAGGTGATTACTGGGCATTACGCTGTGCCTGGCTTTACCAGCATCATCGGGCTGTTTGTGACATTGCCACTGGAACGTGCTGATTTGTCATGGATCATGTTTGCCGTCACCCTGTTTGCGGGTCTGACCATGGTTACCAATATTCCGTACTACAGCTTCAAGGATTTTCGTGGCAAACGCACCGTGCCCTTTACCTTGCTGGTATTGGTGGTGCTGGTTATCGCGCTGATCAATATTGAGCCGCCTACTGTCCTGTTCGGATTTTTTGTCTGCTACGGACTCAGCGGCTACATCATTTATGCCTGGCGCAAAACCAAAGGGCATCATGTCAGCATTGTCAGCACATCCATTACTGAGCCAGATGAGCACGATTTGCACCATTGATACATTTACATTGCATCCATGTTTGATTGATGCAGTAACCTGACGCAGAAGGTACGCAGAGTCAGGAGTTTCTATATCTTTTCTGACGCGGGTTGCGCCCCCTGTGTATCTGCGTTTTTCCCGTATCTTTCGCAAAAAAATGCCAGACTGCTTAATGACAGTCTGGCATGAAATGGAATAAAGCCGATCAGATGCAGGTTATGGCGCTGATACAGGCTTTTTACCGTCGGTCGGCTTGGCCTTACTGCCGGGCTTTTCCTGTTTGCTGTCTTTGTCCGTTGTGCTTTCTTCGTCGGTTTTGTCTTCGGTTTTCCGCACGGTTTGCGTTTTGCTGGCAACGACGGGCAGACCTTTGAGCTGGTTGAGCGCCTGAATCAGGGGGAAGTCTTTCTCGCTACCAAATTCGGGCAGTTTCAGGGACTTGGGATTGGCCTTGGATTCTTCGTCAAGCTTTTTCAGGGCTTCTTCGCGCTGTTTTACGCGTTCGGGATCGGCGGGCTTTTCAGCACCCTGACCGTTGCTGATATGGTGTTCCAGATCAGACTCGCGCTCACGCAATGCTGCGTAGAGATTGCCTTTTTCGGATTCATCGACCATCACATCGGGCACGATACCTGTTGCCTGGATGGATTTTCCGTTAGGAGTGTAATAGCGGGCAGTAGTAATTTTCAGGCCGGTCTCTGGCCCCAGAGCGCGTACGGATTGCACCGAGCCCTTGCCAAAGGTCTGGCTGCCCATGATGGTGGCGCGTTTGTGGTCTTGCAGCGCACCGGCGACAATTTCACTGGCAGAAGCAGAGCCTTCATTGACCAGAATGACCAGCGGCACCTGTTTGATTGCTGCGGGCAGGTTTTGCAGGTGATCTTTGCCCAACCAGGATTGGCGGTAGTCTTGCGGTATGGCCTTGTACACCGTATTGCTATCGTTGAGTTGCCCTTTGGTTGAAACGACATCAACGCCTTCTGGCAAGAATGCTGCAGAAATGGCCACCGCGGCATTGAGCAGACCGCCCGGGTCATTGCGCAGGTCAAGCACCATGCCTTTGATGTCCGGGTTTTCCTGGTACAGGGCATTGACTTTGGTTACGAAGTCTTCAACCGTGCGTTCCTGGAACTGGCTGATACGTACCCATGCGTAGCCGGGTTCAGCCATTTTTGAACGCACAGAGCGCGTAATGATTTCGGCGCGAGTGATGGTGACAGGGAATGTGCGGCTCTCGTCTTTGCGGTAGATGGTCAGCGTGACTTTTGTGTCGGCAGTGCCGCGCATGCGTTTGACAGCATCGTTGACGGTCATGCCGCGTACGGCCTTGTCGTCAATGCGCATGATCAGGTCACCGGCTTTCAGGCCAGCCTTGTCAGCAGGTGAGCCCTCGATGGGGGAGACGATTTTGATCAGACCGTCTTCCTGCGAGATTTCTATACCAAGACCAACAAACTTGCCTGTGGTTTCTTCCTTGAATTCCTTGAACGCTTTCTTGTCGTAGTACTGCGAGTGTGGATCAAGGCCTGAAACCATGCCGGAGATGGCGTTGCTGATGAGTTTTTTGTCATCAGTCGGTTCAACATAGCTGCTTTTGATCATGCCATAGACGGCGGCAAACTGCTGCAGTTGATCCAGTGGCAGAGGATCGTTGACACCGCGTGCAATCGTTTGCACAGAAACAGTGGTCAATGCGCCGGCAAGCACGCCGACCGAAACCCAGCCGGCAGCTTTTAGCTTTGAACCCATAAAAAACCCTTCCCATCATGCTGCCCAAAACCTGTCACCTCATGGCAGGCTGTTGGCAGCACATACAGATAAAACGAACAATGTGCACTATACACGCCACGCCATGCCAGATGTGACAGGCAATATGCAGTATTGCGGCTTTGCTGAAAATATTATTGCTTGCCCTGGTTGGCTACAGCACGTGCGGCAGCCTCGATGGCATCAGCATCGCCCAGATAATAATGGCGAATGGGTTGCAGCGCTTCGTCGAGCTCATATACCAGCGGAATACCGTTGGGAATGTTCAGGCCGACGATGTCTTCGTCAGATACCTTGTCCAGATATTTGATCAGGGCGCGCAATGAGTTGCCATGCGCCACAATCAGCACGCGTTTGCCCGAGGTAATGGCCGGGGCTATGGATTCTTGCCAGAAAGGCATGACGCGTTTGATGGTGTCCTTAAGGCATTCGGCCAGCGGCACTTCATCAGGCTGCAAGTCGGCATAGCGCCTGTCAGAGCGTTCGCTGCGCGGATCGTCAGCTGTTAGCGCGGGCGGTGGTGTGTCGTAACTGCGTCTCCATACCAGCACCTGCTCGCTGCCATACTTTTGGACAGTTTCGCTTTTGTTGAGTCCTTGCAAGGCACCATAATGGCGCTCGTTGAGACGCCATGAGGATTCAATGGGTAACCAGGGGCAATCCATGGCGTCAAGTCCGTGCCACAGAGTATGGATGGCGCGTTTGAGCACGCTGGTGTAAGCCTGGTCAAACGCAAAGCCGTTTTCTGCCAGCAACTGGCCGGCCTGTTTGGCCTGTGCTATTCCAGTGTCAGTAAGGGGCACATCGGCCCATCCGGTAAAGCGGTTTTCGAGATTCCAGGTCGATTCGCCATGGCGGATCAGTACAAGTTTGTGCATGGATAAGGTTCTTTACTAGAAAAAAATGTCAAACGTGAATGCTTATTCTAGAATACAGGATTCAGTCTGCATTGAAGCAGGAAAGGATTATTGTGGATTTTTTGATTACAAACTGGTATTTGTTCCTGATGGCAGCGCTATCTGGAACGTTTTTGCTCTTCCCGAAACTGATGGGCGACAACACCAAAAGCGGTATGGAGTTGGGCGAGGCAATACTGAAAATGAATCGTGAAAAAGGCGTGTTGATTGACGTGCGCGAGCCCGATGAGTATGTAAAGGTGTATGTGGCGCAGTCAAAAAACATTCCATTGAGCCAGTTGCAAGACAAGCTTGTAACTACTGTGAAAAACAAGGCGCTGCCAGTGCTGTTTATTTGTGCCAATGGCGCACGCACGGGCAAGGCAGTAAAAATCGCCAATCAGCTTGGCTATGAAAACGCGTACTCTGTAGCTGGTGGTATGCGCTCGTGGGTTGAGGCGAATATGCCTGTAATTACGCCAGCGCAAACAGAGAAAAAACAGGCCTGAACATGCAAAGCGTAACCATTTATACCACTGCAGTTTGCCCTTATTGCGTGCGCGCCAAGCAGCTACTGCAAAAACGCGGGGTAACCCGTTTGCAAGAGGTGCGTGTTGACCAAAATCCCGCAGAGCGTACTGTCATGATGGAGCGTACGGGTCGTCGCACCGTGCCACAGATTTATATTGGCGAGCACCATGTTGGCGGCTGCGATGAACTGGTTGCACTGGATCAGAAGGGCGGTTTACTGCCTTTGCTTAATGAGCCTGATGCATGAGGCATCTAACGTTAAATACAGTTTTCTCCCTGTCATAATTCACAACTCTCAATTTTTTTTAAAGAAAGCAGGCAATCATGGCTGAAGCAGCAACACAAGAGCAAGTTTTTAATATCCAGCGCGTATATCTCAAAGAGGCTTCGCTGGAGCAACCTAATTCGCCTGCCATTTTTCTGGAGCAGGAAGCCCCTGCGGTTGAAATCCAGCTGGCTGTAGAAGCCGGTCAGGTAGCTGAAGGCATTTTTGAGGTTGCAGTTACCGCTACTGTTCACACCAAGGTTAAAGAGCGTACCCTGTTTTTGCTTGAGGTCAAGCAGGCCGGTATTTTTGAGGCACGCGGTATGCGTGATGAACAGATGTCGCCCGTGTTGGGCGTGGTGTGTCCGCAAATCGTCTACCCCTATCTGCGCGGCAATGTTGCCGACATGATTCAGCGTGCGGGCTTTCCGCCTGTGCATCTGGGCGAAATCAATTTCCAGGCCATGCACGAGCAGCGCATGCAGGAAAGTGCCAATTCTGCTGATGAAGCTGCAAAAGACAAGGCTGACGATAAAGACGAAGATAAAAAAGACAAGAAAGATAAAAAAGACACGGTGCAATAAAACCGTTTTTCGTCATGGAGCAGGATTTTGTGGCCTGCTCCAGTCTAACTCCCTGTCAGGATTTTCTGGATGAAAATAGCCGTTCTTGGTGCTGGTGCCTGGGGCACAGGCATGGCCTTGCAGCTTGCGCAGCGCCATACAGTGCTGCTCTGGTCGCGAGAGACTGATGTGGCCGATGCCATGCGGCAGACGCGTTACAACCAGCGCTATTTGCCGGATGTGCGCTTGCCCGATAGTATCCAGGTGCATGGCGGTACTGCCCAAGCAGCCGATGTTGCAGACTGCGACCTGGTAATGGTTGCCTGCCCGGTAGCGGGTTTGCGTGGGCAGCTTGCTGTGCTGCGTGGTTTGCTGATGCCGCTGGTATGGTTGTGCAAGGGTTTTGAAGAGGTGCAAGACAGTGCTGCCGCAGGGCTGCTGCCCCATGAGGTCATGGCGCAGGTTGCGCCAGAACTGCGGGCAGGGGTGCTTAGCGGCCCCAGTTTTGCCCAGGAAGTTGCGCGCAGCCAGCCAACTGCGCTGGTTGTAGCCAGTCGTCATGAGGATGTACGCAGCACTGTAGTGCATGCTGTGCATAACGAAACTTTGCGCGTCTACAGCAGCAGTGACTGTATCGGAGTAGAGGTGGGCGGTGCGGTTAAAAACGTGCTGGCCATTGCTGCCGGCGTACTTGACGGGTTGGCGCAGCAGTGCGCAGCAGGAGCCACACTGGCATTTGTTCCTGGACTCAATGCGCGGGCGGCTTTGCTCACGCGCGGGCTCGCAGAGATGACGCGCTTTGGCCTGGCTTTGGGCGCAGAAGCAGCTACCTTCATGGGCTTAAGCGGTATGGGAGACCTGGTGCTTACTGCAACAGGCGATTTGAGCCGCAACCGCAAAGTCGGCCTGCTTTTGGCTCAGGGACTTACTGCACAGCAGGCTGTTGCTACACTGGGTCATGTGGCCGAAGGTGTATGTTGCGCCAGAACCGTTCTTGCACGCGCTGCTGCATTGCAGGTGGATATGCCGATTACCCGCTGTGTGGTCAATCTGCTTGATGGCAAAATCAATGCCAAAGAAGCAGCCAGACTGTTGATGGGGCGTGAGGCAAAGGCCGAGTTTGGTTTGTAGTCTGGTTTTTAAATCGGGCAGAGTATGGCTGCTTTGGCAGTCTGTCTGTATTGTTTTTTTCTGTATATGACATGCCACCCGGTGGTGATGTTATCTGCAACTGTACTTTTTTGCTTGCATAAACATGTTTTCTACGCTTCAGGAATACAGCGCATCCATACTGCAAGGTGCCTGGCTTACGGTTGAAGTGGCATTGGCCTCGTTGCTGCTGTCAGTTCTGATCGGGCTGGCCGGTGCAGCCATGCGGCTGTCGGGCAACCGTGCCATATCGTTGCTGGCGCAGTGGTACTCATCCATTGTGCGCGGTGTGCCTGAGCTGATATGGATGCTGATGATTTACTACAGCATGCAGATACTGCTCAACGAAATTACGGACTATTTCCAGATGGAGATGATTGAAATCAGCCCGCTGATGGCCGGTATCCTGACGCTGTCTTTCATCTATGGCGCCTACTTTACAGAAACTTTCCGCGGTGCCATGCTGGCCGTACCTTACGGACAGATCGAGGCGGCCAATGCCTACGGCATGAGCCCCATGCTGGTATTGCGGCGCATTACCTTTCCGCTGATGATGCGTTTTGCATTGCCCGGTATTCGCAATAACTGGCTGGTGCTGACCAAGGCAACAGCGCTGGTTTCCATCATCGGGCTTGATGACATGACGCGTCTGGCCCAGCAAGCCGGCAGCAGCACGCATATGCCATTTCTTTTCAACCTGTTTTCCGCACTGCTGTTTTTGTGCATCACCATGGTGTCGCTGCTGGTGTTTCGCCAGCTCGATGCCTATTACCAGCGCGGCTTCAAAATGACGGTGAGTTCCCATGAGTGAAGACTCGACCCTGCTGCTATTTTTGCAGACCTTATGGGCATGTACCCAGGCATTGCCCACTACGCTGCTGCTCACCAGTATGTCGGTGCTGCTGGGGCTATGTATCGCCATACCACTAGCGGTAGTGCATCACCGCCACACAACCGTCAAGGCACGGCTCGTGCAAGGCTTTATTTATTTCTTTACCGGCACACCGCTGCTGGTGCAGATTTACATCATCTACTACGGCTTGCCCAGCTTTGACTGGGTTGCCGACTTGATGCAGCAACCGGGTTTTGGCTTCCTCAAGGATGGTTTTGTCTGGGCACTGATGGCGCTTACGCTCAATACGGCTGCGTATTCCACCGTGATTTTTTCAGGCTCCATCAGGAATACGGATGCTGGCGAAGTAGAAGCAGCCCGCGCTTATGGCATGTGGCCGCGCCAGGCCATGTGGCGCATCATCCTGCCTTCAAGCCTGCGCCGCGCATTGCCAGCGTATAGCAACGAGGTCATCATGATCATGCACGCCACATCGCTGGCATCGACCGTAACGGTTTCTGAAATGACCAATGCTGCCAGCTTGATCGTCAGCAGCAGCTACCGCCCGTTTGTGGCCTACAGTGCTGCTGCCCTCATGTACCTGCTTCTTACCTTGATACTGGTTGGCGGCTTCAGACTGCTTGAAAAACGCTTTATGGCGCACTTGGGGCCACGCAGCCAATAACTCTTCTGATTGAATAACCATGCAAAAACGCACCATTGCGCTGCCATGCGCCATTCCAGGTACCGAAACCACCGTCACCGCATTTTGCTATGGCCCGCAAGATGCCCAGCGCCACATTTACCTCCAAGGCAGTTTGCACGCCGACGAAATGCCGGGCTCGCTAGTTGCCTACCACCTGTGTCAGCGGCTGGATAAGCTCGAAGCACAAGGCGCATTACAAGCACGTATCACCGTAGTGCCCCTGTGCAACACAGCAGGCTTGCGCCAAAGCGTGCTTTTCTCTGGCGTAGGGCGCTTTGACATGGCCATTGGCCAAAACTACAACCGCCTGCGCACCGTGCCGTTTTACGATCGGGTTCTAGCCAGATTGCAGCAAAATCCGCAAGCATTGGGGCAAGACGCACAGGCCAACCGCAACACCATTCGCGCCGCCATGCGCGCTGAAGCACAAGCCTGGCAGCCCACCAACACCATTGAAGCCCTGCACAGTGTGTTGTTGCAACTGGCCTGCGATGCCGATGTGGTGCTCGACATGCACTGCGACAACAACGCCGTGCTGCACATGTACACCATGCCGCAACTCTGGCCGCAATTGGAAACACTGGCTTGCTGGCTGCAATCGCACTGCCAGATGCTCAGTGAAGACTCCAACTCCGACTCGTTTGACGAAATCTTCTCTACGCCCTGGCTCAAGCTGCAGCGGGAATTCCCCCACGCCAACATTCCGCTGGCCTGTCATTCGGCAACCATCGAGTTTCGTGGCGAGCGAGACCTTTCGCATGAGCTGGCCGCACAGGATGCCGATGCGCTGCTGCAATACCTGCACCATCAAGGCGACGTGCGCCTGCCAGAAGCTGACATCAAACCCATGCCTGCACTCATTTGCCAGCCGCACCCGCTATCTGGGCTGACCTATGTCAAAGCGCCCATGTCAGGCATTGTCGTTTACCATGCCAAGGTAGGCACATGGATTAAAAAAGGCGACTTGCTGGCAGACGTGATTGACCCCATAGCGCAAAAAGCGGTACCCGTGCACAGCCCGATAGATGGCTTTTTGTATGCCACCGCCGATTTGCGCTTTGTGCGCCCAGAGCACAAGCTCGTATCCATTTCTGGCGCTCAAGATACTGGCAACACAGGGCTTTCGCCTTAAGCCGCGCCCAGCCTCCGCCCATTCGTTAGCACATTTTTTTGCTTATTCCAGCAGACACACGCCCCATGAACAAACTCGTTGTTGAAAACATCCATAAAACCTACGGCAGCCATGAAGTGCTCAAAGACGTATCGCTCTCGGCCAAAGCGGGCGACGTAGTAGCCATCATTGGTTCGAGCGGCTCGGGCAAATCCACCTTTTTACGCTGCATCAACTTTCTGGAAAAACCCAACAGCGGCACCGTCACCCTCAACGGCCAGACGTTGAGTGTAATTCCACAGCCCAACGGCCGCGAACCCAAGGTTAGCGACAGCAAGCTTCTGCAACAGTTCCGCACCAAGCTCTCCATGGTGTTTCAGCACTTCAACCTCTGGTCGCATATGTCGGTCATGCACAACGTGATGGAAGCGCCTCTGCACGTTTTGGGCGTAAGCAAAGAAGAAGCCCGCCAGCGTGCTGAAAACTACCTCACCAAAGTAGGCCTGACGGCAGCCGAATACGACAAATACCCCTCCCAGCTTTCAGGCGGTCAGCAGCAGCGCGTAGCCATTGCCCGCGCACTGGCCATGGAGCCTGAAGTCATGCTGTTTGACGAACCTACCTCGGCGCTCGACCCTGAACTGGTGGGCGGCGTATTGCGCGTAATGCAGCAACTCGCCGAAGAAGGCCGCACCATGCTCATCGTCACCCACGAAATGGGCTTTGCCCGCAATATTGCCAGCCACGTTATGTTTTTGCATCAGGGGCTGGTAGAAGAGCAGGGCTGCCCCAAAGACGTCTTTGAAAACCCCCAAAGCCAGCGCCTGCAACAGTTTTTGTCGGGCAGCTTGAAGTGACATCCTCCCCTGCCTGAAGGCAGAGGATTCCTGCTGCGCTATGCATAAGTTAAAGCAGATAGGGATTTATGCCTTCCAGCCAACACACGGGGTCTTTGTCGCCAATCTGGGCTTGCAGTTCTTCACTGGCAAACCTCAAAGCACAGCCAGTGTGCTGCACAGCTTGCAATACAACGTCTTTATCTGCCTGAAGCTCTGGGCTAGCATACTCCAAAGCGTGCCCATTGTGCCGCACTGCTGCCAAAACCAACTCTTTATCAGCCCGAAGCGCAGGGTTGCCCCAGCGCAAAGCCTTGTGGCATTGTTTGACTGCTTGCAATACAACGTCTTTGTCTGCTCGAAGCTCTGCGCTGGCATATTGCAGGGCCGCACCTCCACACTGTCTCACTGCCACCAATACCAGAGCCCTATCCGCGCGAAGCTCTGCGCTGGCATATTTCAGGGCATATCTCCACTGCCTTACCGCTGCCAATACCAGCTCTCTGTCCGCCTGAAGCTGGGCACTGGCAAACTGTAAAGCCAAGCCATGCTTCTGCACTGCAGCCAAGACCAATGCTCTGTCTGCCTGAAGCTGGGTGCAGGTAAACTCCAAAGTGCGGCCATCCGTTTTAATTGCTTCCAGTACGATATCTCTGTTTGAGCGAAGCTCCGGGCTGGCAAACTGCAAAGCACTTCCGCCCAGTCTTACCGCCTCCAACACCAGCTTTTTGTCTGCTTGCAGTTGCGGGCGGGCATACTCAAAAGACTGGCTGCATTGTTTTACGGCTTTCAGCACGACACATCTATCTGCACGCAGATCGGCGCTGGCGTAGCGCAAAGCCCGACCCTTATTTCTCAAAGCCGTTATTACGAGCGCCTTGTCTGCCTGAAACTGCGCATCTGCAAACTGTAAAGCCAAGCCATCGCTCTGCACTGCAGCCAAGACCAATGCTCTGTCTGCTTGTATTTCGGCGCTGGCGTAACGCAAAGCCAGGCCATTATTTCTCAGCGCTGCGATTACCAGCGTCCTGTCTGCCTGTAGTTCAGCGCTGGCAAACTGCAAGGCTTGCCCATTCGCCTGTACCGCAGCCAATACCAGTGCCCTGTTGGCCCGAAGCTGGGTGCTGGCAAACTGCAAAGCCTGACCATTGTGCTGCACAGCTGGCAATACCAGCTCTGCATCTGATTGAAGCTCTGCGCTGGCAAACTGCAAAGCCCACTCTTTTCGATGCATTGCATCATACCGTCGCACCGCTGCCAGTACCAGCTCTCTGTCTGCACGAAGCTGGGCACTGGCAAACTGTAAAGCCATTACGTTTTGTTTCACAGCCGCCCATACCAGCGCCTTGTCTGACTGAAGCTCTGCACTGGCAAACTCCAAAGCACATCCGTTACACATCACAGCAGCGAGTACCAGCGCTCTGTCTGCCCGAAGTTCTGCACTGGCAAACTCAAGCGCACGCCCAGCGTTTTGCACTGCTTCGAGTACCAGCGCTCTGTCTGCCCGAAGCTCTGCACTGGCAAATTGCAAGGCTTGCCCATCCGCCTGTACCGCAGTCAATACCAGCGCCCTGTCTGCCTGAAGCTGCGCACCTGCAAACTCCAAAGCCCTGCCATTGTGCTGCATCAAATCCCGTATCAGCGCTGTGTCTGTCTGAAGCTCTGTGCTGGCATAGCGCAAAATATCATAGTCGAGACTCGCCAATATCAGATCTTTGTCTGCCTGCAGCTCAGGGCTGGCAAACTGCAAAGCCGCGCCATACGTTCTCACCACCTGCAGCACCAACTCTTTGTCTGCCCGTAGCTCAGGGCTGGCATATGCAAGCGCCTGGTAGTCATTATGTGTAGCGAGTGCCACGATGTGTGCATCGGCTTTAAGCGCGGCACTGGCAAACTGCAAAGCCATTGCGTTTTGCTTCACTGCCGCCCATACCAGCGCCCTGTCTGCCCGAAGCTCTGCACTGGCAAACTGTAAAAACATACCGTCTTTTCTTACGGCTTTGAGCATTGTTTCTCTATCCGTCACTACGTAAATTGGTGGTATTGAGATGTTCATAAAAATATCCTTTGCAAAAGTTAAATGCCTGCTGTTGAACTGCACGCATCAGGCTGGGCGGGCGATGGGGTAGCACTTTATGGCGGGCACAGAGATGCCCGCCATGCGGCTTAGTGCGCCGCTACCGCCTCAGCCATCTGCTTGTGCCTAAGCTCCAGCATCAGGCGGCGCAGGTAGTCTTCGGGCGGCAGTGCCTCGCCCAGCAGCTTGGCCTGCCGCGCTACGTTGGCAAAGTCACCTACCGTTAAGCCGTCCATCTGCAGCAGCCGCTCGCGCACCAGTTCGGGTAATTCATCTTGCCGCTGTGCGCTGCCCAGCAGCTCGCGGGCAAACAGTGCCAGCCGTTGCTGCGGCTTGAGCGGCCTGAATTCGAGCTTGAAATCAAAGCGGCGCAAGGCGGCGGCATCAAGCTGCTGCACCTGATTGGTAGCGGCAATCAGGATGCCGGGATAGTTTTCCATCTGTTGCAGCAGCTCATTGACCTGCGTGGTTTCCCAACTGCGCTGCGCCAGCTTGCGGCAGCGCAGCAGGCTATCGACCTCATCGAGCAGCAGCACGGTGTTTTCGGGGTCTGCATCGGCAAACGCGGCGGCAATGGCTTTTTCTGTGCCGCCCACATACATGTCGAGCAAATCAGCGCCGCTGCGCGATATCAGCTCGCGCTCCAGCGTTTGTGCCAGCATGTGTGCAAACTCCGTTTTGCCCGTGCCGGGTATGCCAAAAAAGCACAACCGCCCCTGTCCCGTGCGCCGCAGCGCCTGCACAATATGCGCGGGCGCTATGCCACCCGCCACATGCAGGTAGTCGATATCAAACACCGTGGCCGACTGGCGCTGCCGTGGCAAGCCGCTGCCATGCAGCAAGCGCCTGCTGGCAGCAATGCCATGCTGCACGGTTTGTGCGGCATCGCGGCCCGGCAGCAGCTTGACCAACCTGCTGGCCAGCCCAAATTGCGCGGGTTGCAGCTTGTCGTCAGCGGCCAGTTGCTCCAGCAGCGCATCGGGCACCAGCTTTGCGGGCAAATGGGCGCGTACCATTTGCCTGCGTACTTGTACGGGCGGCGTTCTGAAGGCAATGGGCAGCAAAAAGCGGCGCAAAAAAGCCGTGTCCATGCTCCGGGCGTTGTTGGTAATCCAGATGGCGGGCACGGCGTTTTCTTCCAGTGCGCGGTTCATCCAGCCCTTGTTTTGCCCGGCCATTTTGCTGTTGCCAAACATGGCAGCCAAAAAATCGCCCGACTGGCCAAACACATCTTCTGCCTCATCAAAAATCAGCACCGTCTTGCGGTGCTTTCCAAGCAGCCTTTGCAAAATCATATAAGCCGCCAGCCTGCCTTTGCGATCCATCGGTTCGCCGTTATCGTCTTCGGTTTTTACCCGATAGGTCTGAAAACCCGCCTCGGCAGCCAGGGCGTAGGCAAACTCGGTTTTACCCGTGCCCGGTGTGCCATACAGCAGGGCATTGATGCCAGGCTCGGCTGTGCTGGCAGCTTTTTGCAAGACAGCGACTGCCGTGTGCCCCTCTTTTTGCATATGCGGAAAATCAGCCAGCTTCCACTGTGCGGTAGCAGGCGGGTCTGCAAAAACGGCAACAAGCTCTTGATAAGTGGATGGTTCACGCAACAGCATCATGGCCAGCGCATGGTTGCAGCCCAGGACACCATCCAGTTTTTCTCCGCGACTCAAACTCAGGCGGTCTATCAGTTGCATTTGCACAATGCTGCTTTGCTTTGACAAGGCATTGACCACATCGCCTTTGCTGCAATCAATGGCGGTAGCCAGAAAATCAGGCACTTGGTGTGGGTTGCAACGCAGATCTTCCACAATTATGTTAAATGCACTATCAAAGTAGCGCATGGTTACCATATCCAGAATATGCACTTCGGCGCGGCTTAGTTTGGCGTAATTTGCCAGCAAAGATAAAGCATCATTAATGGGTTCAGTGCCATCTGCTGCGGCTATTTCCTGCATTTCATCCGAGCTGATGCTTGAGATAATATTATTTATTAAAAGCACGAGTTTTCTATCGTGATGTTTTCCTTTAAAAAGCGGAACATCGAAAACACATGGGTACTGGTTCAGCATCTCTTCAACTTTTTCGTGCTGCTCTGCGCGTATTTGTTCGGTTAATACAATATCTTCTTTGCTCTCAGTTTTAAGATGCATCATTTGCAAAATATAATGCAACTTTTCTCTTAAAAACTCATTGTCGATTATTTTCAGAATAACAGGAAGGCACATTGCCCAAAAACGATCGTTTCTATCATTTTCGAGCGTGGTACGGAAACTCTTGAACCATTTTATAACGATATGCACACAGCGCAGCTCGAGCTTTTCAATCTGCGACAAGTCTTTGCGGATAACTCTTTTTTGTTCAGTCATTTTCTTTTCCTTTAATATAAATGCGGCATTCATCAGGATTTTTTCCAGTGCTGAAAGCGGCGGCTGTCAAAATGCCATTCCAAAAAATCGCCCTTGTGTTTTCCTTCTTCAAGAATAATGCCCAGCACCATATCCAGCGGCTCATTAAAATAAGCACTTCCAGCGTCTTTTTCTGCATCCCTGACTGGCGTATCCAGCATTTGCATTACCACGGCAGGTTTTCCGATTTTTGGAACTAACTTGTTTTGCATTCCTGTTTTCCAGGTCACCAGGTCGCCAGGCATGAATGCTTCACGCGATTGCATCCGTGTGAAGTTGCTCTTTAAGGCAGTCATCAGCTCATCGCTTGAGTGCTTGCTGCTCCACAGGTCTTCTTCGCCTTCAAGCGAAAACACATCATCTGCACCTAGCCCCAGCTGGTTCAAAATATTGCTATCGGTTTTGAGTCTGTTTTTTTTCGCGCTCATGGTTTTTCCTTTCTTCATCAGGTTTGAAGCCGCAAAATCACGGTCACTGGAAGAACACATCGATGTGCCTCTCAAGATTGGGTTTCAACAAACCGTTACCTATTGCCAGTTAAACAGGCATCTCGCGGCTAAAGACAGGCCATACGAAACAGGGCGATTTGTGCCTTTAAATGCCTTTATGCTGGGCGCTGCTGCGGGCATTTCTGGCAGAGTGGGCGTTGTGGCAAAGCCGCTGCACGGGCACAGTGGCCGCTGCACCCGTCTATTGAGGCTGGCATGGTAGGCGCTTATGCGTTAAAACATGCCGCATTGGGAATTCGCACATTTATGCTTTATTGCGACTTGTTTTGACGTATGGCAAAAGATAATGTGCTGTGCTGTGCTGTGCTGTGCTGTGCTGTGCTGTGCTGTGCTGCGCTGGTGCGCGGCGCAGTGTGCCGGATGGCTTTTACTTGCGCTGCAAGTGCGGGCGAAATCTTCGGATGCCCCTCAAGGGATACTGCTTCTTTCTTGTTGCTTTTTGAGTGCGCTGGCTGCCTAGCTGGCTATTGATGCGCTTTTACATGGAGGAATACACGATGTGGCTGCTGATTGACGACGTGCGCGACTTGAATGCCGATGCCATTGCCCGCACCCCCGAAGCTGGCAAACGTCTGCTGGGCGCGGGGCCTTGGTCTTGCCTGTGTCTGGATCACGACCTGGGCACGCCAGAAAGTGGCTATGACGTGCTGGTATGGGCGCTAACCAACGACTGCCTGCCCAGACGCGTGCAACTGGTAACCAGCAACCCAGTAGGGCGGCGCAATATGGCTGCCGCGCTGGAGGTGGCGGGCTATACCAGTCTGGACGGAATCAATTTCAAACTGGATGACACCACCACATCATGAGCGAACAGGAAAATTTTTTACCTGTCTTCGCGCCCTGGCTTGACAAGGCTGTGCTTGGGTGTTTTTTAAGCAGGCTGTTTCAGCAAAAAAAGCGCCATGCCGCTTGCCTGTCTGATTTGATGAATAACATTCGCCCGCTATGCAGCGATACTCCCATACGGTTATACGCGTGTAGCACGCCATTGTTTGCAGTGGAACCTGGATTTTCCACCGTTTAAGGGTTTGGAGTGGAGTGGTTTTTTGAGAGACCTGCTGGATGGTTATGGTTTGCCGTGGGAGATTGTGACGCGCATTCGCCGTATTGACGTAGCCATAGATACAGGTCTGGACTGGCAAGATTTGCCGGGCTTTGGCTGCGAAGAGTAAAGTAAATCTGCAAGTGTCAGTTTTTGCCTTGGTATTTCAATTACAGACAAAAATGCTTTTACTCATCAATTCAGCACAAAACCTTGCAGTCCCGATGCGACATTCCCGCGCGGGAATGACGACTTGCTGATTTTTTTCTTGCATGAAGAATAAAACAGTGTTTCCATAAATAACAATTTGCTATTAATCAATCCCCAACACAGGGTATTTTGTTTTTCACCGTGATTCAAAAAAGTAACAAGCAATGCACTATGAAATAGCCGCTTTTCAACACGCCATTGCCCCCGTGCGCCTGCCCAATATGTGCCGCATGGAAATGCAAGATTCCATGTCACTCACGCATCCTGAGCAGCACTGGGTCTGGCAAAAAAAAGAGGCTGATTTTGCTACACCCGCACTATCGGTCGCAAGCCCCTTCTGGCTGGCGGTAGCTGATGGTGTATCGGCCAGCCCCGCTGCGGCTTTGGCCAGCTGTAGCTGGCTGGGTGCTTTGCAAAAACACATCTTGCAGCAAGCGCAAGGCGGGCAGCACGCCAGCGCCCCCGCACAAATACGCGCTGCCTGGCAGCAGTGGCAGGGCAAATACCTCACCAGCGCCACCTACGGCGCATCCACCACACTGGCCTGCGTGGCGTTTGACGGCAGCCGCTACACAGCCATAAATTGTGGCGACTCGCGCATCTGGCTACTGCGCCAGCCAGCCGGGCAGCAGGCCACCGAATGGCAGCAGATCAGCCAGGACCACACTGCCTGGCAATACCTGCTGGACGAAGGCGAAGTCAGCGCCACGCAGCGGGCAGAGTACGCCTCCATCTACCAGGGGCTGATGCACTGCCTGACGCTGGGCGACAACCTGGAACCCGATGGGCTGGACGACGACACCGACTACACCCCAGCCAGCGACCAGCCCGTGCTGCACATCCACACAGGCGAGCTGCAGGCGGGCGACATACTGCTGCTGGCTACCGACGGCTTGCATGACACGCTCAGCGCCGCAGAGATGCACGCGCTATGGCAAAGCGGCCATACCCTGCCAGAGAAAGTGCAGGCACTCAAAGCCGCCTATATCAAGGCTGGTGCGCCGGATGATTGCTCGGTGCAGGCGTGTCGGCTGGTGTTATAAAGCTGCTTGATTTTCAACAGCGCCAAGGAAGTGCTGATTTATTCTCATGCAAGAGAAAGCTCAGAAAATTGTCATTCCCGCGCAGGTGGGAATGACGAGTAATTGCCTTTTTTATACGAAGCTGGAATAAAACAGCATTACCCTAATTGATGTATTGACTTTATTCATAATGGATTTTTATGCCCAACGCCACAACCAGACAAACGCTTGCCCGCCAGTGGGAAATTCTCAAGGCCTTGCCGCGCCACGGTGCGGGTATGGCAGCGTCAGATATGGAAAACCATTTGCGCCAGTTAGGTTTTGAGGTCAGCAACCGCCAGTTGCAGCGCGATTTGAAAGCCTTGGCCGAGAGTTTCAGCATCGAATGCAACGACAAGGGCAAGCCCTATGGCTGGCGCTGGGCGGCGGGCACAGCGCTTGATTTGTCTGGTCTTACGGCGGCAGAGGCTGTTTCGCTGTGCATGATTGAGCAGGCTGTTACGCCCTTGCTGCCCGCAGCTATTGTGGCCAGCCTGCTGCCACGCTTCGAGCAGGCGCGGCTTAAACTTGCGTCGCTGGGCGAAGAAAAAGCAGCGGCTATGGCGGCAGCCTTTCGCTGCGTCTCGCATGGCACGCCGCTCAAGCCCCCAGTGATTGATGCTTCTGTGCTGCAATGTGTGCAAGAGGCCTTGGCAGCCAGTGAGCAGGTGCAGGTGCGTTATCGTAGTGCAGCGTTGTTGCAGGCGGCCGAAGAAGCCGGGCAAAGCAGCTTGCCCGAGCCTGTAGCTATGCGCCTGCACCCGCTGGCACTGATTAGCCGCGGGCCCGCCACCTACTTGCTGGCAACATGCGGCAACTACAGTGACCCGCGCTTGTACGCCATGCAGCGCGTGGCGCAGGCCGAGCGCACGTATGAAGACGCAGTGCGCCCGGCAGGTTTTCAGCTTGATGACTGGCTGGCGGCCAATACGGTGCAGTTTGGCAGCGGCAAAACTGTGGCGCTGCGGGCGCGGATAGAGCACGGCTTGGCAGCCATATTGCGCGAAACCCCTCTGGCTGATGACCAGACGATAGAGCCAGCCAGCGGCCTGCTGTGCGCTACCGTGCCCGATACCATGCAGTTGCACTGGTGGATTTTGGGGCAGGGCGCTGATATAGAAGTGCTGGAGCCGCCAGAGCTGCGTGCGCGGATTGCACATACGCTGCAAGAAGCGCTGGGGCAGTACCAAGCCGTGCTTGGGTAATCTGCTCATTGGCTGGCGACTGAGCCGGGCAAGGCGCAATGCCATTGCTACTGTTAAAAGGCAATAACCGTTATTCCCGCGCAGGCGGGAACTTGTCTGCACAAAGAACGCAATCCTGAACTGCTGCCCCCCCACGCCAACGCGGGGGCAGGCTTTTGCGGGAATGGCCGATACGTGTGTTTTTTTATAGGCCGCAGAGCTTGTAGCGTATGTCTTGTTCCGTTTCCACCGCTTGCCAGACCTGATCGGCTACAAAGAGATCGCGTAAAACGCAGGCTGTTCTATAGCCGATACGCAACATGCGCTGCAGCGATGATGGCCCCCAAAACAGGTGCTGCGGGTTGCTGCTGTAGATGCGCGAACACTGCACCAGAGCCTGCTGATATAGCTGCATGATTCCTGGCTCGGCCTTGATTTTGAGTGGAATAATATGCTGCATCTCGTTTTCTTTAGAGCCTGCATCTGGTGAAACTATATTACTGTTTCTGTTTAATTCATCACATACATGAAAGGCAAGCTGCGCTGCGTCGGGAAGCAGCCGAATTCTTGTCCCATAATCCCTGTTTTGTGGATAGATGGCCATCCAGCGGGCAGGTGCAAGCTTGGTATTAACCCAATCCAGTAACGGGTGATACAACACGGCGCGTCGCAGACTTTCTGGGCTGTCATATTCGTCGCTCAGATAAGATTCGCCATATAAGCCGCGTGCCCTTGTTTTATAGCGACCATTGGGCAGTTTACTGATGACGGATGTACGCAAGTGGCAGAAAAAATCATAATAAAGTGGTTCATGAAACACTGCCTCTACCTGAACAAAGGTTTTGTGAATATGAATCCGAACAGCTTCACGGATGGAATCTGGCAGCGTGTAAAAGCACAGCGTCAGATTGATTTTATTGCGACGTTCCACACTTGGTCTGAGAGCAAATTGGTTGCGGTTTTCCTGCAGCCAGCGCAAAAAACCGCGTTGCCAGCCGGGGCGCGCCTGTATGTGTGTTTTTCTATAAACTGATTTCATACATCTCCAAAAAGTACAAAGCCATCACAGTAAAAAGCGCAAGAATGTTTGCACTTTTTGCCGTGATTGGGGTGGTGCGTTGCGGCATTCGCCGCAGCTTTAACAGCAAGGTTGAGGCAAAACAGAAATTAGGCAGCAGGCATTTATCTTGCGGGTGAGCTGGATACGAGCCGCCCTTTTTCATCGTAGGTCATCACCATATTGCCTTTGCGAATGCTGAGCGTGCCCGATGTATAACCTGTCAGGCCGTCGCCTTTGTCTATATTGCCTGCCGGTATCGTGCACAGCACCCGCCCTTTTTCGTCGTACACAAAAACCATCGAACCTTTTTGAATCACTGAGCCAATAGCCATGTTTTTTCTCCTGTGAATAGCATGTGGTGAGGCAAACCTGTTCACCCGTCACCAGATAAGGGTAGGGGGTGAACAAGTGCATTATTGCCATTCATGCGACAAATCAGGGCGGATACGGTGCGCTTTGGCTGATGCTCGCGCTGCAGGGAGCTTGTCTGATGGCGTGTCGCACCCGTGTGCAAAGACAGAACATGGCGCAGCAGCCGCTATGTGATGCGCCCTGCACTGAGCGCGTCCTGTTTTGTCGTACGCGTGAGCACAATCCAGCCAGTGACAGCCTGATCGCCTGTCTTTCCACTCATAAGCAACCTGAAAGAAAGCCCACCATGCCAGCAGTTTTGCAGCATATTGACCAAATCGCTCGCGAGAAACAGCGTGCCGTTTTGTACTTGATGTTCACACAGGAGGGAGTTAGCCCTTTTGATCTGGATTACGAAAACCATGCCGGGCGGAAAATGGTGATGCAGTGGCTCGATGAACAGGGTTATGCATATTGGCCGTGCGGCCACTTTGCCGATCCGTGCCTGATGTGTGGCTATCTGGGCTATCTGTATATAGACACCCCCATGGATGAGGCGCTGCCAGCCTATCGCCGTTTGTGTGAGTATCTGGAAAATGCCGACGGCACCATGCGCTGGCCCGGTGTGGTATTTGCTTACCTGCCGCTGGAGGATGCAATGGAAAACGCCGATATGGATGAACCGGGGTATTGGGAAAAGTGGGCCGAGAAATTTTGAATGAAAACATTAGCCACCTCATACTGTCGGGCAGCACGTCCACACAGGATTAACGCAATACAAAAAACACCATGCACCAGAACACGCCATTAACTCAAAACCAGCAGGCCGCCATTACGCAGGCTGCGGAACTGATAGCCGCTGCCGATGGCATCATCATTGCCGCAGGCGCGGGCATGGGGGTGGATAGCGGCCTGCCTGATTTTCGCGGCGATGAGGGCTTCTGGAAAGCCTATCCCGCACTTGGGCAGGCGGGGCTGCGCTTTACGGAGATTGCCTCGCCCGACTATTTTGAGTCCAACCCGCGTCTGGCCTGGGGCTTTTATGGGCACAGGCTGGGGCTGTACCGCCGCACGCAGCCCCATGCGGGTTTTGCCCTGCTGCGCCAGTGGGCGGCAGAGAAGCGGACGGGCGGTTTTGTGTTTACCAGCAATGTGGACGGGCAGTTTCAGAAAGCGGGTTTTGATGCACAGCGCATCGACGAGTGCCACGGCTCCATCCACCATACCCAGTGCAGCGCCAACTGCTGCGAGGCTTACTGGAGTGCCGCTGACATTAGCGATGCCGATATTGCGCAGATAGACCACACACGCTGCCTGTGGCAGGCCGATGTGCCTACCTGTCACCAGTGTGGCGCGGTGTTGCGTCCCAATATATTGATGTTTAACGACCCAAACTGGCAACCCATGCGTCAGCAGGCGCAGCGCAGGCGGCTGGAGCAATGGCTGGGGCAGTGGCAAATTTCGGACGAGTTGCAGCCGCCCGTGGTGATAGAGCTGGGGGCGGGCACGGCGGTGGTATCGGTGCGCCATTTCACCCGCCGCGTGTGTGAGCTGACCGATGCGCGCCTGATTCGCATCAATGTGCGCGAGCCTGCTGTAGCACGCGAGCAGGATGTGGCACTCGATCTGGGGGCGCTGGCTGCGCTGCAGGCTATTGCGCAGGAGTTAAAGGGCGCGTGAAGTAAAACGGGCACAGTGGGCGAGATGCGCTGAGCAGCTACAGCGTCAAGGGCAGAAACAGCCATTTACACAGGTGAGAACAACACCATCTCTTGTTTCGACGGATTTAAGCGGTCTTTAATTCTCAGGCTGTACGTCATCAGAGCCATGCTGCGGGCAGCGTATGGAGCCTATCCACTGGTTGCGCCCTGAGCGCCTCGCCTGACCAGGTGCGCCGCACACATTGCAGGTGCGGGTGGAGCGTTCAATGGCTGCTTCAATCAGAGCCTTTTGCGCTTCTGATGCAGTGCGAATTTGGACACGAAAACGCAGAGAGCCAAACTTTTCTTTGACCTGCACGGCCACGAGTTGTGGTGCGCCTTCGTGATCGGTCAGGTGCTGCAGGTCGCGGCACAACCCGTCAATCAGATCAAACTAGCCATCGCCACAGGCAATACCCCAGTACATGGCGGTGACAGAGGGGTCGGCATGGCGGTCTCTGAAAATTTTTGGGTAACGCTGGCAAAGCAAATCATCAAGTTCTTGGCGCATATTTGGCTTTCATGGCAACGATAAAAACAAGCTGAAAAACAGATCTGTCCCAGCATATCAAGCAAAGCGTCAAAATATGTCTAATGCGCGTTTGTACACAGGCGCAGTGTGCCAGAGTCTTTGCGGGTTTGGGTTGTTACTTATGCGTTGTTTATGGCACTTGCAGCAGCGCCAGCATCCCCACCTCATCCAGCACAGGCACGCCCAGTTCGTGGGCTTTGTCTAGCTTGCTGCCTGCTTCGCTGCCTGCAACCACATAGTGGGTTTTCTTGCTCACGCTGCCTGCAACCTTGGCGCCAGCGGCTTCGAGCATGGCTTTGGCTTGCTCGCGGCTTAGGGTGGGCAGTGTGCCTGTGAGGACAACGGTTTTGCCAGCCAAGGGCAGGGCGGTGGCGTTGGCGCTGTTGTGGGCTTCGCTACTTTCTTCCCAGTGCAGGCCAACGGCGCGTAGTTGTGCTACCACTTCGCGGTTGTGTGGTTCGGCAAAAAAATGTTGAATGCTGTGCGCCACTACGGGGCCAACATCGGGCACTTGCAGCAGGCTGGCTTCGTCAGCACCCATGATGGCATCCAGATTGCCAAAGTAGCGCGCCAGGTCTTTGGCGGTGGCTTCGCCCACATGGCGTATGCCCAAGCCATATACAAAGCGTGCCAGTGTGGTGGATTTGCTCTTTTCCAGCCCTTGCAGCAGGTTTTGGGCTGATTTTTCTGCCATGCGTTCCAGCCCTGCCAGCGTGTTGATGTCAAGCTGGTACAGGTCGGGCAGGGTGCGGATGAGTTGCCCGTCTACCAGTTGGTCTACCAGTTTTTCGCCCAGATTTTCTATATCGAGTGCGCGGCGTTGGGCAAAGTGCAGTATGGCTTGTTTGCGCTGGGCGCTGCAATACAGGCCGGCAGTGCAGCGGGTATCGACTTCGCCTTCTTCGCGCTCTACCGCGCTGCCGCAAACGGGGCAAGCCTGTGGCGCGGTGTAGGGCTGGGTGTTGGGCGGGCGGTGTTCAAGCACGACTGATACCACCTCGGGGATAACGTCACCCGCACGGCGCACAATCACGGTATCGCCCACGCGCACGTCTTTGCGGCGTGCTTCTTCTTCGTTGTGCAAGGTGGCGTTGGTAACAGTTACGCCGCCCACAAATACGGGAGCAAGTTTGGCTACTGGTGTGAGTTTGCCCGTGCGCCCAACTTGCACATCAATAGCCTGCACGGTAGTGATTTGCTCTTGCGCGGGGTATTTGTGCGCTACTGCCCACTTGGGCTCGCGGCTGACAAAGCCCAACTGCTGCTGTAGCGCAAGCGAATTGACTTTGTAAACCACGCCGTCAATATCAAAAGGCAGTTTGTCGCGCAAAGCGCCTATGTGCTGGTGAAATGCAACCAGTTCGTCTGCGCCCTGCGCGGTGGTGCGGTGGCTGCATACGGGCAGACCCAAAGCGGCTAGCGCATCCATGGTGGCGTTGTGGGTGGCGGGCATGTCTGCCCAGTCTTGCACTTCGCCCAGGCCGTAGGCAAAAAAGCTCAAAGGGCGTTGTGCGGCAATGGCCGGGTCAAGTTGGCGCAGTGCGCCAGCGGCGGCGTTGCGTGGATTGACAAAGGTTTTTTCGTTTTTCTGTCCTTGGGCGATTTTTTCGCGCTGGCGCTCGTTGAGTGCTTCAAAATCGTCGCGTCGCATATACACTTCGCCGCGCACCTCAAGCACGGCGGGTGGTGTGGCGCTATGCAGGCGCAGCGGCACTTGCCCGATGGTGCGGATGTTTTGCGTCACATCTTCGCCCGTTTCACCGTCGCCCCGTGTGGCAGCTTGCAGCAGTTGGCCATTGATATAGCGCAGATTAACAGCCAGCCCGTCAAATTTCAGCTCGGCGCTGTACTCGACTGGTGGCGCGTCAGCAGGCAAAGCAAGCTCTTTGCGCACCCGCGCATCAAATGCGCTTGCACCTGTGCTGGCGTAGTCGGTTTCGGTGCGGATAGAAAGCATGGCCACAGCATGGCGTACGGGTGTAAAACCATCAAGCACGCGCCCAAGCACCCGCTGGGTGGGTGAATCAGGTGTGCGCAGTGTTGGGTAGGCAGCTTCTAGCGCATCGAGTTCGGCAAACAGGCGGTCGTATTCGGCATCGGGTATTTCTGGCGCGTCAAGCGTGTAATACAGATAAGCGTGATGGTGCAGGGTGAGACGCAATTGCGCAGCACGGGCTGTTTGTGCAGCATCTGGTATGGTTTGGGCGGGGTTGGCATCAAGGCTCATGGACGGTATTGTGCGGCATGCACGCATGCAAATTCCAAAGACAAGTGTTGTTGCAAGAAGCAATGAGGCTGATTTTGCATGTTTTTCTTGGCAGGCTGCGTAAAATGCGCTATAATTTTTGACTTTGTTATTGGTTGCGTTGCTGGTGCGTTTATGCGCCTGTTTGGTTTGCAGCCAGTAAATATATCACCAACCATTTTTCAAAGGAGCGGGCTATGGCCGTTCAGCAAAACAAGAAATCGCCTTCCAAGCGCGGCATGCATCGTTCACATAATGCATTGACTGCACCAAACGTCGCTGTTGAACCAGAAACAGGCGAAATTCATCTGCGTCACCACATCAGCCCCAACGGCTTTTATCGTGGTCGCCAGGTGCTCAAGAACAAGTCTTCCGAAGCCTGATTTTCTCGCGCGGATACTGGTCTGAGGCTCGACGCTACCACGGTAGCCTCGGGCTTTTTTATTTTGCGGCGCTGTTTTTCTGAGTAGTCGCATCTGTATAGTCAACAGGAACTGTCAATAGCATGGATGATTCTTCTTCCAAAGTCGTACTTGCAGTCGATTGCATGGGGGGTGATCATGGGCCCAATGTCACTCTGGCGGCTTGCGCCCGTTTTATTCATCAATATCCAGACGCAGCCTTATTGCTGGTAGGCCAGCCCGATGTACTGCAGTCTGTGTGGGCGCAGCAGCAGGGCGTGGCAAGTTTGCCAGCCGATCAGGTCAAAATTGTCGCGGCATCTGAAGTGGTTGCCATGGATGACACGATAGAAGTTGCCTTGCGCCGTAAAAAGGATTCGTCCATGCGTGTGGCCATATTGCAAGTGCGCGATGGCGCGGCGCATGTGGCAGTTTCGGCTGGCAATACGGGCGCGTTGATGGCTGTGGCGCGGTATCTGCTCAAAACCATTGATGGTATTGACCGTCCTGCCATTGCTTCACAGCTGCCCAATTCCAAAGGTGGCGCTACAACTGTTTTGGATCTTGGCGCCAATGTCGATTGCGGGGCAGAGCATTTGCTGCAATTTGCCATGATGGGTTCAGCTCTGGCATCGGTTTTGCAAAACAAAGAGCACCCCAGTGTTGGTTTGCTCAATATTGGTGAAGAAGCCATCAAAGGCAATGAAACCATCAAGCATGCGCGTGAGCTGTTGCTGCAAGCAGGGCAAAGCGGTAGCTTGAACTTCTATGGCAACGTAGAAGGCAATGATATCTTCAAGGGCACGACAGATATTGTGGTGTGTGATGGTTTCGTTGGTAATGTGGCGCTCAAGGCTAGCGAAGGTCTTGCATCTATGGTTGCCAGCTTTTTGCGGCAAGAGTTTTCGCGCAATCTGTTTACCCGTATGGCCGCAATGATGGCCTATCCTGTGCTGAAAGCCTTTAAAAATCGGGCAGATTACCGCCGTTATAACGGTGCTGCACTCTTGGGCTTGCGTGGGCTGGTATTCAAAAGCCATGGTTCAGCAGACGCATTGGCCTTTGAAAATGCGCTGCAAAGAGCGTACGATGCGGCACGCAATAACCTGATTACACGCCTGCAGGCACGCATCAGCCATGCTGCGCCTCTGCTTGAGCAGGCGGCAAGCCAGAATGCCGAAGCAGCTTCTTTGGTGCATGATGCTCTTTAAATGGCATGGCTGGTCTTTTTATTAAAAAAATACTTGTAATTTGCATCAATGAACGTTGAGATAGGCATTTGTTCTGTTACAATGCAGGGCTTCGGAGCATAGCGCAGTCTGGTAGCGCATCTGGTTTGGGACCAGAGGGTCGGGAGTTCGAATCTCTCTGCTCCGACCATTTTCCTCACCTTGTCAGTGATACGTCGGCTGTCAGGGATCAAGGATTGACAGACACATTGTTTGTCAATCCTTTTTTTGTGTTTGATAAAACCAAAGCCGCTGCTAAATTGTGGCGGCCCGGTACAAGATACAATAAAAACTTTCTGACCGTAGCTCAACTGGATAGAGCAGCTGCCTTCTAAGCAGCAGGTCGGGGGTTCGAGTCCCTCCGGTCAGGCCAATCAAGCGCAAGCCAGTGCCAGCGAGCGCAATAAAATCGGCTAAAAATAGTGTAAAAACAAGGCTTTGCTGATGTCCTTATGCCAGCGAGCGCCAAGCATGCAAGCGAGTAGCAAGCATAGCGTGTAGGCATCGGTCTAGCACGGATGCAGGATACCTGCAAATACACGAAATGCTTAATCGTCACGAAAAGTGGTTCCCGCTTCTAAATCTGCGAATATATCTGGCAGATTGCATTTGTCAGGTCGCTAAGCTATTATCATGAAGAGCTTTGCACTGCTTTCAGGAGATAGTTATGCAGTGGTTTATAAATCTGTTTTTTGCAACTCCGCGCCGCACCTTATGCTGGACTGCGGTAACGCTTGTTGGCATGCTGGCTTTTGGCCTTTATCTGCAAAATGTTGTGGGTCTGCAACCTTGTCCCATGTGTGTGGTACAGCGCTATTGTTATGTGCTGGTGGCGTTGTTTGCGCTGTCTGGTGCATTGTCTGGGTCGCGCAAAGTGCATATTTTTATCTATATCGCACTTTTACTCTTTTCGGCTGCGGGGCTGTTTGTTGCCGCAAGGCAAACCTGGTTACAGTGGTATCCCCCGACAGTGGCAAGCTGTGGACGTGATTTTTACGGCATGATCGAACAAATGCCCTTGAGCCGTGCAATCCCGCAGATTTTCTCTGGCAGTGGTGACTGCAGCACTGTGGATTGGACTTTTCTGGGTGGCAGTATTGCCAACTGGTCAATTTTGTGTTTTATGGCGCTGATAATCGTCAGTGCGGCTTGGTTGATTTCGCTGTTTAAAAACAGGGATAGGCAGCGTGGGATGATGCTGTCCATGTACTAAAAAAATTTGACTGATCAACAGTCCCCCCGCGAGAACCCCTAGCCTTTCGGCATGGGGAGGCTTAGATTGCCGCTTCGTCCTCTTCGCCAGTGCGTATCCGAATGACGCGCTCAACTGGCGAGATGAAAATCTTGCCATCGCCAATTTTTCCTGTACGCGCAGCAGCAATAATAGCTTCAACGCAGGCATCTACGGCTGAGGCGCTGACGGCGACCTCTACTTTTACTTTAGGTAGAAAATCAACCACATATTCGGCGCCCCGGTACATTTCTGTGTGCCCTTTTTGGCGGCCAAAACCTTTAACTTCCGTGACTGTTACGCCCGTAGCGCCACAGTTGGCCAGTGCTTCGCGCACGTCATCAAGTTTGAAGGGCTTGATGATGGCTGTAATTAGCTTCATGGAAAATCTCCTGCGTGTGTGTTTGTTCTTGCCCCTGATTGTGCAGGAAAATGCACAGGATTGAATGCGTTTATTGCATTTGTCAGGAATGATTTATAGATAGACGCAGGTATTTTCGCTATAATCTTGCGTTTTGCAATGTTTGCATCGTTTGGTGTGGGTGCTGCAAAAAAAGAAAATTACCGTCTGACTTGCAATTGGGGTGTTGTATATCAATATTTCGCTCGCAGACGAGGTGCAGAGTCGGCCAGCGTTGCCGGTTATCTGTCATTCTTATAAACCAGTTTCAAGGAGTGTCCTATGGCACGCAAATGTGAAGTTACGGGCAAAGCCCCAGTGGTGGGCAATAAAGTATCCCACGCAAATAACAGAACCAAGCGCCGTTTTTTGCCTAACCTGCAATACCGCCGCTTTTGGGTTGAGAGCGAAAACCGTTGGGTGCGTCTGCGCGTATCCAGTGCTGCTTTGCGTCTGATTGACAAAAACGGTATTGATGCGGTGCTTGCTGATCTGCGTGCCCGTGGTCAGGCCTGATCCACACACTTCTTATACTGACTGAAAGGACACTATCATGGCAAGCAAAGGCGGACGCGAGAAAATCAAACTCGAATCTTCGGCAGGAACTGGTCACTTTTATACAACCAGCAAAAACAAAAAAACCATGCCCGAGAAAATGACCATCATGAAATTTGACCCCAAGGCTCGCAAGCACGTTGAGTACAAGGAAGTCAAACTGAAGTAATTGTGCAGTTTGCGCATCAATAAAAAACCCGCTTCAAGCGGGTTTTTTATTGCCTGTAACTTTCGAGGCGGAGTGCTCACAGGTTGCGCCAAAGATACTGCTATTACTCAGAAGATTTGTGTTGATGCCTGATAACCCAGCTATGCAGTCCTGAAAGCAGTATGGTGCCAGCGGCTACGCCTGCAACCACTATTTCGCCAAAGTTGATGCCGTAGGCGCTTAGAAACATGGTGCATACCAGCCATGCGATGCCAAAGAAAGCGCCATTTTCGAGGTATTTAAGCTCGGACATGGTGCCTTTTTCAACCAGAAAGACGGTGAGTGAGCGCACAAACATGGCGCCAATGCACAGGCCTGCTGCTACGACTAAAAACTGGTTAGTGATGGCAAAGGCTGCAATGACACCGTCAAAGCTGAAGGAGGCATCGAGCACTTCCAGAAAAACAAGTGAACCTATCATCAGGCCGTTGGCGTTGCCCAGCATTTGGGCGGCTTTTTGGGCTTCGAGGGATTCGAGTAGCTCTTTTAAGCCGTGCACTGCGTAAAAGCACAGCAGGCCGCCTACGCTGCTGTAAAGCAGACCTTGCTGGTGGTGCGGTGCAAAGCGGCTGATTGCCATGCACACGGGCAGGCCAATCAGTAACTGGATAAATGGAAATTTGCCAATAAAGGCAGCGGCTTGTTCAAGCCCGGGTATCCAGTGGTTTTCTTTTTCGCCATTGAGAAAATACTCCAGCGTTACCATGAGCAGAAAGCCAGCGCCAAAGCCCATTACTTCAGTGTGAACCGATTCCATGGTGTGTTGGTATTTTTCTGGCTCGAACAGGGCAATGCGTATGGCGCTGATAGGGTCTATCCATGCGGCAATGCTGACGATAGCAATGGGCAGCACCAGCCGCATGCCAAATACAGCAATGACCATGCCCCAGGTTAAAAACCAGTGGCGCGAAGGCTCATTCATTTTCTCCAGGTATTTGGCATTGACGACAGCGTTGTCTAGACTGACGGAGGTTTCAAGTACGCCCAGTACAGCGGCACTGACCATGTAGGAGAGCATGACCTGCATGGCTGAGGTACTTGCGTGCGGGTTGGCAGACAGATAGCCTAAAAAGCCTGCAAAAGCGATGCAGATAAGGCTAAATAATAGCGATTGTCTGAAATAGGAAAAGGTGGATTTCATGGGTTTTGCTGATTGGTGGGGATGGCAATGCAGGCTGTTTCTGTCTGACAGGAAGTGGTGCTTCTTGCCAGACTCTTTGCCAGTTTGTATCCGGAAGGCAAAATTAGACCAGATAACTGTGTCCAAACAGCATGATGCTCGTTGCGAATCTGCAAAAAAAAGCCACCGCAAGGGTGGCTAGTAAGGATGAGATGGCTATTTTTTAATGAGATTGCATCAGTGCAACATGCCCCATTTGCGTACGGTTTTGGCTTCAATCAGGCGGAAGACGCCTTCAAATGCCAGACCAACGATCATGATGGCCAAAATAGCTGCATAAACCTGTGGAATTTCAAGGTTTTGTTTGGCAGCCATGACTGCCCAGCCTAGGCCGCCCGAGCCAGTAGCTGCACCAATAACCATTTCTACAGCAACCAGTGCGCGGAAAGCATTGCTAAAGCCGTTGCGCAAACCCGTAAGAATGGCGGGCAGGGCGGCTGGCAACAGCACACGGCAGGTAAGACCAAGGCTACTCATGCCCATGTTTTTGCCGACGTTACGCAGTGTGGGCGCGACGGCCTTGAAGCCTTGTGTCATGGAGACAGCTACAGGAAAAACTGTAGCGAAGGCTGCAATAAAAACGATAGAGGCGTAGGAGATGCCAAAAATCATCAGCGAGATAGGGAACACGGCTACTGCAGGCAGGGGAGCAAAAGCGCCTGTGATGGTCGAGAGAAATTGCTCGCCCAGCTTGGTGTTGATGGCCAGCACCGTGAGCACCGAGGCAATTACTGCTCCTATGGCAAAGCCGGCAAACAGGCTTTTGCATGTTTCCTTGGTGTATTCCAGCAAGCTGCCATCGCCACTGGTGGCCGATTCTGCCAGCGCTTTGATAACATCAACAAACGTTGGAAAGAGCAGCGGTGCATCGGCAATACGGGCACCAATTTCCCATGCCACAAGCAGCACTGCAATGACAATGGCTTTACGAATCAAGTTACCCATGATGCATGGCCCCAATTTCTTCAAATTCTTCTTCGATACCACCGTCGTGCTCGTCATGAATCATGTCGCGCAAGGTTGTTTCCAGATCGGCGCTGCCGCCTTCGACCAGTGACTTGACACGCCCCGGGTGGGGTGAGAGCACCAAAATGCGGTGACCCACGCGCGCGGCTTCGGCTACGTCGTGACTGACGAACAGCACGGTTGTACCGGCCTGCTCTTGCAGGGCAATGACCTCGTCTTGCAGACGATGGCGTGTGAGCGCATCCAGTGCAGAGAAGGGTTCATCCATCAGCAGCACAGCGGGTTTGGCGGCAAAGGCGCGGGCGATGGCGACGCGCTGTTGCATGCCGCCAGAGAGCTGGTGCGGATATTGCCCCAGCGCGCGACTCAAACCTACACGCTCAACCCATGATATGGCGCGTTGCATGGCTTCTTTTTTGTCCACACCTGCCAGCAGCAGCGGGTAAGCCACGTTGGTTTCGATGGTTTTCCAAGCAAAAAGCTGATGCAGATCTTGCCAGACGACCATGCGATCCGGGCCTGGCGCATGCACCTGTTTACCAGCTACGGTAACTGTGCCAGCAGTTGGCTTGATAAAGCCGCCAATGGTTTTTAGCAGGGTTGATTTACCGCAACCCGAGCGCCCCATAAGTACGAAGCGCTCGCCGTTGCGAACCGAAAATGATACGGAATCAACCGCGCGTTGTTTGCCATAGTCGATGGATACTTTATCTACGACGATAGCGTGTTGCGCGTCAGCCATTTCAGGATCCTTTGCGGTTTTGCAGGTTGGGCATGGAGAGGTCTTTCCATGTCATGTCGCGTTTGACCGAGCCGATTTCTTTCATGAATTTGGCATATACGCCGATACGGTTGGGCGTAGTGTCGAACATGGTCGTGGGGGCAGCCATCTGCTTGTAGACTTCATCAGCTGTTTCGGATGACTTTTCAGCTTTTACATACAGTGCAGCGGCAGCTTTTTTGTTGTCGCTGATCCATTTGACGGCTTCTTCAAAAGCACCCGATACGGCAGCATAGGCTTTGGGGTTTTCAGCGCGGAATTTCTCTGAGCCTACCAGCAAGATGAAGGAGGTCTTGCCGCCCAGAATCTTGTAGCTGTCAGTCAGGGTACGAACCTTGCCGCCACCTTTGCTGACTTCCTGGTCGTTGAAGGGAGGCGCAGTGAAGTGTGCTTCTACCTGGCCGTTGAGCAGGGAAGACATGCCGTCTGGGTGTGTCATGGAAACGGTTTTGGAGTCAAGCGCTGTAGCACCACCGCATTGCGCCTTGGCGGCCATTTGCAGGGTTACGGCTTGCACCGATGTCTTGATGGTAGGCAGAGCGATTTTGCCCTGAATGTCGCACACGGTTTTGGCAGTGGCGTTGTTGGTGTTTACGTTCATGGGCACAGACACGATGTTGCCCACAGTTTTCCATTCCAGATTGGTTTTGTCAGCCAGCGTAATCAGCGTTGGCACGCCTACTGCACCAAACTGGACCTGACCGGCCAGCATGGCATCGCGAATCACACCAGGAGTACCCAGGTTCTTGTATTCGGCTTTCAGATCGATGCCCAGTTTTTTGGCGTGTTTCTCAACCAGACCCTGGTCTTTCATCACATACATAGGAGCATAAGCCCAACCAAACTGGTGACCAAATGTGACGCTTCCAACTTCTGCATGTGCTGCACCTGCCATTAAGCTAGCAGCAATCAGGGTGGCGATGGTAGATTTTTTCATGGGATAAGCTCCTAGAGAAAGCTGTGCATGACAGCATTTACGATATAAAGCACGAATTTTGCCCTAAAAAACAGTGATTTCGAGCCATTCGATCATCTTTCATGAGCTAGATGCGTTTTTTGCTGCACAAATGTTGGGAAAACAACACTCTTGCATGTTTATGTATAAAAATGTTGAATATTGGAAAAGATTTCTTAACAAGTCTTATGCATCATATGCCTGTGTTGTGTTTAAAAAAACATGTATTAACTTTTTGGTTTTAAGCGGTATTAAGGATTGATACTGATTAAAACTGCATGGCAAACCCTGCCTTTGGTGGCCAGCAGGAGGGCAGTTCATGGATGTGTTGCTGCACAATGCTTTTTTGGCATGGAAGTTGTAAAGTCTGTGCTTTTGCTTGAGCTGGTTTTGTAGCTGGAAACGCGTGCCACAATGCAGGATCTTTGGCAGCGTATCTGGACGCTGTCTGGTCAGTCTATTGTTTGCTGGAATATTTTTCCCATGACCCTTCCTTATGAATTACTGCTGGGCTGGCGCTATACGCGTGCAGGTCGCTCAACACGGCGCAACGGCTTTATCTCTTTTATCTCAGGCGCTTCAGTGCTGGGCATTGCTTTGGGGGTATGGGCGCTGATTGTGGTGCTTTCGGTGATGAACGGCTTTCAAAAAGAGGTGCGCGACCGCATGCTCAGTGTGGTTTCGCATATCGAAATTTACGCTCCCGATGGGCAAGCGATAGCAAACCCCGCGCAGTTAATGCAGGCGGCACGCGCCAACCCCGATGTGCTGGCGGCTGCGCCATTTGTAGCGGGGCAGTCGCTCTTGGTGCGTGGGGACGCAATGCGCGGCGTGATGGTGCGCGGCATAGACCCCGCGCTTGAGCCGCAAGTAACCAGCATGGCAGCGTTAAGCCAAGACGTATTGCAGCAGCTTGTGCCAGACAGCTTTGGCGTAGTGCTGGGCAAGGAGCTGGCGCTTTCTATGGGCGTGCGCGTGGGCGATACGGTAACGCTGGCAGCACCCAGCGGGCAGATGACACCTGCGGGCATGGCGCCGCGCTTCAAGCAAGTGCGGGTGGTGGGCACGTTTGACTCGGGGCATTTTGAATACGACTCGGCATTGATGATGATGAACGTGCAAGATGCCGCCAAAATCTACCGCGCCGAAGGGCCCACGGGCGTGCGGCTCAAAGTGCGCGATTTGAACCACGCCGCCGAGGTGTCAGAGCAGCTCCAGCGCGACATACCTGGCGCGTACTACTTCGTAGACTGGACACAGCAAAACCGCACCTGGTTTGCGGCGGTAAAGGTTGAAAAACGCATGATGTCTATCATCTTGACGCTGATTATTCTTGTAGCAGCCTTTAACTTGCTGGTAACACTGGTCATGAGCGTGCAAGACAAACGCGCCGACATAGCCATTTTGCGCACACTGGGCGCAGCACCAAGCAGCATCATGCGCATTTTTGTGGTGCAAGGCGCAGTAGTGGGCGTGGTTGGCACGCTTGCCGGGCTGCTGGCGGGGCTAGTAACAGCCTATAACGTAGACCCCATAGTGGGCTTTGTTGAAAACATGCTGCAAACCCGCCTGCTGCCGCCCGATATTTATCTGATAAGCCGCATGCCCAGCGACCCGCAAGCGGCAAACATTGTGCCCGTAGTCATTGTTTCGCTGCTGCTGGCGTTTTTATCTACCCTGTACCCGAGCTGGCGCGCCAGCCGCATTAACCCTGCAGAGGCATTACGTTATGAATAACACCACACCAGCAAACATGCCAGTATTGCAGGCACAGGGTTTGACGCGGCGCTTCAATGAAGGCAAGGCGATTGATTTGACTGTGCTGCAAGGTGTTGATTTGAGCGTATATCCGGGCGAAACGCTAGCCATTGTGGGTGCTTCGGGTTCGGGTAAAAGCACCTTGCTGCACATGCTAGGCGGGCTTGACGTACCTACCAGTGGAAGCGTGCGTCTGCTGGGGCAGGATTTTGCCCAAATGGGCATGGCGCAACAAGGCGAAATGCGCAACCGCCACTTGGGATTTGTGTACCAGTTTCACCACCTGCTGCCCGAATTTACCGCTGCCGAAAACGTAGCCATGCCGCTGTGGATACGCCGCCAAACCCGCGCACAGGCGCGCCAGACGGCCTTGCAGATGCTCAAGCAAGTAGGCTTGGCCGAACGCGCCGAACACCGCCCTTCAGAGCTTTCAGGCGGTGAGCGCCAGCGCGTAGCCATTGCCCGCGCACTGGTAACGCAGCCCGACTGCGTGCTGGCCGATGAGCCTACAGGCAACCTTGACCGCAGTACCGCCAATCAGGTGTTTGATTTGATGCTGCAACTGGCGCGACAAAATGGCACGGCTTTTGTGGTGGTAACGCACGACGAGCGCCTTGCCGCGCGTTGTGGCAGGCAGTTGCAGATGGAGCATGGCTGCTTGCGTGAGATGCAGCCTTAGACGGCCTTGAGCCAGCACTAAACACGACAACAGGATAAAGCCGCTCTAAATTGCGCCATGCACACTGCAAGCAATACCTGCCACAGCAACGGTTTATGGATAGACACCCACTGCCATCTGGATGCCGCAGAGTTTGCTGCTGACCGCAATACCATGCGCCAGCACGCCCGCGAGCAAGGCGTGGCGCTGTGCGTGTTGCCTGCGGTGCACGCGGGCAATTTTGTGCGAGTGCAGGCGCTAGCGCACCAGTGGGGTGATGCTTACGCGCTGGGCATACACCCCATGTATGTGCCGCACGCTGCTCCAGACGATTTGCTTGTGCTTGAGCAAATGCTGGCGCAGCATCAAAGCGACCCGCGTTTGGTAGCCGTGGGCGAAATCGGGCTGGATTACTTTGTGCCAGAACTATGTACGCCAGATATGCGAGAGCGCCAAGGGTATTTCTTTGTAGAACAGTTAAAACTCGCACGGCGCTTTGGTTTGCCCGTTATTTTGCATACACGCCGTGCGCTTGATGCTGTGCTGCATGGTTTGCGCCAAGCGCAGCCACTAATTGCTGACGCAGGCCAAAAAAATTGCAGCATGGGCGGCATAGCCCACGCCTTTAGTGGCAGTCTGCAGCAGGCGCAGCAATGCATGGCGCTGGGCTTGAAATTGGGCATAGGCGGCGCGCTAACCTACGAGCGCGCGAGTCGATTGCGCGGGCTTGCGGCTACTTTGCCGCTGTCGGCATGGGTGCTTGAGACTGATGCGCCCGACATGCTGCCAAGCTGGCTTTATGCCTCGGCACAGCAGCGCGCCAGCGGTCAGGCGCAAGGCCGTAACACCCCTTGCGAGTTGCCCCGCATCGGGCAGGTGTTGGCCGATTTGCGTGGCACTACTGCACAGGCCATATGCAAAGCGACAGCGGGCAATGCCTTGTGCGCTTTGCCGAGGCTGGCACAGTTGGTGTAGCTGATGCTGAGCAGGTGACTGCTATTTGCGGCTATTGCTACTGCTGCTACTGTTGCTGCTGCTGTTGCTGCTATTGCGTCTCTGATGTGCTGGCAGCAGGCAAATCTGCTGCGGCAGGTAAGCTTAGGCAGACACGCAGACCGCCAGTGGGTGCATCCTGCAGGTTGATCTGGCCGTTGTAAAGGCTGGTGAGTTCGCTGGCAATGGCCAGGCCTAGCCCTGCGCCAGCAACAGTTTCGTCAAGCCGCATGCCGCGTTGCATGACCTGGGTGCGCTGCTCGGGGGCAATGCCCGGGCCGTCATCATCAATGGTGATATGCACCAGGCGCTGCGTTTCGTGCGTGTTTGCCGTGATTTGCACCATTACCTGGCTACGTGCCCATTTGCAGGCGTTATCAAGCAGGTTGCCCAGCAGTTCGTGCAAATCCTGGGTTTCACCGGCAAAGGCAAGCTGCGGATCGCTGGTTTGCAGTTGCAAATCCAGATCTTTGGCTGCGTGCACATGCCGCATGGCACGCATGAGTGACTCCAGCGCAGGCGCAACCAGTGTGCGCTGTCCTGGCATACCAGCGGCTGCAGCGGCGCGTGAGCGCGCCATATGCCAGTCTACATGGCGGCGGGCGAGTTCAACTTGCTCGGCTACGAGCCTGGCTAGTTCACTGTTTTGTGTGTTGGCACTGCTATTGGTGTGTGCATTGGCATTGAAGGCGGCTTGTTGCAGTACTGCGAGCGGGGTTTTGATGGCGTGTGCAAGGTTGCCTGCCTGCGTGCGGGCGCGTTGCACGATGGCAGCGTTGTTGGCAAGTACGGTGTTGAAGTCATTGACCAAAGGCTGCACTTCCAGCGGGAAATGGCCATCAAGCCGCTGCACCTCGCCTGTACGCAATTGCTGCAGGGCTTTTTGCAGTGGTTTGAGTGGTGCCAGCCCGATTTGCACTTGCAGCCAGCCAGCGGCTACCAGCAACACAAACAGGATGCATAGCGAGACGGCAAGCAGACCTGCAAAATGCCCGAATGCTGCTTGCAGATGGCTGGTTTCAGAGGCAACCATCAGCCGCCATTGCGCTCCGTTGCTATTTTCTATCTGAATGGTGCGAGTCAGTGCGATAAGTGGCGCACCTTGCGGTCCTGTGGCTCGCAGGCGTTGTGTGCTGCCACCTGTGCTGCTGTTTGTTTTGGGCTTTAAACGGCTGCCCTTTTCTTCAATAGTGACAGATCTTTCTGGCGATACGTTTAAGGTGAAGTCCCACAACGAGCGTGAGCGCAATACGCCTGTGGTGGTTTGCCCGCCGGCGCTGATTTTGTCTATTTGCCAATACAGACCAGAGTAGGTTCGCGTCCAGCGTGGGTCGCTCATGGATTGTGGGTCAATGCTGATCTGCTCGTTTTCGTCCAGTTCTATTTTTGTAGTGAGCTGGTCGAGTTGCACAATCAGATCTTGCCTGAATTGCTCACTGATGTGCTGGTTAAACAGACGCTGCAGCATCAGGCCTGTGAGTACCAGCGCCACCAACAGTACCCCCAGCAAGGCCAGCAAGAGCCGCCAACGCAGCGATTGGGGGAGGGCAGGGCAGCGCATATGCTTTTACCCTTTTGGCAGTCGGTAGCCCATGCCGCGTACGGTTTCAATCAGATCGGATGGGAGTTTTTTTCGCAGGCGACCAATAAAGACTTCGATGGTGTTGGAGTCGCGGTCGCTGTCTTGGGTGTAGATGTGTTCGGAGAGTTCGGTGCGCGAAACGATTTGGTCGGGGCGGTGCATCAGGTAGGCCAGAATTTTGTACTCGTGGCTGGTAAGTACCACGGCTTGGCCATTGACGCTAACGCGGCTGCTGCGGGTATCGAGTTCTACACCGCGATGCGAGAGCAGGGGAGAAGCAATGCCTTGGGCGCGGCGAATCAGGGCGCGGATGCGTGCCAGTAGCTCTTCCATATGAAAGGGTTTGGCCAGATAGTCATCAGCACCAGCATCTATGCCCGCTACTTTTTCGTGCCAGCTGTCGCGTGCGGTCAAAATCAGCACAGGCATGGCGCTGCCAGCAGCGCGCCAGTGCTTGAGTACGGTTAATCCGTCCATGATGGGCAGGCCAAGGTCTAGCACGACTGCATCAAACTCTTCGGTGTCGCCTAAAAAGTGGGCATCGCGGCCATTGTCGCAAGGCTCTACCGTATAACCAGCTGCGCGTAGCCCTTCGGCAAGTTGGGTGCGTAATGTGGATTCGTCTTCAACCAGCAGGATTTTCATGGTTTGGGTGTTTGATGTGGTGGGGGTGTTGTTAGGGTAGCAGGTGCAGGCGCTGTGGGGCAGCCCAATGGGCCACAGCCGTTTCGGCGGTACTGTCCGTGACCCGCAGGTGCTGAAGCAGATTCATTGGCCAGCATATGGCGCCGCCATCTGCGCCCTAAAGGTACACGGTCAAGCAGCACTGTGCCAGTACTGGCATCTACTATGAGTTTGCGTAGCTGTCCACCTTCTTGCAGCAGTTTGATTTCATAAAACCAGCGCTCGCCAGACTGTTCCAGATCAATATCAAGCACTTCGCCAGGATAATTTGGGCGAATGCCTGCGAGCACTTTGGGCAGAGGCAAAATCTTGCCAGCCCGGGCTGCGGCGCGGGCGCGGTCGTGGTCGCTTGCATTGGCTGGTTGTGCTTTTGCAGGCGTTGCCGCAAAGCCAAGCAGCAAAGCCATCAGGCATGCAGCAAGACGAGGAGAGGGGTTAGAAAGGTATTTATGCAAGGCTGGGTGCTTTGGTAAAGGGGGTTGGTTAAAAATGCAGGCTTGTATTAAACAGCAATGTAGCAAATGATAAAGCTGGTTGACTGAATAGAAGCTGAACAATCTGCCTCGGGCAGGAGGCGAGTTGCAGGTGCGCCTTGCTTGCTGGCTGTGCGGCGGCACATTACCTATCAGCACCCAGAGATATATGGAGCGCAAAGGCGTATTTTTGCAATGCCCGATAGAATCATCCTTTCTTTTTCATCTTTATCTGGCAAGCATATGTTTACAGGCATTATCACTGGCGTAGGCCAGATCAGGCAGGTCAGCAATCTGGGCAGCAGTGCTGCGCATGGCAGGCGTTTGCTGATTCAGGCTCCAGCTGGCTATTTGGACGATGTGGCATTGGGCGACAGCATTGCACTAAACGGCGCATGCATGACCGTAGCGGCGCTAGACGCATCTGCCGCTACGTTTCAGGTCGATATCTCGGCCGAATCGCTGGACAAAACCACGGGGCTGGATGCCGCAGGCAGCATCAATCTGGAAAAAGCCCTACGCGCTACCGACAGGTTGGGCGGCCACTTGGTAAGCGGCCATGTGGACGGCGTGGGCGAGGTGCTTGCCTTTACCCCGCAGGGTGAAAGCCATGTGCTGCAACTGCGCGTGCCGCCCGATTTGGCGCGCTTTTTGGCCTACAAAGGCTCTATTGCCATCAACGGCGTAAGCCTGACGGTCAACAGCGTGGCTGACCACGCCGCGGGCTGCACCATCAGCATCAACCTGATACCGCACACCTTGCAAAACACCGCCTTGCACACCTTGCAAGCGGGCAGCAAAGTCAATCTGGAAATTGACCTGATTGCGCGTTATTGCGAGCGCATGCTGGGCTTGGGCGGTTTGGCTGGAAATGCCAGCACATAAATGCGGGCATAGTAAAGACAGATACAGGCATCGCTATCAAAACCAAGCACAAAGGACAAACCCATGAACACACCCCAAACACCAGCACGCATGGTGCAATGCATTAAATTAGGCTGCCAGGCGCCAGGGCTGGATCGCCTGCCTTACCCGGGCCCATTAGGGCAACGGATTTTCGAGAATGTGAGCAAAGAGGCGTGGGATGAATGGCTACGCCACCAGACCATGCTGGTCAATGAAAATCGGCTCAATTTAGCCGATGCCCGTGCCCGCCAGTATTTGCTGCGGCAGATGGAAAACCACTTTTTCGGTGCTGGCGCAGACAAGGCAGCAGGCTATGTGCCGCTTGTGCCCGAGCAGCAGGCCTGAGCGGATGCTTTGCGGGGCTGTTGGTTGCGTTCATCTTTAGAAATCAAAGGCTCCAGCCAAGCCAAAGCAGCCCAGTGCTTAGTTACGCATGGCACGTTCCACGGCTTCGGCCAAGTCAATTACGGCTTTGGCATAGTAGCTGCTGTGGTTATAACGCGTGATGACATAGAAGTTTTGCGTGCCTGCGTAGTAGCTGGAGGGCGCGTTGCCGTTTTGCAGCTCAATCAAGGCGAGCTTTTCGTTGCTGCCAGCTGGCAGGCCGGATGCTATAGCACCCTTGTCCGCGAACTCCTCTGGTGTGAAGCTGGGCACAATATCGGGCGCGAGCAGGGCAGGCAACTGCAGTCGTGACTGGTCAAATTCCACGTTATACAGAGGTGGCAAGCCGTTTACCCAGCCGTGTGCCTTGAAATAACTGGCTACCGAACCAATGGCATCAGCCTGGCTGTCAAACAGGTCGATATGCGCGTCCTTGTCGTAATCCACAGCGTGTTTGATGATGTTTGAGGGCATGAATTGCGGCAGGCCAATAGCGCCCGCGTAGCTGCCACTGATGGACTGGGGGTCGTCGTCGTTGCTGGCGCACAGTTGCAGATAGGCTTCAAGCTCACCACGGAAAAAACGGGTGCGTGCTTCGGCGCGCGGGTGCTCTTGCGGAAAATCAAAACTCAGCGTTGCCAGAGTATCGAGCACGCGCATATTACCCGTGTTGCGCCCATAAATGGTTTCTACGCCAATGATGCCAACGATATAGCGCGCTGGCACGCCATATTCGCGCTCGGCGCGTTGCAGTGCCTGGGCGTTTTCGCGCCAGAACTGCACGCCGGCACGGATACGAACTGCATCAATAAAGCGGCTGCGATAGACGCGCCAGTTGCTTCGCGCACCAGCTTTGGCGGGCATGATCAGGCGCGGCACGCTGGGCAAAAAATTGGCATTGCCAAGGGCATTGCGGACAAAGTTTTCGGGCAGGTTCAAGCGGCGCGCCATGTCTGGTACTTGCGCCATCACGTCGGGGCGGCTGGCATAGCTGCCCTGAAGAGCGATAGGAGCTACGTCGGGAAGCAGTCGGGGGGCAGCTTCAGTCTGGAGCTTGATGCTCGCAGGAGCTTTATGTGCTGGCGGCTGGCTGCTGCAGCCTGACAGCGTACCCATTAACGTTGCAGCACATGCAAGCAAGAGGCTGCCAGCAAGCAGGTGCTCAAGGGTGGTGGTAGTTTGGATAAAAGTTTGCTTGCAAGCGCAAGCATGAGCACTGTGGGTGAAGGTGTGGGCTTTTTGGCGACGCATGGCTGGTTTGAATCTGGCTGGTGCTTGGAAAAACAGGGAGTTATTGCGCGATGGCGGCTGCAAAAATGCCGATCAGGCGGCGAATAGGCTCTTGCTTGAGCTTGAGTGCAGCATGGTTGATGACCAGACGCGAGCTAATGGGCATGATGTGCTCCACTTCAACGAGCTGGTTGGCTTTGAGCGTGTTGCCTGATGAAACCAGGTCCACAATGGCATCAGCCATGCCGATAAGCGGGGCAAGCTCCATGCTGCCGTAGAGTTTGATGATGTCCACATGCACGCCTTTGGCTGCGAAAAATTCGCGCGCGGTGTGGGTGTATTTGGTTGCTACGCGCAGGCGTGCGCCTTGCTTTACCTTGCCTGCATAGTCAAAGCCAGCAGGCACGGCTACGCTCATGCGGCATTGGGCAATTTTCAGGTCAAGCGGCTGGTACAAGCCCGTTGCGCCCCATTCGGCACAGTGCTCAATGAGCGTGTCTTGGCCTGTTACGCCCAAATCGGCGCCGCCATATTGCACATAGGTGGGCACGTCGGTGGCGCGCACCAGCACCACGCGCAAGTCGGTCTGGTTGGTGGGCAAAATCAGCTTGCGCGATGTTTCGGGGTTTTCCAGCACCTCAATGCCTGCGGTTTTGAGCAAGGGCAGGGTTTCGTCAAAAATGCGGCCTTTCGATAGTGCCAGGGTAATCATGTTGAAGTTCTCCATGCGCATCAACAGCGCGATAAATATGCAAAGGCTGACAGTAGCGGGCGTTTATGACGGGCATACTTTGCGCCCGTTTCATGCTTGCACGTGACCGGTCTCAGCCAGCAATGCGCTCAATATCTGCGCCCAAAGCCCTTAGTTTGACTTCCATTTGGTCGTAGCCGCGATCAAGGTGGTAAATACGATCCACAATGGTTTCGCCATCGGCTACCAGACCTGCAATAACCAGACCGGCAGAGGCGCGAAGGTCGGTTGCCATTACGGTAGCACCGCTGATTTTTTCAACGCCTTCAATTACAGCAATATTGCCTTCGATCTGGATATTGGCGCCCAAACGAACCAGCTCGCTGACATGCATGAAACGGTTCTCGAAAATCGTTTCACTGACCTTGCTTGCGCCTTGCGAGACGCAGTTAAGCGCCATGAATTGCGCCTGCATGTCGGTGGGAAAGCCGGGGTACTCGGTAGTGCGAAAGCTCTGTGCTTTCAGGCATTGCCAAGCGGGAGCGGGTGAGTGCACCCGTATGTCATCGGCCAAGGCTTGCACCTGCACGCCTGCATCACGCAGTTTGTCGATAACGGCATCGAGATGCTCGGCTCGCCCGCCTTGCAGCACCACATCACCACCCGTAGCAGCTACAGCACACAGGAAAGTGCCACATTCAATGCGGTCAGCCACAACCGCGTGCTGGCAGCCGTGGAGTTTTTCTACCCCTTCTATGGTGATGCGGCTGGTGCCGTGACCTTGAATTTTTGCCCCCATTTTGATGAGCATTTCTGCAAGATCGACGATTTCAGGCTCTTGCGCGGCGTTTTCAAGCACGGTTACGCCATCGGCCAGTGCAGCGGCCATCAGGAAGTTTTCAGTTCCAGTTACGGTCACCATGTCTGTGGTGATTTTTGCGCCCATCAGACGCTTTTGCCCAGCAGGTAGGCAGGCATGGATGTAGCCGTGGCTGACTTCAATCACAGCGCCCATGGCCTGCAAACCTTTGATATGCTGCTCAACAGGTCGCGCACCAATGGCGCAACCACCTGGCAGTGAAACTTTGGCCTGGCCAAAACGCGCCAGCAAAGGCCCCAGCGCCAAAATGGAAGCGCGCATGGTTTTTACCAGCTCATACGGGGCTTCGGGCGTAATGGGGTCGGGCGCATGAAATGACATGCCACCGCGTTCACCGTGTGTGTTGATGGTAGCGCCCATGTTTTCAAGCAGACGGCGCATGGTAGCTACGTCGCGCAGGCGCGGCATATTGGTCAGCATCACTGGTTCATCTGTCAGCAATGTGGCACACATTTCAGGTAAGGCAGCATTTTTGGCACCGGAAATGATGATGCTGCCATGAAGCGGCTTTCCGCCGCGAATCAGAAGTTTGTCCATGGGTTTGTTTTCTTTGAAAATTATTTGTTTACGGTACTATTTGCCCATTCCTCAGGAGAAAAAGTCTTTATCGACAGGGCGTGTATTTCATCAGTATGCATGCGTTTGCCCAGTGTGGCATAAACCAGTTGGTGGCGAGCAACCAGACGCTTGCTGGCAAATGAAGACGAGACAACAGTTGCAGACCAGTGGCGGCCATCACCTTCAACGGTGATGTACTCACATGGCAGGCCAGCCATAATCAGGGAGCGTATTTCTTCAGCAGTCATTGTGTAAATTGAAACTGGTAAAAAGAATGCTGAAGTACCCAAAGGAATGCTTCAGCAAGATATTGGATGCCAGACGGGCAAAACTGGAGAAAATTCTAACATTCCATTTTTTGCAAGTCAGTGGCGCAATTTATAGCCTGTTTTAAGCAGATACAGAGTCAGTATGGAAATCAAGGCAAGGGTGCCGCCAGCAATCGTCAGGCTTAACCATGGAGATGTATCGCTATGGCCCAGAAAACCATAACGAAAGCCGTCAATCATGTAGAAAAAAGGGTTGAAATGGCTCGCAGTACTCCAAAATCCGGGTAGCGCATGTACCGAGTAAAACACGCCAGCCAAAAAAGTCATGGGCATGACGATGAAGTTTTGAAATACGGCCATTTGCTCAAACTTGTCTGCCCACAGTCCGGCCAGCAGTCCCAAAGTACCCATCAACGCGCTGCCCAGCAGGGCAAATGCGGCAATCCAGAGCGGAGCAGCCGCTTGTGCCGGAGCATAAAACAGCGTGACCAGATAGACTCCCAGGCCAACCATCAAACCACGCACAATAGAAGCTCCTACGTAAGCTACATACCAGTGCCAGTGCGAGAGCGGAGTAAGCTGCAGGAACACCAGATTGCCCATGATCTTGCCCTGTACAAGGCTGGAGGCGCTGTTGGCAAAGGCGTTTTGCAACAGGCTCATCATTACCAGACCGGGTACCAGAAAAGCCACATAACTCACGCCAGCGTAACCAGCAACAGATTGCTTGCTCAGAACATGGCCAAATATAAGCAGATACAGTACAGCTGTCAGTACGGGAGCAGCAATGGTCTGGAAAGCTACGCGCCAAAAGCGTAATATCTCTTTATACAGCAGCATTTTCCAGCCGCCTGTAGTAGCGGCTAACGGTTGTAAGGGAATCAGCTCAGACATTCCGGGTGCACATAAAGGCATTAAAAGGGTTTATGGGAAAAATAGCCTGCTCGCTGCAGCTATTTTGCTCTGGATAGCCGCATCAGCCGGGGAGGTATTTATGTTTTTGGGATGCTGTTTCCATGCATCAGCTTGATAAAAACATCTTCCAGATCGGCCTTGCGGATTTCAATATCTTCCATCTGTACGCCTGCCTGTCGCAGCACACAGAGGTGTTGCTCAATTTCTGCCGGATTTTGTGCTGGCAACTCTACTATGCGTCCTGTAATGCGTGCCCGTGCAGCCAGATCGGCGGGTAGGGTCTGGTCTGTCTTGAAGTGCAGCATATTGGAGGAAGCGTTATTGAGTAGTGTGCTGGTTTTTTCCAGTGCAATTACACGCCCTTGCTTGAGCATGGCAATGCGGTTGCAAAGTGCTTCAGCCTCTTCCAGATAATGTGTGGTCAGCAAGACGGTATGCCCTTGCTTGTTCAGATTGGCGACAAAGTGCCAGAGCATTTGCCGCAACTCCACATCAACGCCAGCGGTGGGTTCATCCAGCACAATCACAGGCGGCTTGTGCACCAGTGCCAAGCCTACCAATACGCGCCGCTTCATGCCGCCCGAGAGCTGGCGCATATTAGCGTTGCATTTGTCAGACAAACCCAGACCGCAGAGTAACTCATCAATCCAGGCGCCATTGTTATAAATACCAAAATAACCGGACTGGAAGCGCAGCGCTTCGCGCACGGTGAAAAACGGGTCGAAAACCAGTTCCTGCGGCACAATGCCTAAATGGCGGCGTGCGGTAGCATAGTCGTGGCGGACATCAAAACCATGCACACGGATACTTCCCTGTGAGGCTTGTGTCAGTCCGGCCAGAATGCTGATCAGTGTGGTTTTACCTGCGCCATTGGGGCCGAGCAGGCCAAAAAACTCGCCATGCTCGATATTGAATGACACATTATCGAGTGCGCACACAACGCCAGCACTACCATGGGCAGGGTAGGTTTTGGTCAGGGACTGAATAACAATGGCGGACATAAGTGCAACATTCTATCCTCGCCGGCTTTTGTCTGCCAATGCCGACAAATGGCAGGTAAGTTGGCTTTGTACAAAGTATTAATCGTTACGGACTGCATTCCTGCTTGAATTCAGCAGGAAAGGCCTCATAATTGATATAGTAGTTCCCATCAATCTTTTTAAGGAGTCATAGACCATGGATGCAGACAAAATGAAAGAAACCGCCGCCAAATTGATTGATGAGGTGGTAGATGCCAAATCTGCCGCAAGTGAATCGCTGGGCGCTGCTGGTGACAAACTATCCTTGGCACGTGAACGTGCTGTTGAGGCACTGGAATCTTTCGCTGATCGCGCCAACTGCTGGGCTCGTAAAGGCTGGGATAAAGCCTCTGACGTACAACACCGCGCTCGCCGTGAAATTGAAAAAGCCAGTGATGCAACAGCTGCTTATGTAGAGCAGCAGCCCCTTAAATCTGTTGTCATCGCTGCTGGTATTGGTGCTGCCGCTGCAGCGCTGATCATGCTGCTCAACGACCGCAGACGCTAATTCATACAGGCGATGGGGCATTTGCAAAAGTGCCCCGAACTTTGCGTTTTACCGATTTTGCTGCGTAATATCCAGCAAAAAGGCATCCTATGCTCTATCCATTTTTAAAAACCCTGCTGCTGCGACCAAGGCTACTTGCTACACACTTGGGAAATTATCTGGACTTGCTGCGTAGCGAGACAGGAGCCAGCGTACGGCAATGCACCATCACCGCTGTGGCGTGGTTGGTGTGTGTGGGTTCCTTTTTGTTGTGTCTATCCATGGTTGGCGTGGCAGTCATGCTTGGTGTCATGCTGAATGATTTTCACTGGGCGTTGATAGTGGTGCCTGCAGTTCCGCTCCTGATTGGAGTTGCTGCAGCAAAGGTTGCTTGCCGCAAAGTCAATTATTCGCCCTTGCATGAAATAAGGCAGCAGCTTGCAGTCGATCTGAAAGTGTTTGATAAAGCCGGAGATCGTCGTGACCGCTGATAAAAAGCCACTTACTCCACTTGAAAAGCTGGCTTTGTCCCGTTTAGCCTTGCAGCAAAGCCTGCAGCCGGCACCTGCACCCAAGTCGCGTGTAGGCTCGTTTTTTGGAAAATTTCTTTCCAGAAAAGCTGGATCACGCAACAAGACAGCCGCAACGCAGACAGAAAAAGCAAATGCGGACGCTGTCGCAGCTGCGGTTCATACAGAGCCAGTGTCTGCTGCATCGGCAGATTCTGCCGTCGTGTTACCACAATCTTCAGGCAGCATGTTTTCTGCTGTGTTAGGTGCAGGAAGCGCCGCTGTTTCTGCACTGGATCGGTATTGGCGCGATCATCCGGCAAAAGTAGCCTTTGTGATTGGGCAGCCAATTTTGCGTGGTTACGCCAAAAAGCGTCCTTTTACGCTGCTGGCAGTGGCAGCTGCTACAGGTGCAGTATTGGTACTGTTTCGTCCCTGGAATCGCCCTGTAGCCAGAAAGATTGCCAGTGCAGGTATCAGCACCGAACTTTCCAGTCTGGGCAAAATAGGTCTGTTGTGCGTATTGCTTGAGGTCTGGTGGAACAGGAACAAAACAAAGGATGACGGCGGCGCGGCCTAAACTGGTGTGGCAGGACTGTCTCTGGTTCGTGGCAGTCCAGAGCGGATATTGCGTTTTGCTACATCGGCAGTGGTAGCTGTATGCGATCAGCTCAGAAAAGTTAAATCAGTTCCGGGCGTCTACCTAATCCTTATCGGGTATCAGCGAAAGAAACTCTTTACGCAAGTCGCTGTCTCGCAAAAACGCACCGCGCATAACCGAGTTGATCATTCTGCTGTTGGTGTCTTTGACGCCGCGCCAGGCCATGCAGTAGTGTGTGGCCTGCATCACCAGCGCCAGTCCGTCAGGGCGTGTTTTGGCCTGAATCAGGTCGGCCAGTTGCACCACTGCTTCTTCCTGAATTTGTGGTCGCCCCATAACCCATTCGGCCAAACGCGCATATTTGGATAAACCAATAACATTGGTTCCTTTGTTGGGCATGACACCAATCCACAATTTGCCCATGATGGGGCAGAAATGGTGCGAACAGGCACTGCGTACTGTAATGGGGCCGACAATGATCAGTTCGTTCAGGCGAGCAGCATTGGGAAATTCTGTGATTTCAGGTGCTGCGACATAACGCCCTGCAAATACTTCCTGCAAATACATTTTCGCAACGCGTCGCGCTGTCTTGTCTGTATTGTGGTCGTTTGCAGTATCAATGACCAGACTGTCGAGCACGCTTTGCATTTTGCGCTCAACCTCGTCAAGTAATTGCTCCAGCTCACCCACTTCTATGAAAGCGGAAATGTTGTCGTTGGCGTTAAAGCGTTGCTTTGCCGCCAGCAGCCGCTCGCGAATTTTGACTGACACAGGTGTATCTGTATCTGGTGTGGATGCAGGCATGGAGAGATCAGGTGAGGTTTTTTTCATCTTGCTAATGATACATCAAGCCGTTATTATTTAATGGCAGTAAGGTCATCTGTTATTGGATGCAGCGCCAATGGTGACTCTCGTCGTACAGATTGCGCTTTGCTGCGTTGGCAATGCAGGGAAAAACCAGTTGAGAGGCTGGCTTGCATTGTATGGGTCTTGAGATTCAGGATAAAAGCCATGAAGTTTATTTATTTTCTAGGGCTATTTTTTATCGTTGCTAGCGTGCATCTGGCCGTTTTTTCGGTGCGATCTATCATGCGTGGGGAAATAAAGCACAGACCACGGGATATTTTCACGAAAGAAAAATACGTGATTTACAGAAAAGAGGATGTGCCAGTATATTTTTGGTTCACATGTATTTTAAAGCTGGCGCTTTCTGTGGTGGGCTTTTATTTCGCGTTTATGATTTTTACATACTGACAAAACGACTGGGCAGCTATCTGAAGCCGCTGAGCTGGCATGCAAAAAAAGCTGTGAACAGCTACACTTTGGCGTGGTTGCACAACAGATGCCACGGAAACGAAACACAGGAGAATACCGTATGCCAGTTTATCAGCTTGATGATAAAGTCCCTGAAATTGCAGAGAGCGCATGGATTGCAGATACCGCGCAAATTATTGGAGACGTGCGGCTGGATGCTGAAGTAAATATCTGGTTCAATACTGTTGTGCGTGGAGATATCGACCCCATTACCATAGGAGCAGGCACTAATATTCAAGATGGCAGTGTGCTGCATACCGATAAAGGTGAGCCACTTACGATAGGTTGCAATGTCACAGTGGGGCATAGAGTCATTTTGCATGGCTGCACGGTGGGTGACGAAAGCCTGATTGGTATGGGTGCGGTGGTTTTGAATGGTGCTGTTATCGGTCGTAACTGCCTTGTTGGCGCTGGCGCGTTAGTGACAGAAGGAAAAATTTTTCCTGATGGCAGCTTGATTGTGGGCAGCCCTGCCAAAGCAGTGCGCCAGCTTACATCTGAGCAGATAGAAAAAATGCGTTTAAACGCCAAGCGTTATTGTGATAATGCCAAACGGTATCAGGCGGGTTTGAGAAAGTGCTAATTTCCCTGCTTTTGCAGGCTGTTTTAGTGCAGCGAGAGTTCTTTCAATCTTCAGCCGCTTCAACAATAAACTGCACGCGCTGCTGGTTGTTCCACTCGTTGATGTCGAGCCGATAGGCTATGTGGGCGTGTTCGGGCAGGGGGGCGGTGCGGTTAAACCAGATGGCATCGACCATTTCTCCTTGGTGGCGCAGTTGCAGTTTGAGGTGTTTGTCTTTGAGCAGGCGCTGTTGCAGCACTTGCATTTCTTCGCTAAAGACGGGCGCATCAAAGCCTTGCCCCCAGACTTCTTGCTGCAAGAGCGCGGCAGTGGCAGTGTTGCGGTATTGGGCGGGCAGGGCGCCGTCGGTTTGGATGGTGCGCTGCAGGGTGGCGGCATCGAGCCATTCGCTGGCGACTTGTGCGAGTGCTTGCGCGAAAACGTCAAATTGTTCGCGGGCTATGGTGCAGCCTGCGGCGGCTGCGTGCCCGCCAAAGCGCAGTAGCACGCCTGGGTGGCGTTTGGCTACCAGGTCGAGCGCGTCGCGCAGGTGAAAGCCTGCGATGGAGCGGCCCGAGCCTTTGAGTTCGTGTGATTTGCCATCGGCGGCGCTGGCGGCAAAGACGAAGGTAGGGCGGTGCCAGGTGTCTTTCAGGCGTGAGGCGACGATGCCGACTACGCCTTCGTGAAAGTCGGCGTTAAATACGCTGATGGCGGCGGGCGGGGCGTCTTGGCTGGTAAAGAGTTTTTCTGCCAAGGCGCTGGCTTGCTCGCGCATGTCAGACTCGATGGCGCGGCGCTCGTGGTTGATGGCATCAAGCTGCTGGGCTAGCTCAAGTGCGTGGGCGGGGTTGTCGGTAAGCAGGCATTCAATGCCTATGGTCATGTCGGCCAGCCTGCCTGCGGCGTTGATGCGCGGGCCCAGTGCAAAGCCAAAATCAAAGCTGCAGGCGCGTTCGGGCTTGCGCCCTGTGACGCTAAATAGGGCTGCCATGCCTGCGGGCATGTGACCTTGGCGCACGCGTTGCAGGCCTTGGGCAACCAAGCGGCGGTTGTTGGCATCGAGTTTGACTACGTCGGCTACGGTGCCTAAGGCGACTAGGGGCAGCAGGCTAATGAGTTTGGGCTCGGGCTGGGTGGCGAAGGCTAGTCTGGCGCGTAGCTCGGCGCGGAGTGCCATGAGCACGTAGAACATAACGCCTACGCCTGCCAAGGCCTTGCTGGCAAAGGTGCAGGCGGGTTGGTTGGGATTGACGATGGCGTCTGCCTGCGGCAATTCGTCGCCTGGCAGGTGGTGGTCGGTGATGAGGACTTGCATGCCTAGGCTGCGGGCGTGCGCTACGCCTGTGACGCTGGCGATGCCGTTATCAACGGTGACGAGCACATCAGCGCCGCTTGCGTGTACGCGCTGGGCGATTGGGGGGGTGAGGCCGTAACCGTCGGCAATGCGGTCGGGTACAAGGTAGTGCACACGCTTTGCCCCCAGCAGGCGCAGGCCGCGTATGGCTACGGCGGCTGCGGTGGCGCCGTCGCAGTCGTAGTCGGCAACGATGCAGATGCGCTTGTTGGCGGCGATGGCATCAGCCAGCAGACGAGAAGCAGCGGCGCTGCCTGTGAGCTGGTTGGGGGGGAGTAGGTGTTTGAGGTCTTGTTCCAGCTCGGCAGGGCTGTTTACGCCGCGTGCTGCGTACAGGCGAGCCAGCAAGGGGTGTTGGCCTGCTTGTTCAAGCGTGTAGCTGGTACGGGGAGAAAAGTCGCGGGGGATGATTTGCATGGGGTGTGTGTGCTGAGAGTGCGTTAGCTGTTGTTGTTATTTTTGCTGCTGTTTGGGCAGTTTGTGGCAATGTGGGCGGCTTGCAGCCCGCTGCGCACAGCGCCTTCAAGGGTGGCGGGGTAGGGGCCTTGGGTGTAGTCACCGCAGGCAAGCAGCCCCTTGGCGATGTGTTGGCTGGGGCGTGGTACGGCGGGGCTGCAGAGGAAGGTGGCGCGTTTTTCGATGGTGGTTTGTATGGCTTGCAGGCCGTGCAAGCCCAGTTGCTGTGCGGCTTGCTCTAGTACGGCGGCTTGCAGGGCGGGGCGCTCAAGGCTGCAGGTGCTGGCTACAAAGGCGAGCAGGGTTTGCTGCTGGCCGTTTTCGCTTTGGCGCTGGTGCTGTGGGTGGTGAAAGACGAATTGCGCCTGCTCGGGGCTGTGGCAGTGCAGCGCCTGCATGGGGGGCAGGTGCTGGCAGGCGGTGGTGGCGCACCATGCGTATACGGTGGCGATGGGGTTGTGTTGCAGGGCGGCGGCTTGTTGTGCCCAGTGGCGGGCTGTGGCTTGGTTGGCGTTGTGGCTGGTGTAGTGGTTGGGTGCGGGGTGTGTGTCGAGCCAGTGTTGCACCAAGCGGGCTGTTTCCCATGCGGGGCAGGCGAGGATGATGTGGTTGGCGCTGATGGCGTTGGGCAGGTTGTTGCAGTGTACGCGCCAGTTTGGGGTGTCGCTGTTGTTGCGGGCTGTGGCTGCGATGGTGGTTGCGGTGGTGGTTGGCGCTTCGTGGCTTATGGCAAGCACGCGCTGCCCTGTGAGCACGGTTGCGCCAGCTTGTTGCAGCCAGTTGTGCGCTGGCTCGGGCAAGATTTGCCCTATGGGGGTGCGGGCGATGAGTGCGTCTGCGTGGTTGGGGTGCAGCAGCAGTGCATCGCGCAGTACGCGCAAAAATACGGAGGCGCTGGTGTGTGCGGGTTTGCTGTTAAAGGCGGCAATGCATAGCGGCTCTATCAGGCTGGTGCGTACGCGCGGGCTGATGTGGCGGCAGAGTGTTTGCACTGAAACTTCTGGCGCACAGTGAAAGCGTTGCAGTTGCCAGCGGGCAGCGGCTAGCAGCAGTGATGCTTTGTCGCGCCAGCTCCAGCCTTGGGCGCGGAGGATGGCGCAAAACGTGGCCAAGCGCGGGTGCGGGCTGGGTTGTAGGGCTAGGCCGCAGCCGTCTGGCGTGCGCAAGTCCAGCGGCAGGCGCTGCAAGAGTGTTTCGGGGCATGCGCCTAGGGTGCGCATGAGGGCCAAGGTGTAGGTATAGGCGGCAAGCATGATGTGCTGGCCGTTGTCGAGTGCGCCTGCGGGGGCGGTTGCCAAGTCCATACTGCGGGCGCGGCCGCCCAAGGTGCGGCTGGCTTCTAGCAGGGTGACTTTTGCGCCGTTTTGCACGGCACGCACGGCGGCGGCGCAGCCTGCCCAGCCCGCGCCTACGATGACGATGTGGGGCGCAATGTGGGGCGCGTTAGATGGTGCGCTGTGGGAGCTGCTTGCGTTTATCTTGCCGCTGGTGTGATTGCTGGCGGCGTTGTGTGAGGCGGCAGCGAGGGTGCTGTGCAGGGGTGGCGCGGGCGGGTTTGGCGCTGGGGGGCAAGGGGCAGACATGGCAAACAGGCGGGCGGTTTATCGGGGCAGTGTGCCAAAGGCTTGTACTTTCCATGCCAGCCAGAGCTTGCGCAGCGGGGTGAGGCTGGTGCGGCGGTCGAGCACCTGAAAATTGTCGGCTTCGATTTCGCGTAGCAGGGCGCGGTAGATGGCAGCCATCATGAGGCCTGGCTTTTGGGCGCGGCGGTCGGCAGCGGGTAGCAGCGCCAGTGCGTCGTCATAGCACTGGTGGGCGCGACGTGCCTGAAAACGCATCATCTCTACAAATTGCGGGGTATGGCGGCGCTGCATCAAATCGGTTTCGCTTACGCCAAATTGCTGTAAATCTTGCTGTGGCAGGTAGATGCGCTCGCGCATGGCGTCTTCGCCCACGTCGCGGATAATGTTGGTGAGCTGCAAGGCGCGCCCGAGCATGTGGGCGTAGGCGGTGGTTTGCTCTTGCGTTTGCCCGAAAATGCGTGCAGAAACTTCGCCCACAATGCCCGCAACCAAGTGGCAGTATTGCTGCAAGCAGTCTATATCGGCGTAGCGGGTTTGGTGCAAATCGCGGTGGCAGCCTTCAACAACTGCCATGAGGTGTTGCTGTGTAATGCCAAATGTGCCCGTCAGCGGCATGAGCGCTTGCATGACGGGGTGGCTGGGCTGGCCTGCGTAGCTTTGTTGGATTTCATTGGCCCACCATGCCAGTTTGGTAGCGGCTATGCCGGGCTCGCAGACTTCATCGACTACGTCATCTACCTCGCGGCAAAAGGCGTAAAAAGCCGTGATGGCGGCACGGCGCTCGGGCGGTAAAAACAAAAAAGCATAGTAAAAGCTGCTGCCTGCGGCGGCGGTTTTTTGCTGCACATATGCCTGTGGTGAACTGGGGTTTGGACTTGCCATGCCTGATGCTGAAATACGGTTGGGTGTGAAGAGGACAGAATGGTTGATTGTGCCCGATTCTGCTTCAGGCTGGAAAGGTGGCGCTAGATTGCCTGTATACAGAGCGGATGCAGGAGCTTGAGCAGATAGATGCGATTCAGGCGCGGAACGCTGAGTACATCGGGAGAAAAAACAGGCACAGGGTTAACCCTGTGCCTGCTGCGATTGGTCTTTGCTGTGTCAATCTTGCGCCTGCCGTTCGGGCAGACAGAAAAACTTTCAGCGCGTGTAGCAGCTAACAAATTCTCTGATAACCCATCCAGATTCGGTGAGGCCAGTTGTTTCGTCTTGTGCGGTCATTTTGACCCACGGACGGCCTTTTGTGTCTTTGGCGGTGGCTTTCCAGTTAATGACTGAGCCATTGCTTAACGTGCCCACAAGTTTTCCGTTGGGAGTAGCGCGCACGTTCAAAGGCGTACCTGTCGGATCGGTGACCTTGCAGATAGTTTCTGCATGTGCTACAGAAACGGTGCTGGCCATGGCTGCCAAAACCACCCACAGCGCTTTGGATGTCTTCATGTCAACTCCTTTGTTTGAGTACATTGATTTTCAGCGCGTGTTACATATGTAACGTTAAAATTGTACCAGATAGTTGGTGCGCCAAATAGAGAAAAAAGCGCTGCCTACCAGCCGTCAGCCCCTTTGGGTGGGCGTATATCGCCTAGCAGCATTTGGTCCCACATAAACCACTGGTTGCCTTTTTGGCGCACGATAAAGGGACGGGGTGAGTCTGCGCCGCCAGACTTGATAAAGACCTTGGCATAGCCATCATTTTGGTATGTGTACGGATTTTCTGACACAGTGACGGTATAGGGCAGAGAAGGGGTGTAGGCATTCTCTGGGCTTGCTCCCTTGAAATAGGAGTTAGGAAGATAATCTTTGCCCGCCATTCTGTCTTTGATAAAACCGATTTCATAGTTAGAAAGCTGTTTTGGGCCTTTGATTGCGTTAATCATTTCCAGCGCCAGATTTTTGTCGCGTGCGTAGTTGGTCATGGCTACGATAAACAAGGCTGGCGCAGAGTAAGGGTCTGTCAAAGCCATCTGGGGCAGGGCTTTGAAGTCTTCAAGCGTTGTTGGTAGCGTGTTAAAAACAATATTTTTCATCACTTGACCAGATCCTTTGCTGCTTGTGCTTTTGCCTTGCGTGCTGATTTTGAGCAAATGCAGGACATTGCTGTGCTTGGCTGAGACTTTTAGAAGGGGGCTTGCGCCGTTTGACTGTGGCGTTTTAACCTTTGCGTTGGGACTAGCACACGTGCCTAAAGCTCCGTTTGCGAGATGGCTAACTTTGCAGATTTCATCCGCATACGCTGCCGTCATGCTACTTGCCACCGCTACTGCTATCAATCGCGTTTTGAATGCTTTCATGTCAATTCCTTTGTTTGGGTAAATTGATTTTCAGCTGTCGTTACTTTTGTAACATAAACATTATGCCGGATTGCAAGCGGGGTAGTCACGGAAAAAGGCATGGTATTACAGAAGAATTCTGGGCTGGATCTTCTGCGTCTGCATGCCCTTGACGTGCACCGAGTAGCGAGCATCAGTGGATACGCATACCAGGCTGCGCACCAGCAACAGGCTCAAGCACATAAATGCCAGGCTGGCTTTTCTCATCTGCATGGCTGGCGGCAAGCACCATGCCTTCGCTGATGCCAAATTTCATTTTGCGTGGTGCCAAATTGGCTACCAGCACGGTGAGTTTGCCTGTGAGCTGCTCTGGTTTGTACATGCTGGCTATGCCGCTGAATACGTTGCGGGTTTTTACGCTGCCGTCGTCGTTCTTTTCACCTGCGTCGAGCGTGAGTTGCAGCAGCTTGGTGGAGCCTTCTACTGCTTTGCATTCCAGTATTTTTGCAATGCGCAGATCAACCTTGGCGAAGTCTTCAATGCCGATGGTGGCGGCTACTGGCTCGCCGCCCGGTGCGTTGGGGTCGGCAGCCGGGGCGCTGGCTGGCACTGCCTTGGCTGCTTTGCCTGTATTGTTAGCGGGGGCTGCTTGCTGTGTGGCAGGGGCGGCAAACAGTGCTTCGAGTTGTTTGATATCCACGCGTTGCATTAGGTGCTTGAATTCGTTAATGCTATGGCCAGCGCCGAGCAAGGTGGCAGTGTCGGCAAAGGTTTCGCTTTGGCGGTTGAGCAAGGCTTCTACCTGTGTGGCCAGTTGCGGCAAGATGGGTTTGAGCAACAGGGTAAGCAGGCGGAAAGTTTCGATGCAGGTGGTGCAGACTTGGTGCAGGCGCTCTTCTTGCCCGGCTTGCTTGGCCAGTTCCCACGGCTTGTTTTGGTCCACATAGGCATTGACCTTGTCAGCCAGTGCCATGATGTCGCGCACGGCGCGGGCGTAGTCGCGGCTCTCATACAGCGCGGTGATGCTGGCAGTGGCTTGCTGCATTTCGGCCACGAGTGCTGCGCCTTGCGCGTCGGGCGTGCCCAATTTGCCTTCAAAGCGTTTGCTGATAAAGCCTGCAGCGCGGCTGGCAATGTTGATGTATTTACCTACCAAGTCGCTATTGACACGTGCCATGAAGTCTTCGGCGTTGAAGTCAATATCTTCGTTCTTGCCATTGAGTTTGGCTGCCAGATAGTAGCGCAGCCATTCGGGGTTCATTTGCAGTTGCAGGTATTTGAGGGGGTCCAGACCTGTGCCACGGCTTTTGCTCATTTTCTCGCCGTTGTTTACGGTTAAAAAGCCGTGCACAAATACGCCCGTGGGTGTTTTGCGGCCGCTAAAGTGCAGCATGGCAGGCCAAAACAGGGTGTGGAAGGTGATGATATCTTTGCCAATGAAGTGGTATTGCTCAACATCGGGGTTGTTGATGTATTGCTGGTAGTCGAGCCCTTGTTTGTCCAGCAGGTTTTTCAGGCTGGCCAGATAGCCTACGGGTGCATCAAGCCAGACGTAGAAGTATTTGCCGGGCGCGTCCGGGATTTCGATGCCGAAATAGGGCGCATCGCGCGAAATGTCCCAGTCGCCCAGTTGTGTTTTGCCTTCTTCATCGGGCGTGAACCATTCGCGAATTTTGTTGAGCACTTCGGGCTGTACGTGAGGTACGCCAGCGCGGGTTTGCGCTGCCGTCCAGCTTTGAAGAAACTGCACGGCGCGTGGGGCAGACAGGATAAAGAAGAAATGCTCGCTGCTTTTGAGTATGGGCGTGGCTCCACTCAAGGCCGAGTAGGGCTGATTGAGTTCGATGGGGCTGTAAACAGCGCTGCACACTTCGCAGTTATCACCATACTGGTCGGCAGCGCCGCATTTGGGGCATTGCCCTTTGATAAAGCGGTCGGGCAGGAACATGCCTTTTTCGGGGTCGTAGAACTGTTCGATGACGCGGCTTTCAATCAGGCCAGCGGCTTTGAGGTCGCGGTAGATGGCTTGTGCCAGCTCGGTGTTTTCTACGCTGTCGGTGCTGTGCCAGTTATCAAAACGGATGTGAAAGCCATCCAAATACTGTTTGCGCCCTGCAGCAATGTCAGCCACAAACTGTTGCGGGGTTTTGCCTGCTTTTTCGGCGGCAATCATGATGGGTGCGCCGTGGGCATCGTCAGCACCCACAAATTTCACATCGTTGCCCTGCATGCGCTGAAAGCGCACCCAGATGTCGGCCTGGATGTATTCCATGATGTGGCCGATGTGAAAAGTACCGTTGGCGTAGGGCAGGGCAGTGGTGACAAAAAGTTGGCGTGTCATGGTTATGGGCAGTGATTATGAACAGTAAGAGCAGGCTGATAACGGCCTGATGCAAAAGCAACGCCGGTAGGCGAGTAAAGCTGTCTATTTTAAGGCGTGCTTTTTGTTGGGTTTCGTTTTTGTTTTAAAGGATGGTTATAGCGCATTTTTTCGGTGAATTTTTATTGTTTTCCTTTGCAGGAGCAGCACAGGGATATCAGCTTCTGACAGCTGAAAATCGGTTGTTTTTTTGAAAACTAGCGCTAAATCGGTCATGAAAATGACACGGGCGGTCTTTAGCATACGCGGGCTTTTCACCACAAACCAAGGGATTTTTATATGAAGCGATTTTCTTTAAGCCTGCTGACAGGCGCGTTCGTGCTTGCTGCTGCTCCTGTTCATGCACAAAACATGGATGCTCTGGTAGCTGCAGCCAAAAAAGAAGGTGTAGTTAACAGCGTAGGCATGCCCGATGACTGGGCCAACTGGAAAGATACCTGGGCTCAGATAGCCGAAAAATACGGCATCAAGCACAGTGATACCGATATGAGCTCGGCACAGGAAATTGCCAAGTTCGCCGCAGAAAAAACCAATGCCACAGCCGATATTGGTGACGTAGGCCATTCGTTTGGCCCGATCGCTGTACAAAAAGGTGTAACCCAGCCGTACAAACCCACTACATGGAATGAAGTACCTGCATGGGCAAAAGACAAGGACGGCCATTGGGCACTGGCCTATACCGGCACCATTGCTTTTATTGCCAACAAGAAACTGGTAAAAACCATGCCCAAAACATGGGGCGATTTGCTCAAGGGCAGCTACAAGGTAACGCTGGGCGATGTGGGTGTGGCTGCACAGGCCAATAGCGCCGTGCTGGCAGCAGCTATGGCTATGGGCGGCAACGAGAAAAATATCAAGCCGGCTCTGGAGTTTTTTGGCAAGCTGGCACAGCAAAAGCGTTTGTCGCTGGTTAACCCAAGCATCGCCAATCTGGAAAAAGGCGAAGTGGAACTGGCCGTGATGTGGGACTTTAACGCCCTGAGCTACCGCGACAAAATCGACCGCAGCCGTTTTGAAGTGCTTATTCCTGCCGATGGCAGCGTGGTTTCTGGCTACACCACTATCATCAACAAATATGCCCAGCATCCCAATGCCGCCAAACTGACGCGCGAGTATATTTTTGCCGATGCTGGTCAGATCAATCTGGCACGCGGCTATGCACGTCCGATTCGTTCTACGGTAAAACTGCCGGCTGACGTGCGCGAAAAACTGCTGCCCGCCGCACAGTACAAAAATGCCAAGCCTATCGCAGACTTTGCTGCATGGGAAGAGTCCACCAAGACCCTGCCGCGCCAGTGGCAGGAGTACGTTATCTCCAAAATGCAGTAAGCATGTCAAACACTGTTATTTTGGTGATGGTTGACGGGCTGGCATGGCAGGTCGGGCACGATGTGATGGGCTATATGCAGGCCTGTCGCGCGGCCGGGCTGGCCACGCTGTACCGGGTTGAGAGCGAGTTGCCCTCGCTCTCGCGCCCCCTGTACGAGTGCGTGCTGACGGGCGCTACGCCCGTGCAAAGCGGCATAGTACATAACCATGTGCAGCGCCTGTCAAACCAGCAAAGTATTTTCCACCTGGCCCGTGCTGCCGGCTTGCGCACTGCAGCCGCTGCTTACCACTGGGTCAGTGAACTTTACAACCGCGCACCTTACGATGCCGTGCGCGACCGATTTACCGATGATGAATCTTTGCCGATTCAGCACGGGATTTTTTACCATCAGGACTCTTACCCTGACGAGCACTTGTTTGTTGATGCGCAGGTGCTGCGTCAACGACACAAGCCTGATTTCTTGCTGATTCACCCCATGGGTGTTGACGATGCAGGCCATCGCTCCGGTCTGGACAGTAAGGATTACCGCACCACCGCACGGCGCATGGATGCCTTGCTGTCGCACTGGTTGCCGTCTTGGCTTGATGAAGGCTGTCAAGTGCTGGTGACCAGTGACCACGGCATGGGTTGCGATGGAATGCATGGTGGAGTGCTGCCGCAAGAGCGCGAAGTGCCGTTGTGGGTGCTGGGACAACGATTCAGCCACAAGCCCGATGTGCAAGTGCGTCAGACAGAGCTTTGTGGCACTATGGCCGAATTGCTAGGTGTGCCGCACGACAAGCCATTGTGCACGGGGCTGCTGGCCGCGACATCAAAAGCAGAGTAATGCCATGCAACAATTAAGGCGCCGCGCTCCGGCAATGTTGGTTTTATTACCGCTGGTTTTGATGCTGCTGCTGTTTTCGCTGGCACCGCTGGGCTGGATATTTGCCAGCAGTGTGCGGACTGAAAACGGCTTGACACTGGCACGTTTTTACGAACTGCTCGAATCGGACTTTTATCGGCAGGCATTTGGCAACAGCCTGCGTCTGTCTTTGTATTCCAGCATATTGGGTATTGGCATTTCCTTGCCAGCAGTTGCCTCATTGCGGCGGGTGCCCGGGCGTTTGCGTGACACCGTGGTGGCTTTTGTCAACATGACCGGCAATCTGACCGGCGTGCCGCTGGCATTTGCCTGCATTATCGTTTTGGGCACCAATGGTGCATTGACCCTGATATTGCGTCAGGCTGGACTGGTTACAGGTTTTGACCTGTACACCTGGCAGGGGCTGGTGCTGATTTATACCTATTTCCAGATTCCGCTGGGCGTGCTGCTGCTATACCCCGCTCTTGATGCGCTTGATGATGAATGGCAGCAAGCAGCAGCCTTGCTGGGCGCGCAGCCCTGGCAATACTGGCGGCATATTGGTTTGCCCATTTTGATGCCTGCTGTGGCCGGAACCTTTATCCTGATGTTTGCCAATGCCATGGGAGCCTATGCCAGTGCCTATGCTTTAACGCAAGGCAACTACAACTTGCTGACCATCCGCATTGCCAGTCTGGTTGCAGGAGATATTTTCCTGGAGCCAGAAACTGCTGCAGCGCTTTCTGTACTGCTTACGCTGCTGCTGGTTGTGGTCACGCTGGTGCAGCAAACGCTGCTGAAAAGGGGGCGCTATGGACGCTAATACTATTCAGGCGCATTGGGTGCATCGCATAGTGGTCTACGCTGTAGTGCTTATGTTGGCAACACCTGTGCTGGCAACCTTGCTGTATTCACTGGCTTCAAGCTGGGGTGCAACCATTGTTCCTGACGGGTTGACATTCAAATGGTATATCACACTGTGGCAAACGCCCCGCTTCTTGCTCGCAATGGGCCGAACACTGGTGTTGATTGCAGGTACGCTGCTGCTGTCCGCGCTGGTGGTTGTGCCAGCGGTATTTGTAGTGGTGTACCGTTTTGGCCGGCTTGATCGTGCGATGAATGTACTGGTTCTCATGCCTTTTGCCATGCCGCCAGTTGTGGCTTCGGTCGGCTTGCTGCAAATCTATGCTGAGGATCCTTTGCCCATTGTAGGTACGCCCTGGATACTGCTGGGATGCTACTTTACTGTGGTGCTGCCTTTTATCTACCGTGCCGTATCTGATCGCCTGCACGCATTGGCACTGCACGACCTGATGGATGCTGCACATCTGGCTGGAGCAAGTTCGCTACAGGCATTTTGGTGGGTGGTGTTGCCCAATAGCGCCAAGGCCTTGCTGGCATCGGCATTTGTATCGTTTTCAGTGCTGCTGGGTGAATTTGTTTTTGCCAACATGCTGACAGGCACACAGTTTGAAACACTGCAAATCTACCTCTACAGCGTGCGCCAAACCAGTGGGCACTTTACCAGTGCGATTGTGATGAGCTACTTTTTTATCACGCTGGCATTGACATGGCTGGCCTTGTGGCTAACGCGCCAGAAAGACTGATTTTTATGAGCTACGTTGAAATACGCCAGTTGTGTAAACGCTATGGCGACACTCCAGTGTTCGAAGGCATCAACTGCACGATAGAGCGCGGTGAGCTGGTTACCTTGCTGGGGCCTTCGGGGTGCGGCAAATCCACCTTGTTGCGCTGCATAGCAGGCCTGACAGAGCCAGACTCAGGTAGCCTGAGCGTTGATGGACAAGACATTACCCGCACAGCACCCCAGCAGCGCAGCATAGGCATGGTGTTTCAGAACTACGCACTGTTTCCCAATATGACAGTGCAGCAAAACATTGCCTTTAGCCTGAAAATGCACCGCTGTGCACCCGATGAAATAAGCCGCCGTGTAGCGCAGGCCATAGAGCTGGTAGAGCTTGTGGGCAAAGAAAAACGCTACCCTGCAGCCCTCTCAGGCGGACAGCGCCAGCGTGTTGCACTGGCGCGTGCACTGGTGATGCGCCCACGCATTTTGCTGCTTGATGAGCCGCTTTCTGCGCTGGATGCACCTATACGCAAGAGCCTGCGCGGTCAGATTCGCGACATCCAGCAGCAGCTTGGCCTAACCACCCTGTTTGTTACCCACGATCAGGAAGAAGCCTTGCAAATGTCCGACCGCATCTTTGTCATGAACAAAGGCAGCATCCTGCAAATGGGCAGCGCCGAAGATGTTTACACACGTCCGGCCAACGCACTGGTTGCCGGCTTTATGGGAAATTACAACCTGTTGAGTGCCGAGCAGGCGCGGCACCTGTTTGCCTACAACGGTACAGAACAGATTGCATTGCGCCCTGAGGCCATAGTGATGACCAGTCAGGCCGGCAACGGTAGTCTGCAGGCCAGTGTGCTCAAGCACCAGTTGCTGGGTAACGTTATCCGCTACCATCTGGATGTGAAGGGTGTGTGCCTGTGGGTAGATCGCTTGAACCGCCGCAGCAGTGACTTGCTGCCAGCAGGCACCAGCGTGCATGTACACATCAGCGAGCAGGACTGGGCGGCAGTGCAATAAATATCAGCCCCTGTTGTTGTCATCTTCTTTCTTGCAATCTCGGCACTTGCCGCCTGTGTATCATTGCGTGGGTATGCGCTGTGGTATTCAAAAATGTTTTACAGTTGGTGCAAGCAATCTGCACCATGTACATTGATGCTGTATATGCGGTACTGATTTTTTGACTTTATTTTTCAGAAAGCACCCATGCAAATTTTTGACTACGACAACATCCTCTTATTGCCCCGCAAATGTCTGGTAGAAAGCCGTAGCCAGTGCGACAGCAGCGTGCAATTGGGCGCACACCGTTTCAAGATACCCGCAGTACCTGCCAATATGAAAACGGTGGTAGATGAAACTGTTTGCCAGTGGTTGGCAGCAAACGGCTATTTCTACGTGATGCACCGTTTTGATTTGGACAATGTAGCCTTTGTGCGCAGCATGCACGAGCGCGGCTTGTTTGCCAGTATTTCTTTGGGTGTCAAAGCCAGTGACCGTGCCACCGTTGATCAACTGGTTGCCGAAGGTCTAACGCCTGCCTACATCACGATTGATATTGCACACGGCCATAGCGACAACGTCAAGGCGATGATTGCCTATATCAAGACCAGACTACCAGAGAGCTTTATCATCGCTGGCAACGTTGGTACGCCTGAAGCAGTGATTGATCTTGAAAGCTGGGGGGCAGATGCCACCAAGGTGGGTATTGGTCCGGGCAAAGTCTGCATTACCAGACTGAAAACGGGCTTTGGCACAGGTGGCTGGCAGCTCAGTGCCGTGAAATGGTGTGCCCGCGTGGCAACCAAACCCATCATTGCTGACGGTGGCATCCGCAGCCACGGTGATATTGCCAAATCTATCCGCTTTGGTGCGAGTATGGTCATGATTGGTTCGCTGTTTGCAGGGCATGAAGAGTCTCCTGGCAAAACGGTCGAGGTGGATGGAGAACTGTTCAAAGAGTATTACGGTTCGGCCAGCGACTTTAACAAGGGTGAATACCGCCACGTCGAAGGCAAGCGTATTTTGGAGCCGATTAAAGGCAAGCTGGCTGATACCTTGATTGAAATGCAGCAAGACATCCAAAGCTCAATCAGCTACGCAGGCGGTACCAATCTGATGGATATTCGCAAAACCAACTATGTGATATTGGGTGGTGATAACGCGGGTGAGCATCTGCTTTTTTAACCGGCTTGCAAGGCACTAATTTTGTCGCTTTTGCTGTGAGCGTGCATTTTTCTGTTGGGCTTTGTCATTTCCGCGCACTCGAGAATCTATCGTCAGCGTACAGTAGTTGTCTGGATGAGCGTCTGCTCGGAAATGGTGGCTTGCTGCGTTTTGAGTTGAGCCGGGAATAAATCCGTATTTAATTAGAGCAATAAAAATGCCAGCCCCGCTACGATGGTAGCGGGCAATGCAGCCATGAACAGACCCAGCGGTTTGACTGCGCCGTACTTGAAGTGAGGGCGTAAAATGGCAATGCCCGCGGGGTTGGGAGCGTTGGCGATAACCGTAAGGCCACCACCTGTAACTGCACCAGCTACCAGAGCGTATTTAAACTCATCAGAAAGACCAGAAACCAACGAGCCCAAGTAGGTGAGGGCGGCATTATCGGTAAATGCGGTGAGTATGGTGGCTCCGAAAAACACCTGATTGCTGTTCATCTGCAACAGCACGGGTTGCAACCACCATTGCTGCAATCCGCCCAGCACTACCAAACCAGCCAAAAAGAAAGCTACCAGCAAGGCTTCGCGCAAAATCAGGCGGTCGCTATGTCTGATGTAGGCAGAAGATAGCCCAAGAAACAGCAAAAACATGCCCAGAAAAATTGCAGGGTGGTGCGCAAAAACCACGACACCAGCCAGCAGCAAAATATTGGCTGCAATGAGTAGCGCGGGTACGGGTTTGCTGCTGCTGGCAGGTGCAGGGGGCAGATTGACAAGTTCTTTGCGAAATAACACGGTTACGCCAATAGCGTTGACGCAAACAGCCAAAGCCGCCTTCCAGCCAAAGTGTGACAGCATAAAACCCATATCCCATTGCCAGGGCGCAGCAACCATAAGCACAGGAGGTGCAGCAAAGTTGGTAAGCGTGCCGCCAATAGAGATATTTACGAACAGTACGCCCAGAGTGGCGTATTTGAGTTTTTCTGAAACTTCTCTACTGAGAAACTGTTGCCCCAGCAGCATGGCAGCCAGTGTCATGGCGGCAGGCTCGGTAATGAAAGAGCCCAGTAGTGGAGCCAGAATCAATACAGCCAGATAGCTGCCGCTGCTACCAGGCAGATGCAGGAGTTTGGCTGTTGCAGCCACCAGCGCTGTAGCGGTTTGCAGAATCGGGCGCGTGCCCGACATGACCATGACAGTAAATACGAACAGCGGCTCCGTAAAGTTGCGTGTGTCTATGTATTTGGTGGCTTCTTCAGAGCCCTGTATGGCAAACATCAGCAATACCAATACCATTGCCCAAAAGCCGAAAACGATTTCAACTTCGCCCAACAAGTGCCATATACCAGCGTGACGTGGATTTTTATGCGAAAGCCTTTCAAAAAACCGCGTGGCAAAAGTGTGGGCAATAGCTATAAAAAACAGAGCAGCAGCGATAATTTGGATGGTACTTGGGGTCATTGCAGATAGAAACTCCAGAAAACAATGGCGTGCTTTAATAAATAGTGTGCTTTAACACTATGCAGGCCACTGGCAGAGAGTTTTTCGTCAAAACGCGCAAGGCAAAATTATTGCTTGTCGACGTAGGGGTTGTGCGAGACTTTCATCTCGATGCGCAGCGGTGTGCCGATGAGTTTGAAATGCTGGCGAAAGCGCCCTTCGAGGTAGCGTTTATAGCTATCGGTTACGCCTTCGAGCGAGTTGCCATGCACCACCACAATGGGCGGGTTCATGCCGCCTTGGTGGGCATAGCGCAGTTTGGGGCGGAACATGCCGCTGCGTTTCGGAGCCTGAAACTGCACAGCTTCATGCAGCAAGCGGGTGAGCACAGGTGTAGACATTTTGCAGTTGGCGGCAGCGTGGGCTTGTGCAATGGCATCCCATACGGGGCCAAGTCCCTGCCGCTTTTGTGCGGAAATGTAGTGCATGGCCGCAAATTTCAAAAATGCCAGACGCGACTCGACCGAGCGCAGTACCAACTCACGCTGGTAGCTATCAACCGCATCCCATTTGTTAATTGCCAGGACCACAGCACGGCCAGATTCGAGGATGTAGCCTGCAATGTGCGCGTCTTGATCGGTTACACCTTGCGTGGCATCAAGCAGCAACAGCACAACGTTAGCCGACTCAATGGCTTGCAGGGTTTTAACGACTGAGAATTTTTCAATTGCTTCGAATACCTTGCCCTTGCGGCGCAGGCCAGCAGTGTCAATCAGCTCGTATTTTTGGCCTTTGCGTACAAATGGCACAGAAATGGCATCGCGCGTGGTGCCAGGCAGATCGAAAGCGACCAAACGCTCTTCACCAAGCCAGGTGTTGATTAAGGTAGATTTGCCCACATTGGGACGACCCGCAACGGCCAGTTTGATAGTATCGCTGGCGGGCTGCGGGGTTTCGTCTTCTTCTGGCTCGGGGATGTGGATGGTGTCGAGCGCCAAATCAACCAGCGAGCGTATCCCTTGACCGTGCGCGGCAGAAACAGCGTAAATCTCGCCCAACCCCAGCTCGTAAAAATCAACCAGTTGCTGTCGGCTGGGGTCCATGCCTTCGGCTTTATTGGCTACCAAAATGCTGGGTTTACCAAGACGGCGCAGGTAGTTGGCAATATCGTGGTCTTGGGCAGACAAGCCTTGGCGCGCATCAACGATAAACAGCACAATATCGGCTTCGGCAACGGCCTGGCGCGTTTGGTGCGCCATTTCACGGTAGATGCTGCCTTCACCTGCATCCGGTTCAAAGCCGCCTGTGTCGATAACGATAAATTCGCGCCGCCCGTGTTTACCGTTGCCATAGTGGCGGTCGCGGGTCAGGCCTGCAAAATCGGCCACAATAGCGTCGCGCGTTTTGGTCAGACGGTTAAATAGGGTGGATTTGCCCACGTTGGGCCGCCCGACCAGGGCAATAACAGGTTTCATTGGTTTGCAGGGTTTACTGGACTTGCAGACCAGCAACCACTCCTTTGTTACTTACTACAACAACCGTGTTGCCAACCAGTACCGGTGCGTTTTGAATGGCAGAGGTATCAATGGCTACGCGGTTGCGCAGGCTACCGTCTTTGCGGGAAAGCACATGCATCCAGCCTTGTGCATCACCAACTACTACGCTGTTGCCAACCAGCAGTGGTGCACTTAAATTACGGTGCTGAAGCGTGTTGTTTTTCCACAAAACCTTGCCATCAGCACGCGACCATGCCGTGACTACACCTGTGCTATCGGTGCCGACGACTGTTTGTGCGTCGCCAGCAATACCGGTAGAGCCTGTGTTGGCTTGAGTCCAGTCCAGACCACCAGAAAGTTTGATGCAGCCAACCGATGACTGGTAAACGCGGGCGCACAGGCTATTGCCCTGACGCGAAGCCGGTGTCATCAAGTCAATCACCTGAGACAGCGCATTGCTGCCACGTCCCTGAGCCAGTACTGTTTCGCCCAGTGGATTGCCATTATCGGGATTGAGAGTAACAATGCGGCCATTGACACCAACCAGCAAATTGCCATTGGCAGCGCTTAGCAACGATGCCTGACGCAATACCAGGCTGCCTTCGGGCAGGCGTGCTTTATGCTGCCAGAGCTTGTAGCCATTACTGCCATCAAAAGCGGTAATACTTTGGTCAGAGCCCAGTACAAACACCCTGCCGCCAGATACCAGTGGTGCGGTATAGGTCGGGGACAGCAGAGTTGTGCGCCACACAATGCCGCTGCTGCGAAACACGAGTAGTTGTGAGTCTTGCGTGACAACGGCAGCAGTGTTGCCGTCAAAGCCTATGCCAGCCGACAGGGGGGTACCTGCCTGAAAGCTCCAACTGGTAGCGCCCGTTGATGCGCTTAGAGCTTGCACCAAGCCGCCACCATCAGCTACAAGCACCTGATCGCCTTGCGAGGCTATCTGCAAGGGAAATTGCAACTCACGCGCCAGTTTGACAGACCAGCTGGTAGCTACCGGGCTGGTGGCAGGATTAGCTTGCAATGGGCTGGGTGGTGTTGGCTTATAGCCTGAACATGCGGCCAGAAAAGAGCTGAGGCATGCGGCCAGCAAGACTGTTTTGGTGCGGATGGTAGGCATGGCGAATTTTGTTCCTGTTTCGGATGCTGAGATAGACAAAAGAAACCCTTATTTTGCGCTAGCAGCAGCATTGGCTGCAGCAGGTGATGAGGCAGATGGCGCAGATACATCCACACCAAGCCCGCCCAGTTTAACGGCAACCATTTGGCGATAGGGTTGTTCGGCAGGCAGGCTTTGCCATGCTTTGGTATATGCGCTAATGGCTTCGGCTGTTTTGTTTTGCATGGCGTAGGCGTCACCCAAACGGTCTGCTGCAAGTGCTGCATAAGACGGCTCAATGTCCGCTTTGAGCAGCTTGATGGCTTCGTCGTATTGCTTTTGTTCCAGCATCAAGCCAGCCAGTTGCAGTTTAGCAGCACTTTGTAACCCCTTGTCGGTCGATTGACCGGCTACAAAAGACAGAGCAGCACGGCTTTGGTCACTTTGGCCTTGCTCATAAAAAACTCTGGCAGCGATCATGCCTGCATGTTGTGCGTGTGCGGTTGATGCGTAACTATCCTGCATTTGTTTGAAGCTGGTGGCCAATTTGGCACTGTCGCCTGATTGTGCGTCAGCCAGTACCTGCTCAAACAGCGTGCTTGCCTTGGCAGCTTGTTTGCCCTGATACCACTGGTAACCGTGCCAGCCAGCAAAAGCCAGCAGGATTGCCAACACGGCTGCACTAAGGACAGGCCCCCATGTTTTCCAGAAATGCCCGATGGAGGCAAGTTTTTCCTGTTCTTCGTGGTTGAGTTTGTGTGTTTTTATAAGCATGGTGCGTATTGTTCAGGGCAAAAGGGAAATAAATGCAATTAAAGAGGAGATTGTAGGCTGTTCGCCCAGTTTTGCAGCTGTGCCAGTACTTTTTTGCTTTGCTCACCTGTGCCGTCGCGCAGGTTTTTAACGGTAACACAGCCTTCGGCCAGTTCATCAGAGCCAAATATCAATGCGTAGCGTGCACCGCTTGAATCGGCTTTTTTGAATTGCGATTTGAAGCTTCCCATATCGCCTGAGGCGCTGGCGTGCATTTGCACCCGCACACCAGCCAAGCGCAGTTGTTGCAGGGTTTGCAGGGCTACTGGCAGGGCGGCAGCATCGGGGATGATGGCGTACGCATCAGGCACAGCAGCAGCGGGCAGCAGGTTTTGCTCTTTGAGCAGCTCAAGCACGCGCTCCATGCCAGATGCCCAGCCTACGCAGGGCGCAGATTTGCCGCCGATTTGGTCAATCAAGTAGTCGTAACGTCCACCCGCGCAGATGGTGCCTTGCGAGCCCAGGCTTTCGGTGATGAATTCAAACACGGTGGAGTTGTAGTAATCAAGCCCGCGTACCAAACGCGGGTTGATGCTAAAGGCTATGCCATTGGCGGTGAGTATGGCTTGCAGTGCCTCAAAGCTTGCGAGCGAGTCTGCGCCCAAAAAGTCAATCAGACGCGGCGCAGCGGCAACCATCTCCTGCATGGCAGGGTTTTTGGTATCGAGTATGCGCAGCGGGTTGCTGTGCAGGCGGCGGCGGGCATCTTCGTCGAGCAGGGCAGCGTGCTGCTCAAAGTAGGCAATGAGTGCGGCGCGGTGCTGCTTGCGCTCATCGGGTTGCCCCAGGCTGTTGATTTCAAGGCGCACATCGCGTATGCCTAGCTCTTGCCAGAGCGTGTGCGCCAGCAAGATGACTTCGGCATCAACATGGGCGCCAGCAAAGCCCAGCGATTCTGCGCCAATCTGGTGAAACTGGCGGTAGCGCCCGCGCTGGGGGCGCTCGTGGCGGAACATGGGGCCCATGTAGTACAGGCGGCGCCCGCCCTCGTACAGCAGGTTGTGCTCAACGGTGGCGCGCACAACGCCAGCGGTGGCTTCGGGGCGCAGGGTCAGGGCTTCACCGTTGAGCTTGTCCTCAAACGAGTACATTTCTTTTTCAACCACATCGGTGACTTCGCCCAGACTGCGTACGAATAGCCCCGTTTGTTCAACAATAGGGGTGCGGATGTTGCGAAACGCGAACCGCGCCATAACGCAGCGCACCTTGTCTTCAAGCCATTCCCAGTGGGCTGATTCGGGTGGCAGGATGTCGTTCATACCTTTGATGGCGGTGATTTTTTCGGCCATATTTTTTAAATTCCAACAATAAAAAGAGAGGCTGTGCAGCTTATGGAATGCACAGCGCAAAGATGAAAATCAGTGGGCTGAAGTGCTGCTAAAGCGTTTCTGGATGTAGTCGGTAACGATGGTTTGAAACTCTTGGGCTATTGCATCGCCACGCAGCGTAACAGCCTTTTCTCCATCGATAAATACAGGTGCGGCTGTTGCTTCGCCTTTGCCCGGCAAGCTAATGCCAATATCGGCATGTTTGCTCTCGCCCGGGCCATTCACAATACAGCCCATGACGGCGATTTTGAGGTTTTCTACCCCCGGGTATTGTTTGCGCCAAACGGGCATTTGCTCGCGTAAAAAATCATCAATCTGTTTGGCTAGCTCTTGAAAGGTGCTGCTGGTAGTGCGGCCACAGCCCGGGCATGCAGTAACGCTGGGCACAAAGTTGCGCAAGCCCAGTGCCTGCAAGATTTCTGATGCAACAACGACTTCTTGCGTGCGTGATTCACCCGGCTGGGGTGTGAGCGATACGCGGATGGTGTCTCCAATGCCTTCTTGCAGCAGTATGGCCAGTGCCGCGCTGGAGGCAACCGTGCCTTTGACACCCATGCCTGCCTCAGTCAGCCCCAGATGCAGGGGGTAGTTGCAGCGTTGCGCAAGCGCACGATAAACAGCAATCAGGTCTTGTACGCCACTGACTTTGCACGAAAGCAGCACCTGCTGGCGTGCCATGCCAAGCTCAACGGCACGGTCGGCAGAGCCAACAGCCGATGTAATCAGCGCCTCATACATGACTTGCTGGGCAGACCAAGGCTGGCTGCGTTGCTGGTTTTCGTCCATCAGTTGCGCGAGCAATTCTTGGTCCAGACTGCCCCAGTTTACGCCGATGCGCACAGGCTTGTTCCATTGCAGAGCAGCTTCAATCATTTGCGAAAACTGCTTGTCTTTTTTATCGCCTTTGCCGACGTTGCCCGGGTTGATGCGGTATTTGGACAGGGCTTGGGCACAGTCGGGAAACTCAGTCAGCAGTTTGTGGCCGTTGAAGTGAAAATCGCCTATCAGCGGTACGGCTATGCCCATGCGATCAAGCTGCTCGCGGATGTGGGGCACGGCTTGCGCGGCTTCGGGGGTGTTTACCGTGATACGTACCAGTTCAGAGCCAGCTACGGCCAGCTCCTTGACCTGAATGGCTGTGCCTATGGCGTCAGCCGTGTCGGTATTGGTCATGGATTGCACGCGCACGGGCGCATCACCGCCTACGGTGACTATGCAGTCACCATGCTGGATAGTGGCTTGCAGGGTTTGGTGTTTACTGGGAGCTGCCAGTGGTACTGGCACTTGAATGTTGGAAGATGTCATCAGGGGGTGAGTTCAAAGCGGGCGTGACCCTGACTGGCAAGGCTGCTTAAATTCAGGGGAGTGCCGCGATCAGTAATTTGGGTATTTTCTGTTTTGCCGACCTCAACGTATACAGGGTATTTTGTGATTGGCACATTATGCGTTTGCCCTGCAACCAGATTTCGTCTGTAAAGTGTTTTGCCAGAGGAAGAGCTGACTTTGGCCCATGTATTGCCTGTAGCAGTGATTTGCAATACGTTTTCGCTGGCGCCAGACTGTGGTGTGCTGGCTGCAGCAAGTGGCTGACTGGCAGCAGCTTGTGCAGGAGTACTGGCCGCAGTTTCAGGTTCGGCCGGAATGCTTTGGGTTGAGACAGACGGTGTACTGGCTGGCTCTGCTTTTTCGCGACCTATATTGTTAAACCGGCTGGTTAGTGAGGGCACAGTAAATATGGCCGCAGCTGCCAGCAAAAGCACAATGCCTGCAATGACCAGCATGGAGCGGGCTGTAAATTTACTACGCACTCCTGTAGAAATTACGGTTTCTACATGTTTTGGTGAGGTATTTGCTTCAGTGGTTGTATGAGAGGCGGGTTTGTCGTCAGGAATTTTCTCCAGAACTGGAGCAGGGTCTTGGCCCAGATGGCGGCAAACGCTTGCAGCCAGACCACGGGTAAAGCATGCTGCTGGCATGACCGTAAAGTCATTGGCTTCAAGTGCTTGCAATTTTTGCGTGCTGACCTTGAGTGCTGTAGCGATGGTTTCCAGCTCTACTCCAGCGCGTTCGCGCATGGCCTTGAGTAGTTCGCCAGCGGTAATTTCCACATGTTGTTGCGCCGAAGCCTGAGAGGTGTTGTTTATGGCAGTATCGTTGTTGCCTGCTTCATCCATGAGAAGAGCCTCTTTGACACGTTAATTGTTCCACGCGCCGCGTTCATACAAACGCAGTTCGCGTGATTCAGGAAAACTTTCGCGCAATTGGCGCGCATAGCGTGTAACACCACTCTGGTTGCCCAGCCGGTGCTCAATTTTGATCGCCAGCCAAAGAGATTCTGCAGTGGCTGAACTGCGCATATTGGCTTGACTGGCGTACATGGTTGCCTTGCGGTAATCATGCCGGTTGTAATACAGTTCGGCCAAGGCATTGGCAGCAGCGGAGTTGCGTGTGTCTTCTTCGTATGCAGTCAGTAGCATGGATTCGGCAGCGCTAGAGTTGCCTGCCTTCATTTCACACACAGCCATGGCAATGCGGGTCTTGTTTTTATTCTGGTATGTGGGGTTGGCTAAAGCCATATCGAAGAACTGTCGCGCTTCGTCATAACGCGCCTGTTCACACAGAAAGAATCCCAGATTTTGTTGCGCATCGCCATCGCGGGGATTGAGCGAGAGCGAGCGGCGGAAACTCTCTTCAGCCAGAGCTTTTTCGCCCAGTTTGTTGTAAATGTAGCCACGCATGTTATAGCTTGCTGAAAAATTGGGGTCAGCAGCCAGAGCGCGTTTGACTTCGTCCAGCGCAATTTCGTATTGTTCGCGTTCGACATAACCCATGGCCAGTTGCAGACGGATGAGGGCACGGCGACGGTCGTCGGTCATGTCGTAAGAGGTCATGATTTCGTCAGAAGATGCACGAGTACTGCTACCATCACTGGCGCAACCAGTTAAAACAGGCAGCCCCAGAAGGCAGCAAGCGGACAGCAAGGCAGTCAATGCCCATGAGTGGGTGCTGGAGGGGTGCTGTAGTCTGGTTGTCATGGTTTTCTCTTTATTGTGTATTGGTTAACAAAGCAGCAGCCTGACGTTGCAGTACTATGCGCTGCTCAACGCGGGTACGATCTTTTACATCACCAGCCAACTGGCCACAGGCTGCGTCAATGTCATCACCGCGAGTTTTGCGGATGGTGGTGACTATGCCTGCAGCATTGAGTATGCTGGCAAATTGCTCAACTGCCGCCTGGGGTGAGCGGTATAGACCAGATTCAGGAAAAGGATTAAACGGAATCAGGTTGAATTTGCACCAGGCGCCCCGGCCAGTAGATTGCACCAGTTGCAGTAATTCTTGTGCATGCTGTGGCTGGTCGTTGATTCCGTCAAGCATACAGTATTCAAAGGTGATGAAATCACGTGGTGCATAAGCCAGATAACGCTGGCATGCGCCTAACAATTCAGCCAGGGGGAATTTCAGATTCAGGGGAACGAGTGCATCGCGCAATGCATCGTTGCTGGCATGCAGTGATACGGCCAGTGCGACAGGGCAGTCTTGTGCCAGCCGGTCAATACGGGGCACTACGCCAGAGGTTGAAACGGTTACGCGCCGGCGCGACAGGCCATAGGCATGGTCATCAAGCATGGTTTTGAGAGCCGGAATCAGCGCCGTGTAGTTGTGCAGCGGCTCGCCCATACCCATCATGACCACGTTGGAAATGACGCGCTCGGTGGTGTTGAGATGCTTGCGCAGAAAATGTTCGGCAAACCAGAGCTGTGCAATGATTTCGCCAGTAGTAAGGTTTCGGCTAAAACCCTGATGTCCCGTAGAGCAAAAGCGGCAACCTACGGCACAACCTGCTTGCGAAGATACGCAGAGTGTGCCACGGTCGGTTTCGGGAATGAAAACAGATTCAATCGCGTTGCCATCGCCCACATCAAACAGCCATTTGATGGTGCCATCAGCAGAAATGTGCTGCGTTATGACAGGCATTGCCTGTACGGTGGCTTCCTGCAGGAGCTTGTTGCGTAGCGATTGCGCCAAGTCGCTCATGGCGGCAAAGTCGGATACGCCTTTTTGGTGGATCCAGCGAAAAAGCTGGACGGCACGAAAGCGCTTTTCACCCAGTTGGGCGCACCAGTCTACCAGTCCGTCTAAATCGAAATTGAGCAAATTGGTAGGTGATGTAGTCATGGCAGGGCAAAAAGCAAAATACATGCGCCATGGCTGGCATGGCGCAAAGCAGAATTAGCGTGCGAAAACCTGCATGCCTGGGAAGAAGAATGCTACCTCTACTGCAGCAGTTTCGGGCGCATCGGAGCCATGCACGGCGTTGGCGTCAATGCTGTCGGCAAAATCGGCGCGAATGGTGCCTTTGTCGGCTTTTTTCGGATCGGTTGCGCCCATCAGTTCGCGGTTTTTGAGGATGGCGTTTTCACCCTGCAGTACCTGAATCATGACAGGGCCGGAAATCATGAAATCAACCAGATCCTTGAAGAAGGGGCGCTCTTTGTGCACAGCATAGAACTGCTCGGCTTCACGGCGTGACAGATGTGCCATTTTGGAAGCCACAATTTTCAGGCCAGCGCCTTCAAAACGGGAGTAAATCTGGCCGATTACGTTTTTGGCAACTGCGTCGGGCTTGATGATGGACAGGGTGCGTTCGATGGTCATAAATATCCTGAAAAATAAATGGATGGACGGAAAAAAACATGCATTTCCCTGCGTTTTTCAGACGCAACAAAGTCTGACGTACTCAAGGGCGCGCATAGACGCTATTCTAAACAGCTTCTCATACTGAAAGAAGTTTTTCATGTGCGGCGCATAGAATGAAAAATTGTCGCACCATTTGCATGATTGCTGATCGAAATGCTTACGTGGAGGCTGTTTTTTGTTTTTGAATCTTGATTTTTTCACGGTTAACCATTGCTTGCACTCTGGTAAAACAGCCATGGGCATGTAATTGCCAAAAAAACCTAAGACAATAGGGGTATTGCCTTTAGTGTGTTTTTTATTTTTCAGCTACACAGGAATTTTGACTATGCCTACTGTCATTTTGCAGGAAGATCTGATCGCAACTATTGCTGCAGCTTTGCAGTACATCAGTTACTACCATCCTGCCGACTATATTTCGCATCTCGCTCGCGCCTATGAGCGTGAACAGTCGTCTGCGGCTAAAGATGCCATGGCTCAGATTCTGACCAACAGCAAAATGGCAGCTTTGGGGCACAGGCCAGTGTGTCAGGACACGGGTATGGTCAATGTGTTTCTGAAAATTGGCATGGATGTGCGCTTTGAGGGCTTTAGTGGCAGCCTGGAAGATGCTATCAATGCAGGCGTGCGCTGTGCCTATACCGACCCCGACAATCCACTGCGTGCCAGCGTGGTGGCAGACCCGCACTTTACCCGCAAAAATACGCGCGACAACACTCCTGCCATCATCTACAGCGAAATCGTGCCCGGCAACACCCTTGAGATAGGTGTGGCTGCCAAGGGTGGTGGTAGCGAAAACAAAACCAAATTTGCCATGCTCAACCCGTCTGACAGTCTGGTTGACTGGGTGCTTAAAAGCGTACCTGAAATGGGCGCAGGCTGGTGTCCACCCGGTATGCTGGGCATAGGCATTGGCGGCTCGGCAGAAAAAGCCATGCTACTGGCCAAGCAAAGCCTGATGGAAGACATTGATATGTACCAGTTGCAGACCAAGGCTGGCAAGGGCGAAAAACTCACGCAGGTTGAAGAATTGCGACTGGAACTGTTCGAGAAAGTCAATGCCTTGGGGATAGGCGCACAGGGCTTGGGCGGCTTGACTACGGTGCTGGACGTCAAAATTGCCATGTATCCCACCCACGCAGCCAGCAAGCCGGTAGCCATGATTCCCAATTGTGCCGCTACACGCCACGCACATTTGGTGATGGACGGCAGTGGCCCCGTTTACCTTGATCCACCCAGCCTTGATGTCTGGCCCAAACTGGACTGGACGCCCAATACACAGCAAAGCCGTCGTGTGGATCTGAACACACTGACCAAAGCAGAAATAGCAAGCTGGCAGCCAGGCGATACCTTGTTGCTCAACGGCAAAATGTTTACCGGGCGCGATGCAGCACACAAGCGCATCGCCGATATGCTGGCCAAAGGCGAAAAATTGCCTGTGGACTTTACCAATCGCGTTATTTACTATGTGGGGCCAGTTGATCCGGTGCGTGATGAGGTGGTAGGCCCGGCAGGCCCAACTACCGCTACGCGCATGGACGGCTTTACCGAAATGATGCTGGCACAAACTGGACTGATAGCTATGATTGGCAAATCCGAACGTGGGCCTGTAGGCATTGAGGCCATCAAAAAACACCAAAGTGCCTATCTTATGGCGGTGGGTGGCGCGGCATATTTGGTGAGCAAGGCCATTAAGGCGGCGCGTGTTGCGGGCTTTGAAGATTTGGGCATGGAGGCGATTTACGAGTTTGATGTGGTCGATATGCCTGTAACCGTAGCGGTTGATGCCAAAGGCACCAGTGTGCACGATGCTGCGCCAGCCGAGTGGCAAAAGCGTATCGCTTCGGGCGAGTTCAAGGGTATTAGTCTGGTGCAGGCATAAAACAATGCCCAACATGGCATGCACACAAAACGCTGAAGCAATGGTCATATTGCTGTGGCTGTGTGCTGCTTGTGTGGTTCGCCTTGCCTTTTGACTTTCATATGCACGTCTTGCCTCATGCAGCTGCACCCATCGGGGTTTTCGATAGTGGCGTTGGCGGCTTAAGCGTTTTGCGCCAGCTTTTGCGCCTGCTGCCGCACGAAGACATGGTCTATCTGGCTGATACTGCCTGGTCACCCTATGGTGAGCGTAGCAGCGCTGAAATCGTGCAGCGCAGCCTGCAAATCACCCGCTACCTGATTGAGCAGCACCACATCAAGGCATTGGTTGTAGCGTGCAATACAGCTACGGCGCACGCTGTGCAAACCCTGCGCCAAACATGGCCTGAATTGCCTCTGATTGGCATTGAGCCAGCACTAAAACCCGCTACGCAAATAAGCCGCACTGGTCATATTGGCATCATGGCGACGCGTGCAACCGTACAAAGTGAAAAGTTCCAGCAACTGCTGCACAACTGGCGCGGATCCTGTCAGGTGCAGGTGCTGGCTTGCAATGGGCTGGCTTTGGCCATTGAAAATGCGCTTGACGGGCAAGCCAACCCCGACGGTGAAACCGTTCGCAGTTTGTGCCAGCGCTATGTGGATGCCATGCGCCCCTTTGCTGGTGCAAGCGTGAGAGAAGATGAGACCAGAGAAAGCGCTGGAGTTGTGCCAGAAGATGCCTGCACCACAAAACAGACGCATCTGGCAGGCATTGATACCTTGGTTTTGGGCTGCACCCACTACCCCTTTGCCGCGCATACCATCAAGCAGCTGGTTGGCAAACAGGTACAGCTTATTGAGCCAGGTGAGCCTGTAGCGCGACATACCCGCCGCTTGCTTGAGCAGGCGCAATTGCTGCGAAATGGGTCGCACACGGCACAGCTTACACTGTTGGCAACAGCAAGACCACAGCGGCTGGCGCAGGCCGCCCATGTCTGGCTTGGCCTGCCTCAAGAAAAAGCACAGGCAGCAAAAGTGCTAATTGGTTAGCGCTGTGTAGCAGGACGTAGCATTTTTCTCTGCCAGACAACATGGCTCGTGTATAGTCAGCCTCCAGATCGCAAAATGCCTGATTGACTGCTTTTCTATGCAGCAAGGGCGGTTTTTAACTCCTACCAACCTCCAGTTTCTGTTGCCATACTATGTTTGGTTTTTTCAAGAAAAAAGCACCCGCCGCTCAAGTCGCAAAAACGAATCAGCCCGATGAGGCGCTCTTGGCTATTGCGCAGCAAAGCCTGAGCAATGCCATGCAAAGTAATGAGGCGCAAGCCAATGCAGAGGCAGAAGCTGATGATGATTTGATCCAGCCGGCATTGGCAGCCGCTGCTGAAGAAACAAGCCCTGAAGTTAATGCGGGTGCGCCCGACGCCTCTGTCTCTGAACCTGAGCAGCCAAGCCAAACAGAGCCAGCGGGCAGGGCAGGGTGGTTCAATCGTTTAAAAAGCGGCCTGAAAAAAACAGGCAACAGCATCAGCGCCGTATTTGGCGTAACGCAAATTGATGACGCACTCTACGAAGACCTTGAAGCCGCCTTGCTCATGGCCGATGCAGGCGTGCAAGCCACCGAATTTTTGCTCGCAGACTTGAAACGGCGCGTTAAAGCCACAGGCACTACAGAGCCTGCACAAGTCAAAAAATTGCTGGTTGATGCCATTGCAGATTTGCTCACCCCGCTGCAAAAACCCTTAACCATTGGGCAATACACGCCTACCGTCATCATGGTGGCAGGCGTAAATGGCGCAGGTAAAACCACATCCATCGGCAAACTCACCAAGCATTTAAGCAACAGTGGCCAAACCGTGCTGCTAGCTGCTGCCGACACCTTTCGCGCCGCCGCACGCGAGCAATTGGCAGTTTGGGCAGACCGCAACACCGTAGAAATCATCAGCAACGCAGGCGGCGACCCTGCCGCCTTGAGCTTCGATGCCATCAGCGCAGGCCGCGCACGCAGCAAAGACGTGGTGCTGGTCGATACCGCAGGCCGCTTGCCCACCCAGTTGCACCTGATGGACGAGCTGAAAAAAATCCGCCGCACCATCACCAAAGCCAGCGACACCGCACCGCACGAAGTGCTGCTGGTGATAGACGGCAACACAGGGCAAAACGCGCTGGCGCAAGTCAAATCATTTGACGAAGCACTGCAACTCACGGGCTTGATAGTCACCAAGTTAGACGGCACCGCCAAAGGCGGCGTACTCTGCGCCATTGCCCGCGAAAAACCCGTGCCCGTCTACTTCATAGGCGTAGGCGAAAAACTCGAAGACCTGGAAACATTCAACGCACACGAATTTGCCCAGGCCTTGCTAGGCTAATCTGGCACAAGCGGCAACTTGGCAAACAGCGCTTGCGCCAGTGCAATAACTTTGCCCGTTGCCACGCCCGTTGCGCTACAAGTCATATTGCAAGCGGGCTGCAGCTTGCTGGCTGATAGCAGCAAAGCGATTTTCAAAACAGCAAACCAGCCAAACCAGCGCCAAACACAGCCAGAAAATCACCCGCATGCAAGCGGGGGCGCTGGCAAGTAGCATTTGCGCCTAGTTTGCGCGTTTTTTGCCCAATGCGTAGCCCGCCTTGCACCACCATCTGCAACTCCAGCCCCGCTAGCCAGCTACTGCGTTGGGCAACCAAGCGCGGTAAAACCTTACCGCTGTGCATCAGGACATCGGTATATTCAAGCAATGCTTGCAGCAACTGCTGACGTTGAGCAGCAGGCGCAGCCGCTGGTTGGCGTGGATCAATACCAAGCGGAGCGCATAGTGCAGCAGGCAGATAAAAACGCTGCCGCGCCACATCCACAGAAATATCCTGCCAGAAGTTGTAAAACTGCAATGCAGTACAAATTGCATCGCTTTGCTGCATGGCTTGTGTCTCATGCACACCGTACAGATGCAGCATCAGTCGACCAACCGGGTTGGCAGAATAGTTGGCATAGTCAGCCAAATCGTCCCAGTCGTTATAGACATAACTGCTGGCGGTATTGCGCACATCGCGCTCGAAAGCAGTCAGCAGATCATGCAGCGGCTGCGCTGGTAGCTGATGCAGCTTGATGGCTGCCTGCAAAGGTTGCATTACATTACGCCATGGCATATCGCCAGAAAGCTCTGTGTTGTTGCATGCCTCATGTAGGGCAGTGCGGTAATTCTGCAAAGCCTGCAGCCGCTCGTTGGCTGTTTGTTGCCCCTCGTCTGCCAAATCATCTGCAACACGGGCAAAGTTGTAAATCGCAACCACAGCAGGGCGAATAGTGGCAGGGCACAAAAAACTGGCCACAGGAAAATTTTCGTAGTGGTTTTGTGTGTTATGGGTAGATGTAGGTATAGGAGCTGACACGAAAACACCAAACATATGCAAAGACAGGCCGACTCTTTGCAGAGCATTGAGCGATTAAAGCAGGATGTTTTTGAGTTAAAATCAAAAATTACCTAATTCATTAGTGTAGTGCACTGTATGTACGATAAACGTACTTGCTCGCTACTTTTGAAAAACCGCGCGGGTGGCGAAATTGGTAGACGCACCAGGTTTAGGTCCTGACGCCAGCAATGGCGTGCCGGTTCGAGTCCGGCCTCGCGCACCAAGTCAAATTTCAGTAACATTCGCTGAAATTACATAAAGCCTTGATTTCATTACGGAATCAGGGCTTTTTTGTGTCTCGTGATCTGGGTATAAGTACAGTGATTTTGCACGTTGCTACGCAAAATTTACCCACTTTACAGCCATAATCCCGACAAGCGGGATTAGTCTGGGGGGATGCATGGGATATGTCAGGTTTCAATCCACGCGCCTGCGTGAGGCGCGACCTGTTTTCGTCTGATTCCCACGGCAACGGCAACGTGTTTCAATCCACGCGCCTGCGTGAGGCGCGACGGGGTTTAACCTTGCAAGGTTTCGATTAAGAGATTGTTTCAATCCACGCGCCTGCGTGAGGCGCGACCTGCGCCCGGGTAAGTGACCGCCTGCAAATTGCGCCATTGCATTGCATCGTGCAGTTTCAATCCACGCGCCTGCGTGAGGCGCGACAGGCAAAACAAGTAACCAACTAAGGAGAGCAGCATGTTTCAATCCACGCGCCTGCGTGAGGCGCGACTATCAACAACGACGGTTCATACAGCTTGTCAAAGTTTCAATCCACGCGCCTGCGTGAGGCGCGACATGCAGCAAAGCGCGGAAGTTCTTGCTCACCTTGTTTCAATCCACGCGCCTGCGTGAGGCGCGACCCATGCAGCAAGGCGCGGAAGTTCTTGCTCACCTTGTTTCAATCCACGCGCCTGCGTGAGGCGCGAC
>CAZUBE010000001.1:90834-206827 GCA_964618495.1 uncultured Allobrachymonas sp. | reverse complement strand
CGGCTTGGTGCGTTCAAATTTTTCCTTGGCCATGATTGGCTTTCCTTTTCAGTAATGAGCTAATGCCCGTGGGAGGTTTAACGTCTGCATGCTGTCACTGATTCCCTGATCACGGGCAATCTGGGGTGCAGCATCGCAGACAGACAAACCCGCTGGCAGCCTTAAGAGCCAGCCAGCAGGAGTTGATTACTTGGCGCGAGCAGCAATAATGGCTTCAGACACGTTGCGCGGAGCTTCTGCGTAGTGTTTGAATTCCATCGTGTATGTTGCACGACCTTGTGTCATGGAGCGCAGCGAAGTAGCGTAGCCGAACATTTCAGACAGTGGCACTTCAGCTTTAATGCTCTTGCCGCCGCCAACCATGTCGTCCATACCTTGCACCATGCCGCGTTTGGACGACAGGTCGCCCATAACGTTACCAGCATAGTCTTCAGGTGTTTCTACTTCAACAGCCATCATGGGCTCAAGAATAACGGGGTTGGCTTTGCGGCAACCTTCTTTGAAGCCGAAAATAGCTGCCATCTTAAAGGCCTGCTCGGACGAGTCCACATCGTGGTAAGAGCCGAAGTGCAGGGTTACTTTAACGTCAACTACGGGGTAGCCAGCCAATACGCCGCTGTTCAAGGCTTCGATAACGCCTTTTTCAACTGCAGGAATGTATTCGCGTGGAACAACGCCGCCTTTGATGGCGTCAACAAATTCAAAGCCTTTACCAGCTTCGTTGGGTTCGATTTTGAACACAACGTGGCCGTATTGACCTTTACCACCAGACTGGCGAACGAATTTACCTTCGCTGTCTTCAATGGTTTTGCGGATGGTTTCACGGTAAGCAACTTGCGGTTTACCTACGTTGGCATCCACGTTGAATTCGCGCTTCATGCGGTCGACCAGAATTTCGAGGTGCAGCTCGCCCATGCCCGAAATAATGGTTTGACCCGATTCTTCGTCTGTTTTGACGCGGAAAGAGGGGTCTTCTTGCGCCAGACGTTGCAGGGCAATGCCCATTTTTTCCTGGTCAGCCTTGGTTTTGGGCTCAACGGCCTGTGCAATAACGGGCTCGGGGAATACCATGCGCTCCAGGGTGATAGGTGCAGCGGGGTCGCAAAGTGTTTCGCCAGTTGTAACGTCTTTCAAGCCAACGCAGGCAGCAATGTCGCCAGCACGCAGCTCGTCAATTTCTTGACGCTCGTTGGCGTGCATCTGCACGATACGGCCAATACGCTCGCGTTTGCCTTTGATGGGGTTGAAAACGGTGTCGCCTTTAGAAAGTATGCCTGAATAGACGCGCACAAAGGTGAGCTGACCAACAAAGGGGTCGCTCATCAGCTTGAATGCCAGCGCAGAGAATTTTTCCTCGTCTTCGGCTTGACGCACGATTTCGTTTTCGTTTTCGTCATGGCCTGCAACTGGAGGAATGTCTTTGGGCGAAGGCAGGAAGTCAAGCACTGCGTCAAGCATGCGCTGTACGCCCTTGTTCTTGAAGGCAGAGCCGCACAGCATGGGCTGAATTTCAGTGGCAATGGTGCGTTTACGCAGACCATCAATGATTTCAGCTTCTGTCAAAGAACCTTCTTCAAGGTATTTGTTCATCAGCTCTTCGCTGGCTTCAGCGGCTGACTCAACCATTTTTTCGCGCCACTCGTTAGCTGTATCAACCAGATCGGCAGGAATGTCTTGGTATTCGAACTTCATGCCTTGGGATTCTTCATCCCAAATTACGGCTTTCATCTTAATCAGGTCAACAACGCCCTGGAAGCGGTCTTCAGCGCCGATTGGGATGACGACTGGCACAGGGTTGGCCTTCAGGCGCAGACGCATTTGCTCAACAACTTTGAAGAAGTTGGCGCCTGTGCGGTCCATTTTGTTTACGAAGGCCAGACGTGGCACTTTGTGCTTGTTAGCCTGACGCCAAACGGTTTCAGACTGGGGTTGTACGCCACCTACAGCACAGTACACCATGCAAGCGCCGTCAAGCACGCGCATGGAACGCTCCACTTCAATGGTGAAGTCAACGTGTCCGGGGGTGTCGATGATGTTGATGCGGTGCTCTGGACGGCTTAAATCCATGCCTTTCCAAAAGCAGGTAACGGCAGACGATGTAATGGTAATGCCGCGCTCTTGCTCTTGTTCCATCCAGTCGGTGGTGGCTGCACCGTCGTGCACTTCACCCAGTTTATGGGTTACGCCAGTGTAGAACAGGATACGTTCGGATGTGGTAGTTTTACCAGCATCAATGTGGGCAGAAATACCGATATTGCGGTAGCGCTCGATGGGAGTCTTGCGAGCCATGATTTTTCCTTGGGGTTATGGATATGGCCTGAGGCATAGGCCCTTGGGCGCAGTGAATATACACAGGTTATGTGACAACTCACTGCACCAGCCACCTTGGTAGGCGGCCCCGGAATTTGCTTAGAAGCGGAAGTGGCTGAATGCGCGGTTGGCTTCGGCCATGCGGTGCACTTCGTCACGTTTCTTCATGGCGCCGCCACGACCTTCTACGGCCTCAAGCAGTTCATTGGCCAGACGCATGGACATGGATTTTTCACCACGTTTGCGTGCAGCGTCTTTAATCCAGCGCATAGACAGCGCCAAGCGACGTACAGGACGCACTTCAACAGGCACTTGGTAGTTGGCACCACCGACACGGCGGCTTTTTACCTCAACCATAGGCTTGACGTTGTTGATGGCTGTGATGAACAGTTCCAGTGGCTCTTTGCCGCTTTTCTTTTCCATTTGCTCAAGCGCACCGTAAATGATGCGTTCGGCTACAGCTTTTTTGCCGCCTTCCATGATCACGTTCATGAATTTGGACAGCTCTACGTTGCCGAACTTGGGATCCGGCAGGATTTCACGTTTGGGGACTTCACGACGACGTGGCATTTTTTACCTCTTATGCTTCAGTTGGTGCTATTTCAAACACCGCGAGATACCAACAGATATCCCACTTACTCGACCCACACAGTTGTTTAAAGAAAGATTTGCTGTGTTGCGGGTCACTACGTCTGCATTAGCCTGCCAAGGCCAAACAGACACCGATTGTTTTTTGAAAAGGGCAATTAGGCCTTTTTGGGACGCTTGGCGCCGTATTTGGAGCGCGATTGCTTGCGGTCTTTCACGCCTTGCAAATCGAGCGAGCCACGTACGATGTGGTAGCGCACACCTGGCAAGTCTTTTACACGACCGCCGCGCACGAGTACTACGCTGTGCTCTTGCAGGTTGTGGCCTTCGCCGCCGATGTAGGAGATGACTTCAAAGCCGTTGGTCAAACGCACTTTGGCCACTTTACGCATAGCGGAGTTAGGTTTTTTAGGAGTGGTGGTATATACACGGGTACATACACCGCGGCGCTGCGGGCAGTTTTCCATCGCAGGGCTTTTGGATTTAACGGTTTCGACCGTACGCCCTTGGCGCACGAGCTGGTTGATGGTTGGCACTCAAGCCTCCTTCAATAATGTGTAATTCCCCAAACGCGGATCAATTACGGGTTGATGAAACGTGATTTTCTTTTCGTGCAGCCACAGGTCAACCCCGGCAATACTCCGAAAAGCCCACTAGTGTATCCTGAAAAATATTGCCATGACAAGCAGCGTGTGCGAATAAGGGCCTGCATGCAGCAATTTCTTGTTGTTTGTTGTTAAATTGCAAGGATGTGGGCACAAAAAAACCGCATCAACGTGGTTGCGTTGGTGCGGTTTTGAGGGTTGCTTGTCTGCTATGCAGAGTGAGGCAGGTAGCGCTTGTGTTTACAGGGGATCGCGTTTTTGCGTAACCCACCACTGCACGCTGGGGCGCTGCCACTGGAATTTGGCGTATTGAACCAGATTTTCGGGTACAGCTTCGCCGCTGAGGATGAGGCGGTTGAGCATGGTGGCCAGCTCAACGTCAATAATGCTCCACTGTTCAGCAAACAGGAATTTGCCGCCGTGAGCCAGCAGTGTGTTGGCTACAGTGATGAGGCGTTGTGCTTCTGTTTGTGCCGTTTCAGACAAAGGGGCAAGTTTGGTTTTAACCGGGTAGAACAGCACCTCAGTGGGGCGCTCGGCGCACAGTGCATGAAAACCGGTGCGGAACCAGCCTTGCAACTGACGGGCGCGGGCACGGTCTTCGCGGTTGACTGGGTAAGCTGGGCGGGCATCATGCTTTTCTTCCAGATACTCAAGGATAGCTGTAGATTCGGTGACAGCAAAGTCGTCTTCCACATACATGGGAATGCGTTCAGTCAGCGAAAGTTTTGCAAATTCGTCAGCGTGTTGCTCGCCTGCAGCCAGATCAACTGGAATGATTTCAAAATATGCCTTGTTTTTTTCACGCAGAGTGACGAAAACAAACATGGCGTAGGGCGAACGAAATTGTGAGTCTACATACAGTTGCATAGCCATAAAAAAGTGCCTTTAACAGATAAAAGTTGAACAGTGCAGGTTGTATAAAACGAAAGAAATATGCGGGGGCAATTCTAGCCTGCATCTGGAGCATTTGTGATCTGGATTGCAATTGCTCCAGGAGAATATGCGCAAGGCCGTTTTCAGAGGGCGGGACGTTTTCGCAGATGCATGCCATTGTTTGGCTGCAATGCCATGCATCGCGGTAGTGTCAGCAGGGTTGAGCGAGTGCTAGTTTGCTTGCTTGGACTGTATTCCAAACGCAACTATGCTCTAGGGTGACTACTTATGCGCCCAGCGCTTGCATGGCACGTGCTGTAATTTCTTCGACTGCACCAAGGCCGCTGATAACGCTGTATTTTGGCGCGTTAGCAGGGTCTTGTTCTGCCCAGCTTTGGTAGTAGCCAACCAGTGGGCGGGTTTGCTGGCTATATACGTCAAGGCGCTTTTTGACGGTTTCTTCTTTGTCATCGTCGCGCTGAATGAGTGGCTCGCCAGTGATATCGTCTAGTCCTTCAACTTTTGGCGGATTGAAGGTCACGTGGTAGATGCGGCCGCTGGCAGGATGGCTGCGGCGACCGCTGATGCGCTCAATGATGGCTTCAAAGGGAACGTTGATTTCCAGCACATGGTCTAAGTTGACGCCTGCGCTTTTCATGGCTTCGGCCTGCGGTATGGTGCGCGGAAAGCCGTCGAACAAAAAGCCTTGGGCGCAGTCGGGCTGGGCAATGCGCTCTTTTACCAGATTGATGATGAGGTCGTCGCTCACCAACCCGCCAGCTTCCATAACGGCCTTGGCTTGCAGGCCAAGCGGCGTGCCCGCTTTGACTGCGGCGCGTAGCATATCGCCCGTGCTGATTTGTGGAATGCCGAATTTTTGGCAGATGAAAGCGGCTTGCGTGCCTTTGCCAGCGCCTGGTGCGCCTAACAGAATCAGTTTCATGAAGAAGTGGCTCCTGCTTAAATGAGGTAAAGATAAGAGAAAAAGTGCTAAAAAACGGTGTTTGTAATGCAGCGTAGCATGACGGATTAACGGGTAAGGATAATACGCCTGTTCTGCCTGCTTTGGCAGATGTTTGGTAGTTGTTTGCCAGATGCTTTGCAACTTTGACCATGCGTAGCGCTTTTTGGGGCTGTATGATGCAAAATATTGGGCAACGCTTTTTCGGATTGTTGCCGTTGGGCTGCTTTTTTACAACAACAGATTTTAGGAAGTATTTTTATGGCCTCAGTCAATAAAGTCATTCTTGTTGGCAATCTCGGGCGCGATCCAGAGATGCGTTCTTTCCCTAATGGCGACCAAATCGCCAATGTTACTGTGGCAACCACAGACAAGTGGAAGGACAAGCAAACTGGCGAAGCTCGCGAGCATACCGAGTGGCACAGGTTGGTGTTTAATGGGCGGTTAGCCGAGATTGCTGGGCAATATTTGCGTAAAGGCTCGCAGATTTATGTCGAGGGTAGCATTCGCACGCGCAAATGGACGGATCAGCAAAGTGGGCAGGATCGTTATTCGACTGAAATCCGCGTAGATCAAATGCAAATGCTGGGCAAGCGCGAAGGCATGGGCGCTCCAGCGGGCGACGACGACGGTTATGGCAACCAAGGCGGGGGCTATGGCAATCAAGGTGGCGGCCAAGGCGGTTATGCGCCACGGCAGGCTGCACCAGCGGTTTCGCGTCCAGCACCGCCCGCTGTGCCTGTAGCACCTGCGCCCGTCCAGCCTGTGGGTGATGCCGCGGGCTTTGGTGATTTGGATGACGATATTCCGTTTTAAGAGGGCACGCGTTTTTTGCTCTCTCTGTCATTTCCAAAATTGCTGGTTGCGCCTGTCACTGTCCATGTGAGGCAGGCTCAGCTTGGCTAGCAGACTGTAGCTGTGCAGGCTAGTCACATTTAATATGCGCCTCAAGCAGCGCCTTCGCAACCAATCAGACTGAATGTCTGGCATCCATCTATGAGCTTTTTAGCAATTGATATCGGCAACACGCGGCTGAAATGGGCGTGTTACGAGCATTCGCACCCCGGGGCGAAATTACTGGCGCATGGCGCTGAATTTCTTGAGCAGATTGAAAGCCTCGCCGATAATGCCTGGAAAAACCTGCCACCACCCACGCTCATGTTGGGTTGTGCGGTTGCAGGCGAAGCTGTAAAACGCCGCGCCGAAGAGCAACTTGAGCTTTGGCCTGACCTGTATCCGCGCTGGGTCGTGTCACGCTCCGAACAGGCTGGCTTGACGAATGGTTACGACATACCTAGTCGTCTGGGTGCAGACCGTTGGGTAGCCATGATTGGTGCGCGTCAGCACATGCTGCAAGCTACGGCAGGCGCTGCCCCGCGACCATTTGTGCTGGTGATGATAGGCACGGCTGTTACCGTTGAAGCAGTAGACGAGCATGGCAAATTTTTAGGTGGAATCATTTTGCCTGGGCACGGCATGATGCTGCGTGCGCTTGAGTCGGGTACGGCGGGTTTGCATGTGCCTACAGGGCATGTCACTCCCTTCCCTACCAACACCAGCGATGCACTTACCAGCGGCGGCGCCTTTGCCATAGTAGGTGCAATTGAGCGCATGATGCGCAACCTGCGCAACCACAGCGGGCAAGATCCCATGTGTATCATGACAGGTGGCGCGGGCTGGAAAGTGGCGCCTTATATGGAAGCCCCGTTTGAGTTGCTTGAATCCTTGATTTTTGATGGTCTGCTGGTGCTGGCAGCCAACGAGAAGCATTGCAGTGCGGATGACTTGATCCGTTAAACCCCGTGTTGGCTGAAGTTTTTAAGTCCGTTTGTGTCAGGCAGAAAGCAACAGCAGAGCGAACTTTGGCCTGCGTATACGTTGTGCCCTGGTTGGCTGGACAACTTTAACTGGAGACTCGAAATGAAGAAAATTTTATTTGTTCTGGTAGCGCTTTCATTTATGACCATGATGAATGTCTCCATGGCCAAAGACAGAACCATAGTTGGCTACATATCGGATTTTGGATGTGGTGATAACTGTTATTTATCCATCAAACAGGATAACGGGAAAATGATTGACGCCCTATGCGCCGCACCTGTATGCAGACCCTGGAGCGAAACGGCTGAAATGCCACGGCGGTTTATAGGAAAAAAAGTGCGCGTTACCGTTGGAAAAGACAAGCAGTATGACGGCGCTGGCACGGTGATGGGCAATTTTCGCAGCTTCAAGAAAATCCAGTTTCTGGATTAATTTGCAGAAACTGACTTTTCTTCCCAGTAGGCAGCTGCGTAAATTGAGAATGCAAATCTTAAGCAAAAGGACACTTCCATGAAGAGATTATTGTTTGTTGGTACGGCTACTTTGCTATGCGCTACATCTGCTTTTGCTGCGCCAAAGTTTGTTGATTTTCCTGTAGATGTTTATCAGGGCAATCACCGTGTTGATGCAAGCGGAAAGATTGAACGACAATTTAAAACGACCTTGAAAGATGCCGCAAAGAAGCCAGTTGAATTCGCAGGCAAGTACGTTTTTGTATCTTGGGGATGTGGCACTGGCTGTGTGAGTGATGGTTTACTCAACGTGCAAACGGGTAAATATTCTCCGCTTGAGTTGGATGGATTTACCCATCAAGCTGTTTGCTCTAATACCAAAAGCAAAGAGGGGCAATTGGTAGCCAAACCCGATAGCCGTTTGTTGGTGGTGATTGGCGCTAAATACGATGGCTCTGCACCTTTGTCTGGTGAAGAAGAGACTTGTTCCTCACGCTATTACTTGGAAAGTAACGGCAAAATCGTGCCTTTGAAGTAGTTTATGAGGTTCTAGTTTGTTGCCTGTGTGGGCGAATAGTTTCGTTACTGGATGCGTGTAAGTTCGTCTATCTGCCATCACTGAAGAAACCGCGCAAGGCGTTTACCCTGTGCGGTTTTTCTTTTCCATCTACACTTGCGCCTATGAACGCATCTACATCTATCCCCACACCCTCCGCAGCAGGCAACGCCCTGCTTGATTTTTCTGATTTACCCTTGTTTGACCAGATAGCGCCCGCGCAGGTGCAGCCTGCTATTGAGCAGTTGCTGGCCGATTGCCAAAGTGGGCTGGATAAGGCTGTGCAGCCTGATTTTCCTGCCGACTGGCAGCAGCTTGCGCTTGCGCTTGATGTGCCTGCCGAGCGGCTGGGGCGGGCTTGGGGGGCGGTGGGGCATTTGAAAAGTGTGCATGAAACGCCCGAGTTGCGCGATGCTTACAACGCCATGCTGCCTGTGGTGACGGAGTTTTTTACCCGTTTGGGCGCGGATGAGCGGCTCTACGCCAAATACAAGGCGATTGATGCTGCCAGCTTGAATGCCGAGCAGCAGCAGGCGCTGAAAAACACCTTGCGCGGCTTTGTGCTGGGTGGTGCCGAGCTTGTGGGCGCTGCCAAAGAGCGTTACGCCCAGATTCAGGAGCGTATGGCCGAGCTGATGCAAAAGTTCAGCGAAAACGCGCTGGATGCGACCGACAACTGGGCTTATTACGCCAGCAATGAAGAAATGGCTGGCATATCCGCAGACGTGGTGCAAGCCGCCCATGCTGCGGCACAGGCCGATGGCAAAGAAGGCTACAAGCTCACGCTGAAAATACCCAGCTACCTGCCTGTGATGCAGTTTGCCCAGAGCAGCGCACTGCGCCAAAAGCTCTACACCGCTTACAACACCCGCGCCAGCGAGCAAGCGCAGGGCGATGGTGCGCAGTATGACAACAGCGCCGTAATGGCCGAGATTTTGGCCTTGCGCCATGAAGAAGCGCAGTTGCTGGGTTATGCCAACTTTGCTGAAGTGTCGCTGGTGCCCAAAATGGCTGACAGCCCCGCACAAGTGCTGGCATTTTTGCGCGATTTGGCGAGCAAGGCACGCCCTTTTGCCGAGCGTGATGTGGTCGATTTACGCGCCTTTGCCCTGGAACATTTGCAACTGGCAGACCCGCAACCGTGGGACTGGCCCTATATCAGCGAAAAACTCAAAGAAGCGCGTTATGCCTTTAGCGAGCAAGAGGTAAAGCAGTATTTCCCAGCGCCAAAGGTGCTGGCGGGTTTGTTCAAAATCATTGAGGCCGTGTTTGAAGTGCAAATCAAGCGCGACCAAGCCCCCGTATGGCACGAGGCAGTGGAGTTCTACAGGTTGGAACGTGGCGGCAGGCTCATTGGCCAGTTCTACCTCGATCCGCCCGCGCGCAACGGCAAGCGTGGTGGCGCGTGGATGGACGATGTGCGTAGCCGCTGGCTGCGCCCCGATACAGGCGCGCTGCAAACGCCCGTGGCACACTTGGTCTGCAACTTTGCCCAAGGCGTGGGTGACAAGCCCGCGCTGCTCACGCATGACGATGTAATTACCTTGTTCCACGAAACAGGCCACGGCCTGCACCACATGCTCACCCAAGTCAATGAGCACGATGTGGCAGGCATTAGCGGCGTGGAGTGGGATGCGGTAGAGCTACCCAGCCAGTTTATGGAAAACTTCTGCTGGGAATGGAGCGTGCTGCGCGACATGACAGCGCATGTGGATACAGGCGAGCCGCTGCCGCGTGCCTTGTTTGACAAAATGCTGGCTGCCAAAAATTTTCAAAGCGGTATGCAAACCCTGCGGCAGGTGGAATTTGCCTTGTTTGATATGCTGCTGCACAGCCAAAACACCCCGCCTTCTGATGTGATGCCCATCTTGCGCCAAGTGCGCCAAGAAGTAGCCGTGCTGCCCGCGCCAGAATGGGCGCGTATGCCGCACACCTTCAGCCACGTGTTTGCGGGCGGTTATGCGGCAGGCTACTACAGCTACAAATGGGCAGAAGTGCTCAGCGCCGATGCTTATGCTGCATTTGAAGAGAGCGCAGCACCTGATGGCAGCCCCAGCCTGGCCACGGGGCGGCGCTACAGGCAAGAGATTTTGGAAAAAGGCGGCAGCCGCCCTGCAATGGAATCGTTTAAAGCATTTCGTGGGCGCGAGCCCAGTGTAGATGCGCTGCTGCGCCATTCGGGCATGGTGGCGGCCTGAAGCGGGCTCAACTTTTAAAGTTGACTTTCGCATCAAGCCACAGGCATAAGCAGTGTGTAATTACTGCTGCGTGCTACTACCCGCTACTGCCTGTGGTTTTGTGGCGCTTGTGCAGCATTGCCAATTTGTACCGCACATTTTGTTGTAATCGCTGCTTGTGCGAGCGAAAAGCGCTGGAAAGCATGCAAAATAGGGAAAAGCAATATTTATCCCTTTATTCTGGCCATGTCAACTATTTCTGACTCCACTTTTGTACCATGGTTTCGCGCCGTTGCACCGTATATTCACATGCACCGTGGCAAAACTCTGGTGGTGGGCGTGCCGGGCGAGGCCATTGCAGCAGGCAGGCTGCAAAATATTGTGCAAGATTTGGCGCTGATTCACAGCATGGGTCTGAAAATTGTGCTGGTGCATGGTTTTCGGCCCCAGGTCAATGAGCAGCTTGCCGCTAAAGGCCAGCAGTCCAAGTATTACAAGGGTATACGCATTACAGATGCCTTAACGCTGGATTGTGCGCTTGAGGCAGCTGGGCAGTTGCGTTATGAAATTGAAGCGGCCTTTAGCCAAGGCTTGCCCAATACGCCAATGGCAGGCGCAACCTTGCGGGTGATTTCTGGTAATTTTTTAACTGCGCGCCCCGTGGGCATTGTAGATGGGGTAGATTACCGCCACTCGGGGTTGGTGCGCAAGATTGATGCAACGCTGATTCAGCAGTTGCTTGATCAAGGGGCGATTGTGCTGATGTCGCCCATGGGGTTTTCGCCTACGGGTGAGGCTTTTAATCTCACCATGGAAAGCGTTGCCACAGCCATTGCCAGTGAATTACATGCTGAAAAATTGCTGTTTCTGGCAGAAATTGAAGGCATTCGTGAAAAGCCATTGGAGCCCGCTGGGCCAGACAACCGTTTGGATACCGAGCTTTCACTGGCCGATGCCGAGCGCTTGATGCAGCAACTGCCCTTCCCCGAAAAACCCAGCGATCTGGGCTTTTACCTGCGCCATTGCATCACAGCCTGCCGCAACGGGGTGGAGCGTAGCCACATAATCCCTTTTGATGTAGATGGCTCCATCTTGCTTGAAATATATATGCACGATGGTATTGGTACCATGGTGGTGGACGAAAAGCTTGAAAGCCTGCGCGAAGCAACCATTGATGATGTAGGCGGCATTTTGCAGTTGATCGAGCCATTTGAACGTAACGGTACACTGGTCAAGCGTAGCCGCACTGAAATTGAGCGCGATGCAGACCATTACACTATCATTGAACACGATGGCGTGATATTTGGCTGCGCCGCACTTTACCCCTACCCCGAAGATGGTACGGGCGAAATGGCTGCAGTCACAGTTAACGAGCAATCGCAAGGTCTGGGTGATGGCGACAAACTGTTGCGCCGCATTGAGCAACGCGCACGGGTAATGGGGCTGAAAAGCATTTTTGTGCTCACCACCCGCACCATGCATTGGTTTATCAAGCGTGGCTTTGTGGTAGTTGATCCTGAATGGTTGCCTGAGGCACGCAAACGCAAATACAACTGGGATCGCAAAAGCCAAGTGCTGGTTAAAAAACTTTGAGTTTCTTTTTTCTTTTTTTCTTTTCTTTTTATACACACTATGCAAAGTAAAAAAACTTCTCCTCCCTCCACTACTTCTTCCACTCCTGCTACAGCAAGACAACGTCCGCGCCGCGTGCAATCGGGCGACGTGGTACTAGGCAATACAGCGCCTGCCAATATCAGCAAAGTTGCCAGCCGTGAAGCTGAAGCAGCAGCTATTGCACGCCGCGAAGCTGCTATTGCGCACATCATGCAAAACGCAGAGGACAAACTGCAAACCATGCAGGTGCTTTTGAGCCGCAGCTCTAAAGACGAAATCGCGGCACTGCAACGCATGCTGGAACAGGTACAGCCACAAAGCAAAACATCCCCCGATGATGAGCTGGCACCGAACTGGCGCAAAGGCGGCTATCCCTACAAAAACCTGATGAGCCGCCGCAACTACGAAAAGCAAAAATACCTGCTACAAGTAGAGCTGCTCAAGCTGCAAGCCTGGGTGAAAGAAACTGGCTCTAAAGTCGTCATCGTGTTTGAAGGGCGCGATGCAGCAGGCAAGGGCGGCTCTATCAAACGCTTTATGGAACACCTCAATCCACGTGGTGCGCGGGTAGTGGCGCTGGAAAAGCCCACCGATGAGGAACGCGGCCAGTGGTACTTTCAGCGTTACGTTAAAACGCTGCCCACCAGTGGCGAAATCGTGCTGTTCGACCGCTCGTGGTACAACCGCGCTGGCGTAGAGCGCGTAATGGGCTTTTGCACCGATGCTGAATACCGCGAATTCATGCTGCAAGTGCCGCAGTTTGAGCGCATGCTTACCCGCAGTGGTATCCATCTGGTGAAATTCTGGTTCTCGGTCAGCCGCGATGAGCAGCGCCGCCGCTTTAAAGAGCGCGAACTGCACCCGCTCAAACAATGGAAACTCAGCCCAGTAGACAAAGCCTCGCTCGACAAATGGGACGACTATACCCGCGCCAAAGAAGCCATGTTCTTCGAGACAGACACCATCGACGCTCCTTGGACCGTGGTGAAGAGCGACTGTAAAAAACGCGCCCGCTTGAACGCTATGCGCTATGTGCTCAACAAAATTCCGTATGTAAACAAGGATGCGGAAAATATCAACACCATTGATCCGCTGATTGTTGGTCGAGCCAATAGCGTTTATGAAGCAGGCGAGCAGCCCATGAATGAAGTGCGCCCACTGCCTCCGTTGATGAGCGCTAGTGGCAAGGCTGAATGAGGCTTGTAAATACCATGCGGTTGTAAAGAGATTTACCGCATAAAACGGGCAGGGCAGTAATGCACTGCCCGTTTTTGATGGAGAAAGCGCAAAAATAGGCACCGCCAGCGCCCATCAAAAAATATTTTCAGGTAGGGAAGCAGAATGTCTGATTTAAACCAGACCATTGCAGCAATGCTGCGAAAATAGGCGCAATGCTTGCTCCATGTGCAAGCCTCTTCTGTCATATAACGCGTCCTTGTCACTCTATACCTACTACAGGCGCCTTTTGCAGCCTTAACTTTTCCAGATAGACCCCATGAAGCCCTTTCTTCGCTCCCAACTTGAACGCTTTGCACAGCGGCTTGAGGAAATCAATTTCTTGCTCAGCCGCCAAGACATCATGCAAAACATGGAGCAGTTTTTGGCCTTGTCGCGCGAGCATAGCGAAGTCACGCAAATAGCAGGGCGCTACCAGCGCTACCAGCAGGTAGAGCGCAACATGGCAGCCGCGCAAGAGCTGCTTGATGACGCCGACATGCGCGACTTGGCACAAGAAGAAATCAGCAGCGGTGAGAGCGAGTTAGCAGAGCTGCAAGACGAGCTGCAACGCTTGCTACTACCCAAAGACCCTGACGATGCACGCCCCGCCTTTATAGAAATACGCGCAGGCACAGGCGGAGATGAGTCGGCACTGTTTGCAGGCGACTTGGCGCGTATGTATACCCGTTTTGCCGAGCGCCAAGGTTGGCGGGTAGATGTTATGAGCGAATCAGCCAGCGAACTGGGCGGCTACAAAGAAGTAGTGCTGCACATTGAAGGCGCACCCAGCGCTCATATGGGTGGTATTGGCGTATATGGCACGTTGCGTTTTGAATCGGGCGGCCACCGCGTGCAGCGCGTGCCCGAAACTGAAACGCAAGGCCGCATCCACACCAGCGCCTGCACCGTAGCCGTAATGCCCGAGCCAGACCCCGCGCAAGCCGTCACGCTCAACCCGGCCGACTTGCGTATCGACACCTTCCGCGCCAGCGGCGCAGGCGGCCAGCACATCAACAAAACAGATTCTGCCGTGCGCGTAGTACACCTGCCCACAGGCATAGTGGCCGAGTGTCAGGATGGGCGCAGCCAGCACAGCAACAAAGCCAAAGCCTTGCAAGTATTGCAGGCACGCATTCAGGAAAAAGAACGCAGCGAACGCGCCAGCAAAGAAGCCGCCATGCGCAAAGGGCTCATAGGCAGCGGCGACCGCAGCGACCGCATCCGCACCTACAACTTTCCACAAGGGCGGCTGACCGACCACCGTATCAACCTCACGCTCTACAAGCTCGACTTCATCATGGACGGCGACCTGCAAGAAGTGCTCCAAGCCTTGCATCATGCGCATGAAGCAGAGCAGCTAGCCGAGCTGGAAATCAACGGCTAAAGAAGCCGCGTGGGTGACAAGTCGCACACCCTACGCTTGCTTGCATAAAAGGCAAAGGCTTATAAATAATCTACTTTGTCTTTGAATCCACAATTGGTGCAGCGCACCAGAATTTTTTCGCCTTCAACACCTTCGCGCACAAAGGCGTGTGCGTATCCTTCTGTTTTGGTGTCGCCGCAATTTCTGCATTTGGATACGACTTGGCATTTGGCATTGACGCCGAGTTTTTCGTATTCGTGCTCGTAACCCTGAGATTCTTCATCTCCGCAACGTGTGCAGACTAGCAACAGCTCACATCCCTTGCGCTCTTTCCTGTATGCCTCATGGACTTCTTTGTGTTGGGTCTCGCCACAATGAATGCAGTTTTGGTGCCGTGTGCATTTTGTGGGTGTTTGCGGATCAAAAGGGGCATTTTCCCATTCGAGCGCGTAAGCATGCTTTTTTTCAACAATGCGTTCACCGCAATCCGGGCAGATTTTCTCCAGATGGCATTGCGGCATTCCTTCCGGAGTGGCGAACGTGCCACCATGAAAACCTATGCCACATTTGGCCTTGGTTGCAACTTTTTTGATTGAATCCCAGACTCCCATTTTTCTCTCCTGTTTCCAGATTAAGGCAATGTTTGAAGGTCTGGCGTGTTTGCCTGTATGCAGCAAAGAACGAGGCATCAAGGCAAGCATGCAAGAGACTGAACTGGCTTTCCTATTTTAAAACCTGTAAAGCCATGTTTCGTTTGTCAGTACAAGCAAAACATGGCTTTTCTGGAAGATGCGTTGCTTATTCTTTGACGCAATCGGCAAAGTACGACACCTTGCCATCGCTATCGACTCTTCAACCAAGCCGGGGCCCGACAAGGTGCGGGCGACGCTGTTTATTGCGGCGGTGGTAGCCAGCAGGTATAGCCCGGATGTAAAGGCGTTGTATGAGCACCTGATAGCCAAGGGTAAATCGAAGATGGGTGCATTGGGGGGCAGCAATGCGCAAGCTGGTGCAATTGTGCTTTGGAGCGTGGAAAAACCGTACGCCATATCAGGCAAACTTTGTGCAGTTTGGTGCAACAAAGGCTTGACGGTAGAGACGGTATCTACGCGCGCTAGCGGCAAAGAGTAAAGGCAAGCATCACAAATGTCTAAAGGAAATTATGCTACATTGCCGCGAAGTTAAAAGCGTGAAACCTTGGCAATGCACCCAGCAGACAACAGCACGCGGCACAGGCAGTTGCTCGCAGTGGCAGGCAAAAGGGCAGGCAATTGCCGATAGTGGATGCGCCTTTGGCTTGTATTGGCAAGCATGTTTGTGCATGGGCTGCAACTCATCCATCCTGTGCTGGCTTTTTCTTCCAGCTCCATCGCCAGAGCGCTGTATTTGAAAGGTATAGAAATGGACTCGAAAAAAACACTAAGCGATGCAAGGTTTGGGCATGGCTGCACGAGCGTGCATGCGTATTATCGAGCCGTGCGCGTCGCATCAATAATGACAGGCTCAAAACCTTTGGCTGGTTCGTATTGTTGTTTTTGGCCCATTTGACTTTTAAAGCAATCATTAGCCCCAAACCCAACCCAAACCCAAGCCCCAGCATCACCATCATTGGCAAGTTTCCTTATCAAAAGGGCTATACCATGGAAGCATCTATATGGGCACAAAGCAGAAAAGAATTTTCTGCTTTCTTCTGCCCTGGCAGCAGCAATCTCATGCAAGTTGGAGCTGATTATTGCTTATCCAAACCTTACTATATCCCAGTAAAAAAACTGGGTTGCTGTGAATACCAGCTTACCTTTACTCCAGATTATTTTGCAAAAGGATGGATGAATTGGGAAAGCACACTACCAGATTTGGTTTTTAAAAATAAAGATGGAAACCCAGTTGGCGATATCAGCATTGCCCTCAGACACGATTGGGAGGGTTCTGATGAGTTTCAATGTCAAATAAAGCCAGATAACACTTTGTATTGCGATGGCTTGGTAGTTCCTGTAGGTAACACAATCTATAACAAAGAGCGTGGCGCTTATATTTTTGATTTTGATTTTTAAGGATACAAGGGCGGGTTTGGCTGCAAGCCGTAGCCCACGCGGGTGACAAGTCATCCATGCTACGCTTGCCAGAAGGCGACAAGTTGTATCCATGCGCCTTTCAAGCCAAAAACAGGCTGTAACCCGCATGAATACTGGTTGTCAGCTTTGGGGTGGTTTGAGCGTATTGTGCGCTGCTTGGTGTGCGATGTGAGTTGCGCTCTACGTACGCCGCCGCGTATGTAGCGAGTGTAGGCTGGGTTAGGCTGTAAGCCGTAGCCCACGCGGTGCGGCGTTTGCGGGTTGATTGCCGCGTGCTGCGCGTAAAGCCCCCCCGCATTCCACCGACGCCCTAGCCCAGCGCCCGCTTCGCCACGGCTTACCCCTAAGCACAAGCCACTTTGGCATCCCCTTTTTGCGACTTTTGCGTATCTTTTGCGCCTTTTGCGTTCGCTCCCGCATTCCTCTGCGCCCTCTGCGTTCGCCCGCCCCCGCGTTCGCTCCCGCAATCAGCCCAGCCCACTCATGTGCCGCAGCATATTGATGATGGCTTGTTCGCACAGTTGCAGCAGGCTTGCGGGCAGTATGCCAAATACCAGCAGCAATGCGCCGTTAAACGTGAGTGTGGCGCGCACGCCGTAGCCTGCTTGCAGGGCGGCTGGTTGGGCGTGCGCGGGGGCATCAAAAAACATGATTTTGATGATGCGCAGGTAGGCAAATGCACCCACTACCGACATGACAATGGCCAGCACTGCCAGCGCAATATGCAGTGTGGTGGGCACGGTGAGCAAGGCGTGCAAGACTTTGAACTTGGCATAAAAGCCTACGGTTAAAGGCACGCCAGCCAGCGAGAGCATACTGAGCGCCATGATGCCTGCATACAGTGGGCGGTGGTGGTTGAGGCCGCTGAGGTCGCTCAAGTTTTCGCACTCATAGCCTTCGCGCGAGAGCAGCATGAGTATGCCGAAGCTGACCAATGCAGCGATGGTGTAGCTGAGCATGTAAAACATGCTGGCGGCGCAGGCATCTTTGAGCGAGAGGTTGTTGCCGTTGGCGTGGCTGACGACAAAGGCCAGCAGCATAAAGCCGTTTTGCCCGATGGTGGACCACGCCAGCATACGCTTGGCATTGCTTTGCATGACGGCAGACAAGTTGCCGATGAGCAGCGAGCACACTGCCAGCACCATGAGCATGAGTTGCCATTGCGGTGCAAGCTCAAGCAGGCCAGTAACCAGCAGGCGCAGCATTACGGCAAATATGGCAAGTTTTGGGGCGGCAGCCAGTATGAGGGTGATAGAAGTGGGTGCGCCTTGGTACACGTCGGGCAGCCACATGTGGAATGGTGCGGCTCCGAGTTTGAAGGCCAAGCCTGCAACGATAAAGACCAGCCCCAGCATGAGTACGTCGCGCTTGGCGGTGTGCTGCATCACGCTTTGCAGCACTTCGGGCAGCAGCATGCTGCCTGTAGCGCCATAGAGCATGGATAAGCCGTAGAGCAAAAAGCCCGAAGCCAACGAGCCCAAAATGAAGTATTTCATCGCCGCTTCGTTAGCCAGCAAGTGCTCGCGGCGCAAGGCGACGAGCGCAAAGCTGGAAAGCGATATCAGCTCAAGCCCCAGATAAATCACCAGAAAATGGTTGCCTGCAATCATGGTGTAAATGCCCAGCAGCGCAAACAGCGAGAGCGTGAACAGCTCGCCGCCGCGTTGCAGCATTTGCCGCTGTGCCGAGTAGGGGCGGGCATAAACCAGCGTAGCTGCCAGTGCCAGCGTGGCAAAGCATTTCATCCAACTGCCAAAGGCATCAGCCAGCACCATGCCGCCAAAGCCGTAGAGGGCTTTGGGAAAGTCAGGCCGCGATAGAGCCAGCGCGTGGCTGGCGTTCCACAGGGCGAGCACCAGCAGGGTGATTTGTGTTGCCCAGTAGCTTGGGGCGCGGCGCGTGCTGCTGACCCACAAATCCAGCAGCGTAATGGCGCACGCCATAAACAGCAAGAACATCTCTGGCGCGATGACTACCCAACTTGTTGCGTCAAACATGCCGCGTCCTTATTGCAGTTTGGACTGCGCCATGTGTTGCGTGAGCTTGACAACGGAGGCATCCATCGCCTGCATGATGGGTTTGGGATATACACCCATCCACAGCACCGATAGCCCCAGCACGCACAGCACCACGGTTTCGCGCAGGTTGATGTCGCGCAACTGGCGCACGTTGTCGTTAGCGATGGGGCCCAGATATACGCGCTGCACCATCCACAGGGTATAAGCAGCAGCCAGCACCAGCGATGTGCCGCCAATCAGGCCAATCCACAGATTGGCTTTGACGATGGCGATGATGACTGTCCACTCGCCTACAAAGCCAGCGGTGGCAGGCACGCCAAAGTTGCCAAAAGCAAAAATCATGGCCAGCGCCACAAAGCGCGGCATGGTGTTGGCTACGCCGCCGTAGTCGGCAATTTGGCGCGAGTGCATGCGGTCGTACAGCACACCCACGCACAGGAACATGCCAGGTGAAATAAGCCCGTGCGCCAGCATTTGCAAAATTGCGCCTGAATTGCCTGCTTCACTGAAGACAAACATGCCCAGAGTGACATAGCCCATGTGCGAAACAGAGGAGTAGGCCACCAGCTTTTTCATGTCTTGCTGCACCAGTGCCACCAGCCCGATATACACCACGGCAATGAGTGACAAGGCAAGCATCAACCATGCCCAGCGGTGGGCAGCATCGGGCGCAATGGGCAGCGCCAGACGCAAAAAGCCGTAGCCGCCAAGTTTAAGCATGATGGAAGCCAGAATGGCAGAGCCGCCTGTGGGGGCTTCAACGTGCACGTCGGGCAACCAGGTGTGCAGCGGCCACATGGGCAGTTTTACGCCAAAGGCTGCAACAAAGGCGAAAAACAGCAGGGTTTGTTCAGTAGCGCCCAGTGGCAGCGCCTGCCATGTGGCAATGTCAAAACTGTTGCCAGATACCGTGTACAGGTAGGCCATGGCAATCAGCATGAACAAGGAGCCCATCAAGGTATAGAGGAAGAACTTGAACGCCGAGTAAATTTTGCGCGGCCCGCCCCAAATGCCGATGATGAGGTACATGGGAATGAGGGTAGCTTCAAAGAAAACGTAGAACATCAGCGCATCAAGCACGCAGAAGGTGGCAATCATCAGGCCGCTTAACACAAGCACTGCGCCCATGTATTGATTAACGCGCTCGGTGATGTTGGTCCAGCTTGCGAGCACGACCAGCGCGGTGATAAAGGCCGTCATCACCACAAACCACAGCGATATGCCATCTACGCCAATGTGGTAGTTGCTGTTGATACCAGGTATCCACGGCACGTTTTCTACCAGTTGCATGTCTGACAAGATGGGGTTAAAGCGGCTGTAGAGCAGAATGGTTTGCCCAAAGCTTACCAGCGCGGCAAGCAGCGCAGCCCAGCGCACAAGGCGGTTGTAGCGTTCGCCCGAAAACGCCAGCAGCAAGCAGCCCGCGACGATAGGTGTCCAGATGACAAAACTTAAAAATCCCATTTGAATGTTGCTCCTAAAGTATCCAGACAAACCATGTCATCATGGCTAGCAAGCCCATAATCATTAACAAAGCGTAGTGGTAAAGGTAGCCCGTTTGCAGTTGGCGTACCCGAGCCGCTATTGCTCCAACTATTTTCCAAGAGGCATTCACAAAGCCTGTTTCAATCAAGCCTTGGTCGCCCACTTTCCAGAACCATTTGCCAAACAGCTTGGTTGCACCCGTTAAAAACGTGTCGGTAAACCAGAGCAGGGCGTTTTCTATAGTGATAAACAAGGCGTGCCCCAGTTGGCGTGCAGCGCCCGATAGCCCCAAATCAATAAACCACATCCAGCCGCGATCGACTTTGAAGGCAAACACACGCCCGATGGCGCATGCACCGCGTGCGATGACGTTTTCGTAAAACCAGTCAAGATAGTATTTGTTCTCGAGCACTTGCACCAGTGGGGCAAACACTTGGCGCAGGCGTGCTGCAACGGTGTTGCCGCGCATATACAGGTAGTAAGCCGCGCCCACGCCTGCAAGCACCAGCCACAGCGGCGCGGTAAAGAGCGCGTGCAGCGTCATTTGCATGGGGCCATGAATGGCTTGCGCCATGTGCGTCATCACAGGGTGGCTGCTCAGGTCGATATGGATGGCGCTGCTGAAAAAGTCACCAAACAAAAGCGGCTGCATGGTAAAGAAGCCGACAAAGACTGAAGCGGCTGCCAAAATAATCAGCGGTACAGTAACCACCCGCGGCGATTCGTGTGGCTGCGTGCTGCCGTGCTGGGAATGCGCGTCATCATGTGCAGCGGCATGTGCGTCATGGTGTGCATCAGGATTTTGGTCATAACGTTCATCACCCCAAAACACCAGAAAATACATCCGCAAGCTGTAAAACGCTGTCACAAAAACACTGATGAGTGCAGCCCAGTAAGCAATCGGAGCCATGGGCTGGTTGCTAAAGTGCAGGGCTTCGATAATGCCGTCTTTGGAGTAGAAACCAGAGAAAAATGGCGTGCCAATCAGCGCGAGCGTGCCAGCAAGAGATGTCCAGTGCGTAATGGGCATGTATTTTCGCAAGCCGCCCATATAGCGCATGTCTTGGTTGTGGTGCATGCCCATGATGACCGAACCTGCCGACAAAAACAGTAGCGCCTTGAAAAACGCGTGTGTAAACAGGTGAAATACCGACACAGGGTAGGCAGAAGCACCCAAACCCATCACCATATAGCCCAGTTGCGACAGGGTGGAGTAAGCCACCACGCGTTTGATGTCGTTTTGTATCAACCCCATCAAGCCCATAAGCAAGGCAGTGGCCGCACCCACAACTAGGATGAGATTAAGCGCCACATCACTCAACTCAAACAAGGGCGACATGCGAGAAACCATGAAAATGCCCGCAGTTACCATAGTGGCAGCGTGAATCAGCGCCGAGCTAGGGGTGGGGCCGTGCATGGAATCTGGCAGCCAAACATGCAGCGGAAATTGTGCTGACTTGCCCATAGCGCCAATAAAGAGGCAAATAGCCGCCACAGTTACCACCATCCAGCCTGTGCCTGGCAGGGTGTGCGGCTGCATGGCATCGAGCTTGGCAAAGACCTCAACATAGTTGAGCGTGCCTGTGTAAGCTGCAATTAAGCCAATGCCCAGAATAAAGCCCAAATCAGCGACACGGTTGATAAGAAAGGCTTTTTTGTTGGCAAAAATAGCGCCTGGCTTTTCAAACCAGAAGCCAATGAGCAGGTATGAAGCCACGCCCACTGCTTCCCAGCCGATAAACAGTTGCAGCAAGTTGTTGCTCATCACCAGCAGCAGCATGGCAAAGGTAAAGAGCGAGATGTAGGCAAAAAAGCGGTTGTAACTGGCATCCCCATGCATATAGCCTGTGGAGTAAATATGCACCATCAGCGAGATGGAGGTAACAACGCACATGAGCAGGGCGGTAAGCCCGTCAACCATGAAGCCTATTTCCATGCGAAAGCCAGCGATTCGCATCCACTCGTAAAGCGTCTGGTTGTAATGCGCCCCAAGGCTTACCTGAAACAGCACAAAAGCCGAGAGCACAAATGACAAGCCCACGGCTGCAATGCCCAAGCCGTGCGCAGCCTTGTGCCCAAGCCGATTGCCGCCAGCAGCCGTACCAAAAATTCCAATCATCGCCGCCGAGCACAGTGGGATGAGCAAAATAGCCAGCAAGAGGGGGAGAGAAAGTGTGTTCACCATCTGTTTTAGCCCTTCATCGTGCTGAAATCATCTGCCTGCACGCTGGAGCGGTTGCGGAACAGTTGCACCAAAATGGCCAGACCAATGGCAGATTCAGAAGCTGCCACAGTAAGGATGAAAAACACAAATACCTGCCCAGACAAGTCGCCACGGTAGTGAGAAAAAGCGACAAAGTTGATGCTCACAGCTAGCAGCATCAATTCAATGGCCATGAGCTGCACAATCAGATTCTTGCGGTTTAGAAAAATGCCTGTAACAGCCAGAGCAAACAGTATGCCGCCCAGCGCCAGAAAGTGGCCTATGGAAAGATTCATCATTTCTCGCCCCTTTGTTTGCCAGCGTTTTGCTGCTCTGTATTTGGGTTTTCAGATTCGGCATTTTCTGGCGTGGGTTGGGTGGCCTGCATTTTCAGCACCCGCACGCGCTCGGCAGGCTTGACACCTACCTGCCATGCTGGTGACTGGTATTTGCTGTCTTTACGGCGGCGCAATGTCAGGGTAATGGCGGCAATGATGGCAACTAGCAGCAACACGGCAGCCAACTCAACGGGTAGCAGATACTGTGAATAAAGCAGCTTGCCCAGCTCCTTGGTGTTGGATGCGTTTGCTGCCAGCACCGCACCATCGGCACCGCGCATGGGCAATGGCTCTACTATGTTGCGGTAGTTAAGTAGCAGTATCGCGCCCAGTTCAAGGCTAAAGAGGCCACCCACAGCCGCAGCAGCAGGAAACAGCTTCCAGAAGCCCTCGCGCATGGCTTTGACATCAAAGTTCAGCATCATGAGCACGAACAGAAATAGCACCATGACTGCGCCAACATACACCAGCACCAGCACGATGGCTAAAAACTCTGCCTTGAGCAGCAACCAGATAGCTGCCGCCTGAAAAAAGGTCAGTACCAGATAAATCACGGCATGTACGGGGTTGCGGGCGGTAATGACGCGAAAAGCCGCAACGAGCAAAACCGTTGAGAAGATATAGAAGAAAATAGTGTGCAAAGTAGTCATGCTGCGTCTCTATTTAGCGGTATGGCTCATCGGCTGCTTTGGCGGTCTTGATTTGTTCTTCATAGCGTTCGCCTATGGCCAGTAGCATGTCTTTGGTGAAGTACAGGTCGCTTGATTTTTCTCCGTGGTATTCAAAAATCGGGGTTTCCACAATGGCATTGACTGGGCAGCTTTCTTCACAAAAGCCGCAGTAAATGCACTTGCTCATATCAATGTCGTAGCGGGTGGTGCGGCGTGAGCCATCGGCATGTTCGGCTGACTCGATACTGATAGCCATAGCAGGGCATACGGCTTCGCACAGCTTGCAGGCAATGCAGCGTTCTTCACCATTGTCATAGCGCATTAGGGCGTGCAGACCGCGAAAGCGCGGAGAAAGGGGTGTTTTCTCCTCGGGGTACTGGATAGTGAACTTGCGCTTGAAGGTGTAGCGCCCAGTTAGCACCATGCCTTTGACCAGCTCCCAGAGCAGGAAACTTTTGAAAAAGTCCTTGATTGAAAAAGCCGAAGCCTGCTGCGCGTTTGGGGCAGCATCAGGCTTGTTTGGCGTGATGTTGTTTTGGCTCACTTCCAGATACTCCAGGGGGTTTGCATCCACGCGCCAATGACGACCAGCCAGATGAGCGTTACGGGAATAAAGATTTTCCAGCCCAAGCGCATAATCTGGTCGTAACGAAAACGCGGGAAGGTAGCGCGTATCCAGATAAACATGCTGAATAAAACGAAAGTTTTGATACCCAGCCAAATCCAGCCTGCATTCATGAAGGCGGTCAGCCATTCAGGTAAAAAGCTCAGGCGCTCAAAATCGAATGGCGAGAGCCAGCCGCCCAGAAACAGCACGCTGGCGAGCGCAGAAAACAGAATCATGTTGGCGTATTCGGCCATAAAGAACAGTGCAAATGCCATGCCCGAGTATTCAACCATGTGGCCAGCAACGATTTCTGCTTCGCCTTCAACCACATCAAACGGGTGGCGATTGGTTTCGGCAACGGCGCAAATCATATACACCAGAAATATTGGAAACAGGGGCAGCCAGTTCCATGACAGGAAGCTGATGCCATAGCTGGCAAAAATGCCTTTGTTTTGGTCGAGTACGATTTCAGACAAATTCAGGCTGCCGCTTACCATGAGCACCACCAGCAGGCAAATGCCCATGGCGATTTCGTAAGAAATCATTTGCGCCGAAGCACGCATGGCGCCCATGATGGGGTATTTGGAGTTAGATGCCCAGCCCGCCATAATCGCGCCATACACCTCAACCGAGGCAATAGCAAACACATACAGCAAGCCTGCGTTGATGTTGGAAAGCACCAGATCGGGGCCAAATGGAATCACTGCCCAAGCAGCCAGCGCTGGGGCTACCGTTACGATAGGGCCCAGATAGTACATGGCCTTGTCAGAACGGTCAGGGCGGATGATTTCCTTGATGAGCAGCTTGAGTGAGTCGGCAATGGGCTGGAGCAAACCCAGCGGCCCCACGCGGTTGGGACCCAGACGCACTTGCATGAAAGAAAGCAGCCGACGCTCCCAAAACATCAGATAAGCCACGCCTGTTAATACAACAGCCAATATGGCACCAATACAAATCAGCACCCATACGATAGGCCATAAGCCTGTTTGCCACCAGTCAGCCTGACACCAGCTCAGGCCAAAAACAGCGCAACCATCGCGGCCAAAGGCGTAGAGCGTATCTCTCATACTCATACGGCATTTCCTTGCATTTGTTGGCTCTGGCGTGCGGCTTGCCCGTCTGCGGTGAGTTGCAGGGCAGGGGCGCGGCGTACCAGCGCATCAAGCTGGTAGATGCCCGCTGTAACGGGTTGCACGGTTGCACGGGCAATTTTGGGCGTGGCCTCGGTGCGGTTATCGAGCATGTCAGCATCAACAAAGCTGCCAGCAGCCACATTGGGCAGGGCTTGGGCTAGCACTTGCTGGGAGTTTTCAAATTCGCTCTCGGGCAAGCCCAGAACACGCGCCAGTGCACTTAAAACTTTCCATGCGGGTCGTGTTTCTCCAAGCGGCTTGACTACAGCATGAAAACCCTGCAAGCGCCCTTCTGCATTGACAAAACTGCCCGATGTCTCGCTAAAGGGGCTGATCGGTAGCAGCACATCGCTGATGTCCAGATTGGTTTTGTAGGGGCTCATGGTAACGACCATATGCGCAGAGTTAAGCCCTTGCACGGCAGCCGCGCCACCAGCGCAGTCCCACTGTGGCTCAGTGTGTAGCAGCAGGGCAGCTTTGAGGCCGCCTTGGGTCATCTGTGCCGCATTTTTGCCGCCAGACTGGGGTTGAGCGCTTACGCATTGTGCGCCTACGGTGTTGGCGGCTTCGGTCAGATAGCCCCAGGTGGCACCAGTTTCCTGTGCAATCCACTGTGCTAAGGCCAGCAGGCTGCTGGCTTGTGGGTGGTGTGCAGCCGCATTGCCCAGCAGCAGGGCTTTGCGTGTGCCGCCAAGCAGAGATTGGGCAATAGCTTGCGCAGCAGCGCTTGTTTGGGCGTTTGCCGTTATGCCTGCGGCATTGGCTACAAAGGCGGGTGCTGGCAGGTTTTTGGCAGTGGCAACGGCTGCGGCAATGCAGGCTAGCGCGTGCGTCCAGTCGGTGGCATCAGCTTCGATGGTGCTGTGCAGGGGCATAGCCCAGTCGGGGGTTTGATCAACTACGGCACAAACCTGCGCGTGGCGACGTGCTGCTTGGCGAATGCGTTGTGCAAACAGGGGGTGGTCTTTGCGCAGATTGCTGCCAATGACGAGTACACGCTCCAGTGTGGAGAGTTGGGCGATGGGTAGCCCCAGCCAGCGTGCCTTGCCGTTCGGGGCAGGCGCAAACTCGGCATGGCGCAGGCGGTGGTCAATGTTGTCGCTACCCAAGCCGCGCATGAGGCGGGCGGCAAGCCACAGCTCTTCAACCGTGCTGTGCGGGCTTGCGAGTATACCAATGCTGTCTGCGCCGTGGTCTTGCTTGATGTCAAGCAGGCCGTGCACGATGTAGTTGATGGCAGTTTCCCAGTCTACTGTGCGCCATTCACCGATTTGTTTGATCATGGGGGCAGTCAGGCGATCGGGGCTGTTGAGCGCTTCGTAGCTGAAGCGGTCACGATCGGCCAGCCAGCATTCATTGACAGCTTCATTCTCAAGCGGTTGCACCCGCATGACGCGGTGGTCTTTTACTTGCACAATCAGGTTAGCGCCTGTTGAGTCGTGTGGGCTGATGGATTTGCGCCGACCCAGCTCCCAGGTGCGCGCACTGTAGCGAAAGGGTTTGCTGGTGATTGCGCCTACGGGGCAAATGTCTATCATGTTGCCAGACAGCTCTGAATCAATGGTGCTGGCAACGAAGTTGGCTATCTCGGCATGTTCGCCACGGTGCAACATGCCCAGAGATTTTTGCCCTGCAATTTCTTCGCCAAAACGTATACAGCGGGTGCACTGGATGCAGCGGCTCATCTCCTGCATGGAAATCAATGCGCCAACGTCTTTTACGCTGAAGGTGCGTTTTTCTTCAGAGTAGCGTGATGCGCCTTTGCCGTAGCCTACGGCCATGTCTTGTAACTGGCATTCACCACCTTTATCGCACACAGGACAGTCAAGAGGGTGGTTGATGAGCAAGAACTCCATCACGTCTTGCTGTGCCTTGACTGCTTTGGGGCTATGGGTATGTACCACCATACCTTGAGTGACAGGTGTGGCACAGGCTGGCACAGGCTTGGCTTGTTTTTCAACCTCAACCATACACATGCGGCAACTGGCAACGATGGAGAGCTTCTTGTGGTAGCAGAAATGCGGAATGTGGCTGCCTGCCTGCTCGGCAGCATGTATTACCATGCTGCCAGCGGCAACTTCAACCTTTTTTCCGTCAATTTCGATTTCAGGCATGGCGTTTGATCAGGTCAGAAAGAAACAGGCACCATGCAGCGCTGGTGTTCGATATGGTGGACAAACTCGTCACGGAAATGCTTGAGCATGGCACGCACTGGAATGGCAGCTGCATCACCCAAAGCGCATATGGTGCGCCCCATAATGTTGCCAGCGACTGTATCAAGCAAATCCAGATCAGCCGCTTTGCCTTGGCCAGCTTCAATGCGCTGCACAATGCGCCAAAGCCAGCCAGTACCCTCGCGGCAGGGAGTGCATTGACCACATGACTCGTGCATGAAGAAATGGCTTAGGCATTCTAGCGCCCGAACCATGCAGCGACTGTCATCCATCACGATGATAGCGCCTGAACCCAGCATGGAGCCCGCTTTGCCCAGACTGTCAAAATCCATGGTGCAGTCCATAATTAGGTTTGCAGGCAGCACAGGTGAAGAAGCGCCACCAGGAATCACGGCTTTTAGCTGCTTGCCAGAGCGCACACCACCAGCAAGTTCAAGCACTTTGGCAAAGGGAGTACCCATGGGCACTTCGTAGTTGCCTGGCAGATTTACGTCGCCGCTGACAGAAAAGATTTTGGTGCCGCCATTGTTGGGTTTGCCTTGTGCCACATAAGCCGCACCGCCGTGACGCACGATCCACGGCACCGAAGCCAGTGTTTCAGCATTATTGACGTTAGTAGGCCTGCCATACAGGCCATAGCTGGCTGAAAAAGGTGGCTTGAAGCGCGGCAAGCCACGTTTACCTTCAATGGATTCAATCAGTGCGCTTTCTTCGCCGCATACATAAGCGCCAAAGCCGTGGTGCGCATGTGCTTGAAAGCACAGCTTGCTACCAAGTATGTTCTCACCCAGATAACCAGCAGCGCGGGCTTCTTCCAACGCCTCTTCAAAGCGCAGATAGGCCTGAAAGATTTCGCCATGGATATAGTTGTAACCCACGCTGGCACCCATGGCGTAGGCGGCAATAATCATGCCTTCAATAATTAGATGTGGGTTGTAGAGCAAAATGTCGCGGTCTTTGAATGTGCCGGGCTCGCCCTCATCAGAGTTGCAAATGATGTACTTTTGCCCTTCAAACTGGTGCGGAATAAAGCTCCATTTCAGCCCAGTGGGAAAGCCAGCTCCGCCCCTGCCGCGCAGGTCGGATATTTTGAGCTCGGCAATGATTTGCTCAGGGCTCATGCCCGCGCCACCATCAAGCCCCAGAACTTTGCGCAAGGCCTGATAGCCGCCACGTGACTCATAATCGCGCAGCCGCCAGTTGCTGCCATTCAAACCAGCATAGATTTGCGGTTCAATATGGCGATTGTGAAAGCAGCTGATCTCGCCGTTACTTGCGAATTTTTCCAGCACACGGGCTACGGCATTCATGTCTGCTGCTCCTGTGTGGCTTTGAGCTCATCGACCAGCGTGTGCAGGCGCTCATCTGTCATGTGGCTGCACATGTGGCGGTCATTTACCAGCAGTACGGGCGCGTCGGCGCAAGCACCCACGCATTCACAACGCTCAAGCGTAAACAGCCCATCATCGCTGGTGCCGCCAATTTTTGCGCCAATTTTTTCTTCCAGAACTTGCAGGGCATGCTCTGCACCACCCAAACGGCATGACAGATTGGTGCAAACCGAGAGCTTGAATTTGCCCACGGGATTCTGGTTGTACATGTTGTAGAAGGTTGTGACTTCGTGCACGGTAATGGCATCCATGCCTAGATAATCGGCCACGGCCTGCTCGCTGGCTCTGCTGATGTAGCCTTGCTCCTGTTGCACGATTGCCAGACAGGCCATGACGGCAGACTGTTTCTGATCGGCAGGGTATTTGGCCACTTCACGGGCAAAGCGGGCTTGGGTCGCTTCGGAAATCATCGGTCTACTTCTCCAAATACAATATCCAGCGTGCCAAGCACAGCCACCGCATCGGCCAGCATGTGGCCACGGGTCATTTCGTCCATAGCCGCCAAGTGTGCAAAACCCGAGGCGCGGATTTTCATGCGAAATGGCTTGTTGGCTCCATCGCTAATCAGATAAATACCAAACTCGCCCTTGGGGTGCTCTACGGCAGCATAAGCCTCGCCTTCGGGCACGTGCATGCCTTCGGTAAAGAGCTTGAAGTGGTGAATCAGCCCTTCCATGCTGTGCTGCAAATCGGCCTTTGGGGGCGGGGCAATTTTGCGGTTGTCGGTAATGACGGGGCCGGGGTTGGCGCGCAGCCAGTCTACGCATTGTTTGATGATACGGTTGGACTGGCGCATTTCGTGCATGCGCACCAAGTAGCGGTCGTAGCAGTCGCCAGTTACGCCTACGGGAATATCGAAGTCTAGCTGGTCGTACACCTCATAGGGTTGCTGCTTGCGCAAATCCCATGCTACGCCAGAGCCGCGCAGCATGGGGCCCGTGAGCCCCAGATTGAGCGCACGCTCGGGCGAGATTACGCCAATGCCCACTGTGCGCTGCTTCCAGATGCGGTTGTCGGTAAGCAGCGTTTCGTATTCGTCTACGTAGGTGGGGAAAGTGCGGGTAAATTCGTCAATAAAGTCGAGCAGCGAGCCTTGGCGGTCGGCGTTGAGCTCTTCGGTGTGTTTGTTGCTGCGCAGCTTGCTGGGGGTGAACTGTGGCATGGTTGCGGGCAGGTCTCGGTAAACACCGCCCGGGCGGAAATAGGCTGCGTGCATGCGCGCACCAGAAACGGCCTCATACATATCAAACAGTTTTTCACGCTCGCGGAAGGTGTAAATCAAAATGGTGGTGCTGCCGCAATCGTTGCCGTGCGAGCCCAGCCACATCAGGTGGTTGAGCAAGCGGGTGATTTCAGAAAACATCACGCGGATGTACTGGGCGCGTAGCGGCACTGCTATGCCTTGGAGCTTTTCTACAGCCAGACAATAAGCGTGCTCGTTGCTCATCATCGAGACGTAATCCAGCCTGTCCATATAGGGCAGGTTTTGCAGGTAGGTTTTGGTCTCGGCCAGTTTTTCGGTGGCGCGGTGCAAAAAGCCGATGTGCGGGTCAGCATGCTGGATGACTTCGCCATCAAGCTCAAGAATCAGGCGTAAAACGCCGTGCGCGGCTGGGTGCTGCGGGCCAAAGTTGAGGGTGTAATTTTTGATTTCTGCCATGGTGCTGATGTATGCAGGCGTTTAGCCCAGCCCTCCATAGCCATTTTCACGTATGACGCGCGGCGTAATCTCGCGTGTTTCGATGCTTACAGGGCGATAAACCACGCGCTTTTGCGCTTCGTCGTAATGCATTTCAACGTGCCCGCTAACGGGGAAGTCTTTGCGCATGGGATGCCCCACAAAGCCGTAGTCGGTAAGGATGCGGCGCAAATCGGGGTGGTCGGTAAAGATGATGCCGTACAGATCAAACGCTTCGCGCTCAAACCAGTTGGCTGCGTTCCAGATGGCATTGACCGAAGCGACTTGGGGCTGCGCATCATCAGGCGCAAACACCTTGACGCGCACGCGCTGGTTGAGAGTGGTGGAGAGCAGGTGCAGCACAACGCAAAAGCGTGGTTTGCTCCACGGCTCATCGCGGTAGTTCAGATAATCCACACCGCACAAATCTATCAATTGGTTAAATTGGCACGGCTGTGCGTCATGCAATAGCTGCATGGCGGCAAGATAGTGCTGGGCAGGCACTTCAATGGTGACCTCACCCAGTGCAACGACGGTATTGCACACCTTTTCGCCCAGCACTTTGCAAATGCTTTGAGCCAGTTCGTGGGGGTTTACAGCGTAGGCAGTCATGGTAGTTATATTTGTATGATGCCTTAAACGCGGGCAATGGTATCGGTGCGGCGGATTTTTTGCTGCAGTTGCATCAGGCCGTAAAGCAGCGCCTCGGCAGTGGGCGGGCAGCCTGGCACATACACATCAACGGGCACAATGCGGTCGCAACCGCGCACTACCGAGTAGCTATGATGGTAGTAGCCTCCGCCATTGGCGCATGAGCCCATGGATATAACCCAGCGCGGCTCGGCCATTTGGTCGTAAACCTTGCGCAGGGCTGGCGCCATTTTGTTGCACAGCGTTCCCGCCACAATCATTAAGTCAGACTGACGCGGGCTGGCGCGAAATACTTCTGAACCAAAACGGGCAATGTCATAGCGCGCGCCTGCAGCGTGCATCATTTCTACGGCGCAGCAAGCCAGGCCAAACGTCATTGGCCAGATAGAGTCTGAACGCGCCCAGTTGGCCACAGCGTCATAGCTGGTGGTGATAAAGCCTTGCTTGAACACGCCTTCAATTGACATAGCTACTCCAGAATCCTTGCATTTTGACTGCTCTGTTAGTTTAAAGCGCTGGAGTTATTCCCAGTCCAGTGCGCCTTTTTTCCATTCATAGATAAAACCAACGGTCAAAATAGCCAGGAAAATCATTCCTGCCCAGAAAGCCACGCTGCCCATATCCTTGAGTACAACAGCCCAAGGTACTAGAAAAGCAACCTCCAAATCGAACAGGATAAACAAAATGGCGACGAGATAGTAGCGCACGTCAAACTGTATCCGTGCGTCTTCAAAAGCAGGAAAGCCGCATTCGTAGGCGGAGTTTTTTTCCGAATCGGGGCGCTGGGGGGCAAAAACAAAACCCAGCAGCATCGAAAAAACGCCTATCACTCCACCAACCATGATAAACAGCAAAACGGGCAAGTATTCGGCAAGATCCATAACTAGCTTTGTAGCAGGCATAACGCCTACGGGAAATTATTAGTGACAGGTAGAAGTTTAGACTACTATTAATTAAAAAAACCATCGAACACGTCGATGGCATCCGATCCATACAGCTCGTGTAAGTAGCATGTAAGCTGTCATCTGATTATAGGGAGGCAGGCAAAGAGCCTGCCTGCGTAGTTACCCCAATAAGCTGACGCAGCCAAAATACACAAAATTAGCAGCAGTTTGCTGATGTGTTGCTGGCGCCCCCGACAGGAATCGAACCTGTATCTGAGACTTAGGAGGTCCCCGTTCTATCCATTGAACTACGGCGGCGCAAAAGCATGCATTGTACAAGCCGTACAGAGACTAGATGCCTGAGTGAGTGCTTATGTAGCGCTCGTTCTCAGCAAGTTCATAAATGATTTCAGCTTGCTTGTGTGGTAATAGCGCTATCCAACTGGCCAAAGCCGCGTCTGATGGGTAAAAGCGTGCGGTATCAGACAGTGTGAGCGTGGCGCTGATGCTTGACGCGTTTGGTGCGTCAGTTGCGGGCTGCAGGCTGACTTGCAAGCGTACAGGCAGGCCACGTATGAGTTCGTCGCCTTCATCTGTGGTTTCGCACAGTGGCGGGTGGTCTTGCAGCAGGCGGGCTATTTGTGGTCCAGCATCTGTGGGGCCAAGCGGGCCGATGTGTGCCAGCAAGTGTTTACCAAAGCGGCAGCGGGCGGCGGGCATGTCCCAGATTTGCTGTATTTGCAGGCGCATTCCGCCTGAGAAACGGTCTGCTTGCAGGCGGGCTTGGGCGATGATGAGGGCGTCTTCTTTGAGCAGGCCGCTGCGTGCAAATACGCTTTCTTCGGCGTTGGCTTCAAGTGCTTCGCTGTTGTCGTCCAAGCGAAATAGGGCGAGTTTGCCGCGGTTACCGTTAATAAAGCGCAAATCGCTGACGATGCCTGCAATGAGTTGGGGCTCGCGGCTGTCGATCAGGTCGGCTAGCGGGGTGCGGATGAAGGCGCGGATTTCTTTGGCGTGTTCGTCAAACAGGTGGCCCGAGAGGAAAAAGCCGACGGCGGTTTTTTCTTGCACCAGTCGCTCTTTCAGGCTCCAGGGCGTGGTTTGCACCAGCGGGGGTTCTTGGGTGCTGCTGCCGTGGCCGTCGTCAAGCATGTCAAATAGCCCGCCTTGGTTGGCGTTGGCTGCTTGGGTGCTGGCGTATTCAAAGGCAAGCTCGATGCTGGCGAGCAAGGCGGCGCGGTTGAGCTCAAGGCTGTCAAACGCGCCTGCTTTGATAAGGGCTTCAACGGTGCGCTTGTTCAGGCAATTGCGCTCAACGCGGTTGCAAAAGTCAAACAGGCTGGTAAAGGCACCACCTTCGGTTCGGGCAGTGATGATGGCGTTGATGGCTTTTTCGCCCGTGCCTTTGATGGCGCCTAGCCCATAGCGGATGACGGTGTCGCTCACGGGCTCGAAGCGGTAATTGCTGCGGTTGATGTCGGGCAGCTCAAAGGTGATGCCCATTTTTTGCGCGTCTTCAAACAGCACCTTGAGTTTGTCGGTGTTGTCCATTTCCACGGTCATGTTGGCGCAGAAAAATTCGGCTTTGTAGTGGACTTTTATCCAGCCTGTTTGGTAGGCGAGCAAAGAGTAGGCCGCGGCGTGGGATTTGTTAAAGCCGTAGCCAGCGAATTTTTCCATCAGGTCGAAGATTTCGTCGGCTTTGGCTTCGCTGATGCCGTTTTTGGCTGCACCTTCGCGAAACAGCAGGCGGTGCTCTGCCATTTCTTCGGGCTTTTTCTTGCCCATGGCGCGGCGTAGCAGGTCGGCACCGCCCAAGCTGTAGCCGCCAAGCAACTGCGCCGTGAGCATAACCTGCTCTTGGTAGACCATGATGCCGTAGGTTTCGCCCAGCACGTCGGCTACCAGCGGGTGCGGGTATTGCACTTCTTCGCGCCCGTGTTTGCGCGCGACAAAGCTGGGGATGAGGTCCATGGGGCCGGGGCGGTACAGGGCGTTGAGGGCAATCAGGTCTTCAAGGCGGCTGGGTTTGGCGTCTTTGAGCATGCCTTGCATGCCGCGGCTTTCAAACTGGAAGACGGCTTCGGTTTCGCCACGCTGGAACAGGGCGTAGGTTTTAGCGTCATCAAGCGGTATGTCGTCAAAGCAGAAGTTTTCTTGCCCTTTGTGGCGGCTGCGGATGAGCTCGCGGGCAATTTCCATGATGGTGAGGGTGGCCAAACCCAAAAAGTCGAATTTGACCAAGCCAATGGCTTCTACGTCATCTTTGTCAAACTGGCTTACGGCAGAGTCGCTGCCAGGCTGCTGGTATAGCGGGCAAAAGTCGGTGAGTTTGCCCGGGGCAATGAGCACACCACCCGCGTGCATGCCGATGTTGCGGGTCATGCCTTCGAGTTTTTGAGCGAGCTCAATGAGGGTTTTTACTTCATCGTCTTTATCAATGCGTTCAGCCAGAAGTGGTTCGGCGGCAATGGCGTATTTTTCTTTGTCTTCGGCCGAGAGGTTTTCAGGCGGGTATTGGATGGTGACGGGTTTGCCCGGCTTGTTGGGAATGAGTTTGCTGATGCCGTCGCAGAAGTTGTAGCCCAAATCAAGCACGCGGCCTACGTCGCGTATGGCGGCGCGGGCTGCCATGGTGCCAAAGGTGGCAATTTGGCTGACTGCGTCTTTGCCGTATTTGTCTTTGACGTAGTCGATTACGCGGTCGCGGTTGGCTTGGCAAAAGTCGATGTCAAAGTCGGGCATGGATACCCGCTCGGGATTGAGGAAACGCTCAAACAGCAGCTTGTAGGCCAGTGGGTCAAGGTCGGTAATTTTTAGTGCATAGGCAACGAGCGAGCCTGCGCCTGAGCCGCGGCCGGGCCCTACGGGGCAGCCATTGTTTTTTGCCCAGTTGATAAAGTCGGCCACGATGAGGAAGTAGCCTGGAAAGCCCATTTTCAAGATGGTATTGATTTCCAGCTCCAGCCGTTGATCATAAGGCGGGCGTTGTGCTTGGCGCTGGGCGGGGTCGGGGTAGAGGTGTTGCAGGCGCTGCTCCAGCCCTTCTTGCGATAAATGCCTGAAGTAGCTTTCAGTGGTCATCCCTTCTGGAATGGGGTAGTTGGGTAGCTGCGGCTGTCCAAGGGTGAGGGTGAGGTGGCAGCGGCGGGCGATTTCTACGGTGTTTTGCAAGGCTGAAGGGATGTCGGCAAAGAGTGCCTGCATTTGTGCGCTGCTGTAGAAATATTGCTGGTGCGTGAAATGGCGCATGCGGCGCTGGTTGCCGAGAATTTCGCCTTCGGCAATGCAAACACGGGCTTCGTGTGCCTCAAATGCGTCTGCATCCAGAAACTGGATGGGGTGTGTGGCAACAACGGGCAGTTGCATGCGTTGCGCCAGCGCAATGGCAGAAGAAATGTGGGGCTCGTCAGTGCTGCGGCCTGCGCGTTGCAGCTCAATGTAAAAGCGGTTGGGAAAGGCGGCTACGCATTGCATGGCTAGCGCGTGGGCTTGCTCGGCATCACCTGCCAGTAGTGCTCCTCCTAAGGGGCCCGACTGTGCGCCCGATAGCACGATAAGCCCTTCGCCCAGCTCTTGCAGCCAGCTCCACAAGATGGTGGCTTGCTCTTTGTTGCCGATGTTGCGCCAGCCGCGTGCCAGCAGCTCGCACAGGTTGAGGTAGCCTTGCTGGTTTTGTACGAGCAGTAGCAGGCGTGGCAGGGTGCGGTCTTTGGCGGGCGGCAGCAGGTCTTCAAGCAGCACTTCTGCGCCCAAAATGGGTTGCAAGCCTTTTTTCTGGGCTGCTTTGTAGAACTTGACTGCTCCAAACAGATTGTTGAAGTCGGTAAGTGCCAATGCGGGCTGCCCGCTGGCAGCGGCAGCTTTAACTGCATCGTCAATGCGAACGATGCCGTCAACGACGGAGTATTCAGAGTGCAGGCGGAGGTGAACAAACATGGGAGAGGAATCTTTACTGGTATCGTAATCAAACACTGGCATTACGCATGAACCTGGTTTGGGCGCGTTTGCGATGGATTGTGTTGTTGAGAGATTGCATGAATAGTCGGGATGGCTTGCCAAAATGTAGCCTCTTGCGCAAATACAGCCAAGCCCGAATCAATATCTGTAATCAGATGCGTATGTTATCGGGCAGGCGGCGGGCGATTTCGGCCATAAGCTGCTGAGCCAGTTGCCATTTGCTGGCACGGGGCAGTTCGGTGCTGCTGTTGGCGTCTACCAGCAGTAGTGCATTGTCATCCTGACCAAAAGTGGTGTTGCCAATATTGCCTACCATCAGCGGCACTTGCTTGCGCAGACGTTTGGTTTGGGTGTTGTGCAATAAATCTTGAGTTTCTGCAGCAAAGCCAACGCAGTATAGGCTGCCTTGTTGTGCTTGCGCAGTTTGTGCGATTGTGGCGAGAATGTCAGGATTTTCGGTAAATTCAAGCACAGGGGGGAGCCCGCTGCCGTCTTTTTTGATTTTTTGCGGGGCGATGCTGGCGCTGCGCCAGTCGGCAACTGCTGCTGCTGCAATGAATATGCCTTGTTGAGGCAGGTGCTCTTGGACGGCTTCAAGCATTTGCTGTGCAGATTGCACATTGATGCGCTGCACGCCAGTGGGGGTGGGCTGGCACACGGGCCCCGCAATGAGGGTGACGTGTGCGCCTGCGTGCTGTGCGGCACGGGCTATGGCAAAGCCCATTTTGCCGCTTGACAGGTTGGTAATGCCACGCACAGGGTCAATGGCCTCAAACGTGGGGCCAGCGGTAAGCAGTACCTTTTGTCCGCGCAGAATTTTTGGGGTGAAGGATGCGGTAACGCAATCAAGCAGGTCTTGTGGCTCAAGCATGCGTCCATCTCCCACTTCGCCGCAGGCTTGCGCACCAAAACCAGTGCCCAGCACTTGTGCGCCGTCGTCGGCAACCTGTGCCAGATTGCGCTGTGTAGCAGGGTGGGCGTACATTTCGCGGTTCATGGCCGGGGCAAGCAGCAGCGGTTTACCTGCTGGTCGTGCCAAACAGACCAAGGCAAGCAGCGTATCGGCACGGCCTTGCGCCAGTTGTGCAATGAAGTCTGCGCTGCATGGAGCAATGATGATGGCATCAGCATCGCGCCCCAGATGGATGTGGGGCATGTTGTCGGGGCTGCGGCTGTCCCATTGGCTGAGTATGACGGGTCTGCCTGAAAGCGCCTGCATGGTGACTGGGGTAATGAACTGGCAGGCGCTTTCTGTCATGACCACTTGCACTGTGGCTCCAGCTTTGATAAGCAAACGGCATAGCTCGGCTGCCTTGTAGCAGGCTATGCCGCCAGTAAGGCCTAGCAGAATGTGGCGGTTTTTAACTTCTCCAGCAAAACGGCTAAGTGTGTCTGTATAGATATTCATGTGCGGCGTTCCTGGGGCAGAAAACTCGGGACTCAGGCTTGCCACTGCGCGAGCCCATCTATAGCCAGCACGTAGCCCTGTACACCCCAGCCGCACATAACAGCTTTGGCAACGGATGAAATGTAGGAGTGATGGCGAAAGGCCTCGCGGGCAAACACGTTACTGATGTGCAGCTCCACCAGCGGCACACCTGTGCCTTTAATAGCGTCGTGCAGTGCCACACTGGTATGGGTGTATGCGCCCGCGTTAAGAACGACACCAGCGAGCTGCCCAGCCGCATGCATGCGGCCTGCATGGTGGATGGCATCGACCAGTTCTCCTTCGTGGTTGCTCTGGCGAAAGTCCAGCGCCCAGCCGTGAACATCGCACGCTTGCTGGCACAGTGCTTGCACATCGGCCAGCGTGGTTGCGCCATAAATGGCAGGCTCGCGGCTACCAAGCAAGTTGAGGTTGGGGCCGTTTAATACGCACACAGTGCGTGCGGCGGTGCTGGTTGTGTTCATGGTGCTGCAATAAGGGGCGTGTAAGTCTGTGATTGGTCTGGTTCAATGCAGTGTTGCATTGCCCAGAATGTCTGATGCCTTGAGGCTATCTGATTCGAGCGGGTCGATGCGGAAAAAGCCAGCACCAGCCGAGCCGCGGCCAACCTCGTCTACCGTAGCTGCACGTACAGTATGGATAGTTATATGCAAGTCTAGCCCTATGCCTGCCAGCGGGTGGTTGCCGTCAAGCACCACATGCTCGGGGTAGATGTCGGTGGCGATATAAAGCGCATCGGGTGGTATGGCACTGCTACAGCCTGCGGGCAGTGCATGGCCGTCAAAAGCCATGCCAGTTTCAAGTTCGGCTGGGAAAAGGCTGCGCTGCTCGAGAAATACCTTTTGCTCATCATAGTCGCCAAAAGCCTGTTCTGGCTCCAGATGCAGCCGCACTGTGTCGCCCACGTTGTGTTGCAGCAAGGCGGCATCAATGCTTGCCAGCAAATCGTCGCCTCCAACCAGAAATTCGACAGGTTCATCAAGAATATCAAGCACCTCGCCCTGCAGGTCTTTCATGATCCATGTGAGCGCTACGACTGATTGATGGGTAATAGGGAAAACTGGTTTCTTTTGTGACATGGAGTGCTCAGGTAAGGTGCAAAAGCTATCTGAAAGGAAAATCGTGCTCTGCAAGCTACGAATTGGCATACTGAATCTACCAATTATCGCTGCAAGCGTATTGATTTTTTACTGTCCCAGATGGATTTGAGGGATGTTACCAGAGCAGTTTTTATGTGTTTTTTTCAGCGGCTTTGTGAAGGAGTGGGCAATGTATTGTCTTGTGGCAAAACGGCACTACCTCCCAGTGCCTGATACAGGGTAACAAGATTGGTAAGGCGACCAAGCTGCGCGTCCAGCAGGGTGCGTTGGGCGTTGCGGTAGCTTTCCTGGGCGTCAAGCCAGTTTTTGAGCGACGTAGCGCCTGCGCGGTAGCGTGCCTCAGAACTGGTTTTGACTTTTTGCGACTGTGTCAAAGCCTCTTGTAACCGTGTTTCTTGCTGCTGGAGCTGGATACGTGCTGACAGAGCATTGTCAACTTCTGCCAGTGCCTGATACAGTGTCTGGCGGAAGTTAATGGCGGCTTGCTCGTAGTTGTTGCGGGCAATGGCGGTGGTGCGCTGCATTTCGCCAAGATTCAGAAATGGAAGCGCCAACCCCAGCCCCAGCGCTCCTATCGGATTGCTGAGAGCCTGACTGAGCACAGCACTGCTGCTGCCTAGGCTACCTGTCAGACTTAGTGTGGGGTAAAAGCTGGTGCGGGCTACGTCGGCTTGCGCAAGAGATGCTTGCAGGCGCAGCTCAGCCGCGCGTAAATCGGGGCGGCGGCTTAATATCTCGGCGGGCAGGCCGGCTGCAATGGCGGGGAATGCTGCCATGTTGGGCAGTTTGGGGTGCTGGGCGGCATCTGGCAATTGGCCAGGGGGTGCGTCAAACAGTATGGCCAGTGCGTTACGCAGTTCGGTGCGTTGCTGCGCCAAGGTGGTGGCTGCGGCCAGCTGGTTGGCGTGGCTTTGTGTGGCTTGTGCCAGTTCCAGCCCCGATGCGGCGCCTGCCTTGTGCTGAACTTGTACGAGTTGCAAGGTTTTGGCTGCGTCTTGCAGGCTGCTTTGCTGCAGGGCAAGGCGTTGATCCACCGTGGCAAGCTGCCAGTAGGTTTTGGCTACGGTACCAATCAGCGCCTGTGCGGTAGCTTCGCGGTCCTGCTCGGTGGCTGTGGCCTCCCAGTCGGCGGCGCGTTGCTGGGCGCCAAGCTTGTTCCACAGGTCGATTTCCCAGCTTACGCCCAAGTTGCCACCGTAGCTGCGCTTGATGGGGCTGTTGCTGTCTTCCAGCGAGCGTGATGCGTTTTCTGTCAGGTTGCCGCTGAGTGTGGGCAGGCGTTTGCCCATGGCGTTGCCAGCCTGCAGTTGGGCGTTGCGCACCTTGTAGGCTGCTGCTGCCAGATTGTTGTTTTTGGCCAGTGCCAGCTCAATCAGGCTGGCAAGCTGTGCATCGCCCAGTTCTTTCCACCACGGGTCGGCGCTGGTGCGCGCCAGTGCAGCGGTGTTGGCCTGTTCCTGTTTGGCAGCAGGCAGAGACGGCCATTGCTCCGGCATGACGAGCGCGGGGCGCTGGTATGTGGTGTTGGCGCATCCTGCCAGTAAAGTAGCGGCACACAAGGTTGCAAGTATGGTTTTTTTCAGTTTCAGCATAGTTTTTCAAGCCAGATAGTTATTGCCGTGATAGCGCATCGACAGGATCAAGTTGCGCAGCACTGCGGGCAGGCAAAAAGCCGAAAATGACACCGATCAGTGTTGAGCAGCTAAATGCGGCAACAATGGCTGTGATAGAGAACACCATCGTAAAAGAGCCACCACTCAAACTGTTAAAGGCTGCGCCTATACCCAGTGCCAGTGCTACGCCCAAAAAACCACCAATCAGGCAGACCAGCACAGCTTCAGTCAAAAACTGTTGCAGGATGTCGCTTTGCCTTGCGCCCACGGCCATACGCACGCCAATTTCCTGTGTGCGCTCGGTCACAGATACCAGCATGATGTTCATGACCCCGATGCCACCCACAATCAATGAAATGAGCGCAATGGCTGAGACCAGCAGTGTCATGGTGGCTGTGGCCTTTTCTACGGTTTCACGAATGCTGTCAGAGTTATTGGTAAAAAAGTCTTTGGTGCCGTGGCGTTGCAGAACCAGTTGGGTAATGCCTTGTTCGGCCGCTTTGGTGTCAGCCCCATCTTTTACGCGCACGGTAATGCTACGCAGGTGATTTGTACCTGTAATGCGACCCATGGCGGTGGTGTAAGGTAGCCAGACATTGAGTGAGTCAGGTAGCGCAAAAGGGCTGTCTTTCTTTTCGGTGACACCAATTACACGCAAAGGCACAGTTCCTGCCAGTATGACCTGACCGATGGGGTTTTCGTCGGGTTGGAAGAATGCAGCCCGGGTGTTGGGGTCGATCACTGCGTCTTGTGTTTGGCGCAGTACGCTTTCTTCGTCAAAAGCGGTGCCCAAGGCCATGGTATAGGCACGGACGCGGAAAAACTCAGCCCCGGCACCATAGACGTTGGCTGTTTTCTCGACATTGCTTCGGCGCAGGGTTTTGCTGGTTTGCACATTGGGCGAGACGCTATCTACATAGCTGAGTTGGGATATGGCCTGTGCGTCTGCGGGAACCAGCGTGCGAATACGCATGGCAGTACGGTCGCCAAATCCCGCGCCTGGCATCACGTCAATGGTATTGGTGCCCATGCCGCTGATGTCAGACAGAATCTGGCGGCGCGAGCCTTCGCCCAGTGCTACTACCGATACGACTGAAGCAATACCAATAATGATGCCCAGCATGGTCAGCAGCGTGCGCAGTTTGTGCCCGATCATGGCACGTACAGCCATTTGCAGAGCCTCGGAAAAGCGTCCAATGCGTGCGCTCCAGTCGTTTCTTTGCAAACCTGTTTCGGCTGGCTTTTGCTGCTGTACGGACGCGTTGTCGGTGCGGCGGTCTGCCACAATACGGCCGTCGCTGATTTCGATAATGCGCTGGGCGTTGGCTGCAACCTTGGCATCGTGTGTGACCAAAATCACAGTATGCCCGCTGGCGTGCAGTTCTTTGAGGATGTTCATTACCTCCAGTCCGCTGGCACTGTCCAAAGCACCAGTTGGCTCGTCGGCCAGTATCACATCGCCACCATTCATCAACGCACGTGCGATAGATACGCGTTGCTGCTGTCCGCCAGAAAGTTGCCCTGGTTTGTGGTGCAGACGCTCACCCAGACCCAGCCGTGACAGCAGGCCATGTGCCCGTTCGCGGCGCTGGTTGCTGCCAATGCCTGCATAGATGGAAGGTATCTCTACATTGGAGAGGGCGCTTTGATCACCCATCAGGTGGTAGCGCTGAAAAATAAAGCCGAAATGTTCGCGCCGCAGCCGAGCCAGCTCATCGGGCTGCATCTGCCCTGTTTCTTTGCCTGCAACCTGATAGCTGCCACGGGTGGGGCGATCCAGACAGCCGATGATATTCATCAGCGTTGATTTGCCCGAGCCTGATGGCCCCATAATAGCCATCATTTCGCCGGCGTGGATATCGAGGTTGATATCGTTGAGCACGGCAACCACATCGTCGCCCGCAGGATACTCGCGCACGATATGACGCAATTGCATCAAAGGTGTGCCAGCAGGTGTAGCAGAAGTATGCTCTGACATGGTTACATCACCCGTACGCGCCGTTGCTGGCCGCCTGCACCATCAGCAGATGCGGTGCCAACCACTACTTTTTCGCCTTCTTTCAGCCCTTCAAGCACTTCGGCCTGCACGCGGTTATTCAGGCCGATTTTGACCTTGCGCTCTTCAATTTTCTGTGCATCTTTCTCGCCTGTGGCTACGCGCACTGTGTAGAAAGCGGCTTTGCCTTCTCCTCTGCCTTCTTTGTTGCCCTTGCCAGACCTGTTGCCTTTGCCTTCAGGCGCAGAGCTTGCAGAGCTGGCGGGACTTGCAGAGCTGGCTGCGTGTTCGCCAGAGGCTGCATTGGCGCGGGGCTTGTCACTCTGGTTTTTGCCATCAGGGGCGTTGTCGCCTTTGATGCGCTTGCCCAAAGCGCCCGCTGGAATAAGCAGCACATTTTTAGCCTGTCGCAGCACAATATTGACTTGTGCTGTCATTTGAATGCGTAGTTTTCCATCTGCATTAGGCACATCAAGCACGCCGTTGTAATACACCGCATTGCTGCTGTTGTTGCTGGTGGCGCGGCCATCGTAAGAGTTGATGTCAATGGGCCCCGGTTCAATTGAACGCAGGCTGGCCTGATGACGGCGCTCTGGTTCGCCCAAAATGGTGAAATAAGCAGGCTGGCCAGGCGCAACGCGTGGTACGTCTGCTTCAGAGATTTGCGCCTGAATCGTCATCGCATCAAGTTGGGCGAGCTTGATAATGGTTGGCGCCGTCTGGTTGGCGTTGACTGTTTGCCCCTCATCGGTAACTATTGCCACTACCGTGCCAGCCATAGGTGCGGTAATGCGTGTATAGCCCAGATTGGTTTGTGCGGTTTGCACACGCACCGTGTACTGGGCAATGGCAGCTTCAGCCGCTGCCAAATCGGCCTTGGCTGCTGCGAGTGCATGTTGAGAGGTCTGGTAGTCGGCCTTGCTGCTGGCATCACGCTCAAACATATACTTTTGGCGCTCGAAATTGTTTTGCGCCAGTGCCAGTGCTGACTGTTTGGCCGCCTTTTGCGCCTGCGCCGAACCAAGCGCGGCCTGGGCGTCTTTCAGGTTGTTTTGCTGTGTAGCTGCGTCAATCTCGGCAATGGGCTGGCCTTGCTCAACCACATCGCCCAGTTTCACATGCAGCTTTTTCACCTGCCCTGATACCTGTGCGCCCACATTGATCAGTTTGGCTGCCTGAATGGTACCTGCGGCCAGCACACTGTCTTCAATATCGCCGCGCACCACGTCGGCTGTAATTACCGATGGTGTAGCAGGCGCTTTACCCCACAGTTGCCAGCCAGCCAGCAATGCCAGCGCGACAAAAACAGTGCCCAGAGCCAGCCACCAAGGGTGAGATTTGATTTTTTTCCACATAAAAATGCCTGTTCCAGCGTAGTAAAAAATGCATCACCAGAAGCCAACCAACTGGTGAAGCAAAACCTGATGTGCGAAGTATGCATGATGGATTATGAATTTGGCATGAACAAGCCGCGATGCGAATAAAAAACGGGGCAGGTATTGCACCCGCCCCGTAGTGTTGTATCAAGCCTTGCGGCCTGAAGTCTGGCCTCCATAGAGGGGAATTGTTTCGGTATTTTTTGTGACTTCTGCGCACTTTTTGCGCCCTTTATGTTCGGCTCCTGTGCCCGCCCCCGTATTGTCGCCAGTGTTTTAGTTGGCGGTTTGCGTTTTAAGTTGCAGGGCGCGGTCGTAGAGTGCGTTGCGGGGTGCGCCTGTGATTTCTGCTGCCAGCTTCACGGCGGCTTTGGTGGGTAGCTCGGCAAGCAGCAGGCGCAAAATGCGGTCGTGCTCGGGGTTGTGGGCGCTGCTTGCGTCGCTGGCTGGCGGCAGGGGGTGCAGTACCACTACAAATTCGCCTTTGCTGTGCTCGGGGGCGGCGGCTATCCACTCGGGCAGTTGTGCGGCGGGCAGGGTGTGGATGTGCTCAAACTGTTTGGTGAGCTCGCGTGCGAGTGTGACGGGGCGTGTGCCCAAGGCGGCAGCCAGCGCAGTGCACAAGGCGGCGATGCGGTGGGGCGCTTCAAGCAGCACTACGCTGCGCGGCTCGGCTTGCAGGGCTTGCAGGGCGCGTTGGCGCTCTGCGCCTTTGGTGGGCAAAAAGCCGCCAAAGAGCCAGCCGCCATCAAGCCCTGCAATGCCGTTGCTGTGCAAGGTGGTGTCTGCACCGCTGGCGCACAGGGCGGTGATGATGCTGCTGGCACCTGGCAGCGGTATGACGCGCAAGCCAGCGCCTTGCACGGCTTGCACCAGTTGCGTGCCAGGGTCGCTGATGCAGGGCGTGCCTGCGTCGCTGACGTAGGCGATGCGTGCGCCTTGTTGCAACAGGCTTACAACTTGCTGGGCAGCTTGTTGCTCGTTGTGCTGGTGCAGGGCGATGAGCTGCTTGGCAGGGCGCTCTAGCCCGTAGGCGCGTAGCAGGCTTTGGGTGTGGCGGGTGTCTTCGCAGGCAATGGCATCAACGCGTTGCAGCACATGCAAGGCGCGCAAGGTGATGTCAGCCAGGTTGCCGATGGGGGTGGCAACCAGATACAGGCTGCCCGCGGGGTAAGATTGTGCGCCAGCGGCGGCGTGTGCGGCTTGTAGCAGCAAAGGGCGCTGTGGCGCGTTGCTGGCGGCGGTGCAGGCGTTGGCAGTGTTGGCGCTGGTGCTTTCGGCAGCAGTTGCGCTTGCAGCGGTGTGGGCGGGTGGTGTGGATGTGTTCACTTGGGGAGCAATACGGTTATGGGTTTGTTTGGGCAGTTTTGCCAGCGTTTAGGGCGCGTTGCGGCGGGCGGCAGTAATGGTAATGCTGGTAATGCGGGGCAGCATGGCGCTACAGCCTTTGCAGCTACACCTGCCAGCCGCAAGCAACGCGGCGATGCGGCAGAGGCAAGCGCCGTAGCTTTTCTGCAGCGGCAGGGTTTGCAATTGCTGCAACGTAACTATAAAACCCCTGGGCGCGGTGGCGGCGAGATTGATGCCATTATGCGTGCTGCCGATGGCACGCTGGTGTTTGTAGAGGTGCGCCAGCGTATTGGCACGGCGCAAGGCGGGGCAGCGGCCAGTGTGGGCGCAGTCAAGCAGCGCCGCATTGTGCTGGCGGCGCAGTGCTATTTGCAGCAGTTTGCCCACACGCCACCCTGCCGCTTCGATGTGATGGCTTGCGATGGCGATGTGGCGCAAGCCAATTGGCAGTGGTTGCAAGGCGCTTTTGATGCGGGTGGCTGACGCGCTAGTTGCCACAGGCATAAGTAAAGCACAGGCATAAGTAAAGGAGTAATGAAATGGGACTTTCACAAGAACAGTTGCAACGTTTGCTTGCGATGCAGACGCTATGCGAGCGCGTGGAGGGCACAGCACAAGAGCTTGAGGCGGCTTTGCAAAAAATTGCAGTTTTGCAGCAAGAGGCCAATGCTTTGCAGGATTTTTACCAGCACGAATGGCTGGAGCTTATTTCTGACGAGCGCCTCAGCGAGGCCGACCGCCAAGCGGTGCAAAGCGCGGCAACGGGCTACTCGGTGCTGGGGCAAGATACGATTTGGGATGCGCTTGAGCAGGTGCGCGAAGTGCAGGTGCGGCTCATCAAGCAGTTGGTGCAGTCGCTTTGAATGCGCGTGAAGCAAAGCGTATTTTGATATTGGCTTGAGGCTGCCAAAGGCAAGGCGCTGGCGCAGTAGCTCGATAAAAAAGTATGATGCAGGCATTGTTCTGGCAAGCTGCTACTGCATACAGCCCATGCATGCGCCTTGCAAAGTCTTTAACCCCACCCCATACAGACAAGAGGAGTTTTTATGAACGAAACCAAACAACCCGCCCGCCGCCGCCTGCCCGCACTGCTACGCAATGTAGTGCTAGCAGGTGCAATTGCGGGCAGTTTAAGCGCGTGCGTGCCGCTGATTATTGGTGGCGTAGTCGGCGCGGGCTTGCTCGTTACCGACAGGCGCACAACGGGCGCACAGATGGAAGACGAAGGCATAGAGCTGCGCGGCAGCAGCCGCATTCGTGAAGCAATTGGCAACCGCGGCCGCGTAAGCCTGACCAGCTACAACCGCATTGTGCTGCTTACTGGGCAGGTAGATAGCGCGGCAACGCGCCAGCAGGCAGAAGCCATTGCCAGAGCGCTGCCCAATGCGCGCACCATTGCCAATGAAATAACGGTTGGACCTTTTGTGGTGAGCAGTGGCAACGATGCCTTGATTAGCTCGCGCGTTAAAACCGCGCTGGTTGGCGCAAGCAATGTGCGCTCCAACGCGGTGAAGGTAACTACCGAAAACGGCGTGGTTTACCTGATGGGCATAGTCACACAAGCTGAAAGCGACCGCGCTGCCGACGTAGCCAGCACCGTAGAAGGCGTGGTGAAGGTGGTAAAGGTGTTTGAGGTAATCAGCGAAACGGCTTTCAGCGGCAATTTGCCACCACAAAGCGCACCCGCAGGCACTGCCGCACCTGCCACACCTGTGCCTGCGCCAGCTTCGCGCACGGCTACTACACCTTAAGCGACTACGCCATAAGCGGCTTGGCTAAGCCTTGCCACCGCAAACTTTGCGCGTAGTGCGCTGCTTGCGAGGAGGCAAGAGAGCTATTTGGTGTTAGTACACCGAAGCCTGCCCTTCGGGGCGGGTTTTAAAGCGTTTGTGCAGCCAGAAATACTCGTGCGGACGCTGGCGTATCCAGCCCTCAAGCTCGTGGTTCATACGCTGGGTGTCAGCCATAACGTCGTCAGTAGGGAAGTTGCTCCAGGCGGGGCTGACGTGGGTGGTGTAGCCGTGCGGCTCCAGCAGGGTGCCGGCTGTGATGGTGCGGGCACGCGCCAGTTTGGCAAAACGCGATACAGAAGGCACGGTAGCAGCAGTCTGGCCGAAAAAGCTGCAAAAAATAGATTCTTTTGGACCAAAATCCATATCTGCCAGCAAATACAAGCCTGCATTTTTGCGCAAGGCATAAATGACAGGTTTGCTGCCTTCAGGGCGGCCAAATACAAGCACATTGCCCGTACGCTGGCGGCCACGGCGCACCCAGCGATCTACGGCTGGTGTACGAATGGCGGTATAGATGGTTATACCCTTGCGCGGTGCCACATGGCGCAGCAGTGCGGTTGCGCCAGCGTCCAGCCCGACAAAGTGCGGGGCAAAAAGTACGATAGAACCATCTTGGTGCAGCGCTTCAGTATCGCCTTGCAGTCGAAGGCGGCGTTGCAACAATGCATCGCTGCCGTGCCACAGCCAGATGCGGTCAAGTGCGGTTTGCGCCATGCTTATAAAGTGCTGCAGCAAGATGGCGTCGCGCTGCTGCTGGGTCATTTCTGGCAAGCACAGCGCCAGATTGATGCGCCCAATGCGCTTGCGTGGGCGCAGTAGCCAGTAGCCCAAATGCCCGATGGCTACCCCCAAACCGCGCCAGACCCAAAGCGGCAATACTGAAAGAGCAGCCAGCAAGCCATATACCACGCGTTCGCACAAAGACAGCGGGTTAGATGCTGGATGTGGGTGAGAAGAAGTATCAGGGCTTGCTTGGCTCATATTGTGAAGGTGTGGCAGGCGATAGGTGCAGCATCAGTTGCAGTATTGCTTGCAGGACATGGATGGTGGCGTGGCTTGTGCATGCGCGTGCGGCGTGGCAGCTTTAATCGGTGGTTTGCGCGCGGGGTTGGCGGTAGCGGTTGTAGCTCCACATGTACTGCTGTGGATTTTCCAGAATAATTTGTTCCATAGCCTGATTGATGCGCGTAGCCGCTTCGGTTAAGTCATCAGGCAAAGTGTCCATTACGGGCTTGCAATGCAGCATAAAACCACGCGCGGCGGGCAGGCGCTCGCCCCAGACGACCAGCATCTGCGCACCCGATTGTTGTGCCAGTTTGGCAGCCAGTGTCATGCTGTAGGCGGGGCGGCCAAAAAAAGGTGCCCACACGCCTTGGCCTTCGGGTGGCACATGGTCGGGCAAGAGCCCGATGGCGCGGCCAGCGCGTAGCTCGCGCATCATCTGGCGTACTCCCGAGACGGAGGTGGTTACGGTGTTAAGCCCAGGGCGGTTGCGTACATACACCAGCATGTCTGCCATCCAGCGTTGCCGTGCGGGTTTGTACATCACGGTTAAATCGCCGTATTGGGCGCTGAAGCGTTCGGCTACGGTTTGGGCAGTAATTTCAAAGCAGCCAATATGCGGGGTGAGAAAGACAATGCCGCGCTTGTCGGCATAGGCCTGCGCGATGTGCTTGGTGCTTTCGTGCCAGTAAATGGGCACGGGCTTGCCTAGCCACAAGCGGGGCAATTCGAGCATCATGCGGCCATTGTGGGCAATGGCTCCGCGCACTTGGGCTGCGCTTAAGCCTGCTTGCTGGCGGTTGTCATTCCAGCGTTTGCGGTAGCGGCTTGAAAGCAGGTATGTGAGCCAGCCCGAGAGCGTGCCCAAAGCGTGCAATACGCGCAAGGGCAGGTGGGACAGCAGTCGAAACAGAAAAACCATATATATCGTGTCAGCAAAGTGGTTGTAACAAGCACAGGCAGTTTTAAACCATATTGCCCATGGGGTTGCATAAACCATTAGAATACCGCAGCCGCCGAGTTAACGGGCAACTTGCAGGGCGGCATATTTACAAGCGCACATTGTCGCATGTAGATGCACAGGGGCTTACTGCTAGCGCAGCCAAGCCACTACTGCTAAAGCGTTCGCCAGTTTCCGTGTGGCAACGCGCATTTGATTTAACGTGTTTGTTCAAGGAGGCAATCAATGGCGAACAATTTTCTTTTCACCTCTGAATCGGTTTCAGAAGGCCACCCCGATAAAGTCTCAGACCAAGTCTCTGACGCTATTCTTGATGCCATTCTGGCGCAAGACCCCTTAAGCCGCGTAGCCGCCGAAACACTGTGCAACACAGGTCTGGTGCTGCTGGCAGGCGAAGTCACTACCAACGCCCACGTCGATTACATTCAGGTTGTGCGCGACACCATCAAGCGCATTGGTTACGACAACACCGAGTACGGCATTGACTACAAAGGCTGCTCGGTCATGATGTGCTATGACAAGCAGAGCAACGACATTGCCCAGGGCGTAAACCGCGCCAGCGATGATTACCTGAACATTGGCGCTGGTGACCAAGGCCTGATGTTTGGCTACGCTTGTGATGAAACGCCCGAGCTGATGCCCGCGCCCATCCACTACGCCCACCGCTTGATGGAGCGCCAAGCTGAGTTGCGTAAAAACGGCACCTTGCCCTTTTTGCGCCCCGATGCCAAGGCGCAAGTCACCATGCGCTATGTGGATGGCAAGCCGCACAGCGTGCAAACCGTGGTTGTATCCAGTCAGCACAGCCCTGACATGAGCGATGGCGACAAAATGAAGCCCGCCTTTATCGAAGCGGTCGTTGAAAACATCATCAAACCCGTCATCCCGCACGAGTGGCTCAAAGACACCGAATACCTGATTAACCCCACAGGCCGCTTTGTAGTGGGGGGCCCGCAGGGTGATTGCGGCTTAACCGGGCGCAAAATCATTGTAGACACCTACGGCGGCTCTTGCCCGCACGGTGGCGGCGCTTTCAGTGGCAAAGACCCCACCAAGGTAGACCGCAGTGCCGCCTACGCTGCCCGCTATGTAGCCAAAAACATTGTGGCAGCAGGGCTGGCGCGTAAGTGCCAGGTGCAAGTGTCGTACGCCATTGGCGTGGCTCGCCCCATGAATATCACCGTCAATACCGAAGGTACAGGCGTGATTGACGATGCACAAATCAGCCAACTGGTGCAGCAGCACTTTGATTTGCGTCCCAAAGGCATCATCCAGATGCTTGATTTACAGCGCCCCATCTACAGCAAAACTGCTGCCTATGGGCACTTTGGCCGCAATGAGCCAGAATTTAGCTGGGAACAAACCGACAAAGCAGCTGCACTGCGAGCAGCCGCAGGTATCTAAACCACACCTGCTGCCAGCCATAAAAATGGGGTTGCCAAAAAGCAGCCCCATTTTTTTGCCAGCGGGAAATGTCACAATACGCACAACTTTTTTGCAGGAGATTGTTATGCCAGCTTCAGCCACCCTGTTTCGCAGCCTTTGGCGTTTGACTTTGCCTGTTGTCACCACAGCGGCACTTGCGGGCTGTGCCGCGGTTTCGCTTGACACACCCGGCTGGCCACCACCACCCAGATACAGCGCACCGGCGCGTAATGCAACGCCTGACGCAGCGCAAAGCAGCGCACAAGCCTCTGCACCAGTGCACATGCCGCTGCCAGCCGCAGCAGAGGCAACAGAAATGCAAACACAGGCAGCTACAGCAGTCGCCACCCCACTACCTGCCGAGCCCAAATCCAGCGCCGAGCCGTGGGTAGGTCACTACGAGGGCACACAGCCCTGTGCAGACTGCACTGGCGTGCGCGTCATACTCACACTCAACCAAAACAACACCTACATCTTGAGCCACAGCTACATAGGCAGCAATGCCCTGCCCAAAATCATGCGCGGCAGCTTTTCATGGAACAACGACGAAACCAGCATTGAACTCGACGAAAAAGCCGACAATCGACGATACGCCATCGGCAACAACGAGGTGCGCCTGCTTAATCGTGACGGCAGTGAAGTCAGCGAGCCACAAAGCGGCAACGTACTCAAAAAACGCCAATCCTGAACCAACCCCCAAAACCAAGCAGCAGCAACCACACCATGCACCACGCCCCCTTAATCATCGATATCGCTGGCACAACACTCAACGCTGACGACCGCCGCCGCCTGCAACACCCACTGGTGGGTGGCATCATCTACTTCTCACGCAACTGGCAAAGTCGCGAGCAAATCACGCAACTGAGCAGCGCCATTCGCCAAATTCGCCCTGACATACTCATTAGCGTCGATAACGAAGGCGGCCGCGTGCAACGCCTGCGCACCGACGGCTTTACCCACCTGCCGCCCATGCAGGAACTGGGGCAACGCTGGCGCAAGCCCGACCGCGCTGGCTGCGAAGGCGCGAACGCCATGGCAGCCACCCAAGCCGCCACCGCCTGCGGCTATGTGCTGGCAGCCGAACTACGCGCCTGCGGCATCGACCTGAGCTACACCCCCGTGCTCGATTTGGACTACGGCAGCAGCGCTGTCATAGGCGACCGCGCCTTCGATAGCGACCCGCGCGTCGTTGCGCTACTGGCCAAAAGCCTGATGCACGGCTTGCTACAAGCAGGCATGGGCAACTGCGGCAAACACTTTCCAGGGCACGGCTATGTGCAGGCAGACTCGCACACCGAAATCCCTGTTGATAAACGCAGCCTCAAAGCTATTTTGAAGGCCGATACCCAGCCTTACGGCTGGCTGGGCAACGCCATATCGGCAGTCATGCCCGCCCACGTCATCTACTCCCGAGTAGATGCCAAACCCGCAGGCTTTAGCCCACGCTGGTTGGATGAGATACTGCGCCAGCAACTCGGCTTTGATGGTGCCATCATCAGTGACGACCTGAGTATGCAAGGCGCACGCCAGCTCTTGGGCGAACAACTCACGCTCACGCAAGCCACCCTTGCCGCACTTGATGCAGGCTGTGATTTAGTACTGCTGTGTAACCAGAGCTTAAACGGCGGCAAACCCATTGATGATGTGCTTGAAGGCCTGAGCGAAGCAGCGGTAAAAGGTTGGTGGCAACCGAGTGATGCCAGTGAGCAACGCCGCCGTGCCCTGCTGCCAACAGCGCCAGCCCTGCCCTGGGATGCACTGATGCGTTCAAACGCCTATATCCAGGCGCTTGAAACTATCGCTGCGATTTAAAACACCCGCTGCGTACACACGTACGGGTGCCCGCATTGTTTTAACAAGACCTGTTTTGTCGCATAGCCGTGCCATAATCCGCCTAACTTGTTTTTCAGGAAGATTGTTCCATGCCTTGATGTTCTTTCCTTTCGGTAGCTGTTTTGAATGCCGCAGAAGTGGAGGGCTGGGTGTGTGCTTTGCAAACACCTTTACCCTCCTAAGCAAACTTTGGTTTGTCTGCGGAAGCTTATCTGTCTGTCGAAAGGAAAAACATGGAAAATCTACAAAACTTTGCCGAGCTGCATTCAGCAGACCCAGTAGAGCGCAATCTGGCGCAGCAGGTTTTAGGCATTCTTCGCAATGCCAGCCTCACCAAGTCGCAACAACAAGCCCAAATAGCAGACCTGCAAGCCCGTTTGCTGCAACACCGTCGAAAACTCTTGCAGGCACAGCGTCAGGCCAATTTGGCGCAACACTTGCAAAAAATGCTGCAAAGCCTGCCCGATAAACGACCACCTGCTTGCTTGCAAATAACGGCGGGTCGCTTGATGGGTGGAGTTTCAGTCAAATTGCCAACTGGCAGCAGTTCCTTTTATTGGCAGGATATGGGGCAACTCCCCGATGCTACGTCGTTGGCAGAAGTCAAGCAGGCGATAGCAAGTATCCGCAAATCCATTAAACCAGCCCAAAGTGTGTCACAACGCGACCCACTGGCAACGCGCCGCAGGGAGCTTCGCAAAACATGATGCAGGCCTGATATGCAGAACAGCTTTTTCGCCAAAACGAAAAGGCTGTTCTGAAAAGGCTATTCAGTTAACTAGAGATAATTTTCAAGCTGGCAAAAGTTGAAAAAATCAAAAAAGCACAGTCTGGTGCTGGTGGCTTATCAGCAACTTTTTGAAGTTTCAGGCACAGCACGCGGCAACTTGCGCAAATTGGGCAGCAGCACGGCCAGCAGCCCAATCAGCGGCAGAAACGAGCAAATCTGGTAAACACGCTCTATGCCATAGTTGTCTGCCACTTGCCCGAGCACGCCCGAGCCAATGCCGCCAAGACCGAAGGCAAGGCCAAAAAACAGCCCTGAAATAGTGCCTACCTTGTTGGGGAAAAGCTCCTGTGCATACACCAGCATGGCAGGGAAGGCCGAAGCCAGCATAAAGCCGATGATGGCGCAAAACACGGCAGACGTACCCAGCCCCACATAAGGCAGTGCCAGCGTAAAGGGTGCCACGCCCAAAATAGACACCCAAATCACTGCCTTGCGCCCCATGCGGTCGCCAATGGGGCCGCCCAGCAAAGTGCCAGCAGCCACGGCAGCCAGAAAGATAAAAAGCTGGTACTGTGCGGCACGGGTATCAACGCCAAATTTTTGCATCAAAAAGAAAATCAGGTAGTTGGTAATGCTGGCCATGTAAAAGAACTTGGAAAAAATCAAAGCCAGCAGCACCAGCAGCGTGCGCCGCACAAGGGCAGGAGGCAAGTTGATAGCTGCATGCAAAATGGCTTTTTTCGGCAGGCGGTTTTGTTGTGCGTACCAGCGCCCTATGCCAAGCAGCACTACAATGGCGAGCAATGCCAGTAGCGAAAAAAGCGCAATGCTGCGCTGCCCGTTGGGTAGCACCACCCATGCAGCCAGCAGCGGGCCAGTGGCACTGCCTGCGTTGCCGCCCACCTGATAAATTGATTGCGCCAGCCCGAATTTGCCGCCTGAGGCCATGCGCGCCACGCGTGAGGATTCTGGGTGAAAAACCGATGAGCCCGTGCCCACCATGCCAGCGGCTAGCAGCAGCGTTGGAAAATTGGGCGCAACAGAAAGCATCAGCAAGCCCGTTAAAGTGCAGCCCATGCCAAAAGCCAGCGAATACGGCTTGGGGTGCTTGTCGGTATATGCGCCGATGAGTGGCTGCAGGAGCGAAGCGGTGCATTGGTAGGTCAGGGTAATAAGCCCGATTTGCCCGAAAGTCAGGTTGAAACCCGTTTTGAATAGCGGATAAATCGCAATCATCAAAGATTGAATCGTGTCGTTGAAAAAATGCGAAAGACTGATGGCCCCGAGTATGTGGAACTGAGGGCGATTATTATCTGAAGTATTACCTGCATTGAGTGCTGGCGAAGAAATGGTAGGTGCTGATGTAGCTTGACTCATAAAACAACTGGGTGCGGCAGAAACCCCAAAGTCTATACCTTACGCTTGGTGGGCACGGCTGGTAGCATAAAATTCTGCATCAGTCGGCTATGGCACTATGGTGTAAGGTGTTGTATATCTGCCTTCTTGCAGTGTTTTATCTGTTGGATACACGAATATCTGGTAAAAATAAGGCTATGCTTTCAGGCAGTGCAATCATGCGTTTTTTCTTTTTTTTGGAGCCTTGTTATGAAGCGTCTATTTATGTTTTTTGCATCTTTTGCTACAGCTTTGGTCTTGACGGGCTGTGGTTATAACGACTTCCAAGTGCTCGATGAGCAAACCAACTCTGCATGGAGCGAAGTACTTAACCAGTATCAGCGCCGTTCTGACTTGGTGCCCAACATTGTGTCCAGCGTTAAAGGCCAAGCTGGCTTTGAGCAAGACACCTTGACCAAAGTGATTGAGGCACGTTCTAAAGCAACATCCATACAGGTAACCCCAGAACTGGCCAATGACCCTGAAGCACTGAAAAAATTTCAGGCCGCACAAGGCGAACTTTCTGGTGCACTTTCACGCTTGATGGCTGTTTCTGAACGCTACCCCGAGTTGCAAGCCAACCAAGGTTTCAAAGACTTGCGCGTAACGCTCGAAGGCACAGAAAACCGCATTACTGTTGCACGCAACAAGTACATCAAAGCCGTGCAAGAGTACAACATATTGGCGCGTAAATTCCCCACCAACCTTACAGCCATGGTTATGGGCTACAAACCAAAACCCAACTTCACGGTTGAAAACGAAGCGGCCATCTCCAAACCGCCAGCAGTTGATTTTGGGTTTGACAAGAAATAAACCTGCTCACGGATAAAGACAAGCACCATGTTCGCCCACCATATACAGCCCGCAATGCTCGGGCGTACAACGAACAGGCATACGCGCTCACGCATGTGGCAGCGCCTATTGATGGCATTGCTGCTGGTGCTTGCCTGCATCCCCTTGTTAGCCCTCGCGCAAGATGAGCAGGCCATACCTGCGCTAACGGCTCGCGTTATCGATCAGACAGCCACCTTGAGCGCAGCCGAAAAAGAGGCGCTTGAGGGCAAGCTCAAAGCCTACGAAAAAGAAAAAGGCAGCCAGATTGTGGTGCTGATGGTGGCTACCACGCAACCGGAAGACATCGCGCAATACGCATGGCGCGTGGGTGACAAATGGAAAATTGGCCGCAAAGGGGTGGGTGATGGCGTGCTCATCGTAGTTGCCAAAGATGACCGCCGTATGCGTATTGAGGTAGCCAAGGCGCTTGAAGGCCTGTTGCCCGATACCGCCTTGACGCGCATTACCGACAGCGCCATGAAGCCGCGTTTTCGTGCCAACGATTATGCTGGCGGGCTCAATGCGGCAGTCGATCAGATTACGGCACGCTTGGCTGGCGATGAGCTGCCTGCTGTGGGCGCTTCAGGGCAACAGTCTGCAGGTGCTCAGGATGACGACGACGGGGTGTTTGTTGTTGAACTGTTTGTCGTTTTCTTTTTGGCTCCTTTTTTGGGTAAGCGGCTACTTTGCAATCGCTTGGGGCGCAAAAAAGGTGTGGCCATCACAACAGGCCTGATGGCGGCGGGGTCGTACCTGTACAGCATGGATAATGTCATCGTCGTTCTCTCTAGCCTTATGACGATGATTGTTCTTTTGATAATAACTGGCAAGGCTGGCACAGGCTCTGGTGGTGGCTCTGGCTCCTCGGGTGGCTGGACCAGTAGCAGCGACTGGAGCAGTAGCAGCAGCTCAAGCAATAGTGGTGGCTTTAGCTCGGGCGGTGGCGGTGATTTTGGTGGCGGGGGTGCTTCTGACGATTGGTAGCCGCAGCCATTGGCATACATCTGGCGAACATCTGGCATCTTGAGCAACTCAAGCCAAACTAAAAAAGCACAAACAATAAAGGCTAACGCATTAGCGCGTTAGCCTTTTTCTTTATGTTTTTGCGCACGTTGACTGACGCTGCAGCCGTGCGGCTAAAACATTATTCTTCAAGCAAGCTACGCAGCATCCACGCTGTTTTCTCATGGATTTCCATGCGCTGTGTCAGCAAGTCGGCACTGGGCTGGTCGTTAACTGCATCTGCAGCTTCAAATACTTTACGTGCTGTGCGAGCCGTGGCTTCCTGAGCATGCAAAAGGTGTTTGATCATCTCAGTAGCTTTGGGCGAACCTTCAACTTCTTTGATGGACGCGCGTTTGGAGAACTCTGCATAAGTGCCAGGAGCAGGATAGCCAAGTGCGCGAATGCGCTCAGCTATGGCATCCAGTGCGTTCCACTGTTCGGTGTACTGATCCATGAACATGTTGTGCAGCGAATTGAATTTTGGACCTGTAACGTTCCAGTGGAAATTGTGGGTCATCAAATACAGAACATAGCTGTCAGCCAAAAAATTTGACAGTCCGTCAGCAACTTTTTTACGACTTTTCGAGTCAATTCCAATATTCATTTCAGATATTTTTTGTGTGGTTCGTGACATATATGCTCCTTTTTTAAACTCCATTGGATGGAATCTTCACTATAGATGAGAACTGGCGTGGATGCAAATGTATTGTGCTGATAAAGGTGATAGCTTTTATTCACCATCACGCCGTGAGTTTACGTTGTGGACGATATATGGCAGCATCTTGCAAGCACGGAAATTTGAAAAAAGTGTGCAAACAGAGAAACTTATCAGTTGCTACGCGGTACTTGTTGCGAGTACGCATAAAATGAACAAGTTTTTTAGCTTGTTCTCTGTTTCACCAAGTATTTGCCACTAAACAGCAAACTTGGTGGGTTTATATTTTTGCACCATGTCCAATATTGCCAATTCGCCTGACGACCAAACAGCAACCCCCGCCATTGACGAAAACCAGCTTATTGCCGAGCGCCGCGAAAAGCTCAAGGCTTTGCGGGCAGCGCAAGCCGTAGCTTTCCCCAATGACTTCAAGCCAGCCAACCGTGCCGCAGATTTGCTCGCTGCATTTGATGGCAAAAGCAAAGAAGAGCTTGATGCAGAAATTGCCGCAGGCCAGCAAACCACAGCCAGCATAGCTGGGCGCATGATGCTCAAGCGCGTGATGGGCAAAGCCAGCTTTGCCACGCTGCAAGACGGCTCGCTGGGCGCAAGCGGTGGGCGCTTTCAGGTCTATATCGCGCGTGATGCCGTGGGCGAAGACGTTTATAACAACTTCAAGCACTGGGATTTGGGCGATATTGTTGCTGCCGAAGGCTACGTTTTCAAAACCAAAACGGGCGAGCTGTCTATCCATGCCACCTCCATCCGCTTGCTGACCAAAAGCCTGCGTCCCATGCCTGATAAATTCCACGGCGTGGCCGACCAAGAGTTGAAATACCGCCAGCGCTATGTGGATTTGATGACCGATGAAACCGCCCGCCAGCGCTTTACCGCGCGTAGCAAGGCAGTAAGCAGCTTGCGTGCCTTTATGGTGGAAAACGACTTTTTAGAGGTTGAAACCCCCATGCTGCACCCCATTCCAGGTGGTGCCAATGCGCGTCCTTTCGTCACCCACCACAATGCGCTTGACCAAGATATGTTCCTGCGCATTGCGCCCGAATTGTATTTGAAGCGCCTGATTGTGGGCGGCTTTGAGCGCGTGTTTGAAATCAACCGCAGCTTCCGCAACGAAGGCATCAGCGTGCGCCACAACCCCGAGTTCACCATGATGGAGTTTTACGCCGCTTGGTGGAACTACCGCGACATGATGGACTTTACCGAAAAGCTGCTGCGCCACACTGCCCAAAAAGCGCTCGGCAAGCTGCAACTGAGCTACCAAGGGCGCGATGTGGACTTGTCACAGCCCTTTGCACGCATGACCATACGCGAAGCCATCTGCGCTCATACCGATGCAGGCGCGCAGGTGGATGACGCGGCATGGCTGATTGCCGCATTGAAGCGGCTGGGTTTGAGCGAAGAGCAGCACAAGCTCTCTGCCCGCAGCCTGCCATCGCTGCAAGTGCTGTATTTTGAAGAAGCAGTGGAAGAAAAACTCTGGCAACCCACCTTCATCATGGAGCACCCCACCGAAATCAGCCCACTTGCGCGTGCCAACGATGCGCGCCCTGAAGTGGCAGAGCGGTTTGAGCTCTACATCACAGGCCGCGAAATGGCCAATGGCTTTAGCGAATTGAACGACGCTGAAGACCAAGCCGCCCGCTTTGCCGCCCAAGTGGCAGCCAAAGACAGTGGTGACGACGAAGCCATGTACTTTGATGCAGACTTTGTGCGTGCCCTTGAATACGGCTTGCCCCCCACAGGCGGCTGCGGCATAGGCATAGACCGCTTGATGATGCTGCTTACCGATAGCCCCAGCATTCGCGACGTGATTTTGTTCCCGGCCTTGCGCAAAGAAGGTTGATAGCGGCGCAACAAATATTATTCCATCCAAACAACAACGAGGCATTCACGATGGATGCCTCGTTGTATTTCAGTGTGCGTATTAGGAAAAAAACGAACTGGCGTAGCGCGTTTGCCTGTTTTTTGCCAGATTGCGAGAAGGTGGACTTATTTTGCAGGTGTTGGAACAGGTGGGCGTGCGCGTTCATGGCGGTCGGCAGTGGTGCAGTACAAGTCGCCGCCGAGCTTGCCCAGCGCTTGCAGCTTGCCAGGGGCAATAGTGCCTTCGTGCAGCACGCTTTCGTCCACATCTACGCCCAGCACATCAAGCAGTATCAGGCAGCCACCCAGAGGTTTGTCTGAAATGTTGATAACTTCGCGCAGGCGGCATTCATAGCGTACAGATGCACCTTGCACGCCAAGCGCAGCAACTTGTTGGCTGGCTATGGATGCAATGCCCAAAGTCTCAAATTCGCTGACATCGGCAGGGTATTCGGCTGCGCTGGCATTCATGGCATCGAGCTGGCTGGTGGCTGGAATGCTCACGACGCAGTCTTTGGTTTGCAGCAGGTTGGCCAACGTATCTTTGTGAGGGCGATTGCTGGGGTTAAGGTGCGTAATCGCTAGTACTGGCGGTTGTACGCTGGCGATGGTGAAAAGGGAAAATGGTGCCAGATTGTCAGTGCCTGCGTTGCTACGGGTTGCAACCCAGGCAATAGGGCGTGGCACAACGCCACCAGCCATGAGGCGGTAAAGATTCAGTGCTGGAAGGTCTTGGGTAGAAAAATACATGGTTTTGACTGAAGATGGGTAAAAGAGTAATGATATCCCAGAGTAAATGCAACAAATAAAAACGCCGCGCTGTAATGGCGCGGCGCTGTGAGGCAAGCATGAATATGCTACTTATTTTTTGTTGCCTAGATGGTGGTTGATGGACCACTGCTGCGCAATGGATAACAGGTTGTTTGTAACCCAGTACAGCACCAGCCCAGATGGGAAAAAGAAGAACATGAAGGCAAAGCTCAAAGGCATAAACCACATCAGTTTGGCCTGCGTTGGGTCAGATGGTTTGGGATTGAGCCAAACTTGCAGCAGACTGGATGCTGTCATCAAAATAGGCAGGATGTAATAGGGATCGGGAGCGGCCAGATCCTTGATCCACCAGATCCATGGTGCACCACGCATTTCTACGGTAGAAGACAAAGCTGAATACAAGGCGAAGAATACAGGCATTTGTATCAGCATGGGCAGGCAGCCGCCCAGAGGATTGATTTTTTCCTCGCGATACAGGCGCATGGTTTCAACCTGAAGTTTTTCTTTGTCATCAGGATAGCGTTTTTTGAGTTCTTCCAGCTTAGGCGAGACAGTACGCATTTTTGCCATACTGGAGTAAGCTTTGTGGTTAAACCAGTAAAAGGCAATTTTCAGCAACACCACCAAAGCCACAATAGACCAGCCCCAGTTGTGTAGCAGGTTGTTGAGCTGTGTGAGCAGCCAGTACAGAGGGCGAGCAATGATGGTCAGGCGACCATAGTCTTTAACCGCTTCAAGGTTGGGCGACAGCTGACGCATAACCTGCTCTTGTTGGGGGCCCACAAAGAGCGTTGTTTTGTTGGAGCTGGTCGCACCAGGTGCAATGCTGCCCAGATTGAAAATTTGACCAGCAGCATACAAGCTATCTTGCTGACGCACATAGTTTTCACGCGCTTTGCCTGTTTCTGGCAGCCAGGCAGTAGCAAAGAATTGTTGCACCATGGCTACATAGCCATTGCTTGTAGTCTTTTGGTAGGAGGCTTTGCCTTTGGCAATATCGTCGAACGAGGTTTTTTGGTATTTTTCCTCGTCGCTGTAGAAGGCTGGGCCTGTGTAAGTTGAGTAAAAAGTGCTGCTGCCAGGGGTTTTGCTGTTATCGCGCACCAACTGGTTATAGAGTTGCACACTAACAGGTACAGAACCAGTGTTGATTACGTTATTTTCAACGGTTATGGCATAGCTGCCACGTTTGAGTGTATAGGTTTTGACCAGCTTTACACCGCCAACGACTTCAGATTCAAAACGCACTTGCAGTTCGTTTTTGCCAGCAGGCAATTCGCGCTCTGGCGTAACCAAAGTCATGGCGCTGAGGTGATTGGGGTAGTTGCCGCCAATAAGCCCAGTTTGTGCCATGTATTGTAGCGAGGAGCTGTTATCCAGCAGCTTGAAGGGTTTGACCTCCATATTGTTTTGTTCATTGAACTGCAACAATTCAGCGCCAACTAGGCTGGCACCAGTGGTATCAAAGGTTAGCTTAAAGACATCGGTAGAGACAGAGATTTTTTGCCCTGCTGGTGCAGATGCAGCGCTTGTTGCAGCCAGTGCTTGGTTATCAGCGCTGGAAAGCGGTGTTTGTTCCGCGCTGCTGCTTGCGGTGGGAAGCGTTGCTGCTGCGTTTGCGGCAGATGCAGGGGCGGCGGCTGAGGCGGCAGGTTTTGCACCAAAGGCGAAAAAGGGTGTTTTACCGCTGTATTCAAGCCACTGGTTCCAGATCATGAAAAGAGAGGCAAATAAAACAGCGCCCAGAATGGTGCGGCGGGTATCGTTATTCATGGGTGGTTAGAGCAATCAGAAAAAACAAGGAAGTATAAGTTAACGGGGCTTTTGGCCGGCATTGCGTGCCAGCAGGCCACTAAACAAGCGTGGAGCTTGTTCGGGTACAGGGTCGCAACCACCTTGGCAAAATGGGTGACAACGCAATAGGCGTGCTGTTGTAAGGTAGCTTCCAGCTATTGCGCCGTGCCGTTCAAGAGCGCCCAGCGCATACACAGAACAGGTTGGCTCAAAGCGACAGGCACCACCCAGCCAAGGACTAAGTAATAGCCGGTAAGCTTTAACGAGCAGGATTAAAGTACGTTGTGCAAGGTTCATGGCAAAACAGGCATTGTGCCAGAAGGAGCAGCCATGTGCTGAACAGTAGTCTGGCGCTGCGTTTTTTTTCTTAGTGCAGTTTTATGCGGTGGTGCAGGCAAAGCTGGTAAAGACGCCCAGCACGGTCTGCTAAGTAATTCACATAACTCGGTACGTACAGCGGCGCGTAGCATTGGCGAAGCGGCACTGATAAAGTGCTGCGTGCTAAATGCCGAACGCAAACGTATAGCGATAGCTATGCTATCAGGTATCTGGGAGTTGATAACAGGAGCATGCTTGGCTATCAGGCTACGGATCTGCCTTTTTATCAGATTGCGCGTTACAGCACGGCGCGCCCAACGCTTGGGAATGATGGTGCCCGTATAGGCTTGACGCCCTGCAGCAAAAAGCAGCAAGGGCTGTGCTTGTGTTGTAGGCACGGCTTTGGCGCATGCAGGCCAGCGCAAAGCATGCAATACAAAATGCGTACTGCGTGCAACCACTTGCCCTTGTTGCAGAACAGCCTGAAATTGTTGCGCATTGCGCAGTGGCAACCAGGCTGGGGAAAGGGGAGTTGCGCTATTCATACAAAAACCGCCGGTGCAAGTGTAGGTGCTTGCGGTGCGGCGGTTGCAAGTGGCCTGCACATGGCAGACGTAAACAAAATGGCTTAGACGGCCAGGCGTTTACGGCCTTTGGCGCGGCGGGCGTTGATCACAGCGCGGCCACCGCGTGTTTTCATGCGAACCAGAAAACCGTGGGTGCGGGCGCGGCGGGTTTTGGAAGGTTGGTAAGTGCGTTTCATGGATTTAATCTCTCAAAGTTTAGTAATGGATGCACGCCATGCAACGCATCATTATGTTTGGTTCTTTTGTATGGGGGGAACCACGCATAAGCACGATGAGCGCGACTTGCCTAATCCGTAAGATTTCGGAAAAGCTGCTGATTATCCCAAAAAAACAGGGCTTAGGCAAGTTTGCGCAGGACTTTTACAGAAGATTGGCAGCAAGGGCATGCTCATTTGGTATGCATTGACTGGTTCAGCCTTGGTTTTGGTGATATTGCAACAATTGGCTTGTTAGCAAGCCGGGAGTGTGGTTTTTTTGCAAAGACAGGCCAAAGACGGGTAATAGTAAGGTTAAAAACTCAGCTGTGTTAGGTGTATTTAAAAACTTTCTACAATGGTTTTGCATGCTAGCGGGCGTGTAACTGGCTTTTTTCTGTGCTAATTATTTGCAAAATACAAGGAATATCTGATGAAAGCAATGTCAGTGTTGGAAACCATTGGACGCACACCGCATATCCATTTTGCTCGTATGTTTGCGGGCAGCCAGCAAGTTTGGATCAAGGCCGAGCGGTTTAACCCAGCTGGCTCACTGAAAGATCGTGTGGCACTGGCGATGGTGGAAGATGCTGAGAACAAAGGCATCTTAAAGCCAGGCGCAACCATTATCGAGCCAACTTCGGGCAATACAGGTGTTGGTTTGGCAATGGTGGCGGCAGTTAAGGGCTACAAGCTGATTTTGGTAATGCCCGATAGCATGAGTGTGGAGCGCCGCCGCCTGATGTTGGCTTATGGCGCAACGTTTGATTTAACTCCGCGTGCCTTGGGCATGAAGGGTGCTATTGTCCGCGCACAAGAGCTGGCTGCGCAAACGCCTGGTGCATGGATTGCACAGCAGTTTGATAACCCTGCCAATCCTGCTGCCCATGCTGGCACTACGGCGCAAGAGATTCTGGCAGATTTCCCTGAAGGGCTGGATGTGCTGATTAGCGGCGTAGGCACGGGTGGGCATTTGTCTGGTGTAGCGCAAGTGCTCAAGGCACAATGGCCGCAATTGCAAGTGTTTGCGGTGGAGCCTGCCTTGTCGCCCGTAATCAGTGGTGGAGCAGCGGGGGCGCACCCGATTCAGGGTATTGGCGCGGGTTTTGTGCCTAAAAATCTTGATACCAGTTTGCTTGATGGCGTGATTGAAGTAGATGGTGCTGCGGCTATGGATTATGCGCGGCGCTCGGCTACACAAGAAGGACTGTTGGTGGGTATCAGCAGTGGCGCTACGCTGGCGGCTATCGCCAAAAAACTGCCCGAGTTGGCACCCAATGCGCGCGTTTTGGGCTTTAACTACGATACGGGCGAGCGCTATTTGTCGGTAGAAGGTTTTTTGCCTGCCTGATTTTGGGGCAGCAAAGTGGTTTTTGACATGGTTTGCTGCGATTGGCTTACGTGTATTGGCAAACGTAGTGCGTTTTTTAAGATGTTTTTTTATAGGGCGCCTGATGCCGCGGATGTAGATTGGGGAAGTGGCAAGTGTGCATCTGGTAAATGCTTTGCCGCAAATGCCAGTAACTGGCTGACCAAATCGTTTTGCTGCAACAGGCGCGTTTTAGCGTGCGTGATGCACTCTTGCCACTGCACCCAGCAGGGTTGGGGTAGAGCAGCGGTGCTGATGCCGTTCCAGACGTGGTGAAACAGCCGCATGTTGGGTGGTGCATCCAGCCAGTCAAGAAAAGCATCCAGTTTGGCGTGGTGGGCATTGTCATGCTGTGGGTAGATGTGCCAGACCAGAGGCTTGCCTGCCCACAAGGCGCGTACCAGAGAGTCTTCACCGCGCACAAAGTTGCAGTCGCTTGCCCAAAGCAGATGGTCAAAATCGAGTTGTGTAAGCCAAGGCAAGGCGTGCAGCTTGCAGTGTGGCTGAGTATTTGCACCCCATGCCGATTGCGCTGCAGCTTGCAAAGCCTGCCATGCGCGCCCCGTGGTGGCGAGTATTTGTGTGCCGGCAGATTTTCCGGATCTGGCAGTAGATGCAGGCGTGTAATTTGCAAGCTGCAACTGTCCCAGCCATTGAGCCAATGCAGGTGGCTCGTAGCAAAACAAGCTATAGGTAAAACAGAGGCTGTCAGCGCCATGCTGTACAAGCCATTGTTCGCGCTCAAACTGCTGTTGGCGTTGCAACAAATCCGGTTCGCGCAACAAACCGCCCGTATTGACAGTAAAACCTGGGTAAAAAAACCACTTGCTGCAACCTGCTGCCTCACCATGCAATACGGGCGAAGGTAGCAAATGGTTGCGTTCGACAAACTCTTCAGCCGATAAATACTCCAGATTCAGCCACAGGCCAGCTTTGCCTGATTGTTGCTGCATGTTCCAGTGCGTTTGCACCGTATTGCAAAGTGTGCAGCCAAAAGCTTCTACAAGCACATCGGCAGTTTCGTGAGGTAAATCCGCCGCTTGCAAGGGTCGTCGCCACGGATGCACAGTAACGCCAGCATGCCCAGCGGGGGCGATCCACTGCAAGGCGCTGGCATCATCCAGCCACAGACGTACACGTTGGCCACGCTGTGCCAGATTAACTGCCAGCCGCCAGCACACCCCTACATCGCCATAGTTGTCTATAACGGTGCAAAAGATGTCCCAAAGCAAGGCGCGATTGGTAGCAAGCTTGGCTGAAAGCATGGTAGAGGAGCTGGTTGCGGCGTATCTACGCGATGTTGCAAAAAAAGCAGAAAGCAAGTGTATGCATCAGATAAAATACCGCCACTTTCGGAGTGTGGCGCAGCCTGGTAGCGCGTCTCGTTCGGGACGAGAAGGTCGAAGGTTCGAACCCTTTCACTCCGACCATTCTATGCAAAAAAGCCGTTGTCCTATCAATGGCTTTTTCGTTTTATAGGATATGTAAAGAAAACGCTGATTTATTCCAGTTTCGTATAAAAACGCAATCGTTTGTCATTTTCGCACAGGCGGGAATCCACGATTGCGCTTCTTGTTGCAATGGATTCCCGCCTGCGCGGGAATGACAGCATGCGGAGCTCTTCTGCATGAAGAATAAATCAATGCATTCTAAAGTTGGTCAAAATCAATCTGCAATAATCTGCAGTGCTTGACAGAAAATTAATCGACAGTGAGCAGATGTTTTACTTCTTCAGTAGCTGTTAATGCGGCAACTGGCCTGCTATTTTGATGCAGATGCTGCGCGAGAGACATCTTCTCATAAAAAGCCAAACTGGCAAGTAACTTTTCTTTTTCTGGGATTGTCAGCTTATCAATAGCAAGCTTGAATCGCAATAGATAATTCTTGTTATTGTATGCAAGCAACAATTTGCCTGTTTTGGTGAACAAGTCTGTATCAGGGCTGGCACTTGTTGCTACAGTATTTGCCACACTATTTATTTGCTCGGAATAAGTAGAGGTTTTGCTGATATTGCTCCATTGTTGCACATTATCAAGTAGCTGAACTTTCTCAGAAATACTTATTATTTTTGAAAAGTTGCTTGAGAAGTCGGATAGATGTTGTTCAGCTTGTGCATTGTTTTCGAGGTCACGGTATGCTTGAAAAAGCAGGCTATCCATGAATGCGCGAGAAAAGTCATCTGTTGTTCTTCTGTAGGTTTCTTCCAGCTTGATAAGCATGTGCCTGGCATTTTGAATATCGCCTATCACAAGGAGCTTTTTCATATTGCTTTGCAGCAGCAGAGAAAAAGCCATAGACCATGCATTGCTTGCATTTTCTTGTCTGGCGGTGTCCTTGATTTCATGGATTTGTTTTTTCCATTCCTGAAGAAAAAACAGTGCAATTTTATCGTGCTGTATTTTTCCGGGCTTCAGAAGCGTTGATATCGATGCAAAGGCAATGTTTGATGCGGCTTTGTAATCACTGTGGCTGTTCAAATCAGTGATTAATGATTTAATTGAATCTTCTTGTTTTTTTGTAAAATAGTCGCTAAAGTCGTAGGTGATATCGCAAACTCTTAAAAGATAATCTGCATCACTTGCATTGATGGGGAGTGTTGGCGCTTTCTGATTTGATGCGGGTTTTTGAGCAGATTTGAAGGATGGGGCGTATCCCATTTGACACATGTAAACTTGAAACTGTTTTTCCAGACGCGTTTGGAAAGCTGCGTCATGGATGGCGACTTTTATTGTGCTTGGATTAAATATAAGCTCTTCAGTTTTTTCTGTGGTGCTGATCAGGTTATCTGTGTAAGATGTAATTTGAACAGATCTTTCAGGTATCGGGGCAGGCAAGATATCGTTGTCAAAAATGGCTCTGGAATCATGTACGCTGAATCTGTCTCTGTCGTGTAATGGAGTTGTGGTTTGAGTGTTTTGCTGCTCTACTGCGTTATCTTCTTTGGCTTGAATCACTGTGGTTGTCGTGTTGATTCTGGCAGAGGCAAGCCACCCAGAAGCAATCAGGAATATAGCTGCTGCCAAGATGCCTAATTTGTTAATCTCCCCGTCTTTTTTTGTTATTAAACTGCTTAAGTGATTTAAAATAATTTGGATAATATTTCCATATTTTTGCAGATTGTTGCTATATTCTTGTTTCTTTTGTTTAATGCCGCTGATTTTTTTTCCGAGAAAAAATGCTTCTGAAAATTCATCAATGTATGTGCCGCAGGTGGGGCATTTTCGGCCTGGTGTCAAAGTCACCATGGCATCGCATATCGGGCATAGAGATGTGTCATCACCATACTCTGCCCTTTCTTGTAGAGAGAGCATCGGTGATTCGATGGCAACAAACCCAATTGCGTTCAGGTATTTGCAAAGACGTTTTGCCTTATCCAAAGAGAGATCTTTTTGGACTGAGACGCGCCCCTGTTTTTTTATATTTACTATAAAAAGATCAACGTTTTCTTCTTTTAAAAGACCACTTTCCAGCGCTTTTGCTTTTATGGCTGCTATATCATAATTCGCTGGCAGGGAAACATCTACCTCATAGCGATAATTCTGATTCTCATTCATTTGAATAGTGTTTCAGCAGTAAAGGAAAGGCCAGATGCGGCTCCTTTATTCAGGAATATGCAGCCAGCTAGTGCGGTTTTCATGCAGGTTGAGAATGTGAAGGATGTTGCTCATGCCCCCAAGAAGGTTTAGCCTTGTTTCCAGGGGCGAGGACCGCCGATCAAGTGGACGTGCAGGTGATGGATTTCCTGCCCGCCGTGCTCGCCGGTGTTGATAACGATGCGGTAGCCGCCTTCTGGATAGGGCTCGCAGCCGTTTTCAAGAGCCAGTTGGGGGGCGAGTGTCATGATTTTACCCATGAGCGTGGCATCGTGTGCAGTGACCTCGGCCATGGATGAGATATGGCGCTTGGGGATGATGAGTAGGTGCACAGGTGCCCAGGGCGCAATGTCGTGGAAAGCGAGCAGGTCTTCGTCTTCGTAGACTTTGCGTGACGGGATTTGGCCTGTGGCGATTTTGCAGAAGATGCAGTCGGCGGCGGCGGTGGCGGTGCTGGTCATAGGGCTACTCCTTTAGGCGGGTGTTGTGTTTCCAAGGGGGCGTGTTGTGCGCATTGTGTTTGCGTGTTTTTATGTTTGGCGCTGGGCTTTTTCGGTGATGCCGCTGGTGCCTTCGCGGCGTTGCAGCTCGGTGATGATGTCTTCGGGGCGCAGGCCGTAGTGGGCTAGCGCAATCATGCTGTGAAACCAGAGGTCGGCTATTTCGTACACCAGTTTGGCTTTGTCGCCGCCTGCGTCTATGTCTTTGGCTGCCATGACTGCTTCGGTGGCTTCTTCGCCGATTTTTTTCAAGAATGCATCAGGGCCTTTGTGCAGCAGGCGGGCTACGTAGCTGGTGTCTGCATTGCCGCCGCGTGCTGGCAGGCGGCTTTCTATCACGTTGGCCAGTTGTGCCAGAGTGTCGGCTAAAGATAAGGGTGCTATGGGGCTGGTCATGTGCGTAGTTACGTTGGGATGCGTTTATTTGTAGATGGCTTGCGGGTCTTTGAGCACGGGGTCTGCGGCAAGCCACTGGCCGTTTTGCAGGCGCTGGTAAAAACAGCTATGGCGCCCAGTGTGGCAGGCAATGCCCGGGGTGTGGCCTGTTTGGGTGATTTTGAGCAGGATGACGTCGTTGTCGCAGTCTAATCGTATGTCGTGCACGATTTGCACATGGCCGCTTTCTTCGCCTTTGTACCAGAGCTTTTGGCGTGAGCGGCTGAAGTACACAGCCTGCCCAAGTTCGGCGGTTTTTTGCAGTGCTTCGCGGTTCATCCAGGCAAACATCAGCACATCGCCGCTGGTTTTTTCTTGTGCAATGGCTGGGACGAGGCCGTCCTTGTCCCAGCGGATGGCATCAAGCCAGTTGGTAGAGCAGGGGGTAGAGGTGGTCATAGGCGTACGGGTATGCCGCGTGCGGCCATGTGTTGTTTGGCTTGGGCGATGGTGTAGGTGCCGTAATGGAAGATGCTGGCGGCGAGCACGGCATCAGCTCCGCCGATTTGCACGCCGTCGGCCAGATGGTCGAGTGTACCTACGCCTCCTGATGCGATGACGGGTACGGGTACGGCATCGGATACGGCGCGGGTGAGTTCCAGATCAAAGCCGCTTTGGGTACCGTCGCGGTCCATGCTGGTAAGCAAAATTTCGCCAGCGCCGTAGTCTGCCATTTGGCGCGCCCATTGCACGGCATCAATGCCTGTGTTTTTGCGTCCGCCGTGGCTGTATACGTCCCAGCCTTGGCCGCGTGCAGCAATGTCTTGTGGTTCGGTGCGGCGTTTGGCATCTATGGCTACAACGATGCATTGTGCGCCGTAGCGTTGCGATGCTTCGCGGATGATGTCGGGGTTGGCTATTGCCGCTGAGTTAAAGCTGGTTTTGTCTGCGCCTGCGTTGAGCAAGCGGCGCACGTCTTGCACGGTGCGCACACCACCACCTACGGTAAGCGGGATAAAAACCTGCGAGGCTACTGCTTCGATGATGGGCAGTATCAGGTCGCGTTCATCGCTGGTGGCAGTGATATCGAGAAAGGTGAGCTCATCAGCGCCTTGCTCGTTGTAGCGGGCGGCGATTTCGACAGGGTCGCCCGCATCGCGCAGTTCAACAAAATTGACACCTTTGACCACGCGGCCACCAGTTACGTCAAGACAGGGAATGATTCGTTTAGCTAGCATGGCAGAGATTGTAAGGGTCAAAAAAGTTCACGTTGGAGCTTGGGATGCAAGCCTTCATGTGGGGTAGGGTAATGTGGTTGCCAACGTAGTTCACGCTGGATGCGTGCGTTGTGCATGCGCCGTGATTCTTGCATAAAGCTTAACAGGTATAGCGGCAACGCATGCTCGGCTGCGTGACGTGGCATGCGCGGTGGCTTGGGCAGCAGAAACATGGCAGCGGCCAAGTCAAAATAGTCGCCCATTTTCATGGCCGAGTTGTCGTTGGCGTTATAGATTCTTTGTGGTTTTCCGCGCCACAAGGCCAGCCAGCAGGCACGTGCCAGATCGTTGGCATGGATGTGGTTGGTGTAGACATCATCGGCTCGCGCAAGAACTGGGGTGCGGCGCAGCAGGCGCTCGCGTGGGTTGCCGCCAGCCCTGTCTAATGCGTAGATGCCAGGGATGCGCAAGACGCTGACATGCACAGGTACACCAGCCGCAATGCTGGATTTGCCCCAGTGCCGCAACAGATTTTCAGCATCTACCCTGCGGTGTGCGCGGGGTGTGTGTAGACGAATTGGGGTAGTTTCAGCAACCCATGCGCCGCCCTGGTCGCCATATACACCGCTGGTGCTGCCGTACACAAGGTGCTGTGGAGCAGTGCGTCGGCGTAAGGCATGTAGCAGGGCTTGTGTGCGTAAATCGCGCCACCAGTGAGCATCCTGTCTGGCAGGAGGTGCCAGATGTAGTACGCGATGCGCCAGACCTGCAAGCCGTTGCAGGGTGTGCGGATGGTCAAGGTCGCCAATAAGAGGCAGTGCGCCCATGCTACGCAAATGGCGCGCATGGAGCTCATTTTGACAAAGCGCCAATATGCGCAAGCCCCGTATAACTGGCTGCAAGCTCTTTAGCAGCCGTGTGCCCACATCGCCACAGCCCACAATCAAAATACGGTGGCGGCGAAAGCGGGCGGGCAAAGCACCTGAGGCAGGGTGGGGGCTATACACGGCAAAAAAACTGACAATGAATGAAATATGGGCGGGTTAACTTAACTTGTTAGCGCACATGCGCTGCTACCACATGTTGCAGCATGGGTAATACAAATTTCAAATGTATTTTCTATCTTGTTGATGCTGATTTTTTCTTTAGCTTGTAGTTTTTCAAGCAGAAGCAGGCAGCTTTCAGCAGTTTGGGCAAAGCATATTTCAATTTCGCACAAAAAGGCTTTTTTGAATTTTTGCATATAGCGCATGACTTCATCTTCATTGAATAAAGCCTCTTGGCTACCGCCTCCCAGCATTTTGATAACCGCCTTGAAGTTTTCCAGACTCTGGTAACCTTTGAGCAGCACTGATTTATCGTTGTACTGAATTAGAAATGCAGGAAAGCCATTGACACCAAGCTGTGCAATCAAGTTTCTGTCTTGCTGAAAATCATCTTTTGCTTTTTGGCTATCAAGCGCAGTGATAAAAGCGGCAATATCCATGCCTGTTTCACTGGCTATTTCTATCAGCGTTTCGGTTTTGGATGTGATTTTGCCGTGTAGCGCCGTTGCTACGCGTAGATTGCGTAAAAAGGCTTCGGCATGCTCGGGCGCGGCTATTTGAGCCGCTTTGTAAGCTATGTTTTGCGGCCATGTCGATGGGTATTGATGCGATAGCAAGCTAAATGCGCCGCTGGTAACAGGCATTTTGTGCCTTGCAGATGCTTCGCGCCAATGCGAAATAATCGAAGCATTGGTGCTAGCAATATCGCCATCTCCGATGTTGTTGTGAGCATCGTAGAAATTGCGAATATCTTCAACCAGCCCGCCCATTAAATATTCGCATTGGGCATCGTACAAAAACGCAATGGCTCTGGTTTGTGGTTCATTGCCATAGCACCAAGTGCAAACGGGGTCGGTTATTTGTACGATTTTGAGCATGCTGCTTATTGATTGGGTGAGTAGGTTTTCAGGTTCTGGTGCTGGGGGCTGGATTTTGGTTAATCAGGTTTTTTATTGTTCGCTTCTTCATCCCATTTTTTAAGCTGCTCCATTTTTCCCCCAATTTTGCCCTCTAGCCCACGCGGGCTGGGTTGGTACCAGTTGGGTTGCTGCGGCAGGTTGTCGGGCAGGTAGGTTTCGCCTGCGGCGTAAGCGTTGGGCTCGTCGTGGGCGTAGCGGTAGGCGCGGCCGTGGCCAAGCTCTTGCATCAGTTTGGTGGGGGCGTTGCGCAGGTGGATGGGTACTTCGCGGCTTTTGTCTTGTTTGATAAAGGCGCGTACTTGCTTGTAGGCGCTGTAGCCCGCATTGCTTTTGGCGGCTACAGCCAGATAGATGACGGCTTGCGCGAGTGCCAGTTCGCCTTCGGGGCTGCCTAAGCGCTCAAAGGTGGTGGCGGCATCGTTGGCAATTTGCATGGCGCGGGGGTCGGCCAAGCCGATGTCTTCCCAAGCGATGCGTACGATGCGGCGGCTAAGGTAGCGCGGGTCTGCGCCCGCGTCGAGCATGCGGCAAAACCAGTACAGGGCTGCATCTGGGTTGGAGCCGCGTACCGATTTGTGCAGGGCTGAAATCTGGTCGTAGAACTGGTCGCCGCCTTTGTCAAAGCGGTGGGTGCTGGCAGCGAGTGCCTGCTGCAAAAATGCACCGTCTATGGCTGTGATGTTGCTGGCTTGTGCTGCGGTGGCGGCTTGCTCAAGCAGGTTGAGCAGGCGGCGTGCATCGCCGTCGGCATAGGCTACCAGTAGCGCGATGGCGCTGTCGGCAAGTTGCAGGTGCGGCAGGCTTTGGGCTGCGCGTTGTGCCAGTTGGCGCAGGTCGTCTTCGCCAAGCGCCTGCAATACATAGACTTGCGTGCGCGATAGCAGGGCTGAATTGACTTCAAAGGAGGGGTTTTCGGTGGTGGCACCAATAAAGACGACTAGCCCCGACTCAATAAAGGGCAGCAGCGCATCTTGCTGGCTTTTGTTGAAACGGTGGATTTCGTCTACAAACAGGATGGTTTTGCGCCCTGCGAGAATGTGCTGCTCGGCTTGCTCCATGGCGGCGCGGATGTCTTTTACGCCGCTAAATACGGCCGAGAGCGCGATAAAGTCGTAATCAAAAGCGTGTGCGGCAAGGCGTGCCAGTGTGGTTTTTCCTACGCCGGGCGGCCCCCACAAAATCATGGAGTGCGGTTTGCCCGAGGCAAAAGCCAGTTGCAGCGGCTTGCCTGCGCCTAGCAGGTGTTGCTGTCCAATGACTTGCTCAAGCGTTTGTGGGCGTAGTAGCTCAGCCAGTGGTGGTGTTGGTGCGTTTGTGTCTGTGGGCATTTGCAATGCAAACTGCCCGCCAGCACCAGCTTGGGTGCTGCGGGCAGCAGATAGAGAAGCTGGCGGCAGGGGCGTATTACCGAACAAGTCACTCATGGTGTTTACCTGAGGCTTGTTGGCATGGGTGCTCCTGCCATTAGCTGCATCTTAGTTTTTGGTCTGATCGACCAGTTTGTTTTTGGCAATCCATGGCATCATGGCGCGCAATTGGCCACCCACTTGTTCAATGGGGTGCTCGGCGTTTTGGCGGCGGCGTGCTGTCATGGCAGGGTAGTTCAGGCGGCCTTCTTCGATGAACATCTTGGCGTAGTCGCCATTCTGGATGCGTTTCAAAGCGTGGCGCATGGCCTTGCGGCTTTCTTCATTGATGACTTCAGGGCCCGTTACATATTCGCCAAACTCGGCGTTGTTGGAGACCGAGTAGTTCATGTTGGCAATGCCGCCTTCGTAAATCAGGTCAACAATCAGTTTGAGTTCGTGCAGGCACTCGAAATAAGCCATTTCAGGGGCATAGCCTGCTTCAACCAGAGTTTCGAAGCCCATTTTTACCAGTTCAACAGCGCCACCGCACAGTACGGCTTGTTCGCCAAACAGGTCGGTTTCGGTTTCTTCCTTGAAGGTGGTCTCAATGATGCCGGCCTTGCCGCCACCGTTGGCCATAGCGTAGCTCATAGCCAAGTCGCGTGCTTTGCCTGTTTTGTCTTGGTATACAGCTACCAGGTGGGGCACGCCGCCGCCTTGTTTGTAAGTATTGCGTACGGTGTGGCCAGGGGCTTTGGGAGCAACCATCCACACATCCAGATCAGCGCGGGGGCTAACCTGGTTGTAGTGCACGTTAAAACCGTGGGCAAAAGCCAGTGCAGCGCCTTGCTTGATGTTGGGTTCAACATTGTTTTTGTACACTTCGGCAATTTGTTCGTCGGGCAGCAGCACCATAACCACGTCAGCCGCTTTGACTGCATCATTAACTTCCATCACATTCAGGCCAGCGCCTTCGGCTTTGCTCCAGCTGGCACCGTTTTTGCGCAGACCAACAATAACTTTGATGCCGCTATCGCTCAGGTTTTGTGCGTGTGCGTGCCCTTGGCTGCCGTAGCCGATGATGGCAACGGTTTTGCCTTTGATCAGGCTTAAGTCACAGTCTTTGTCGTAAAAAACTTTCATGGTTTCTCCAGAAATAAGGGTTGGTTAGGGTGAGGTGAAAATGCAACAAATAAAATAAAAATTAGACTATTTGGACAGCATTGCTGTCACCAGGGCATTAAAGCCGCAGAATTCGTTCGCCGCGCCCGATGCCACTGCATCCAGTACGCACAGTTTCGAGAATGGCGCTGCGATCAATAGCTTGTAAAAAGGCATTGTTTTTTTGCTGGTCGCCAGTGATTTCAACGGTATAGCTCTTGTCGGTTACATCAATGATGCTGCCACGGAAGATATCAGCCATGCGTTTAATTTCTTCACGCTCTTTGCCGACAGCCCGTATTTTGACCATCATCAGTTCGCGCTCCAGATAAGGCCCCTCGGTCAGGTCAACCACCTTGATAACTTCAATCAGGCGGTTAAGGTGTTTGGTGATTTGCTCAATCACATCTTCGCTGCCTATGGTGGCAATGGTCATGCGAGAGATGCTTGGGTTTTCGGTGGGTGCTACAGACAGGGTCTCGATGTTGTAGCCGCGTGCCGAAAATAGACCAACTACGCGCGACAATGCGCCCGCTTCGTTTTCTATCAGTATGGCAATGATGTGTTTCATGGTTGTTTCCTCTTTTCGTCAATGCGCCGGTTTGGCACCTGCGCCACCCTCGCCTGTTGCCGGTAAGCGACAGGTCTGGCGGACAATAGATTCACAAAAGAATGCCAGGCGGAGAAGTTCTGCCTTGGCATCAGCGGTATATATCAGATTTCGTCAGATCCCAACAGCATTTCGGTAATGCCTTTTCCGGACTGCACCATCGGGAAGACGTTTTCGGTCGGGTCGGTACGGAAGTCCATCAATACCGTACGATCCTTGAGCTTGCGTGCTTCGCGCAATGCAGGCTCAATGTCTTTCGGGTCTTCAATCAGCATGCCAACGTGACCGTAGGCCTCAGCCAGTTTGACGAAGTTGGGCAGTGCATCCATATAGCTGTGGCTGTATCGACCAGAATATTCAATCTCTTGCCATTGGCGCACCATGCCCAGATAGCGGTTATTCAGTGCACAGATTTTGACGGGTGTATTGTGTTGCAGACAGGTAGAAAGCTCCTGAATATTCATCTGCAAAGAGCCTTCGCCAGTGATGCAGAACACTTCTGATTGTGGTTTGGCCATCTTGACACCCATGGCATACGGCAAGCCTACGCCCATCGTTCCCAAGCCACCGGAGTTAATCCAGCGGCGTGGTTCGTTAAAACGGTAAAACTGCGCCGCCCACATCTGGTGCTGACCTACGTCGGAGGTGATATATACGTCATCGTCCTTGGTCATGTTCCAGAGTGTTTCAATGACTTTTTGTGGCTTGATAACGCTGGTGTTTTCGCGGTCGTATTTCAGACAGTCAGATTTGCGCCACTTGTTGATGGTTTCCCACCATGGAGCTAGAGCAGCAGCATCAGGTTTGGTGCCCGACTCGTTGATTGCGTTGAGCATTTCGGTCAGCACGTCTTTGGCATCGCCCACGATAGGTACATCTACCTTGATGCGTTTGGCAATCACTGAAGGATCCACATCAATGTGGATGATCTTGCGTTCATTTTGGTTGAAATGCTTGATGTTGCCAATAACACGATCATCAAAACGTGCACCAACGGCCAGCAGCACATCGCAGTTTTGCATGGCATTGTTGGCTTCAACTGTGCCGTGCATACCGAGCATGCCCAGATATTTAGGGTCGCTGGCAGGATAAGCTCCCAGACCCATCAATGTAAGTGTGCAGGGAGCACCCAAAGTATCGACCAGAGCGCGCAACTCGGGGCAGGCATTGCCAAGCAAGACACCACCACCAGCATATATGTAGGGGCGCTTGGCGCTTTGCAAAAGCTGCAAAGCGCGGCGAATCTGGCCAGAGTGTCCTTTGCGCACAGGGTTGTACGAGCGCATTTCAATCGAATCGGGGTAGCCATTCCAGACAGCTTTCTGGAATGAAATATCTTTTGGAATATCAACCACTACAGGCCCGGGCCGTCCACTGAGTGCTATATGAAAGGCGCGTTTGATAACAGACGGGATCTCATGTGGAGATGTGATCAGAAAATTGTGTTTAACGATTGGTCGAGTAATGCCGACCGTGTCGCACTCCTGAAAGGCATCCTGACCAATCAGGCTAAGTGGCACTTGTGCAGTAATAACGACCAATGGAATGCTGTCCATATAGGCCGTGGCAATGCCAGTAATGGTGTTGGTGGCACCCGGCCCTGATGTCACCATGGCCACGCCCACATTGCCAGTGGCGCGAGCGTAGCCGTCGGCTGCGTGGACTGCTGCCTGTTCGTGGCGCACCAGCAGATGCCGGATGGTTTCCTGTTTGTAAAGAGCGTCGTAAATATACAGTGCTGCGCCACCGGGATAGCCCCAGATGTATTTGACGTTCTCGGCTTCAAGACACTTGATGAGAATTTCTGAGCCCATAAGCATGGGCGCATTGGCAGGCTGCTCGCTAATGGCAGCTGATAAAGTGGTGGAAGTATCCATATAGATGAACCTTTGTGATTTTCAAACCTGAAAAACCTTGGGTGCCTCTTGGCAACGCCCTTGTGAGGCTGCTTTGAGACTTGAGACCACAGACATGGGCGTTTGCTGGCTTTTGTAAAACCCGCCGGACGGTGATCCGTTTGTTGTGACAAGTTGGTAATTATGGCACTTTTTGCGTTTGTACGCAAAGCACAAATAGCTGTCAGAGCCGTATTGTCTCGCAGACGTGACAGTAATCTGTTCGTGGTTATGTTTCCTGCAGCTGTTTCAGACGTTTAATAGCCCTGAAGATGGCCCAAAGCGGCCACGCATGAAAGGCAGCAGAAAACCAGTCTTTAAGAAACAGGCACAGTGCCGTATCTACCGCATAGATGGCCAGTCCCAGGTAAAAAGCCCAGGCTTTTTCTTGCTGGGCATATAGCCCCATAGCAAAGTAAAAGCCAATCAAGCTTGCTGCAATTAGCAGACTCAACATCAGAGCATGGGCCGAGGCGATGTTGGCCAGGGTCACCATGGATAAACCCATCACAAAATTGATGTTTGTGCCAGAAATGCCAGCCAGTGTATTGATAAGGGACAAACCTGCAATCCACCAAAACCAGCGCGCGCCAGACAGGATGACAGGATCGGCAGATATTTTCATGACAACTCTTTCTTTTGACTAGGCCAGCTGCACATTATGGCGGCGGATTGATTAAGCCAGCCATTGGCAAGTGAAAACAAATCCTTTTCTATGCCAGCATAAACTCACGCTGCGTTTATGCTGACATAGCAGCGCTTTGGCATAATGATCCATTATTTGTCCCGACGCTGCCATTGCGCCATTTTTCACCGTTTTTTACAGGATAGAACCATGCCAGCTTACCGTTCCAAAACTTCTACCCATGGCCGCAATATGGCCGGTGCCCGTGCTTTGTGGCGTGCCACTGGTGTGCAGGATGATGATTTTGGCAAGCCCATTATTGCCATCGCCAACTCGTTTACCCAGTTTGTACCTGGTCATGTGCATTTGCACGATATGGGGCAGATGGTCGCACGCGAGATTGAAGCTGCTGGCGGTATTGCCAAAGAATTCAACACCATTGCCATTGATGACGGTATCGCCATGGGGCATGGCGGTATGCTTTACAGCCTGCCCAGCCGTGATTTGATTGCAGATAGCGTGGAGTACATGGTTAACGCGCACTGTGCGGATGCGCTGGTGTGTATCAGCAACTGCGACAAAATTACCCCAGGTATGCTGATGGCAGCGATGCGACTGAATATCCCCGCTGTCTTTGTTTCTGGCGGCCCCATGGAGGCGGGTAAGGTTATCGCCATTGCCAACGGCAATGAAACAACAACGCGCAAGCTTGATTTGGTTGATGCTATGGTTGATGCTGCCAATGCCGCCATTAGTGATGCCGAAATTGCCCAAACAGAGCGTCTGGCTTGCCCTACTTGTGGCTCTTGCAGCGGCATGTTTACCGCCAACTCCATGAATTGTCTGTCCGAGGCTCTGGGCTTGTCGTTGCCAGGCAATGGTTCACTGGTTGCTACCCATACGGCACGCAAAGAACTGTTCCTGCAAGCTGCGCGCCTGATTGTGGACATTACCAAACGGCACTATGAGCAAGATGACTTCAGCTTGTTACCGCGTAGCATTGCGACCAAGGCCGCATTTGAAAACGCCATGAGTCTGGATATTGCCATGGGTGGCTCGACCAACACCATATTGCACTTGCTGGCTATTGCATCTGAAGCCGGAGTGGACTTCAAAATGGCTGACATTGACCGTCTGAGCCGCAATGTGCCTTGCCTGTGCAAGGTGGCTCCTGCGACTCAGAAGTACCACATGGAAGACGTACACCGCGCAGGTGGCGTAATGGGTATTTTGGCTGAACTCAACCGGGCTGGCTTGCTGCAGGTGGAAGTTCCCACCATTCACAGTCCAACACTGGGCGCAGCCCTGCAGGAGTGGGATGTCATGCAAGCCCCTGCCGATAGCGCCGCGCGGCAACTCTTTGCAGCCGCCCCAGGTGGCGTGCGTACTACGGTGGCGTTTAGCCAAAGCCGCAAATATCCCAGTCTGGATACCGATCGAGCTGTTGGCTGTATTCGTAGCAAAGAGCATGCTTACTCACAAGATGGTGGTCTGGCTGTGCTTTTTGGCAATATTGCTGAACGCGGCTGCGTGGTGAAAACTGCAGGGGTCGATGAAAGCATTTGGAAATTTACAGGCCGTGCCCGCGTGTTTGAGAGCCAGGAAGCAGCGGTGGAAAGCATTTTGGCTGACCAAGTGGTGGCGGGTGATATTGTGGTGATTCGCTACGAAGGCCCCAAGGGCGGCCCTGGTATGCAGGAAATGCTCTATCCCACCAGCTACCTCAAATCCAAAGGTTTGGGCAAGCAGTGCGCTTTGCTCACCGATGGGCGCTTCTCTGGTGGCACATCAGGTCTGTCTATCGGACATGCCTCGCCAGAAGCGGCAGAAGGCGGCACCATTGGGTTGGTAGAAGAAGGCGACAGCATTGAAATTGATATTCCTGGTCGCCGCATCCATCTGGCAGTGAGCGACGAAGTGCTGCAGAAGCGCCGCACAGCCATGCAAGCGCGTGGAGCACAGGCATGGAAACCGGTAAATCGCCAGCGTGAGGTATCAACAGCGCTGCGAGCCTATGCAGCCATGACAACCAGCGCCGATACTGGAGCTGTGCGTAATGTGGAGCAGCTAGAGCGTTAAAAGATACAGAAGTACAAGTACAAAAGAGCGCAAAAGGCAGCCAGTTTTGCCTCTGCGCTCTTTGCATTTTTTGCGTTAGCCAAGGTCTAAAGTCACTTTTGCTGGTTTTCTGCCAGTGACTCAGGGTGGGAAATCAGGCAAGTTTGGTGTTGTTATGTAGCGTCATCCAGCCATGTACAAATTGGCTGCCATTGTTCCAGATCACGTTGTATCTGGGAGGTGCTGCTGATATCAAACAACGTTAAGCCTTGTGCGGCCAAATGCACATAGTTTTGCGTATCACGCAAGCTACCCAGCATGGTAAACGGCAGATTTTCGCAAAACGCTTGCAGATGCTGCAGTGAGACAGTATGTTCTTTAACGCGCATGCACAACAAAGCGATATCAATCTGATCGATTTTTTTGTACTCAGCCAGCTCTTCCAGCAGGGCACGGGTGGCTGACATATCGAATGCGCTGGGCTGCAGGGGAACCAGTAGTTTGTCGGCCAGTTTGAGCACTTCTTTCAGGTCTTTACCATCCAGGCCGGCAGGAGTGTCAATAACCCCATGTGTAATGCCTGCAGGCAGTTTGCGCTTGTGAAGGTCTTCAATACCCCACGCTGCAATGGGTGCCATAGGTTGTGGGCGAACTCCAAGCCAAGTGCGGCTGGACTGCTGCTTGTCCAAATCACCCAGCACAACGGCATGCCCTTGCGAAGCCAGGTATCCAGCCACATTGGTTGCCAGAGTAGATTTGCCAACCCCACCTTTGGAATTGACGATAGCGATCACAGGCATGGTTGCTCCCTGAATGCTGATAGCGTGTGGTGTAATTTTTCAATATATCTGATATTTATGCAATATTAATGTCATTTAATCTTGGCTGGCACTTTTGCAATGAAATTGCATTGCAAATAGTGGCTGAAGGGCTGTTTTTGTATACTGGTCATTAAAGAAAACCTGCAATCTTGTTGGAGCTGAGGCTAGATGCAGGTGGGTAGAGGCTGGTATTCTGGCTGTTCAGGGTACTGCTGTAATTTTCGCTGCTATTCTAAGGAAGGAAAATCTCATGTCTGTATCACCTCGCATCGCTGTTATTCTCTCGGGCTGTGGGTCTCAGGACGGTAGTGAAATTCATGAGGCCGTCTGCACTTTACTTGCCTTGGATCAGCAAGGGGCAAACTACCAGTGCTTTGCTCCAGATATGCAGCAGGCGCGTGTTGCGAATCACTGCACCGGGCAGAATATGGCAGGAACGCGTAATGTGCTGATTGAGTCGGCACGGATTGCGCGTGGTGCAATTGAGCCACTTGCTGCCTTGCAAGAACAAGATTTTGATGGGCTGATTTTGCCAGGTGGCTTTGGTGCTGCCTTGAATTTGAGCGATTTTGCCACTCAAGGGGCGCAATGTACTATTCAGCCCGATGTTGAGCGTGTTGTTACGGCCATGCATCAAGCGGGTAAACCAATTGGTGCGCTATGTATTGCGCCAGTGATTTTGGCGCGTCTTTTTCCTGCTGCAAAGCTGACGCTTGGCAATGATGTTGATAGCGCGCAAGCAGTTGTCAGCATGGGTGCCGAGCATTGCACGAGCAGCCACGGCGAGGTGGTTGTAGATGAAAAGCAGCGTCTTGTCACCACGCCGTGCTATATGCTGGATTCGCGCATTAGCCAGATATACGCAGGCGCCAGCGCCTTGGTAGCCGCAGTGCTAGGCATGCTCAAGGCGAACTAAAGCGTTTATTTTTTCTGCTTTGCCACTGGTTTGGCGGCATTTTTCTCAGGCTGCTTTTTACTGGCAGCCTTTTCTTTCGGTGCTTCTTTGGAGCTGCTTTTTGCAGCTTCGCGGGCTTTGCCTTTGTTCTTTTCTTTGCTGCTTTCTTTCACTGATTCCTTGTTTTTGGATGTAGCTTTGCCTTTTTCTGCGCTATTTTTGTCAGCCTTGGATTGGGCTGATTTTTTAGAGCGAATTGGCTGATCGTCTTCATCGTTACGCGTGTTGCGCTGTTTTTTGTTGGATGAAGATTTTTTATCGGTGTTTTTGTCTGCCTTCTGGCTAGCCGCTTGAGCTTTGCCGCCTTTGGTTTTTTTGCCGCTGTCGTCGTCTTGCTGCTTGGCGCGATTGAGTTGCGGAAGATATATCACAACAGGCTTGTTGGCTGCCAGCTTTTGATTTTCTCCTGCTTTGTTCCATTGCGCTACGGTTTTGGCAGGCAGACCATAGCGTGCGGCAAGCTGTGCAATGGTCTCGCCACGGCGTGGCGTAATGGTGGAGCGGCGCAGTACTACTTCAGGCGTTTTGTTGGCTGCTACTGTGGTCGTAGCGCGTGCTGGCGCGGCTGTGCGTGAAGCTGTTGATGGAGTTGCGGGGGCGGCAACAGTAGTGGGTTGTTTGCTGCTATCGGCAACGTCGCTGCTGTCAATGGCTCGGCTTGTCAATGGAGTATCGCCAGCGGCAGCCAGGTTGTCGAGGAAGGTGTTAATACTTTCCCAGGGCAGCAAAATATATGGAGTGACCGAAGCAATCACCACGGGTTTGTTCATGGCAGGGTTGAGTGCCTTGAAGTCGCTTACGCTGATTTCGGCCAGTTGCGCGGCAACGTCAATGTCCATATCGCGGGTGATAGCGACCTTGTCGAAGTATGGGTGGTTGGCAACGCTGGGCAGTACGGTGTTGAAAACGCCGGGCTTGCTGATGATGTTTTTAATGGCTTGTAGTTTGGGCACATATTCGCGCGTTTCGTTGGGCATGCGCAGGTCTTCGTAGCCTGTGCCCAAGCCTGCTGCCTGGTTGCGGTCTATGGCGCGTTGCACGCTGCCTTCGCCCCAGTTGTAGGCGGCTAGAGCCAGATGCCAATCGCCAAACATGTTGTAGAGTTTTTGCAGGTAGTCTAGTGCGGCGCGGGTGGAGAGGACTACGTCACGGCGGTCGTCACGCAGTGAGTTTTGCGCCAGAGAAAAGTAGCGCCCTGTGCTGGGTATAAATTGCCACATGCCTGCTGCTTTGGCGCTGCTTACGGCTTGTGGGTTGAAGGCGCTTTCAACAAAGGGCAAGAGCGCCAGCTCGGTAGGCATGTTGCGTAGCTCAAGCTGCTCAACAACGTAGTAGATGTATTTGTTGGAGCGAGCAATCATGCGTTGCATGTACTCGGGGCGGCGGGTGTAGTAGGCTTCTTTGTCACGTACGATCTGATTGTTCAGATCTGGCATGCCAAAACCTCTGCGGATACGATCCCACATGTCGGATGTGTCGCTGAAATTATGAATACCAACTTCAGCAACGCGGATGCCTGTGCCAGTGCTGATGCGGCTGCCACTTGGTTGCGTAGCGCAGCCTGTTATGGCTGTTACGGCCGCTGCGGCCAGCATGAATCGGAAATAACGCATAAAACAAGCCCCGAAAGGGGAGAAAAATATTTTGCAAAAACCAAACCGAACAGTTGCATGATGCGGTTGCTGGTGAAAAATCAAAAGTTGTTTTTCCAGTTGCGCAGTGCGGCCAATATGTCCTCTGGGCGGTAAGCGTCAGGTGCACATTGCTGTGCTGCGGTTTGTACGGTTGGTTGGCTAAGACGCAAAAACGGGTTGATTTTAAGTTCCTGCGCCATGGTTGAAGGTAAGGTTGGTTGATGTTGATCGTGCAATTGCTGGCAACTTATAGTGTAATCGCGTATTTCTGTATTATGAGGCTCAACTGCGCTGGCAAAACGCAGATTGGCCAAAGTGTACTCATGTGCGCAGCATACTTGTGTATTTGTAGGCAAGTCAGCCAGTTTTGACAGAGATTGCAGCATTTGTGCAGCAGTGCCTTCAAACAAGCGGCCACAACCTGCTGAAAAGAGCGTATCCCCGCAAAACAGCACTGGAGCAGCAAGTCCAGGTTGCGCGTCTAAAAAATAGGCAATGTGGCCAGTGGTGTGCCCTGGAGTGTCAATAATCTGTATGGTTAGCCCCAGCGCCTGCATGGAGCCACCTTCGCTGCAGCGGCGAATAGCGGCTGCAGCGATAGAAGGAAAATGGCTGTCAGGCAGACCGTCGGCAGCAGGCAGGTACACTCGGGTTGCACTGTTGTGGCAGTTGCGGTACAAGGCATCAGCGCCAGCCGTGTGGTCGGCATGGTGATGGGTAATGGCGATAGCTGCCAGCGTCAGTTTGTTTTGCCGTAAAAATGCTGATACAGGCTCGGCCACACCTGGATCAACTACCAGAGCTTGCTGGCCGTTGTGCAGTATCCAGATATAGTTGTCGGTAAGCGCGGGTAGAGCAAACAGCTTCATGGTGTGTTTACGGGTACTTTTATGGCAAACGGGTGGTGTAGATGTCTGGGAAGATTATAAATTTGGCGCAATGGTTCGATTCTCCCGCAGGCCGATATTTGCAGGCATGGGAGCTTGAGCGCTGTGACCGTGCAACATGCGATTTGTTTGGTTACCATGCATTGCAAATTGGTGCAGAACATTTGCCGCTATTACGCAATAGCCGGATACAAAAGCGCTGGTTGGCCACTACCGACTGGGAGCATTCTTCTGAAGCCGCTTTGCAAGGGCAAGTTACGCTGGTGCTTGATTCTATTGCTTTGCCATTTGCAGAAAATAGCCTTGATTTGGTGTTGCTGCCGCACACGCTTGAGGCCAGTGCCAACCCCCATGCAACCCTTCGTGAGGTGGCGCGGGTGCTGGTTCCAGAAGGGCGGGTGTTGATAACCGGATTTAATCCAACAAGCCTTTGGGGTTTGCAACAGGGCAGCCGTAATCTGGCGTACCGTATGGGCGCAAGATACAAGCCGTTTATCCCGGATGTGGATGATTTAATCGGCTACAGGCGCTTGCGTGACTGGTTGCAGCTGCTGGGACTAGAGGTGCAAGCTGGCCAATTTGGCTGCTATCGGCCAGGGCTGCAGAGTGAGAAGTGGTTTAACCACCTGCGGTGGCTTGAGGCAGCGGGTGATCGCTGGTGGCCATATCTGGGTGGGGTATATTTTTTTCAGGCGATTAAACGGGTGCGCGGTATGCGTATGATTCAGCCTCGCTGGAAAATGGCCAGACAGGCTCGTAACACTGCTCCAGTCATACAGCAACATCTCAACCAAACAACAGACAAACATTGATGCAGCAAGTCACTATTTATACCGATGGCGCCTGCAAAGGCAACCCGGGGCCGGGCGGCTGGGGCGTATGGCTACAGTCGGGCAGGCATGAAAAAGAGCTCTTTGGCAGCGAAGCTGTCACCACTAACAATCGTATGGAGCTGATGGCCGTGATAGAGGCGTTGCAGGCGCTCAAGCGCCCATGCAAGGTCGATTTGTATTTGGATAGCCAGTATGTGCGCCAGGGTATTACCGAATGGATTCATGGCTGGAAGGCCAAGGGCTGGAAAACCGCCGCCAAGCAACCCGTGAAAAATGCCGACTTGTGGCAACAACTTGATGCGCTGGTGCATGGTGGTATCCATCAAATCAATTGGCACTGGGTTAAAGGCCATGCGGGCGATTTTGGCAACGAAAAAGCCGATGCTCTGGCCAATAAAGGCGTGGAAGAAATTACACAGGCCGTTGTGCAACAAGCCATACCCTAGCTCTTTTTTACCCCTGTGCATTGACGCTGCTAACAAGGTTGCAGCAACTACCTTTGTGATTGCTTCCCGTGACTGTATCCCTAATTACCCCTGAGCTGCTAGCCCGCTACAACATATCCGGGCCGCGCTATACCTCTTACCCCACTGCCGACCGTTTTAATGGGGACTTTGCCGAGTGTGACTATCTTGCCGCCCTACAGCAGCGCCAAATGCGGCAACAAGCGGCGCAGAGCATGCAGCCGTTATCGGTTTATGTGCATCTGCCTTTTTGCCAGTCGCTTTGTTACTTTTGTGCCTGTAACAAAATCGTGACGCAGCGAAGCGATGCCGCTACAGCTTATTTGCAATACCTGCAACGAGAAATAGATTTGCATGTGATGCATCTGGGCGGCAAGCAGACAGTATCGCAGCTGCATTTGGGTGGAGGTACGCCAACCTATTTGGATGACGCACAACTAGCGCAGTTGATGCGCAGCATTCGTCAGGCATTTACGCTGTTGCCAGACGGGGAATATTCGATTGAGGTTGATCCGCGCACAGTTGATGCACAGCGTTTGCAGCACTTGGCGCAGCTGGGGTTTAATCGCATCAGCTTTGGTGTGCAGGATTTTGATGACGGGGTGCAGCATGCCATACACCGTGTACAGCCTGCGCAGCAGGTGTTCGCATTGGTGCGGGCAGCGCGAGAAGCAGGCTTCAAATCCATCAACCTTGACCTGATTTATGGCTTGCCACTGCAAACTCAAGCATCATTTGCTGCAACGCTGCAACAAGTGGTGCTGCTTAGGCCTGATCGCATTGCACTTTATGCCTATGCCCATTTGCCTGAGCGATTCAAGCCTCAGCGTCTCATTGACGCATACAAGCTACCTTCAGCTGATGAAAAAGTCCGCATGCTGGCGCAATCACTGCACGCTTTTAGCGAGGCGGGCTACATCTATATAGGCATGGATCATTTCGCCTTGCCTGATGATGCGCTGGCTGTGGCTCGCCAGCAAGGGCGCTTGCAACGCAACTTTCAAGGCTACAGCACCCAGCCCGATTGTGACTTGATTGGTCTGGGCGTATCAGCCATAGGCAAAGTAGGCAGCAGCTATAGTCAAAACGCCAAAACCCTGCCAGAGTACCAGCAGGCACTTGATAATGGCCAACTGCCCATAGCGCGTGGCCTGAGCCTGAGTCGCGACGACCAGATACGCCGTGCAGTCATTATGTCCATCATGTGCCAAGGCGAACTGGACTTTGCCTTTATCAACGCGACTTGGCAAATTGATTCTGAGCAATACTTTGCCGCCGAACTGGAACAGTTGCAGCATCAGCAAGCGCAAGGCATGGTGCAATTACGAGCGGGTGGTTTCTCGGTTACGGCGCAAGGCTGGTACTTTGTACGAGCAGTAGCCATGCTGTTTGACATCCACTTGCAGACAGCGCGCAAGCAAACGCAATTTTCCAGAATTCTTTAGATGAGATAAAGGTCAGAGGGCTGGCGATTTTTGCCAAAAAAGAAGAGGGTCTGTAGCATGAACATGGTCGCATCCTGAACGGAGGGGTTCAGGTGGGCTAGGTCAGCAAGACCTTGGGTTCATCTAACGCGAGATGATCACGCTGGTGATGCGATTTTCCATGCCCGGGCTCTATGAGCATTGGTTCAAGGAAATATAAAACCATGTTCGCTACAGACAGTTTTATTGTAGACAAAAGCGGGCAGGAAAGCGGATTTGCAACGGATAAAACTGCACTGTGTAGGGCATAAGCAACAGCCTGGTTGATGCTCAAGCAGTAGCAGTAAAAAATATAAAAAAGCCAGAGCGATATGCTCTGGCTTAAAGCAAGAACTTTGCCTCACGGCAAGTGCAAACGGGTTTTAATTGCTGCTTTTTTGTTTGAGCAATACACGCAAGGCAGATTGCAAGCGTTTGGCTTGTTCCGTGTCAAATCGTGCAGCCAGCATGCTTGATAGGTCTTGCGGCCATGTTTGAGCCGGAGATGGGTCGTTGCGGCGGGTGAGCAGTTGCAGTTGCAGGGCGCGGCGGGCATTGATGTGCTCGGCTGGTGTGGGTACTTCAGCGGCTATTTCAATGCGTAGCAGTGCCTGCGCCGCTTGCTCAGCAGAGGTACTGGCAGTATTGCCTAATGCACTTTGCCATTGGTTGCGCTGCTGGTTGCTTACGGCTTTGCCCAGTTCACCGGCTGCGGGTAGTGCCTCGGGTTGGCGTTGTTGCCAGGCATCCAGCAGTTGAGTAACGGTTTGACCGTGCGCCTGTGCAGCGAGTTTGCGCAAAGCGGCTTGTGCGTTTTCTATTGCGCTGCGTTGAGCGCGGAAAGCTGCATCACTCAGACGTGGAGTACGTGGTGCGGCTGTGCGATCAGCAAAGCGTGGGTTGGTGCGTTCGCCGCCGCGTGCTTGGCGATCGGATGGTGCGGCGTTGCGGCGTGTATCGCGTCCGGATTGTGCGCTGTGTTTGCTTGCTTGGGTGGCGGCAGGCTGCTTGGCGTTAGGGCGATCGTCACCGCGCATGGCGATGACGGGTTTGGGAGGTGCAGGCGCGCGTACTGGCGTTTCGCTGGGTTGTGACGCTGTTTCAGGTAAGGTGCCAGATTCGGTGTCAGCGGCTGTATCTGTGTTGCTGGCAGAATCTTTTGCTGTTGTCTCTTGTGCTTGCTCGGCTGCAGTTGGCTCAGTGGCGCTGTCGACTGATTCAGTAGATTGCGCATTCTCAGCGGTGCTGGTGGGTTCTGCTTTTGGGACAGGTGCTTGTGCTGCTTCTTGCTGCTGCGCGTGCAATGCTGTTTCGAGTGCTTGCATGGCTTGACGGATGGCTTGTGCGTCACCGCTGGCACTGGCTGCGTCAAGCGCTTTGGCTGCGTCTAGTACGTCTTGGTCGCGTTGGCTAAGGGCTGCACTGGCTTGTTCGCGCTGCTGGCCTTTACGCTGGAAGGCTTCGTCAATGGGTTTGCGAAAAGCATCCCACAGCTTTTGTTCTTGACGGCGATCCAGTGGTATTTGCTGGGCTTCTTGCTGCCAGCGTTGCTGGAGTTGTTTGATGGCATCGATGCGCAGGCTGGCTGCAGCACAGAGTGCGCTGGCTTCTTCGATCATTTGCTGGCGCAGTGCGATGCTGGCGTTTTGCACGGTTTGCAGGGGCTGGCCAGCCTGTTGCAGCGCGGCTTTCCATTGGGGCTGCAGTTCGGCAAAGGCTTTTTCACTCAAGTGGCCTGCTTCGCGCCAGCGGCGGGTGAATTGGAACAGGTCGCGGTGGGCGGCTTTCCAGTCGGCAGCGCCTTGCGCTGCTTGGCTTGCGAGTTGTTCGCCCCATGCCTTGAGATCATCAAGCAGAGCCGTGCGCACAGTGCGCTGGGTAGCGGCGTTTTGCTTCATTTCGCCTAACCAGTGTTCAACGATACGGTAGGCTTCGTTACATGCTTGGTCAAAACGTTTCCAAAGTGCGTGGTTGGGCACGCCACCTTGGTCGGTTTGTTTCCACTGTTCGCGCAGTTGGCGCAGGGCTTCTTGCAGTTTGCGTGGACTGTGCGGACTGCTTGGCAGCGCTGTGGTGGCGGGTGCAGTTATTTGTGTAGCAGCTTGGTCAGTAGCGACAGGTGCTGTTTCTGTTTCCATTTCTGGTGCTGTGGCACTGCTGGTATTGTGTTCTTCGATTTCTGGCAGAGCAGCAGGGGGCGTGGCGCGGTGGATCAGAGCTTCAGCTTTTTGCACCAGTTCTTGGCGAATCTGGTCGGCACGCCAGCGCTGCCAGCCCTCAAGTTCGCCAGCTTTTGCCAGAGCAGCGTGCGCTTGTGCTTCGATTGCTGTGTCAAGAAAACGGGCGTGTGTTTTCATGGCGTTGCGCAGAGCATGAGCAGCGGCCATGCTGGCTTTGCTGTAGCCGTTGGCCAGCTCTTGCTCCAGCACCTGTACAACAGGTGCGATGGCTTGTTGTGCTTCAAGTTTGCGTGCGGTTTGAATGGCAGCTTCCTCAGCTTGCACGGCCTGTTTTTGTGCTTGCAGTTCAAGGTCTTGGGCAGAGGCAGGTGGCGCGGTTTCAGTTGATCCGCGTTGTGCGTGTATTTCATCAGCCCAGACAGGGACTGGTGGCAACGGCTTGCTGCTGTCGTTGGCGGCTAGTCTGGTTTGCTCCAGTGCGTCAACAAAAGCTTGTTCAACCAGTTGCAGCTGCTTGGTGGCTGCTTCAAGCTGGCTGGCGTATTTGGGGTCGATGTTGTTTAGGCTAGGGTCTTGCTGCAGGGCCTGTGCCTGTGTGTGCCAGTGGGCTACGTCGGCTTGCAGGCCGCTGGCAGCGGCGTCGGCGTCTTGCCAGCTTTTGGTGGAGAGTAGTTCAATGCGTTGTGCCAGTAGTACGGCTGCTTCGCGCTGGATTTGTACGCGGGTTTGCAGGTCTTCTATTGTTTTGATGCGTTCTGCCAGTTGGTTTTTGAGGTTGGAGAGGGGTTCTTTGCTCAAGGGTGCGCCTGCTTTGGCGGCATCGCGTTGCCAGGCCATGGCATCAGCTATGTGCAGTTTTTCGGCTTGGAGCAGTGTTTGGGCTTTGCTTGCCCATTCGGCTGCGAGTTGTTCTTGGCCTTTGCTGCGTTTGATTTCGTCGAGTTTTTCGCGCAGGGGGCGGGCTGCGCCTTTGTCGCGGGTGCTGAGTTCTTTGTAGACTTCTTGCATAGCTGCGGCATCTGGCTCGGTGGCGAGCCAGGCGCGCACGCGGGCAGCGCGTTCGCCTGAGGTGGCAGCGCTGAAGATGCCGCCTGTGGCCTCGTCTAGCGGGTGGCTGGCGGCAGGTTTGGCGGCGGCTTTGCTGTCGGTGGCTGGTGTGGCGGGCTGGTTGGTATCAGCAGCGTCAGAGGAGCCAAAGAGCGGAAAACGGATCATGATTGTGCAGTCTTGTAGTAAGAAAAAACGGGGTTGCACACGGCGCTGTTTGCGCCTTGAGTGCTGCTGGGGCTATTTTGCCTGTTTTGCAGGGTGTTTTGCGTTCTGGTGTGCAGACAATTACATGGCAGCGGCTAGCAGGGTTTGTGTGTAGGGGTGCTGAGGCTGTTGTAATACTTGGGCGGTGTCGCCGTATTCGACTATGTCGCCTCGGTAGAGTACGGCTACTTGGTGGCAGAGGTGCTGCACGATGGCAAGGTCGTGGCTGATGAGGATAAAGCTGATTTGCAAGCTGGTTTGTAGCGTTTGTAGTAGCTTGAGGACTTGGGTTTGCACGGATACGTCAAGTGCGCTGAGGGGTTCGTCGGCAACGATGAGTTGGGGGCGGCTGATACAGGCGCGGGCAATGGCTATGCGCTGGCGCTGGCCGCCTGAGAATTGGTGCGGGTAGCGTTCAAGGGCTTCGGCAGGCAGGCCAACTTCGGCCAGTGCCTGGGTGGCGCGTTGGTGCAGGGTGGCGGCATCAAGCCCCGCATTGTGCAGGGGTTCGGTGACGATGCGGCTGATGCGTTGGCGTGGGTCGAGCGAGCCGTAGGGGTCTTGAAATACCATTTGAAAATCGCGCCGTGCGGCTTGCAGTGCTTTGGGTGGCAGGGTATGCAGGTTTTGTCCTTTGAACCAGACGCTGCCGCTGCTGGGCGCATCAAGCGCCATGATGAGCCGCGCCAGTGTGCTTTTGCCGCTGCCTGATTCGCCCACGATGCCCAGACTTTGCCCCGCGTGCAGTGTGAGGTTGATGCCGTTTAGGGCGCAGATGGTGCGCGGGGCAGCGAGCAGGCTTTGGCGCGGCTGCTGGTAGTGGCGGTGCAGGTTGCGCACCTCAAGCAGCGGGGCAGGCTGGGTGTGGGCGGTGGTGGGCGGCTGCGTCATGGGGCGCTTTGGGTGGGGTTGTTTGCAATGGGTGATGGCTGCGGCTTGTGTGCCATGCTGCCCAAATGGGGGCGGGCTGCCAGCAGGGCGCGGGTGTAAGGGTGGGCAGGCTGCGCAAATATGGCGCTGGTGCTGCCGCTTTCTACGACTTGGCCTGCGTAGAACACGGCCAGTTGCTGCACATGGCGGGCAACCAGGCGCAGGTCGTGGCTAATCAGGATGAAGGCCATGTTGTGGCTGGCAGCCAAGCGGTGCAGCAAGTCGAGTATTTGCGCTTGCACGGTGCAATCAAGCGCGGTGGTGGGTTCGTCTGCAATCAGCAAATCGGGTTTGCACGCCAGTGCGCTGGCTATGGCTATGCGCTGGCGTTGGCCGCCTGAGAATTGGTGCGGGTAGTCGCGCCAGCGTTGCGTTGCGTCTGCAATGCCAACTTGCGCAAGCAGGGCAATGGCTTGTGCGCGTGCACTGGCTTTGCTTAAGCCTTGGTGCAAGCGCAGCGGCTCGGCTACTTGGTCGCCCACGCGCTGCAAGGGGTTGAGCGCAGTCATTGGCTCTTGAAATACCATGCTGATGCGGTTGCCGCGCAGGGCGCAGAGCTGCTGCTCGCTGGCTCCCAGCAACTGCTGCCCCTGAAAGCGCACGCTGCCATGCGCAGTGGCAGCATGAGGGAGCAGCCCCATAACGGCAAGCATGGCCAGCGTTTTGCCGCTGCCTGATTCGCCAATGAGCCCGAGTGTTTCGCCTGCGTGCAGGGTCAGGTTTAAATCGCGCACGGGTGTGCTGATGCCGCTTGTGTTGTACTGTGCGTCGTGCAGTTGCACGCTTAAACCTTCAATGGCAAGCAGGGGCTGGGCAGGTGTGCGTATAGGGGGGCAGGCTGGAGTGTTCATGGGCGCACCCGCTCTCGGGCTTTGGGGTCGAGTATGTCGCGCAGGGCATCGCCCAGCAGATTAAGCCCCAGCACAGCAATGGCAATGCTTGCGCCCGGGTACACAACCAGCATGGGGCGCTGGTAGAGCAGGGTTTGGGCATCGGCCAGCATGCGCCCCCAACTGGGCTGTGGTGGCTGTGTGCCCAGCCCTAAATAAGACAGGGCGGCTTCAGCCAGTATGGCAACGGCAAACTGCGTGCTGGCCTGCACGATGAGCACGGGCAGCACATGCGGCAAGATGTGCTCGCGGGTGATTTGCCAGCGCGATTTGCCACAAACCCGCGCCGCCTGCACAAACTCGCGCGGCCATATGGCGCGGGCGCTGGCGCGGCTAATGCGGGTAAAAACGGGAATATTAAATAGGCCAATGGCTAAAGCTGCGCTCCACAAGCCAGGGTGCCAGACAGCGGCTAGCATGATGGCAATCAGCAGCGCAGGAAAGGCAAAGGCCACGTCTGTTAAGCGCAGCACGGCTGCTTCAACCCAGCCGCGTTGCTGTGCAGCCAGCAGCCCCAGCGCGGTGCCGCCCAACAGCCCGAACGCTACAGCAAAAAAACCAACCAGCAGCGGGCTGCGCACCCCAGCCAGCAATTGTGATGCCACATCGCGCCCGAGCGCATCGGTGCCCAGCCAATGGCGCGCGCTGGGTGCAGCCAGACGGCGTGCCATGTGCATTTCTAGTGGGGGATGTGGCGACCACACCAGCGAGAGCAGCGCCAGCGCCACCAGCAGCAGCACAATGCCGCCGCCCAGCCACAAGCCGCGGTGGCGCAGGGCACGTTGTGCCGTGGGGTGCAAGGTTGTAGAAAAACGCAGCTTCACGGTGCGCCACTTTCAACTGTTGCGCTGCTAGAGCCGTTTGTGCTGCTACGCAGGCGCGGGTCTATCGCCAAGTGCAGCATATCGACCAGAAAATTAACCCCTATGACCAATGCAGCCAGCAGCATGACGCAGTTACGCACCACTATCAAGTCGCGGTTGGCAATGCTTTGCAGCACAAGCCGCCCCAGCCCAGGCAGGAAAAACACGTTTTCTACCACTATGGCGCCTGCAAGCAGGTTGGAAAATTGCAGCCCCATATAGGTAAGCAGCGGAATGGTGGCGTTGCGTAGCACATGGCGCAGTAGCACTTGGCGGCGATTTAAGCCACGGGCGCGGGCGGTGCGCACAAAGTCTTCGTGCAGCACTTCAAGCACTGCGGCGCGGGTGATGCGTGCCAGCAAAGCGGTTTGCACAGCAGCCAGCGCCAAAGCGGGTAGCAGCAGGCTTTGTGCGCCGCGCAGCCAGCTTGCAGGCGTGCTGCCCCAGCCATCAAAGCCACCCGCACGAAACCAGTGCAGATGCACCGAAAAAACCAGCACCAGCAGCAGCGCGAACCAAAAGCTGGGTATAGCCATACCAAGTTGGCTTAATCCCATAACGATGTAGTCGCCCGCCTTGCGGTGGTGGGCGGCGGCAAATAGCCCAATGAGCAGCGCCAGCAGTACCGTAATCAACATGGCAAGCATGGCCAGCGGCAGGGTAAGTGCCAGCCGCTGTGCTATTAAAGCTGCCACGGGGCTGCCGTAAGCGTGGCTGACGCCCAGCTTGCCTTGCACCATGCCGCCCAGCCAGTGCAGATAGCGGGTGGTGGCAGGCTGGTGCAGGCCAAGCTGGTGCTCAAGCGCACGCACAGCAGAGGGCGCGGCATCGGGGCCGAGCATGACTTGTGCTGCATTGCCGGGCAGCACCTCAAGCACCGCAAAGACCACGACCGAGGCCAGTAGCAGTGTGAGCAGCAGCCCGAGCAGGCGTTTGAGTACGAAAAATCCCATGCAAGTATTTGGTGTTAATGCCTGTTGTTGGCCTGTTGTTGCAGCCGCAGACCTTTGCTGCGGCGCGGTGTGATGATAAGGCGGTTTTGTATAGGGGGTGAGCAATTTTGTGCACAAGTGCTGGCGTACAAAAGCCTGTTTAAACCACATGGCTACATGTGGCTACATATGGTGCAAGTTTGCCGTCAGCAAGATTACACAGGATTTGGATAGAATACCGCCAAGGCTGGCGCTGCTATTTTTATTTGTGCGGTGCTGGCCTTTTTCACGCGCAGTCCCTTTTTTTGTTGTAACGCTGGTTTTTTCGCAAACCCGCATTCAGGAACTTATCCCCGCAAGACATGAGCAATCAAACATCTGTAAATCCCATCCCAAGCAGCTCTGCCACCGAGACTGACCCCAGCATGCAAGAGGCCACTTTGGTTGTATCCAGTTTGGGCAGTGATGCCAGTCAGGGCTTGAGCAGCGCCGAAGCTGCCCGCCGTCTGGCGCAAGATGGCCCCAATGCGCTAGCCAGTGCGCCGCCTGTGCCTGCGTGGAAGCGTTTTTTGGCGCAGTTTCAAGACCCGCTGGTTTACCTGTTGCTAGCCGCCGTTGGCATTACGCTGGTGGCATGGGCGATGGAGGGCTTTCATGGCTTGCCGATTGATGGGCTAGTCATTACCGCAGTGGTGGCGCTCAATGCCGTACTGGGCTATTTGCAAGAAGCCAAGGCAGCCGATGCGGCAGCCGCGCTGGCACGCATGACAGAAGTCACCTCGGGCGTGATGCGCGACGGGCAACTCACCCGTGTTCCCAGCCATGAGCTGGTGCGGGGCGATTTGCTGGTGCTGGCCGAGGGCGATGCCGTGGGCGCTGATGCGCGGCTTCTGCAAGCGCACGCCTTGCGCGTGCAAGAGGCATCTCTTACAGGCGAGAGCGAGTCTGTACTGAAAAATACCGCTACGCTCGACAAGCTCGAAGCCTTGGGCGACCGCTACAACATGGTTTACAAGGGCACGGCAGTAGCTGGCGGCAGTGGCTTGGCTGTGGTAACCGCCACGGGCATGGCTACGCAAATGGGCGCTATTGCCGATATGCTGGCTGCCGCCACCGAAGAAGACACGCCGCTGCAAAAAGAAGTAGGGCGCATTGGGCACATGCTGGGCATTGCAGTGCTGGGCATAGCGGTGATTGTGATTGGTACGCTGTTGTTTATCAACAACGTCAATAGCTTGCAGGGCTTTATTACGGTGCTGCTGTTTGGCGTATCGCTGGCAGTAGCGGCCGTGCCTGAAGGCTTGCCCGCCATTTTGTCGGTAGTGCTGGCTTTGGGCGTGCAGCGCATGGCCAAAGAAAAGGCAATTGTTAAAAAACTCTCGTCGGTTGAAACACTGGGCTCGGCCTCTGTGATTTGCTCTGACAAAACGGGCACGCTGACCAAGTCTGAAATGACCATTGAGCGCGTCTTTACCTTCTCGGGCCAAAGCGAGGTGACTGGCGTGGGCTACGCGCCTGTAGGCGAAGTGCTGCATCAGGGCGAGGTTTTGCGCAGCGGCAACGTGTATACCGAGCACGTGAGCGTATTGAGTGGCGGCACACTGGCCAGCAACGCGGCACTGGCGCAAGCGCAAGACGGCACTTGGCAGATTCAGGGCGACCCCACCGAAGCCGCCTTTTTGGTGGCAGAGCGCAAAATGGGCGTGCACGAAGTGCGCCAGCAGCGTTACAGCCGTATTAGCGAGATTCCGTTTGATTCAGACCGCAAGCTCATGTCTACCATCGTGCGTGACGAGCAAGCGCAAGGCATACCCATGCTCATGACCAAGGGTGCGCCTGATGTGCTGATACAGCGCTGCACCCGCGTGCAAATTGGCAGCGAATGCGTGCCACTGACTGATGCCCACCGCGCTGCTGCGCAAGAGGCAATGGAAAGCATGTCTGACGAAGCCCTGCGCACGCTGGCAGTGGCTTTCCGCCCTTTGCAGCCGCACGAAGTAGAGCAACCCAGCCCCTTGCTGGAGCAAGACTTGGTGCTCACAGGCATTGTTGGCATCATCGACCCACCCCGCCCCGAAGCGGCACGCGCCATTGCCGAAGCACACCGTGCTGGCGTGCGCGTCATCATGATTACGGGCGACCACCCCCGCACCGCCCAGCGCATTGCGGCCGACTTGGGCATAGTGCCACCTGGCTCACCTGTGCTTACTGGTAACGAGCTTGATGCGCTGCTGGCGCAAGGTGATGCCGCCTTTGCCCAAGCCGTGCGCGGCACCTCCGTTTACGCCCGCGTAGCCCCCGCGCACAAACTGCGCATTGTGCAAACCTTACAGGCCGATGGGCATATTGTTGCCATGACGGGCGATGGCGTAAACGATGCGCCTGCGCTCAAATCGGCCGACATCGGCATTGCCATGGGCGTAACGGGTACAGAAGTCACCAAAGAAGCCGCCCGCATGATTTTGGCAGACGACAACTTTGCCACCATCGTGCACGCCGTGCGCGAAGGGCGCGGCATCTTCAGCAACATCCGCAAATTCTTGCGCTACCTGCTCTCATCGAACATGGGCGAAGTGCTCACCGTATTTATCGGCGTGCTGGGCGCAGGCGCACTGGGCTTGACTGCGGCTGGCTTGAGCGAAGGCGGCGGCATGGTCTTGCCCCTGCTGGCAACGCAAATCTTGTGGATTAACCTGATTACCGATGCAGCCCCCGCGCTGGCGCTTGGCATGGACCCAAGCGACACTGACACCATGGACCAGCCCCCACGCAAATCCACCGACCGCGTGATTGACAACCGCATGTGGAGCGATGTGTTTATGACAGGCTTGGTAGTGGCGCTGTGTACGCTGGTCACACTCGATATGTTCCTGCCCGCAGGCTTTATCGAAGGCACATACGACCTGCGCACCGCCCGCACCGCTGCCTTTACGGTCATGGTGCTGGCGCAGTTGTTTAACTGCTTTAACGCCCGCTCTGACCACCTGAGCGCCTTCCACAAGCCCTTTAGCAACCCCTGGCTGCTCGCTGGCGTGGCACTGTCGTTTGTACTGCAAATTGCCGTAGTGCATGTGTCTTGGCTCAACACCGCCTTTGGCACATCGCCCCTGTCGCTCAACGACTGGCTGATTTGCACCGTCATATCCAGCGGCGTAATCTGGTACGGCGAAATCAGCAAACTGCTGCGCCGTATGCGCGATAAATAAAGGCTTGAAAAGGCTTTGAGCTGCCACTTCTGCTTGGGCTGAAGTGGCGCTGCCAAACAAAAATGCCAGAGGAAATAACAAACCTCTGGCATTTTTTCGTTCTATGTCAGCAGTTTACTTTCTACGTATGCGATATTTTTTGAAATATTCACTCTAGGTTATAGCCCACGAGAAAGAGCTTGTTTAATTATTGGAGCAACGGAATCTTTGTTGATACCGCGTTCTAGGCAATATTTTGACTGTAACCAAATAGAGAGCTGTTTTTGACCCTTGCTTGCATTACATCCACAACAGCACAGAGCGATATTTTCTCTTGTGATAATTGTTTCATCGTTGATTATGTGCTCCCAGCTTGCAGAGGATCTTTTAGAAACTTGGGGTGTTGTAAATGGGACGTTGCAATATACGCACGCTTTGTCTCTATTTCTAACCTCTATTTCTAGCCAAGAAGGTATCTTCCAGTTATTAGCCATATAAATACTTTTTAACGTCGTTTAGCCAAAAATGCCCGCCGCCACAAGTGCGCGCACAGCCGCCAAGTCTTCAGCCGTATCTACCCCGGGCCCAGGCGCATGGGGCGTGGTGTGTACGGCTATGCGGTGGCCGTGCCACAGGGCGCGGAGTTGCTCAAGCGACTCGGCTTGTTCAATGGGGGCTTGGGGTAGCAGCGGAAATTGCTTGAGAAAGCCCACGCGGTAGGCGTAGATGCCGATATGGCGCAGCGGTGCGGGTTGCTGGCACAGGGCGGGCTCTGTAGCGGTGCTTGCGTTGGCGTAGCCGTCACGCCACCAGGGAATGGGGGCGCGGCTGAAATACAGCGCAAGCTGCTGGGCATCACACACCACTTTGACGATATTTGGGTTGCACAAGTCAGCCCAGTTGGAAAGTGGGTGTGCGGCGGTAGCCATGCTGGCAGCAGGTGTGGCAGCGAGCAGTTGCGCTACGGCTTGGGGCAGTTGGGGGTCAATCAGCGGCTCATCGCCCTGCACATTCACAACGATGCTGTCATCAGGCAATTGCAGCAGGGTGCAGGCTTGCGCCAGACGGTCGCTGCCGCTGGGGTGGTGGCTGTCGGTAAGGACGGCTTGCACGCCAAAGTCTGCACAGGCTTGCACAATGCGCGGGTGGTCGGCGGCTACGACGATGCGCGGCGCCACATCTGTTGCGGTTTGCAGCACCTGTTGCACGCGTTGCGCTACACGCACAACCATAGGAATGCCGCCAATGTCAGCCAAAGGCTTTTCGGGCAGGCGGGTGCTGTGCAGGCGTGCGGGAATCAGGATGGTATATGGGCTCATGGCGGTGTTTTGTTTGTTGCGTGCAGTTTTTGATGCTTGCTGGCTTAACCAAGCAGCGGCGTTTGCTTTGCACGCAGTGCATTAAGCTCGCTATCGCTTAAAGGGCGCGCTTCGGCTTCGAGCAGCACGGGTATGCCGTCACGCACGGGGTAGGCCAGGCGGGCGCTGCATGAGGCGAGTTCTTGCTGTTCTGGTAGCCAGATGAGTTTGCCTTTGGTAACGGGGCAGACCAGCAATTCGAGCAGTTTGGTGTCCATAAAATACCTTGAAAAAAAGCGCGGTGCAATGCAAGCCAGATGCGGTAGGTCGCTGTATTGGCCTGCGCCTGTGATTTTGGGAGTGTGCGCGTTGATTTTACGTTCTGCGTTGTTGTTGTATTTTTGTCCACCACTGTTGCAGCGCCTCAAAAAAATCCGCTTCAGGCGCAAGCTCTAAAGGCACTGCCCAAATGTGCGGGAAAACGGGCCAGAGCTTTACCGCGTCTTTTTCTGTGCACAGTATGGGCATGCCGCTGGTTTGCAGCGTGTTGGCAAGGGCTTGCATGGCGCTGGCGCTGGCGTGGTCGGGCAGGGCGTGGCAGGCGTGCAGTTGCAAGCCTGTGGCGGCAAGCATGGTAAAGAAACGTTCGGGCAAGGCAATGCCAGCCAAGGCTACAACGGGCTGCTGGCTTGCTGCCCAGTCGCCCAAAGGCGTGCTTTGCCCGTTGGCTTGTATGGCGTAGCTGGCGAGTTGGCGCCTGGCAGAGTAGGCGGCTTGCCCCACGGGTAAGGCGGGCGCACAGGCGCTTGATGCGACTGGTGCGGTGTGCAGCAGCATGGTGGTGCGGCGTGGCCAGGGTTCGCGCAAGGGGCCCGCAGGCAGCAGCCAGCCGTTGCCAATGCCGCGTTCGTCCATCACGCAAATTTCGCCGTCGCGGGGCAGGGCCAGATGTTGCAGCCCGTCGTCACAAACCAGCAATTGCGTTTGCGGGTGCTGTTGCAGCAGGGCGTGCGCGGCTTGCACCCGCTTGGCGCAGACAGCCACGGGCGCAGCCGTGCGGCGGTGAATAAGCAGCGGCTCATCGCCCACATCGGCAGCGGCGCTGGTAGTTGTAACGGCCATGCATTCAGGCGCATCTGCCTGCCGCCCATAGCCGCGCGAGATAACGCCTACGGCAACGCCCAGCGACTGAAAATGCTGCACCACAGCAATGGTGGTAGGTGTTTTGCCTGCGCCGCCAGCAATAACGTTGCCAACAACCAGCACTGGCACGGGTAAAGGCGCTGCTGGCTGGCGAAGTGCGCGGAGTTTTTTGTTATGCCAGATGGTGCCATAAAGTAGCGACAGTGGCCACAGCAAGCACGCCGCCCAGCCACGTTTTTGCCAGATTTTTGGCAAAGTGTGGTGTAAAAAGGTCTGGATTCTGGGCATGGTGCGGCTTATGCTTGGCTGGGCAGTGCAGGGTGCGCAAGGCAAAAATCAGGCAGCATGCCAAATGGGCAATGGCTTGATGCGTCTGGCTTTTTACTCTTGAGTTGCTTTGCGGGTAGCGAAAGTTACTTTTGCCATATTAAGGCGTCGCGCTGCTTCCATAACTGAAATAACGGTTTGGTGCGGTGCAGTTGCGTCGGCGCTAATAATCAAGGTGCTTTCAGATGAAGCATTGGTTTGGCGCAGGGCAGCGGCAATTCCATTGACTGAATGATCTGTCAGTTCAATTCTGTTAACAGCATAACGCCCATCGCTGGATACAGAAACAATGACCTCTTTTGGGTGGTCGCGTGCAGCGTCTGCGCTGGCAACGGGCAGTTGCAATTGCAGTTCGGTAAATTTGCTGTAGGTGGTGGTGAGCATGAGGAAAATCAAAATCACCATCAGCACGTCGATAAAGGGGATCAGGTTGATCTCTGGCTCATCGTGTGCGCGCTTGCGAAAATTCATGAAAAAGCCTCTTATTTTTTGCAGAAACGGCTTAAATGGCGTGCGAACTGCTCGGTTCCAATTTCCATTTTAAGCAGGTAGCCATCAACCCGGGCACGAAAATAGCGCCAGAAAATAAGCGTAGGAAGCGCAACAATCAGACCAAAAGCCGTGTTGTATAACGCAACTGATATGCCGTGAGCAAGCGCCATCGGATTGGAGCCACCAGCTGCGTTTTGTGAGCCGAAAATCTCAATCATGCCAACTACCGTGCCCAGCAGGCCCATAAGCGGTGCAGCAGAGGCGATAGTTGCCAGTGCTATCAGATAGCGCTCCAGTGTATGTGCAGCCTGTCTGCCTGCGCCTTCCATGGTGTTGCGCAAATCGGCTTCGCTTAATGCAGGGTTATTATTCAAGGCGCGCAGGCCTGATGCGAGCACTTCACCAAAAACCGAGCTTTGCTCCAGATGATTCACCACTTCGGGCGATGGAGCGCCAGAGGCGCTGGCTTTAATTGCTTCTTCCAGCAGGTTTTTAGGTGTTACGCGTGAGTTTTTCAGGCTAATAAAGCGCTCAATCACCAAAGCCATGCTAACTATGGAAGCGATAATCAGAGGCCAGATTGGCCAGCCTGCAGTTTGGATGATCGAAAATACGGACACAGGGAACACTCCTGGCTAAATTGAGAAAAACAAAACAGGGATATTGTGCCTGTTGCTTTTGTCAGTATGCGGCAAACCATTACGATGCAGCACTGCTGGCAAAGCAGGCAGATAAAAGATGCCCGATTATTACCCAGCTTGTGCCAGCTTTGGCAGTAGAGCAAGGCATAAAAATGGTGACAGTGGGCGCCAAGGTGCAATAAGCCCGTTTTGCCCACATTTTCTGTGGATAACTTTGTGGAAAAGATATGCATACCAGCGCCAAGTCCTTGATTTATGCCGCTTGTGACAGATTGATTACCTTTTGAGCAAAAAATAAATATGTTTAAAATCAATAAGTTATGTGATTTTGCGTGCGTTTGCAGCGATTTCCTGAAAGATATTGCATTTGGATGTAATCTGTAGATAATTCTTTTGAATCGAGTCTTTTGAAGATATGCAACTTCACCAAAATACAAGCCTTGCAGCACCAAATATTGGCAAACACGTTGATCTGCCAAGGGTCTGGCAAGTAGGAGCCTTGTGCCATGCAGTAGCTGAAGCGATTGAAGCCCGTTTTGGTGCAGTTAGCGTGCAAGGCGAGCTATCGGGCTTTAGCCGTGCTGCCAGCGGGCACTGCTATTTCACACTGAAAGATGCCAACGGCCAGTTGCGCTGTGCCATGTTTCGTCGCGCTGCTGGCCTGCTCAACTGGCAGCCGCGCGATGGCGACCGTGTTGAGGTGCGCGGGCGGCTGGCCGTATATGCGGCGCGTGGCGACTTGCAGCTGGTGGTTGAAAGCATGTCGCGTGCGGGGCAGGGCGCCTTGTATGAAGAATTTTTACGCATCAAGGCCGAGTTGCAGGCGCAAGGGCTGTTTGATGAGGATCGCAAGCGCGCGCCCACCCCGTATCCGCGCGGGCTGGGGTTAATCACCTCTTTGGGCGCAGCAGCTCTGCACGATGTGGCTACTGCCCTGCGCCGCCGTGCGCCCCATGTGCCTGTACTGCTGCTGCCCGCACCGGTACAAGGGGCAGAAGCGCCTGCCGCACTGGTAACTGCGCTGCAACAGATGTACGCCATCATCGGCCAGCAGCAAGCGGGCAAACACACGCCAGGCATAGCGCCGATAGACACCATCTTGCTGGTGCGCGGCGGGGGCTCAATCGAAGACCTGTGGGCATTTAACAACCCGCTGCTCGCACACGCCATAGCACAAAGCCCGGTGCCACTCATTACAGGCGTGGGTCATGAAAGTGACTTCACCATTGCCGACTTTTGCGCCGATATGCGCGCTCCCACCCCCACCGCTGCTGCAGAGTTAGTCGCTGTGCCACAACAAACCGCCCTGCAGCATATAAATACCTGCCAGCAGCGCATTGGGCAAAGCACGCAGCGCCAGCTCGACCAGCACAGCCAGCGGCTCGACCAACTGGCCTGGGGGCTGGCACGCACAGGCAAACACATCCGCCAGCACAGCCTGCATTTGCACGATCTGGCCATGCGCCTGCGCCAGACGCGCACCAGCAGCACCCGCACCCAGCATTTACAACACCTGCAAACCCGCCTGCTGCAAGCCGCCGCCCGCTTGCAAAACAGCAGCCAGCGCAGTAGCTACTTGCAACATACCGCGCAAGCGCTGCAAGCAGCCGCCCGCACAGCGCTTGGCCTGCAGCAAAGCCGCGTACAAGCCTTGCAGCAACGCTGGCAGCAAGCGTTGGCACACGGCCTGCACAACCAGCAACAAACCCTGCAGCGTTGCAGCACCAGTTTGCGCCTGTTACACCCACAGCACATCCTCGACCGTGGCTTTGCATTGCTGCAAGACGGGCAAGGGCGCGTGCTTTCACGCCGCGAGCAGTTCAAATTGGGGCAAACAGTGCAGGCCACTGTTAGTGACGGGCAGCTGGCACTTACGCCTATAGCGCAGCAGGCTGATTTTGTTTGTGAGTCGTAGCTGGCCTGTGTTGGGTTTGCATGATGGCTAGAACGAGAACAGGATTAGCAATTTTTAAACAAATTCTCGCCCCATCTCTTGCCCGCGCTGGTAGCAGGCTTGCATGGCAGCAACAATATGTTGCTCTACATGGTTGGCCTGCATGCTGGTAATGGCTTCGTGCGTAGTGCCGCCCTTGCTGGTAACGCGCTGGCGCAGTACTTCGGGCGCTTCGCTAGATGCCTGCACCAGTGCCGCAGCACCCGCAAAGGTTTGCGCGGCAAGCTCTTTGGCCTGCTCTGGCGATAAACCAAGCTGCACGCCACCCGCCACCAGCGCTTCAATCCAGTAAAACACATAAGCGGGCCCCGAGCCACTAATTGCCATCAGGCTATTGATAAGCTCCTCGCGCTCAAGCCACATCAGCTTGCCCGTAGCAGCCAGCAGCGCATCAACCGTGGCGCGGTCGGCATCAGACACGGCAGGCATGGCATACAGCCCCGTCATGCCTTGCCCCACCAGAGCGGGCGTATTGGGCATGCAGCGCACAATGCGGCCGCTGCCCAGCCAGTTTTCAAGCGCGGCAGTAGTAATACCAGCAGCAACGCTGATGTGCAAGGCGTGCCGTGTATGCGGGGCAACGGGCAGGGCGGCTTCTTTGAACTGCTGGGGTTTAACAGCCCACAGCACCGCATCAGCTTGTGCCAGCGTGCTATCGGCTGCTTGCAGGGCATGCACGCCCCAGTCATTACGCAGACGGGCGCATGTTTCGGCAGAGGGGTCAATTACAGTAATGCGTTGGGCATTAAAGCCCTGTTTGAGCAAGCCACCCAAAATGGCGCTGGCCATATTGCCGCCGCCAATACAGGCCAGATTTAAGGTGCCAGAAATGCCACAAAGGCTGCAAGGAGAGTTGAACATCAGGGTTTCCTCAGGAAAAACACACATAGAAAAATAGTGCAGACTGGGTGGAATTATGCGGTACGGTCTGTTTTGGCTCTTGCGTGAAAGGTATGGCAAAGTGTTTGCAGAGCCTCAAAAAAGGGGGTTATAGGTGTTTTTCCTAGCATCAAACAAAAGCTTTCTCGAAATCTTGTTGTGTTGTGACAACAAAATTTGCAAAAATGGCCTCACAATACACAGTGGTTTTTTTCATGCCTTCAGGCGCCGGGTTTTGTTTTAACTTTCTTTTCTACATCATGAATACAACACCTTCTCTTGCCGCTTTTCTTGAAACGCTACGCCAGCGTGATCCACAGCAAACCGAATACCTGCAGGCAGTGCGTGAGGTGATGGAAAGCCTTTGGCCATTTATTGAGCGCAATCCGCGCTACAGTAAAAATGCGCTGCTTGAGCGGCTGGTAGAGCCAGAGCGCGTAATTCAGTTTCGGGTTTCGTGGGTAGATGACAGCGGCCAGACGCGGGTGAATCGCGCGTTTCGTATCCAGCATAACAATGCCATTGGCCCGTACAAGGGCGGCATGCGCTTTCACCCATCGGTTAATTTGTCGATTCTCAAATTTCTGGCGTTCGAGCAGACGCTCAAAAACGCATTGACCACGCTGCCTATGGGCGGTGGCAAAGGCGGAGCAGACTTTGATCCCAAAGGCAAGTCAGACAATGAAGTCATGCGGTTTTGCCATGCGCTGATGACTGAGCTGTACCAGCATATTGGTGCAGATGTGGACGTTCCAGCCGGTGATATTGGTGTGGGCGCACGCGAAGTCGGCTATATGGCAGGCATGATGAAAAAGCTCTCGCACAGTGCCGCCTGTGTATTTACCGGGCGTGGTTTAAGCTTTGGTGGCAGCCTTATTCGCCCTGAAGCTACGGGCTACGGTACAGTCTATTTTGCCAACGAGATGCTGCAACGCGCAGGCCAATCGCTGGAAGGTAAAACAGTTGCTGTTTCTGGTTCAGGCAATGTGTCGCAATATGCGATTCAGAAAGCCATGCAGTGTGGTGCAAAGGTGTTGACAGCGTCTGACTCTGACGGAACAGTAATTGATAAAGATGGATTTACGCCTGAAAAACTCGCTGCGTTGATGGAAATCAAAAATCAGCGTCGTGGCCGTATACGCGACTATGCAGAGCAGTTCAAGCTGCAATACGAGGCTGGCAAAAGGCCTTGGCATGTGCCTGTGGATATTGCTTTGCCCTGTGCTACTCAGAACGAGCTTGATGCAGAAGATGCGCGGACTTTGGTCAGCAATGGTGTGCAATGTGTGGCTGAAGGTGCCAATATGCCCAGCACGCTGGAAGCTGTGCACGTGTTTCTGCAGTCTGGCAAGGTGCTTTATGCGCCAGGTAAAGCCAGCAATGCAGGCGGTGTAGCGGTTTCAGGGCTGGAAATGACCCAAAGTGCACAGCGTCTGTACTGGAACAGTGAGCAGGTCGATGCCAAATTGCTGAGCATCATGCAAGACATTCATGCCAACTGCGTGCGCTTTGGCTCTGAAGATGGCAAGGGCGCAGTTAACTACGTTAATGGTGCCAATATTGCTGGTTTTGTGAAAGTGGCTGAAGCTATGCTGGCGCAAGGCGTTTGTTGAGCAGTTAAGCGGGTTGGCAGGCGCGCAAATCCATACGTGCCTTGTGCCCGTGGCAGATTTCAACGATGGGCAGCTGCAGGGCTTAATTGCCGCATCCATCAATGCATACGCTCGATAAAAACGAAACAATCTGCCTTTGCGGGCGTTGCATGTGTTTTAAGGATGCACTGATTTATTCTTCAAGTAAGAAAGCATTCACAAAGCCGTCATCCCCGCCTGCGCGGGAATGGCGAGCCATGGCATTTTTGATCCAAAACCGGAATAAATCAGCGCCTCTTTAAGTTTGCTACAGAAAAGAAATTCAGAAAAGAAAAACGCTGCTCAAAACATGGTTGCCTTGAGCAGCGTTTTTTGCAGACGGGTAATTGTTTCCCAGATTACTGTCCGGATTCAACCCTGTCTTCGCTAATGCCTGCAGTTTGGCTAAAGCCGCAATCGACATAGGTGATCTCGGCAGTTACACCGCTGGCCAGATCGCTGAGCATGAAAGCGGCAACGTTACCGATTTCTTCAATGGTGATGTTGCGGCGCAGAGGGCAGCTCATGGCCATATAACTCAGCAGTTTGCCAAAATCCTGAATGCCGCTGGCAGCAATGGTTTTGACCGGGCCGGCACTGATGCCATTGACGCGAATGCTGCGTCCGTCTTCCATACGCCCAAGAGCTTCTGCCATATAGCGCACGCTGGTTTCAAGTGCAGCTTTGGCAACACCCATGGTGTTGTAATAGGGAATGGTGCGCTGTGAGCCCAGATAGGTCAGCGTGAGCAAAGAGGCATTGTTATTCAGGTAGGGCAAGGCAGCTTTGGCCATGCCTGGAAAGCTGTAGGCACTGATGTCGTGCGCGATACGAAAATTTTCGCGACTTAAGCCATCAAAAAAATTGCCTGCAATCGCTTCGCGTGGTGCAAAGCCAATGGCATGCACAAAGCCGTCAAACGTAGGCCAGGTTTTTGATAAATCAGCGAACATGCGATCAATTTGCTCATCGCTGCCCACGTCACACTCAAATACCAGAGTGGAATCAAATTCGGCTGCAAAGTCAGTAATACGATCTTTGAAACGTTCGCCCACATAGCTAAAAGCCAGTTCCGCTCCTTGTGCGTGGCATGCTTTAGCAATGCCGTAGGCAATTGAACGGTTGGACAGCAAGCCGGTAATCAGGAATTTTTTGCCTTTTAGAAAACCCATACGGAACTCCTATTGTCTTGTGCTTCAGACTGCCATGCCATAGCTATGGCGGTATGGTGCTGCTGAAAATAAGTTGCAGATTATCGCACGGTGTTGCCTTGTTTCAGTGACGAAGTGCATCTTGTATGTATTTTGTGATTGCCTTGCAAAGCAGATCTGGATATAATTGAATGGATCTCGACCAAGTGATATGCACAATGGGCCGGTTTATACCTGCCCATTTTTTTTGCCCAGTGTGTATTTTTTGTGGTCGTTCGGAAGATGTTTTTAATAAACCTGATGGTTTCTTCATTGATTTGATGGCAGGAAATACGTGACATTACAGGAATTGGCACAACAGACAGTGCATGCATTGGGGCTGGATTTGGTAGAGGTGGAACGCTCTGCTGGCGGCTTGTTGCGCATTACCATTGATGTGCCATGGGAGCCTGCTTATGCGGGGCAGGCCGAGCAGTTTGTCACGATAGAAGACTGTGAAAAAGTTACGCGCCAGTTGCAGTATGCGCTGGAGGTAGAAGGCGTTGACTACCAGCGGCTGGAGGTTGGTTCTCCAGGTATTGATCGTTTGCTGCGCCACGAGCAGGATTTTGAGCGTTTTGCTGGCGCTGAAATTGATTTGACCCTGAAAGAGGCCATTGGCGCGAACGAAGCAGGCATTGCGGCTAATCGTAAAAAATTTCGTGGCCGGCTCGAAAAAACTGAAGCGGGCTGGCAGGTTGTCTGGAGCGATGCGCCGCCTGTTAAACCCGGGCAGCGCGTTAGCAAACGCAAGCCAGCTCCGCCCATGCATGCCCTGGGCTTTACGCTCGATGAAATGCGTGAGGCTAGGCTGGCTCCCATTGTCGATTTCAAAGGGCGGCGCACAAAGCCATCTGCCGAAGAAACAAATCAGGAATAAATTTTTGTCAATTAATAAACAACCCTCTTATGGTCGGAGTACAACAAGATGAATCGTGAAATGCTGATGCTGGTAGAAGCGATTGCCCGCGAAAAAAACGTGGATCGCGATGTGGTGTTCGAAGCAGTTGAGCATGCCTTGGCGCAAGCCACCAAAAAGCAATATCCGGGCGAGGTAGACATTCGCGTGGCTATCGATCGTGAAACAGGGCAGTACGACACATTCCGCCGCTGGCTGGTTGTGCCCGATGATGCAGGTCTGCAAAACCCAGACGCAGAAGAAATGATGATGGATGCGCAAGAGCGCAAGCCTGGTGTGGTTGAGGGTGACTTCATTGAAGAAGCAGTGCCTTCGCTGCCCATTGGTCGCATTGGTGCCATGACAGCCAAGCAGGTGGTGTTGCAGCGCATTCGTGATGCCGAGCGCGAAATGCTGCTGCGCGACTTTTTGGCGCGTGATGAAAAGATTTTCAGCGGCACTATCAAGCGCATGGATAAGGGCGACATGATTGTCGAAAGCGGGCGCATTGAAGGCCGCTTGCGTCGCAATGAAACCATTCCAAAAGAAAACTTCCGCACAGGCGACCGTGTGCGCGCCATGATTATGGAAGTTGATACCACTTTGCGCGGCGCGTCTGTGCTGCTGTCGCGCTCTGCGCCAGCTTTTATGGTGGAGCTGTTTCGCAATGAAGTGCCAGAAATTGAAGAAGGCTTGCTTGAAATCAAGTCTTGTGCTCGCGATCCGGGTAGCCGCGCCAAGATTGCCGTAGTCGCACACGATCCGCGTGTTGATCCTATTGGTACTTGTGTAGGCGTGCGTGGCAGCCGTGTTACCGCAGTAACGAATGAGCTGGCTGGCGAGCGCGTGGATATTGTGCTGTGGAGCGAAGACCCAGCCCAGTTCGTTATTGGCGCACTCGCACCAGCCAACGTGCAATCCATCGTGGTAGATGAAGAAAAGCACGCTATGGACGTGGTGGTGGATGAAGAAAACCTGGCTGTAGCCATTGGGCGCGGCGGTCAAAACGTGCGTCTGGCATCTGATTTGACAGGTTGGAAAATCAACATCATGGACGCGGCCGAATCTGCCGAGAAGCAAGCGCACGAAACCCAGTCGCTACGCACCCTGTTTATGAGCAAACTGGATGTGGACGAGGAAATGGCCGATATTCTGATTGAAGAAGGCTTTACCAGTCTGGAAGAAGTGGCCTATGTGCCGCTGCAAGAAATGCTCGATATCGAAGCACTCGACGAAGATACCGTAACCGAGTTGCGTACCCGCGCCAAAGACGCTTTGCTAACGCTCGAAATCGCCCAGGAAAGTGGCGCGCAGGCTGAAGGTGGTCTGTTGCATGAGCTTGCTGGCATGACGCCTGAATTGATGGACAAGCTTGCTGCTGCAGGTATTCATACCCGCGATGATCTGGCAGATCTGGCAACCGACGAGCTGGTGGAAATTACAGCACAAAGCAGCGATGAGGCTAATGCTCTTATCATGAAAGCACGCGAACACTGGTTTGACAAAGATCAGGCCTAAGAAGAGGTGAGTACCCGTATGTCAAAAAATACCGTTGCAGAATTTGCTGCTGAACTGAGAAAAACGCCGCAGGAGTTGCTCGAGCAACTGCAAAGCGCAGGTGTGCCAAAGTCTGGCGAGTCGGATGTAATAAGCGAGGCTGACAAGATTCAATTACGCGATTTTTTGCGCACCAGTCAAGGTGAGCCTGTTGTGCAGCGCAAAAAAATCGTGCTTACCAAGAAATCAACCAGTGAAATCAAGCAGGCTGATGCCACAGGCAAGGCGCGCACGATTCAGGTTGAAGTGCGCAAAAAACGCACTTTAGTCAAGCGCGAAGAAGTTGAGAGCGATTCTGTTGCGCAGACTGAATTGGAGCAGGCTGCACCTGTTTCGGTGATCAATACGGCTGAATTGCAGCGGCGCGAAGAAGAGGCGCGTCGTCAGGCAGAGTTGATTCGCCGTCAGGAAGAAGATCTGGCCGAGCGCCGCCGCCAACGTGAAGAGCAAGAAGCCAAAGAGCGGGCTGCACAGGAAGCTGCACAACAAGCAGATCAAGCTGCGGAAACGGTTGCAGACAAGGCGCAGGAAGAAGAAAAAGCGCGTGCCATGGCACGTGAACAGGCGCAAGCTGAAGTAGATGCCATTCAGAATGCCCGCGCAAACGAGCGTTTGGAGCGGCAGAACGCGAGTGCTGAAAATGCAGAAGCTGCTGCGGCTACTCAAAAGCAGGCAGAGGCAGAGCAAAAGAAAAAAGAAGCAGAGCAGCTTGCACTGGCTGAAAAGAAAGCGCAGGCCGAGGCCAATAGAAAAGCAGAAATCGAAGAAGAAGCGGCACGCGCCAAAGACCTTGAAGACCGCCGCCGCAAAGCATTGGCCGAGGCTGATGCCATTCGTGCCATGATGAATGCCCCTGCGCGGGTATTGACGGCAAAAAAATCCGAAGACGCAAAAGCTGCCAAAGGAACGCTACACAAGCCTGCCGCTTCAGAAAAAACAGAGAAGACTGCAGCCAAGCCTGCTGCGGTCAAAACGGGCGCTGCGCCAAACAAAGAGCTTAAATCGGCCAAATTGTCTTCAAGCTGGGCGGGTGAGGCCGACGGCAAGAAAAAAGGCGAAATCAAAACACGTGGTGATACCAGTGCCGGGCGCAACAGCGGCTGGCGTGCGGCTGGCTCCAAAGGCGGCCGCCGTGGTGACCGAAATAACCGCGAAGAAGCCTACGCACCAGCGCCAGTTGAATTCAAACAGCTTGAAATCCATGTGCCAGAAACCATTACCGTGGGCGAGTTGGCGCACAAAATGTCGATTAAGGCTTCTGAAGTCATCAAATCGCTGATGAAGCTGGGGCAGATGGTAACCATCAACCAGCCGCTAGACCAAGATACAGCCATGATTGTGGTGGAGGAAATGGGGCATACCGCTGTGCAAGCTGCACTTGATGACCCCGAAGCCTTTACCGAAGCAGAAGTAGAAGCGCAAAGCGCCGAGGCGCTGACACGCGCTCCAGTAGTAACTGTAATGGGTCACGTAGACCACGGCAAAACTTCGCTGCTGGACTATATCCGCCGTGCCAAGGTGGCAACAGGCGAAGCTGGCGGCATTACCCAGCATATCGGCGCTTACCATGTTGAAACGCCGCGTGGCATTGTTACTTTTCTCGATACCCCTGGCCACGAAGCCTTTACCGCCATGCGTGCCCGTGGCACAAAAGCTACCGACATTGTGATTTTGGTGGTGGCTGCCGATGATGGCGTGATGCCGCAAACCAAAGAGGCAGTACGCCATGCCAAAGCCGCTGGTGTGCCGATTGTGGTTGCCATCAACAAAATTGACAAACCCGAAGCCAACCCTGAGCGCGTGAAAAACGAGCTGGTGGCTGAAGAAGTGGTGCCAGAAGAATTTGGTGGTGATTCGCCCTTTGTCCCTGTGTCGGCCAAAACCGGCCAAGGTATTGATGACTTGCTTGAGCAAGTGTTGCTGCAAGCTGAAATGCTGGAGCTGAAAGCCCCAGTAGATGCTGCTGCAAAAGGGCTGGTGGTTGAAGCGCGTCTGGATAAAGGACGTGGCCCGCTGGCAACAATTTTGGTGCAGTCGGGTACGCTGGCTGCTGGCGATGTTGTGCTGGCAGGGCAAACCTGGGGGCGTGTACGCGCTATGCTGGATGAAAACGGCAAGCCCGTAAAGCAAGCAGGCCCATCTATCCCTGTGGAGATTCAGGGCTTGACCGAAGTGCCGCAGGCGGGTGACGAATTTATGGTGCTGGCCGATGAGCGCCGCGCCCGTGAAATCGCTACTTACCGCAGCGGCAAATTCCGCGACACCAAGCTGGCCAAGCAGCAAGCCGCCAAGCTGGAAAATATGTTCTCGGACATGGTCGAAGGCGAAGTCAAGCATCTGCCCATCATCATCAAGGCCGACGTGCAAGGCACGCAAGAGGCGCTGGCTGCTTCATTGCTGAAACTTTCTACCGATGAAGTGAAAGTGCAGGTGGTATTTGGCGCAGTTGGCGGAATCAGCGAAAGCGACGTGAATTTGGCGATTGCTTCCAAAGCCGTCATCATTGGGTTTAACACCCGCGCTGATGCCAATGCGCGCAAAGCAGCCGAAAACAACGGCATTGATGTGCGCTATTACAACATCCTGTACGAAGTCATTGAGGATGTGAAAGCAGCCATGAGTGGCATGCTCACGCCTGACAAGAAAGAAGAAGTTATCGGCACAGCCGAGATTCGCGAAATTTACCGTGTCTCCAAAATCGGCGCTATTGCAGGCTGTATGGTTACCAGCGGCGTGGTGCGTCGCACGGCCAAGCTGCGCTTGCTGCGTAGCAACGTGGTGGTGTTTACGGGCGAGCTCGATTCACTCAAACGCTTCAAGGACGATGCCAAAGAAGTCAAGGAAGGCTACGATTGCGGCCTGACCATCAAAGGCTACAACGACATTGTTGAAGGCGACGTGCTGGAGTTCTTTGAAATCAAGGAAGTGGCGCGTACCCTGTAAAACAGGGAGCGAAGCAAACGGATAGCACTGCATGGCAACTAAAAAGTCTCCTACCAACCGCAGCTATAAAGTAGCCGACCAGATCCAGCGTGATCTGGCCGAATTGATTGCGCGTGAACTTAAAGATCCGCGTGTGGGTATGGTTACGCTGCAAGGCGTTGAATTAACGCCCGACTATGCCCATGCCAAGGTGTTTTTCACTGTGCTTACGGGCGATGCTGAGCAAACGCAAGAAGCACTGAATCATGCGGCGGGCCATTTGCGCAATGGCTTGTTCAAGCGGCTGCATATCCACACTGTGCCTACGCTGCATTTTGTGTTTGATCGCACACTTGAGCGTGCCGCAGACATGGATGCTCTTATCGCACGGGCTGTTTCATCGCGCTCCAAGGACGAATAAGACCATGACAGCGCCACGCACACGGGTGCAGCGGCGCCCTGTGCATGGGGTGTTGCTGTTAGACAAACCGCTGGGCTTATCTAGCAATCAGGCTTTGCAAAAAGCCAAGTGGTTGCTGTGCGCCGAAAAAGCGGGGCACACAGGCACGCTTGATCCGCTGGCTACTGGCGTGTTGCCGCTGTGTTTTGGTGCGGCAACCAAATTCAGCCAGTTGCATTTAGATGCTGATAAAAGCTATGAAGCCACTTTGCGGCTGGGACAGACGACCAGCACAGGTGATGCCGAAGGTGAAATTTTGCAAATCCGCACAGTTGATGTGTCTGATGCACAAATTGCAGCGGTGTTGCAGCAGTTTACAGGCGCACAAGAGCAAGTGCCGCCTATGTATTCTGCGCTGAAAAAAGACGGCAAGGCACTGTACGAATATGCGCGCGCTGGGCAAACGGTAGAGCGCCAAGCGCGGCAGATAACCGTATTTGCGATTGAGCGACTGCCCGTGCCAGATGCTATTGCACAGGCGCACCCCGCAGGCACGGTGCTAAAAATTCGTGCCGCAGTCAGCAAAGGAACGTATATCCGCACGCTGGCAGAAGATATTGGCGAGGCACTGGGCTGCGGCGCACACCTGATTGGTTTGCGGCGGGTGCAAACGGGGGTATTTACGCTCAAAGACTGCATTACCTTGCAAGAACTCGAAGCATTGCCACCCGCGCAGCGTTTGCAAGCCCTGCTACCCGTGGATGCTTTGTTGCCAAGCCACAGCCCTGTCATGCTGGATGCGGACAATGCAGGGCGCTTTTTAAGTGGTTTGCGCCGCCGAGGCGACTGGCCCGATGCCCCGCAAGTGCGGGTGTATGGCCCGCCGCCTGTGCCCGATGGGGTGGCGCTTGCCAGTGCTGTGCTCTTGGGTGCGGCGCACGTCAAAGCGGGCGAGTTGATACCCGAGCGCTTGCTCAGTCCAGTGGAAATACAGCAAATGCTGCACCCGCCTGATGCAGGTTAAGGCAGGTGCAGAATGCTTTTGGCCGCGAGTGACAGCGCCAAGCGCACGTTCAAGTATGTAGCAAAAATGGTGTCTTTGACACCCAAGAGTAAAGCCAAAAAGTAAGCCTAAACGTAGACAGTAGCAATATGGCAGCTATCGTTTTTTTGCAGACTGTTTACGTATTTCAATTTTCTTAAAACTGTAACTTATATGACCCAACCAATCAGAAACATTGCCATCATTGCCCACGTTGACCACGGCAAAACCACCATGGTCGACCAATTGCTGCGCCAGTCAGGCACTTTTGCCGAGCACGAAAAAATGGTGGATTCGGTGATGGATAACAACGCCATCGAGCGCGAGCGCGGCATTACCATTTTGGCCAAAAACTGCGCCGTGCGTTGGGAAAATACACACATCAACATCGTCGATACCCCCGGGCACGCGGACTTTGGCGGCGAGGTAGAACGTGCATTGAGCATGGTTGATGGCGTGGTGCTGCTGATTGACGCGCAGGAAGGCCCCATGCCGCAAACGCGCTTTGTGACCAAGAAAGCGCTGGCTTTGGGCTTGAAGCCTATCGTGGTGGTAAACAAGGTAGACAAGCCCGGTGCCAACCCCGACAAGGTGATTAATGCCGCTTTTGACTTGTTTGACAAACTCGGTGCCAATGACGAGCAACTTGACTTTCCTGTTGTGTACGCATCAGGCATCAACGGCTGGAGCGCACTCGAAGAAGGCGAGCCAGGCCAGCAGTGGGGCAAAGACATGTCGGCACTGTTTAACACCATTCTCAAACACGTTCCCGCGCACGAGGGCGATGCCGATGCGCCTTTGCAGTTGCAGATTTCTGCGCTGGACTTTTCTACCTTCGTCGGGCGCATTGGCGTAGGCCGCGTAAATGCTGGCACGCTCAAGCCCGCTACTGATGTGCTGGTAATGGAAGGGCCAGACGGGAAATCTTTCAAGGGCCGCGTCAATCAGGTGCTTAAATTCCAGGGGCTTGACCGCGTGCAGGCCACTGAAGCGGGCCCTGGCGACATTGTGCTGATTAACGGCATTGAAGACATCGGCATTGGTGTCACGCTTACAGACATGGCCAACCCCCAGCCGCTGCCCATGCTCAAAATTGACGAGCCTACGCTGACCATGAACTTTTGCGTCAATACCAGCCCCTTGGCTGGACGCGAAGGCAAGTTTGTGACCAGCCGCCAGATTTGGGACAGGCTGCAAAAAGAGCTGCAAAGCAACGTGGCGCTGCGTGTGCGCGAAACGGCTGAAGACGGCGTGTTTGAAGTTTCTGGCCGAGGTGAGTTGCACCTGACTATTTTGCTTGAAAACATGCGTCGCGAAGGATTTGAGATGGCTGTAAGCAAGCCACGCGTGGTTTTCCGCGAGATTGATGGCGAACGCTGCGAGCCCATTGAGCTGGTAACTGCCGATATTGAAGAAGGCCACCAAGGCGGCGTCATGCAAGCGCTGGGCGAGCGCAAAGGCGAGCTGGTGAATATGGAAGCCGATGGCCGCGGCCGTGTGCGCCTTGAATACCGCATTCCTGCACGCGGGCTGATTGGCTTTACCAGCGAATTTATGAACCTGACGCGCGGCTCGGGCTTGATTAGCAATATTTTTGATGGCTACGAAGCCCACAAAGGCGATATTGGCGGGCGCAAAAACGGCGTGCTTATCAGCATGGACGATGGCGAGATTTTCACCTACGCACTGGGCAAGCTCGATGACCGTGGCCGCATGTTTGTACGCGCTGGAGACCCCGTGTATGAGGGCATGATTGTTGGCATCCATAACCGCGATAACGATTTGGTGGTGAACGCCACACGTACCAAGCAGCTTACCAACTTCCGCGTAAGCGGCAAGGAAGATGCCATTAAGGTGACACCGCCTATTGAATTGTCGCTAGAGTATGGGGTGGAGTTTATCGAAGACGATGAGTTGGTGGAAATTACCCCCAAATCCATCCGCCTGCGCAAGCGCCACCTGAAAGAGCACGAGCGCAAACGCGCCAGCCGCGATTAACAAGCAATTGCGTGCTTGCCTGCACAAGAGCAAGTGCAGGAGCGAACGCATAGGGCGCAGAGATGCTTTTTCTGAGCAGTGTGGCTTGAATGCTGCGCCCTGGTTTGTGTGTTGCGTCTGATGCGCAGTGCGTTAAAAAACAGGTTATAAAAACAGCTTGTAAAGACAAGTTATAAAAAAACAAGTTATAAAAACAAGCTGTTTTTTGCCAACTTTTTTTAGCCACTTGGCACGCACTGCGTTTAATTGGCGCACAGCGCGTTTTCCTCAAAAAACGTACCCATATATTTGCCTTTTTCACCATTTACAGTAACCAAGCAATAAATATGACAGCATCAACAGACGCAGACACCACCAGCACTGAATCTACGCCTGAAACTGAGCCAACCTTGCACCTTGCGCAGCAAGAGCAAGCAGCAGCGCAGCACAATCCACAAAATTCACCAGCTACAACACCCACACAAGCGCCTACGCCCGCGCCATGCACACAGCACAAGCTGCCTGTGTGGACTTGGGTATCGCCACTGGCGGCTTGGGCCATGCTGGGTTTGATGATGCAGTTTCCTGGTGGTTGGCTAGCGGTATTGGCTGCGTTTGTGCTGGCAGGAGCTGTGATGGCCAGCGTGCACCATGCCGAAGTTATCGCGCACCGCGTGGGCGAGCCGTTTGGCTCGTTGCTGCTGGCTTTGGCAGTGACGGTAATTGAGCTGGCACTGGTGATGTCGCTCATGATTGCGGGCGGTGCTCAAACGGCAAGTTTGGCGCGTGATACGGTGTTTGCCGCGGTGATGATTATCATCAATGGCATGGTTGGCATTTGCTTGCTGCTAGGCGCACACCGCCACCATGAGCAGCGCTTTAGCATGTATGGCGTTAATGCGTCTTTGGCAGCTTTAGCCACTATCGCGGTGCTGACTATGGTGCTGCCCAATTACACGTCAAGCATTCCTGGCCCGTATTATTCCAATAGCCAGCTTATTTTTATCGGGGTGGTTTCGCTGGTGCTGTATGGCGCGTTTGTGCTGGTGCAAACCAGCCGCCACCGCGACTATTTTCTGCCAGAAGATGCCGACAAAGACGATGACTTGCACCAAGCGCCACCCAGCAACCGCGCGGCACTCATTAGTCTGGTGCTGCTGATGGTGTGCTTGGGCGCTGTGGTGCTGCTGGCCAAGGCGCTTACGCCCTATACCGAAAAGATGATTGTGGAAATGGGCGCACCTAAAAGTGTGGTGGGCATTTTGATTGCGTTTGTGGTGCTGCTGCCCGAAGGCTTGGCTGCAGTGCGTGCCGCGCGTGCCAACCGTTTGCAAACCAGCATGAATCTGGCGCTTGGCTCGGCGCTGGCGAGTATTGGGCTGACTATTCCTGCCGTGGCTGTGCTCTCGGTGCTGCTGTCGCTGCCTGCGGCGCTGGGCATTGATGCCAAATCAACCGTGCTGCTGGCGCTGTCGCTGCTGGTGGCAACGCTCTCGCTGGGCAAGGGGCGCACCACGGTGTTGCAAGGCGTGGTGCATTTGGTGCTGTTTGCAGTGTATTTGTTTACCAGCATCGTGCCTTGATTTCTTTCCTGCCTAAAGGGCAGGGATTTCTTTTGCAAAACAGCAAAGCAGCGCCGCGAGCATGATTCTCGCGGCGTTTTTGTTGCGTGCATGCAGGCTTGCGCTTATGCAGACATGCACCACACTGCATGTCTATTGCCTATTGCCTATTGCCTATTGCCTATTGCCTATTGCCTATTGCCTATTG
>CAZUBE010000001.1:0-90734 GCA_964618495.1 uncultured Allobrachymonas sp. | reverse complement strand
TTGCCTATTGCCTATTGCCTATTGCCTATTGCCTATTGCCTATTGCCTATTGCCTATTGCCTTGTGTGCAAACCTGCCCTGTTTTTCGGGGGCTATTTGCGGAAATTGTTTGGCTGCACGGATAAAGCCCAAGCATACCTAGTCGGCAAGCAGCTTATACAGGCAGGCACTGCGTGCAGGCTAGTCTTCTTCAGCTTCTTCTTGCTCGGTATCTTGCGCCGCTTGTGCGCTTTTCTTAGGTGGGTAGACCACATCAAGGTGTGCTTGCGCGGCTTGCGCCTCGTTGTGCCGCCCAAGTGCGTGCAGGCATTCGATAATGCGCTTTGCCACGCGCCGTTCGGGGCTGTAGTGCATCAGCTTTTGCGCTTGTACCAGTTGCGTGGCAGCGGTTTGCGGCGTAACGGGCTCGGTTGATAGCTTGGCAAAAAGCACGGCGTTGTGAAAAAGGCGGCTGCGCTCGGCTTGCGCTTGTGTGTTTTGTTTAAACGGCCAGACGCGGTCTTTCGCTACGGTGTAAAGTTGGGTGACTCGCGCAAAATCAAAGCTCGCATAGGCAAGCCCAAGCAGCAGCAAGGCAGCAATGCCGTGTTGCACACGCAGCTGTGCTGGATTGCAGTTTACTTGCTTGCAAAGCGTTGTGCTGTGGCTGCTTTTGCAGCTTGGACGTGTTGCTGCCAATAGCCCCAAGGCTAGCCCGCAGGCCACTTGAAAGGGCGCGTACCACAGGGGGTATTCGAGCAGGCTATGTATGCCAAGGGCAGCGAGTACGCCCCATGCCAGTTGCCGTGCGGGCGCAAGCTCTGCCCAGGGGCGCTGGCGCAGTAGCCACCATAGTGCAGCGGCGCATGCCAGCACGGCTATAGGCACGCCAAGCTCTACGGCGATGTGCAGCGGCAGGTTGTGTGCGTTATCAAGCATGTCGCAAAAGCGCATTTGGGAATAATTGGCTGAGTAATGGGCGAAGTCCAGTTCGCCCCAGCCCCAGCCTGTAAGCGGCTTTTGGGCAATCAGATACAGCACATTGCCCCATAGCACGGTGCGGCTGATACAGGCGCGGCTGTCTTGTCCGGCTAGGCGCAGTGCAATATCGGTGCCGCCAGACAGATGGGGCAGTACATAAGCCGTTGCCAGATAAACAAGCAGCAGGCCAGCGAGCCAAGCTAGTATGGGCGCACGCATGCTGGTTGGGCTGCTTGTTGTTGGGGCTGCTGCATAAGTGGTAGTTTCGCGGCGTAGCGTCCAGCCAGTGAGCATTAGCAGTAAAGCCAGTAACTGCACCATGCCGCCGCGTGAAAGGGTCAAGGCAGTGCAGACGGCCAAAGGCAGCATCAGTATCCAAGCCAATACTGCTGGCAATAAACGCGCGCCATTGCGCCCTACTTTTTTGAATAGCGCAGATGAAGTAGGCAGCAAAGCTCCGTTTTGCCACAAATACCACAGTGCCCACAGCGCCATATTCATTAGCGTAGCAAACTGGTTGCGCTGGCGCAGGTTGCCATAGACTTGCCCAACTGGGGCATGGTTTATCAGCCCACCCAGCCATGCCGTGTGTTGAAAGTGTTGCAGCAAGCCAATGCACGCATTGAGTAAGCCTGCCAGCAGCCAGCTCCATGCAATCAATGCAATGCCAGTGTGCTTTTGCTCAGTCGCATCAAGCAGCGTGCGGGGTTGCAGTGCTGGGTCTTGCACCAGCCGCATGCCAACAATGGCAGCAGCAGCGAGCATCAAGACCCCAAAAGCCAGCATTTGCCAGCTTGCATTGCTGGCAAAGCCTGCTACAGCGATGCCCAGCAGTAGCAGCCCGGCATAAAAGCTGCGCTGGCTGGCGTATTGCACAGGCAGACCAGCAAACAGCAAGGCTATGCAAGTCCAGCCAACTAGCAGGGGAATAGCAGGGGTCATGGCACCGCCCGCTACCGGGTTAAGCCAAGGTAAAACAGACAGGGGCAAGAAAAACGCCGCAATAGCAGCGGCGCGAGCAGTGTTAGGTGCAGGGCGGGCAGGGTAAGTCATGTTTTAGACGAAAAAGACAAGCCTGTTAATTGTAGTTTCATTACAAAACATTGCTTGCCGCAGTAGCCGCTGAAAAGAGGAACAGTGCAGCAGAATGTAAACATGCAGAGCGAGGGTGGCAAAGCACCAATCCACCTGAGTAGAAAACGGGTTTTTTCTTGGAAAAGCCTATTTGTTTGGCCAGCTTTTGTTGGGCAAGCTCTTGTGTGTGCTTGCTTTTTTTTTGTGTTGAAGCGCCTTGTTCAGACTGCCACAGGCAGCTTGGCAATGGGCAGCTTGGTAATGGGCTGGCTGGCTATTGCTTGAAGCTGTGCGGGGCTGACGTGCTGGGGGGCGATTTCTGCCAATGGCAGCAAGACAAATGCGCGTTGGTACATGCGCGGGTGCGGCAGGGTGAGTGCGGGGGTGTCGATAACGGTGGCATTGCCTGCATTGCCGTAGAGCAAGATGTCGATATCCAGCGTGCGCGGGGCGTTGCGGTAGGGGCGCAGGCGGCCTGCGGCGTTTTCTATTTGCTGGCAGGCGGCTAGCAGCGCGTGTGGCGCAAGCGTAGTGCTTACTTGCACGACGGCGTTGATAAAGTCGGGGCCGCTGGCTTCAAAAGGGGGGCTGCGGTACAGCGATGAAGCGGCTTGCAGGCTGATATGCGGGGTGCGGCTGATGCTTTCGATAGCGTGAAGTACGTTTTGCTGGGCATTGCCCAGATTGCCGCCTAGCGCCAGCCATGCGCTGACAGGTGTATCGGCAGGTGCATCAGCAAGCGCATCGACGGGTGTATCAACAAGGGGCTTACTCATTGCTAGCGGAGTTGCTTGTGGTGTTATCAGGCTGGTTTGTGGTTTTACGGCGGCGGCGCGGCCTTTTGGGTGCAGCAGCGCTCTCTGTTTCTACAGTTGTATCTGCAATGGCTGGGGCAGCACCGTCTGTCAGTGCTGATGCTTTTGCGCTGCTTTTACGGCGCGGGCGGCGCGGCTTGGCAGCGGGTTCTGTTGCGTCGCTATCGGCACAAGCGTCTATGGCAGGCTTTGATGTGACTTTTGCAGTGGCTTTGGTAGCCGCTTTTTTGGGCTGGCTTTGTTGCTTTTGCTGTTGCAGGGCGCGTTGTTGTTCTCGTTGTTGCTCGCGGAGTTGTTCGCGCACTTGGGCGATAAGGTCTTCGCGCATGGCGTCATTTGCCAGGCTGAAAGTTTGCCACCAGTTGGGCAGGTCTTCGCTGATTTCGGCTACAGAGGCGCGCAGGCGCAAAAAGTCTAGCCCCGCGCGAAAGCGCAGTTGGGCAGATAGGCTGTAGGGGCTGGCGCCTGTGCGTTTGTCAAAGCGGGGCTGCATCATCCAGATTTCGCGCATGTCGGCAGCGAGTTTGCCGCGGCCTGATACGTCGCCAATGCGGGCATCAAACACTTCGTCTATGGCTTCTTGCAGGGCAACGAAGGGCGGGATGCGGTGCGCGGTTTTTTCGCTCCAGGCTTGGCGCACGTCTTGCCAGAGCAGGCAGGCGAGCAAGAAGCTGGGGGCTACGGGTTTGCCTTCGCCTATGCGGCGGTCGGTGTCGCGCAGGGCGCTATGAAAGAAGGGGTCGCTGGCGCGTTGTACGGCAAGGCTGAGCAGCGGGTAGATGCCTTCGTGGATGCCGAGTTTTTGCAGTTGGGCAATGCTGGCTAAGGCGTGGCCTGTTTGCAGCAGTTTGAGCATTTCATCAAACAGGCGGCTTTGGGGGACTTCGGCCAGCAGGGGTAGGCTGCTTTTTAGGGGGGCGAGTGTGGCTTTGTCGATTTTAAAGCCCAGTGCGCTGAGCTTGGCGCCAAAGCGTATGGCGCGGATGATGCGCACGGGGTCTTCGCGGTAGCGGGCAGCGGCATCGCCAATCATTCGGATGGTGCGTTTTTGCACGTCGGCAATGCCGTTGTGGAAATCGACGACGATTTGGCGCTCGGGATCGTAGTACATGGCATTGACGCTGAAGTCGCGCCGTGCGGCATCATCTTGCTGGCTGCCCCAGACGTTGTCGCGCAGCAGGCGGCCAGAGGTGTCTACGGCGTGCTTCATGCCTTCCAAAGCGCGGCGGCTGGTTTTTTCGTTGCCGCTAACCTTTTTGGCGCAGGCAGTATCCAGGTTGGCGCGAAAGGTGGAGACTTCGATGATTTCGTGCTCGCGCCCGCGCCCATACACCACATGCACAATGCGAAAGCGCCGCCCGATGATGAAGGCGCGTCGAAAGAGGTATTTGACTTGCTCGGGGGTGGCGTTGGTGGCTACGTCAAAGTCTTTTGGGGTAAGACCTACGAGCAAATCGCGCACTGCGCCGCCTACGATGTAGGCATCAAAGCCTGCTTGCTTGAGGGTGCGTACTACGTCTGCGGCGCGTTCATCCACCAGTTGGGGGTTGATGCGGTGGACACTGGCGGGTATTTCGGTGCGTTTGCCAGAGGCAGCTAGTGCTTGGTCTTTGCCAAGCAGTTTGTTGATCAGTTTTTTGATCATGTTAGATTTTCTGGAAAAGGTCCATGATGTGCCAGTTGCGCTCGGTGGCGATTTGGCGGAGTTGGTCGTCGGGGTTGGTGGCGACGGGGGTGTTGGCTTTCTCAAGCAGGGGCAGGTCGTTGATGGAGTCGGAGTAGAAGGTGATGTGTACATCGCCCCAGCCCCAGCCGCGTGCTTGCAGCCAGCGCTCGAAGTTGTGTACTTTGCCTTCGCGCAGGTTGAATTGCCCGACTGACTCGCCCGTGATGCAGCCCTGCTCGGTGTAGTGTAGCTGTGTGGTGATGATGTGCTCATCGGCAAAGCCCAGTTTTTGCCCTATGGGTTGGGCTATGTAGCAAACGGTGGCAGTGGTGAGCACCAGTGTGTGGCCAGCGGCGCGGTGCTGTGCCAGCAAGTCTAGCGCGGGCTGGCGGATGTGGGGGGCAATGTATTCACGGCCATATTGTTCTTGTGCGGCAAGCAACTGCTCGGGCGTGAAGGGGCGCATGGCGCGGGTGACAAAGCGCACGTATTCGGCCATGTCCAGGCGGCCGGCTTTGTATTGCTGGTAGAAGGCTTCGTTGGCGATGCGGGATTGCTCGGCATCTGTCCAGCCCATGGCGTTGGTAAAGGTCGTCCAGGTAAAGTCCGAGTCGATGGGCAGCAGGGTGTGGTCCAGGTCAAACAGGGCGATGTGGGCGGCGTAACTTGTGGTCATGGATGGTGGGTGTCTTCGTGTTGGGTGTCGGCAAGCATTTGCTTGATGAGTGGGATGGTGATGGCGCGTTGGGTTTGCAGGGCGTAGTCGTCTAGCGTTTGGAGCAACTGCATCAAGCTGCCCAGATTGCGGTTAAAACGGCTTTGCATGAAGTCGAGCACTTCGCTGCACAGGTGTAAGCCACGTTGTTGTGCGGCTTGGTGCAGGGCTTGGCGGGTTTGGGTATCGTCAAGCGACTGCATGGCAAAGGTTTGCCCCCAGCCCAAGCGGGTGCGCAAATCTTCGCGCAAGTTTAAGTCGGCAACGGGCCATTGTCCAGCCGCCATGACCCAGCGCGGTGTGCCAATGGCAGGGGTTAGGGCGTTGATAAACCAGTTAAAGGCGCAGTGCTGCTGCGAGGCGTTGTAGCGGTCTACGTCATCAAGCAGTACAACGTGCCAGGTGGGGTTGAATTCGGGGTGCTGGTTGGGGTTGCAGGGAGTGCGGGCATCAAGCCAGCCCACGTTATAGCCCTGCTCGAGCAAGGCCGCGTGTGTGGCTTGTAGCAGGTGGGTTTTGCCCGAGCCAGATTCGCCCCACAGATAGGTGGGCACTTGCGGCAAGCTGGGGGCGGCGAGCGCTTGCTGGATGTGCGCCAGCGCCAGCGTGTTGTCGCCAACGACAAAGCCATCCAGTCGAGGTGGAGTGTCAAGTGCCAGGTTGAGCGGTATTTGTTTCATGGATGCGTGTAAAAGCGCATATTGTAGAAGGTGCGTGTGGCAGGCGGTAAAGCGGGCTGCTTTTCAAGCGTTTTTCAGCTTGCCAATTAGCCTTTATACAAGCTGCTTTTGAAGTATTGGTTGCGAAGGCGACGTATGGCCACCAGAAGTACGGCACTGGTAGGCAGGGCAACCAGCACACCAACAAAGCCAAACAATTGCCCAAAGGCAAGCAAGGCAAAAATCACGACCAGTGGGTGCAGGCCAATTCGTTCGCCAACCAACCTGGGCGTGAGAAAAAAGCTTTCAAGTATTTGCCCTGCGCCATAGACTACCGCCACCATGATGGCAGTTTTAGCCAGCCCCATTTGCATAATGCCAAGCAAGGTTGCTATGCACAGCCCCAGTCCAAAGCCCAGATAAGGCACAAATACGGCCAGCCCTGTAAAGATTCCAACAGGCCAGGCCAAGTCCAGCCCAAACAGCATCAGCCCCAAGCTATAAAAAATAGCCAGCAGCAGCATGACAAGCAGTTGCCCGCGCAGATACTGCCCTAGCACGGCATCGGCTTCATTGGTAAAACTGCTGACTGCAGCACGCATACGCAACGGCACCAGACTGAAAACCAGTGCGACAAAACGATTCCAGTCTACCAGCAGATAGTAAAGTGCCAGAGGAATCAGCAACAGATTGCTGAGTAGGGACAAAGCCATACTTCCGCCAATTCTCAGTGACGAGAGCAGCGAATTAACACTGGAAGCCGACTCGCTACTGGCGAAGTGATCATTAAGCCAGGCAACCACGGTGTGGATATCCAGCTGCACATCAAAACCGTAGCGGTGCAGCGTTATTTGTAGCCAAACACCAGCTTTTCTGAGCAGCTCAGGTAACTGGGTACGAATCAAGGGTGCCTGATTGATCACAATGGGCACAATCAGCATGAACATACCCACAAGCAGCAGGATAAAAGCCCCTTCAACCAAAGCTGCTGCCAACCAGCGTGGCATACGGCCATTGAACCAGTCATCAATGCGATTGACCAGTGGATTGAGCGCATAGGCCAATACAGCAGCTACCAGAAATGGCGACAGAGCAGGTGCCAGCAGCCACAGGGCAAGGCCTGCCAGCACAACAATCAGCAGCCATGAAGCGATATGTTTCTGGTTAGGGGTCAGGAGCATGGGTAGTTATCTGGTAAGAAGGTTTTACAATGGGCACTTGTGCTTTTAGTAGACAAGCGCCTTGCATGGTACAAAGTCGAGCAGTGGCATCAGTCTACGAGTATTTATAACCTGCGGCTTGCAGCCGCCAACAAACTCAGTTGCCAATTTAAATGGCTAAGGGCAATTACAGCATGCAAACTCCTATTTCCTATAAAGACGCTGGCGTAGATATTGATGCCGGTGATGCACTGGTAGAACGTATTAAACCACTGGCCAAGAAAACCATGCGTGAAGGCGTGCTAGCCAGTATAGGGGGCTTTGGTGCACTGTTTGAAGTGCCCAAACGCTACCAAGAGCCTGTTTTGGTCAGCGGCACTGACGGCGTAGGCACCAAACTCAAGCTGGCTTTTGAGTGGAATATGCATGACACCGTAGGCATAGACCTGGTCGCCATGAGCGTAAATGATGTGCTGGTGCAAGGTGCAGAGCCGCTATTTTTTCTGGACTATTTCGCCTGTGGCAAATTGGATGTAGACACAGCAGCAGCCGTTGTTGGCGGTATAGCCAAAGGCTGCGAGCTTAGTGGCTGCGCCTTGATTGGTGGCGAAACTGCAGAAATGCCTGGTATGTATCCGCTGGGCGAGTACGATCTGGCGGGTTTTGCTGTAGGCGTGGTAGAGAAAAGCAAAATTCTTACGGGGCAAAACCTGCAAGCAGGTGATGTAGTGCTAGGGCTGGCCTCGCACGGTGTGCATTCCAACGGCTTTAGTCTGGTGCGTAAATGCCTTGAACGTGCAGCAGGCAATTTGCCCGAAACACTTGACGGAATGCCTTTCAAGGATGCCATCATGCGCCCTACGCGCCTGTATGTAAAACCCATCCTGGCAGCATTGGCACAGCACCCGACTACAGACAACAGCGGCATCAAGGCGCTGGCACACATTACCGGTGGTGGCCTGCTTGAAAACATCCCACGCGTATTGACAGAAGGTCTGGCAGCCCGTTTGCAAGTGGGTAGCTGGCCACAAAGTGAGCTGTTTGCTTGGTTGCAGACCACGGCAGGCATTGATGCGATAGAAATGAACCGTACTTTTAACAATGGCATAGGCATGGTAGTGGTTACTAGCGCCGTATGTGCCGATGCAGTGGTTGCCACATTGCAGCAACAAGGCGAAACGGTCTATCGCTTAGGCGAAATTGCACCACGCGGTGATGGTGCCTCGGTGGTGCTGGTCAGCTAAATTTTGTGGTGCAAAATGAGAAGGCCGTTTATTCTGTGGGGTCTTGCTGCGCTGCTGGTGTCTTGCAAACAGGCAGAGCCGCCAAAGCCTGCCAATCAGGAAATTGTGCAATGTGGTAAAGATACCGATTGCAAAGGCGACAGAATTTGTGAGGCTGGGCAATGTATCAATCCACCTCAGCTGCTCGCACAGCCACGAGCGGGTAACAAAGCCCTTGGGTCTGATGGTGCGTTAGCTAGTAGCAGTGCATTAGAGGCGCAGACCGAGATACTGGATCCTGTGCCAGTGTGCCGTGCGGGAGATGGGCGCGTAAAAATACCTGTATGGGAGCCTACACTGGATAAACGTGATAACTTGTCATCTCCACCACCGCAAAAAGACGGTTTAATTGTGTATATTGATTTTAGTCAGGATGAATCCAAAGTAGAGTGCAACGACAAAGAGTTAAATTCGTTCAGCTTGCCAAACAACCCGAAAAATGCTTTGGAAGGTGGGCTGGCTGTCAATATCCGTGGCAACACCCAGTTTGCCAACGGTACTTGTTACTTTAAAGGCTACTACATGAATGAAGATGCCAAGGGTATGCACCAAGGCTGGACTGGGACATATTTCCAGGCAGTTTCCAAGGAAAAAATTGTTTTGTCCCATAAGTACTGTTTGGCTAAGGCAATCCAGTAATCTGCACAGAACTCTTGGCTTTTGCTTCTTCTTGCTCGTTATCGGGTCATGGTGCTGCCTGTTCGTGGCGAACCAGTGCGTTTATTGCGTCTGAAATGTGCTGGGTAAACAGGTGCGGGGTCTGCCCAAAGCCCGCGCTGCTCGCTTTGTGCTTGAGCCTGATAGCTGTTGTATTGCGGGTCGCGTACATATTGGGTATAGCTCCAGGCATAGCCATCACGCACCATTTCCTTGTTGATATTGCTGCCATCAAGGTAGATTTCTGCAAAGGTGCGTCCATAGCGGTCTGTGCCTGCCGGTTTGAGTTGCACTGTTTTGCCAAAAACCTTGTTAGACAGGTGCTTTTTAGCTGCAGAGCCAAAAGGCTGGCCTTTTTCTGGTGCGTCAATCTGATCCAGCCGTATGCATAGTGTTATTTGCTCGGGCAGTAGGCAAGTAATGGTGTCGCCGTCTTGTATGCCAATGACCTGGCATTGCAGGCTGCCAAGTGTGGCTTGCTGATGGTGGGAGCTAGTGCTGTGCGCCTTGGTATCAGTTCTGCCTTGCTGCGGTGTGCTGCTGCAGCCCGCCAGAAACAGAGCGAGTGTCAGCACCAGTGCAAATTCCGACATGAAGCTGGTTGTTGATTTTTTGGGGTACAAGGTGTGTAAGCGTTGACATCCTCCCGCCCTTCAGGGCGGGGAGGATGTCAATGTGCGGCAAATCTGTCAGTAGCCGCAATAAGCTGATCCAGAATGCCGCGTTCGTTAAAAGCATGCCCGGCGTTGCCAATCCAGTGCAGCTCTACGCTGGGGTCTGCCTGAACCCAGCTTTGGTATAGCTCCCATGCGCTACGCGCGGGGGTGCACATATCGTAGCGCCCTTGAATAATGACGGCAGGTATGCCTTTGAGCAGTGGGGCATTGCGGATGAGTTGGCCGTCTTCAAAAAAGCCACCGTGGGTGAAGTAGTGGTTCTCAATGCGAGCAAAGGCCAGCGCAAAGTGGGGATCGGTAAAGCTGGCTGCATCTGGGCTAGGTAGCAGGGTCAGTCCTTGCCCTTCCCAGCCAGCCCAAGCGAGTGCGGCTTGCTGTTGTATGGCAATATCGACGCTGGTCAAGCGGCGGTTGAAGGCGGCCAGCAGGTCGTGGCGCTCGGCTTCGGGGATGGGAGAAATGTAGTCTTGCCACAGGTCGGGGTAGACCCATGAAGCGCCTTCCTGATAAAACCAGTCGATTTCTTTTTTGCGGATAGTAAAGATGCCGCGCAATACCAGTGCACTTACGTGCTGAGGGTGTGTTTGTGCGTAAGCCAGTGCCAGTGTGCTACCCCAGGAGCCGCCAAATACTAGCCACTGCTCTGCGCCTACCATGCTGCGCAGGCGTTCAATATCGTCTATCAGGTGCCAGGTGGTGTTGTTTTCGAGGCTGGCGTGGGGGGTGGAGCGCCCACAGCCACGTTGGTCAAACAGCAGTACGCAGTATTTTTTGGGGTCAAACAGCTGTCGGTGCTGAGCGCTACAGCCTGCGCCAGGCCCGCCGTGCAGAAATACGGCAGGTTTGCCAGCGGGGTTGCCGACCAGTTCCCAATAGACCTGATGTCCGTCGCCTGTGTCGAGAAAGCCTGTTTTGAATGGCTCGATTGGTGGGTACAGGCTGCGTTTGGGCGCGTGGATGTCTTCGTGGGTGGTGTTATGGTTAAAAATGGCCATGGCTACTTGCTAAAAAAAAGAAAAAATCCAGGGGCTGACTGGGTGGTATGGTCTGGCTGCGCGTTCAGGCCTCGTCTGCACCGGGTGTGGAGGCGGCTGGCATATCGCCTTGTACGACGGCTTTGAGCTTTTGGCTGGCATGGAAGGTGACTACGCGTCGGGCTTCAATAGCAATGGGCTCGCCCGTGCGCGGGTTGCGCCCAGGGCGGGGTGATTTAGCGCGGAGTTGGAAGTTGCCAAAGCCAGAGATTTTTACGTCATTGCCTTCGGTGAGATCTTGAACGATGCGCTCGAAAAAGGCATCGACCAGCTCTTTGGCTTCGCGCTTGTTTAAGCCGATGTTGTCAAACAAATGCTCGGCCAGTTGTGCTTTGGTCAGTGTTGGTGTTTCAAGGGTGTCGAGTGAAATTTCCATGCCGGGTACTTTATGTGTTGTGCGTATTGTGGTGCGTGTGCGGTGTGTTCAGGCGGCAGTAAGCCGTGTCATGCACGCAAACGCGCTCCCAAATTGTTACTTAGCTGTTGTATGACAGCTTGCCGTGCGGATTCGATTTGTTCTTCAGTCAGAGCTGCATCGGTGCTTTGGAGCAACAGGCGAATGGCAACGCTTTTTTCGTCAGAAGCCAACCAAGATGTAGTTTCAGGGGCTTTTGCGTTGGGGCGGAAGATATCAAACAGCACGGTTTGCTGCAAGATGCTGCCTGCAGCGGTTTGTCTGGCTTGCATGGCAGAGGCAATCAGCGCATCATGACTGATGTTGTCTTTGACAATAACGGCCACGTCGCGCTCAACGGGCTGGAATTTGGATAGTGTCTGCGCATGTGGTAGATCGCGGTGCAGCACTGCATCCAGATCAAGTTCAAAAAGTACGGGGGCTTTGGGCAGATCCCAGTTTTGACGCCATTTGGGGTGCAATTCGCCGATAAAGCCTATGACTTTGCCTTGAATGAGGATGCTGGCGCTGCGTCCAGGGTGCAGCGCCGGGTGTTCGGCCGCAGTGAAAGTGGGCTGCCGTGGCGATAGCAGAGCCTCCACATCGGCTTTGACATCGTAAAAATCCACACTCTGCTCAGGCACAGCCCATTGTGTGGGCGCAGTCGAACCGTAGGCCAGACCACCTACACGCAGCGGCTGGGCAATGCCGGCCACATTGGCGGTGCTGGTGGTAACGCTGGCATCGCGCTGGAACACGCGACCGAGTTCAAACACGCGCACTCGGCTGGCTTTGCGGTCGAGGTTGCGCTTGAGCACAGATAGCAGCGAGCCCATGAGCGACGAGCGCATCACGTTCATGTCACTGGCAATGGGGTTAAGCAGCCTGATGGGGTCAGTCTGACCAGCCAGATCATTCTCCCAGTTTTCGGGTACAAAGCTGAAATTGATGGTTTCCAGATAACCCAGCTGTGCCAGGGCATGGCGCACGGCAAAGCGGCCGCGGTTGCTTTCACTGCGGGCTTTGGGGGCGATCGGAGCCAGTGGTGCAGTTTCGGGCAGTTTGTCCAGCCCGATGATGCGAATTACCTCTTCGATCAGGTCTTCTTCGATTGTGATGTCAAAGCGGTAGATCGGCGGTGTAACCGTGATGGTGGCGGCATCGCCCTGACCATCAGAGCTTGCGGGCAGACCCAGGCGCTTGAATACATCCAGGCATTGTGCTTGCGTCACTGGCATGCCAATGATTTTGGCAGCACGCGCTACGCGCATTATCACGCTGCGAGCTTGGGGCATATTGGGTTGCTGGTCGTCGATAGTGCCCACTTGTGTTTCGGGCGTGCCGCAAATCTCCAACACCAGTTGGGTGATGCGCTCAATATGCGCTACGGTAAGTGTTGGATCAACCCCGCGCTCAAAGCGGTGGCCGGCATCGGTGGCAAAGTTAAAGCGGCGTGAGCGGCCTGCTACTGCATCGGGCCACCAGAAGGCGGCTTCAATATAGATGTTTTGCGTTGCATCGGTTACGGCAGTGGCATCACCACCCATGATGCCAGCCAACGATTCTACGGTTTGCTGGTCGTTGTATTCGTCAGCAATGATGCCTACGGTTTCATCAAGCGTGACGGTGTTGCCGTTTAGCAGCTTTAATGTTTCGCCTGTCTTAGCCCAGCGCACGTTGAGGTTGCCTTGGATTTTATCGGCATCAAAAATATGCGTGGGGCGGCCATATTCGAACATCACATAGTTTGAAATATCTACCAGAGGTGCCACGCTGCGCTGGCCACAACGTGCCAATTTATCAACCATCCAGCGTGGCGTTTTGGCCTGCGTGTTGATGTTTTTTACCAAACGACCTGAAAAGCGGCCACACAAATCGGGAGCAGATACTTTTACACGCAGCACTTCGTTGGTGGTGCAGGCTACAGGACTGATGGCAGGCGTATGCAGAGGGCTACCGGTAATGGCAGCGAGCTCACGCGCTACGCCATATACGCTCAGGTTATGCCCCAGATTGGGTGTCAGTTTGAGGGTAAACAGCGTGTCGTCGAGTTTCAAGTAATCGCGAATCGACGTGCCCACAGGGGCGTCAAGAGCCAATTCGAGCAAGCCGCTGGCATCTTCATCCACGCCTAACTCTTTGGCCGAACACAGCATGCCTTGACTTTCCACGCCGCGCAGCTTGCCCAGCTTGATTGTGAACGGCTCAGGCTTGCTGCTGGTTTTGTCTCCATCTTTAGGCGGCGCAGGGGGTAACTTGGCTCCCACCAGCGCCACCGGTACGCGTATGCCTACGCGGGCATTGGGTGCGCCGCAGACGATGTTGAGCAAACCGGGCGTACCGCCTTCGGCGGTAGTTTGTGCAGGCTGGTTGGTAAACGCCGCGCCCACATCCACTTGGCACACACGCAGGCGGTCGGCATCGGGGTGCTGCATGCATGCCTTGATTTCGCCCACCACCACGTGGGTAAAAGGCGGCGCAGCGGGCGTGAGGTCTTCCACCTCCAGGCCAGCCATGGTCAGGCAATCGGCCACCTGCTGGGTAGAAAGCGGTGGGTTACAAAATTCGCGGAGCCAGGATTCGGGGAATTGCATGGTGATTGTGATATGTCGCTAATTGAAAATACGGGGGCAGAACGCAGAGGGCGCAGAGGTTACGCAGAAAATGCAAAAAACTTAAGGTTTCACTTTAGCAGCTGAAGGAAGTCCAGAGTAAGGAAGGGCTAGAAACAGTTGTGCTATGCGCCTATTTGTAAAATGATTCATAATACTCATTAACACTCATTCTATATCCACTCTTAAAATTTTTTTATTAGGGCTTCAATAGCCATGTAGGGCGGGCACATGTGCCCGCGTTCTGCACCTACAGGCTTGCAAGTAGCCAAGTAGGATGAGCACATGTGCCCACCGTTTATTCACTATACAGCACACAACAAAATCGGATGGCTCAATCCCCGTTGGGGGATTTTACTGTTGGTAATTCATTAGGGTATCCGCGCGGGCACATGTGCCCGCACTACATGGCTTGCGGACGTCCGGTTGAATGACTTGTTAGCAGTTGCCTGATTCTCGCTCCAAAGCACTGAATGGCTGAATTTCTTGTAAGACCATTTCTGTTGACCATGAATGGAATAACCACAACAACCGAGCCTTGCAGATTTCTGGACCAAAACATTTCTTTGCCCTCTATAGTCTCCTGATTGACAATCGAATCATCATCAAGAAATGCTCTCTTGAATTGTGGTAAATATGTTTTCCCAAGACAGAGAATCAGCTTGGGTTTTGATTTTTCTGCCCATTTTCGTATTTGAGGAAGTCTATAATTATTGCTCCATGCGAGATAATCAGATTTGGTTGCAAATCCAGTGATATCTGAAAACTCTTTCAGCCATCTATCATGGCTTGTGTTTTTGAAGCCTATTGGGTGGAGGTTCATTTTGAAATATCCACTGCTTCCGCGAACGAACGGCATAACGTTCTCTGCAAAAATTTTATAATCTTTAACGCAGCCTCCATCTATGGCGGAAAGCAACTTCAATGTTTGCCAATTAAAGATATACGATAGGTTGTCTTGCCAGCTATCGTAACCCTGTGGCGGCGTTCTTACATCCTCACTAATGCTTGACAACAAGGATTTCGGAGTGTGGCCGCCGCCCCATTCAATGCCACAAACCCAGACTGATGGGCTTTTTTGACTGCCTAAGTCCCCTCCGTCACAGCCAGAATAACCTGCGCACCATTCTTTGAATAAATTTGCATTACGCTGATTGGTCATGGTCTATTTTTAATTGCTTGATGTAGATTAACAATTAGCCCTGTAGGGCGGGCACAAGTGCCCGCGTACGGCTCCTACAGGCTTGCTAGTAGTACGGGGTCTGCCTATGCAGAAAAAACAAAAAACATGCTCATTCAGTGGATAAATGAGGCTGCAACAGTTTTTACGATGGGGTCATAGCTGGTTTTCTGGCTTTCAGGGTACTCTATATAAAAAGATTTATACCCATAACTGGTTAATACCGTTTTCTCATAAAAAATATTTCCAGCGATGAATCCAGAAACAACAAACCAGTTTTTTTTCAGAACCTTGTAAGTTACTGTTTTGCGTGGTTTGCTTGTTGCATCATTTGTGATTGCTTCTTTATACAGTTGGCTGATAGACTTATCGAGTGCATTGTGCGAAGCGTAAACCAACAGGGTAGCATCTGCATTTTTTGAAAGAAACTTCTGCCCGTCGCCATTGCCAGACTCGCCCTGCGGATAAAGAATGTCTTTAGGATAGGAAATTGAGTATCCAAATCTTTGGTTGTGATATCTGCCATATGTTTCGGCTGATATCGCCAAATTAACGCTAAACAGCATCAAGCATAAGAGTATTAATTTTCGCATTTTTTATTTCTTTTCAGGTTGAAATAACAGGCATTCGGCGAGGCAAAAACGGGTTTTGATCTATATAGATGCATAGCGTGGCACATGAAGTACCCACGTTTGAGGTTTCGATTCCAGACTATGGGTTTTGCCCATCACGCACCAAGCGCAGATGATTTCCCTTGTCAGGGGAGCTTTCGTATACGCCGCCTCCGCCGAAGCTGACGACCAGCATATAAGTTTCAGCATGAAAAGACGGAGAAGTTGACCAGAAATGTTCAGGAGGAGTTTTTGGGAAAGCGGTTTTATCTATGGCTGGATCTGTCTTTCTTTTATCTGAGATAGCAGAAAGCTCCCTTGAGTTTGGCAAACGCCAGCCAGTTTGGTTTTGCATATGCGACAGCACTTTTTCATAGCTGTATTGAGCCGCTTTGCCGGTGCAGGTCGTGCCATTCCACTGCATTCCTTCTGCGCAGCGCTTCCATATCAGGCCAGATTTGTTGTCTTGTACTTCGGCTCCGTCATTGAGGTAGGTAAAACGTGGTTCGGGTACTGGCAGCGCTTGGCCGCGCACCAGTCGCACATAAGTGCCTTCGTGACGACGCATATCACCGACATAGCCGGCGCCAAAAAAAACAGCCCAGCCAAATTCAGAATTGGTGTCATAAACAACACGGGAAGAACTCCAGTGCCAGCCTTTTTGTGTATTTGGAAAGGCTGTGGCATCTATGGTGGCGGGTTTTGGGGGCTCTTCCAGAATGCTTTCAAGCTCTTCTACGCTGGGTAAACGCCAGTCGCTTTGATCCTTGGCATGTGACAAGGCTGTTGCACGATCCAGTTGTAGGGCTTCGCCCGCACAGGCAGTGCCACTCCAGTTCATGCCCTCAAGGCAGCGTTTCCAGATCAAGCCGGTAACACTGTCTTTCACCTCAGCACCGCTATTGGTGTAGGTAAAACGCTCTTCTTTGGTTGCGGGGGAGGGCGCTTTTTCAGGTTCTGCGTGGAGAGGCTCTTGCGTAGCGCTAGCAACTGGCTGGCTTGCCTGGGCGACTGGCTTGTCTGCGTTTTTTGTCTCATTGCAGCCTGCTACAAGTGTACAGGCAAGCACCAGTGCAAGCAGCTCCAGCCGAGGCATGGTAGAACGTGAGTGTGAGCTGCCTGACTGTGGCGTAGCAGCCGCAATGCCGCGATTTGGAATCATTGTTGTAGAAACTACTCTCGTGCCAGATACAGAAAGGGTGCGATGCTTCATGAGGTAAGTCCTTTCCCAGTTAAACGTACTCGATCAAACACAAAGAAATAATTGCAGCCATCTGGCGCGGATCAATATAACAAAATCAGGCATTGTTACGCGTCATGTTTGCACGTTCTGCGTTCTGCACGTTCGGATTGAGTGTTGGCTGTTCAACGGAATTGCGACAAAAACCGAACATCGTTTTCAAAGAACAGGCGCAAATCATTTACGCCGTAGCGCAGCATGGCCAACCGGTCGATGCCGCTGCCAAAGGCGAAGCCGATGACTTTTTCGGGGTTTAGACCCATGTTGCGCACTACGGTGGGGTGCACTTGGCCGCTACCAGCTACTTCGAGCCATTTGCCGGCCAGAGGGCCACTGGCAAACTGAATATCAATTTCAGCGCTAGGCTCGGTAAACGGGAAATAGCTGGGACGAAAGCGCATCACCAGATCGTCGGTTTCAAAAAAAGTTTTGCAAAAGTTGAGAAAAGTAACTTTCAGATCCTTGAAGCTGACGTTTTCTCCAAGCCATATTCCTTCGAACTGGTGGAACATGGGCGAATGGGTGGCATCGCTATCTACGCGGTAGGTGCGGCCTGGGGCAATCACGCGCACTTCAGGCATGGTGCTGCCAGTCTTTAGCTGTGCGGCGTATTTTTGAGCGTGTGCCGTAGCAAAGCGGATTTGCATGGGGCTGGTATGGGTACGCAGGCAAAAGGGTTGGCCGTCTTCACCATTCATATCGACATAAAAAGTGTCTTGCATTGAACGTGCGGGGTGGTTGGGCGGATTGTTGAGGGCAGTGAAGTTAAACCAGTCGTTTTCAATTTCGGGGCCATCAGCCACGTCAAAACCCATGCTGCCAAAAATCTGTTCAATGCGCTCCCACGCCAACGTCACAGGGTGCAGGCCGCCAGTTCCGGTGCTGCGGCCAGGCAGTGTCACATCCAACGCCTCGGCTTGCAGTTGGGAGTTAAGCTCGGCATCCGCCAGCGCTTGACGGCGTTCGTTCAAGGCAGCCTCAATGGCTTGCTTGGCTTGGTTAATAGCAGCACCACGGGTTTTCTTTTCTTCTACCGACAAGGCTGCCATGCCTTTCATCAGTTCGGTAATTTGCCCCGCCTTGCCCAAAAAGCGTGCTTTGGCATTTTCCAGATCAGCAGGGGCATGGGTGGCGGCAAACAGTTCGCGGGCGCTGGCAACGATGGTGTCGAGGTCGTTCATGTGGGTGAGGGCTAGGGGTTAAACAGGCGGGCAAAAGACTTTTTAGATTTGCAAAACAAACAGAAAAATGCTTTTTTGAAAAGAGCTTTTCTGTATGCTGTGCGTAATTCCTATGCAGGGTTATGTAATTTCTACATAGTTGTTTAAATTAACATATCCTACAGACGATTAAACCCAAAAGAAAAAGGGCTGGCACTTTGCAGAACCAGCCCCTGTTTCTCTGGCTTGCGCCACAGTGCCATTGCTTGGGAAAGTAACGGCGCTGCAGGCGAAAATCAGACAGCCAATTTGGCTTTGACCTGAGTCACGATGCTGGCAAAAGCTGCTGCATCATGCACGGCGATATCGGCCAGCACCTTGCGGTCCAGAGCGATTTCAGCCTTGTTCAGACCATTGATAAACTGGCTGTAAGTCAAACCGTTGGCGCGGGCTGCTGCGTTGATACGGGCAATCCACAACTGACGGAAGACACGTTTCTTGGTGCGGCGGTCACGGTAGGCGTATTGGCCTGCCTTCATTACCGCCTGTTTTGCAATGCGGTAAACATTGCCACGGCGACCACGGAAACCTTTGGCCAGAGCCAGAACTTTTTTATGACGAGCGCGTGCTGTCACTCCACGTTTTACGCGAGACATAGTAAATCTCCTAGTTCGTCAAAAAAATTACAGACCAGCGAAGGGCAGCATTTGTGCGATATGGCCCAAATCAGCCTCATGCACATTCACTGCACCACGCAACTGGCGCTTGTTCTTTGTAGTTTTTTTGGTCAGGATGTGACGCTTGAACGCTTGACCGCGCTTAACCGTACCACCTGGACGAACGCGGAAACGCTTCTTGGCACCGCTTTTAGTCTTCATTTTGGGCATGTAACATGCTCCTTCTTACTTTGTACCCGCCAGGCGGCTGGCAAACCCTTTTGCCGGCACTTGTTGGCCTTCGGACTACTTTTTAATTCCAGCGTGGTTAGTGCTGGAAGTGCTGCCGCCTGCCACGAATGGCAGATGGCGAACCCTGTTAATACTGCTTCGCTTGGGCGCTTGCTTGCAACAGCTTATTGCTGGGCAGGCGCGTTGTCGGCATGCTCTATGGCGCTGCTCTTGTCTTTGCCTCCACCAGGTTTTTTACGACCTGGTGCAATCATCATGATCATTTGGCGGCCTTCCAGTTTGGGAAACTGCTCAACCACAATGCTGTCAGCCAACTCGTCGCGAATACGCTGCAACAAAGCCATGCCAATTTCCTGATGCGTAATTTCGCGTCCGCGGAAGCGAAGCGTGATTTTACACTTATCGCCATCTTCCAGAAAACGGCGGATATTACGCATTTTGATGTTGTAGTCACCGTCATCAGTGCCGGGGCGGAATTTGATTTCCTTGACTTCAATCACCTTTTGCTTGGATTTGGCTTCGGCTGCCTTTTTCTGTTCCTGGTATTTGAATTTTCCATAGTCCATCAAGCGGCATACAGGCGGGTTGGCGGTGGCGGCAATCTCAACCAGATCTACGTCCAAGTCACCTGCCATGCGCAGTGCTTCGGTAATGCTGACAATGCCGATAGGCTCGTTGTCAGGCCCAGACAGGCGCACTTCAGGGGCGTTGATTTCACGGTTTAAGCGGTGTTTGCGTTCTTCGCGTTGGCGGCGATCACGAATTTCGGTAGCGATGGTGCAATCCTTTGTATAAAAAATAAACAGGCCAAGGGCAATGCAATGGCAAACCAGCCAAGCGCATACCTGAAGTCAGTAAAGATGCTTCAGGCAGCGGCGGCAGTGTTTGCGCTGGATTTGCGGTCAACGTCATCGCGCAGCAGTTGCATAAATGCTTCTACTGGCATAACGCCCAAATCCTGATTGCCTCTGGCGCGTACCGCCACAGTGCCGTTTTCCTTTTCCTTGTCGCCTACGACGAGGATATAGGGCAGCTTGCGTGTGGCGTGGGAACGTATTTTATAGGTTATTTTGTCGTTGTTGAGGTCTGTGATGGCTCTAAAGCCTTGATTTTGCAGCGTTTGCGCCACGTTTTGGGCATATTCGGCCTGCGCGTCGGTGATATTGAGCACTACAACCTGCTCGGGAGCGAGCCATGCGGGCAGTGCGCCAGCGTATTGTTCAATCAAAATACCGATGAAACGCTCCAGGCTGCCAACGATGGCGCGGTGCAGCATCAGGGGGCGGTGGCGGTGGCCGTCTTCGCCTACAAACTCGGCATCAAGGCGCTCTGGCAGGTTGGGGTCTACCTGAATGGTGCCGCATTGCCATTCGCGGCCCAGTGCGTCTTTGAGGGTGTATTCGATTTTGGGGCCGTAGAAAGCGCCTTCGCCTGGCAGGATGGTAAATTCGCAGCCCGAGGCGCGCAAGCCTTCGGCCAGCGCGTTTTCGGCCTTGTCCCAGCTTTCTTCTGTGCCAATGCGCTGCTCGGGGCGGGTGGAGAGTTTGTAGATGATGTTGTTAAAACCAAAGTCGGCATAGACCTTTTGCAGCAGTGTGGTAAATGCCTTGACTTCGCTCTGGATTTGTTCTTCAGTGCAGAAGATGTGGCCGTCATCTTGTGTAAAGGCGCGCACGCGCATAATGCCGTGCAAGCCGCCTGTAGGCTCGTTGCGGTGGCATGCGCCAAATTCGCCGTAGCGCAGGGGCAGGTCGCGGTAGCTGCGCACGCCTTGCTTGAATATCAGGATGTGACCGGGGCAGTTCATGGGCTTTAAGGCGTATTCGCGTTTTTCACTCTCGGTGGTGAACATGTTTTCGCGGTATTTGTCCCAGTGGCCAGTTTTTTCCCACAAGCCTTTATCCAGGATTTGCGGGCCTTTTACTTCTTGGTAGCCGTTTTCGCGGTACACGCGGCGCATGTATTGCTCCACTTCTTGCCACAGCGTCCAGCCTTTGGGGTGCCAGAAGATAGTGCCGGGGGAGTGCTCGTCGATATGGAACAAGTCAAGCTCTTTGCCGAGTTTGCGGTGGTCGCGCTTTTCGGCTTCTTCGAGCATGTGCAAGTATTGCTGCAACTCTTCTTTGCTGGCCCAGGCAGTGCCGTAAATGCGTTGCAGCATTTCGTTGCGGTGGTCGCCGCGCCAGTAGGCACCTGCCACCTTCATCAGTTTGAAGTGTTTGAGCTTGCCTGTGCTGGGCACGTGCGGGCCGCGGCACAGGTCTTCAAAAGTGCCTTCGCGGTACAGGCTTACATCTTCGTTGGTGGGAATGCTGGCAATGATTTCGGCCTTGTAAGCCTCGCCCATGTCTTTGAAATAATCGACGGCTTCATCGCGCGGCAGCACGCGGCGCAGCACGGGCTCATCTTTGCTGGCCAGCTCGGTCATTTTCTTTTCGATGGCTGCAAGGTCTTCGGGGGTGAAGGGGCGCTTGTAGCTGAAGTCGTAGTAAAAGCCGTTTTCTACCACTGGGCCGATGGTTACTTGCGCGTCGGGAAACAATTCTTTAACAGCGTAAGCCAGCAAGTGGGCGGTGGAGTGGCGAATCATCTCCAGCCCATCGGCATCTTTTGCCGTGATGATGGCGAGCGTTGCGTTTTGGCTGATAGGGTAGCTGGTATCAACCAGCTTGCCATCTACTTTGCCGCCAATGGCAGCCTTGGCCAAGCCGCTGCCAATGCTGGCGGCTACTTCTGCAACGGTGACAGAAGATTGCTCAAAATTGCGTTGCGAACCGTCGGGTAGAGTGATTTGAATCATGGTGCTTGCTCAATGCTGGCAAAAAACGGGATAGATAAACAGAAATAATAAAAAAAGCGCGGTATGTGCCGCGCTTTGCTGGAGAAGGTCAAAAACGCTGTAGCGTTTACACCAAACAGTCAACACGCGACCTGGCATCGGCGCAAGACGCAGATGCCGCAGGCGTGGTGCACGTAGTTCGCGGTGTCATAACCAATATTGCCTTTCTCGCCCTTGTGAAAATCAAAACAGGAATTGCACCATTGTACAGCGTGTTAAATTGTCTGGTGCGCAAGAGCATGATGTGAAAGGTGCCGAATGTTAAAAATGGCACGAGCAAAGGAACCAAACAATGGCAGCTAGGTGTCAGCGGCGCAGGCGCATGACACATCATGGCGAAGCGGGTACACTCTTAGCCCCCGTGTGCATTTTTGAGCAAGACATGTAGTTTTCTCTAACACAACGCGCACGGACCGATATTTATTTGCAGAGAAAATCTTATGGCACATTACGACCCCCCTTTTGAAATCCATGTGCATGGTGAGGTGTCTTTGCACCCGGAAGTTTCCTTGAAAGACGTGCAGGAAGCCCTCAAGCCACTGTGGCAATATGCTGGAGCCAAGTCACTTAAAGATGGCGCAATTAGTGCATACGAAGAAGAGCCAGGCATTCAGTACGATGCACGGCAGAATTTGCTGCGTATGTGTTGGACAGTGCGTGGCGATGAAGACTTTCGCCAGAATATTGACGATATGTGCATGAACCTCAATGAGCTGGCCAGCACGGGTGCGCCGATTGAGGTGACCTTTTACGATGCCGAGTTTGATGAAGACGAAGAAGGCAGCCGTGATGAGGATGATTCACGCGATGATTTTATGGTGGTGTTTGTGGGTCCCACGCCAGCGGCCATTATGCAGGTACAGCGCGACTTGCTGGTGCGTGATGTCACAGACATGATGGAGCGCCATTTTGAAGCTGCCGAGCTTGATGGCGTGGTGCAAGAAATCGACAAACTGTTTACCAAACGTTTTGATGCGCTCGTTGAGTCACTGGAGCTGGGCAAGCCTCCTAAAGGTGGTACGGCCGCAGGCGGAGGGCATCGCTCTGGTGGGCGCAACAAGCCCAGACATTTACACTGAACTGCTGTTTGTTCTTGTTGTTATGTGCTAGTTCAGCCGGTAAAAGCCGGCGATGTGCTCCCAGGCAGCCTCGGGGCTGTCTGCATAGCGAAACAGTTTGATATCGTCGGCATCAATCAGGCCTGCTTCTATCAGCACGTCCCAGTCTAGCAAGCGTTTCCAGTGATCACTGCCGTAAAGTACAACGGGTACTGCGTTGGCTTTGTCGGTTTGTACCTGGGTGAGTATTTCAAACAGTTCGTCCAGTGTGCCAAAGCCGCCCGGAAAGGTGATGAGAGCTTTGGCGCGCATCATGAAATGCATTTTTCGCAGAGCGAAGTAATGAAATCTGAAGCTGAGTGCAGGTGTGACGTATGGGTTGGGAAGCTGTTCATGCGGCAGGGTGATGTTTAGGCCGATAGAAGGCTCACCCACTTCGCTGGCCCCACGGTTGGCCGCTTCCATAATGCCCGGTCCACCACCAGTGCAGATGTAAAAATGCTGGCTGCGTGGCTGACCACTGCTATGTTGTGCGACCAGACGGGCAAATTGGCGTGCATCTTCGTAGTAGCGTGCACCTTGCCGTAGTTGTGCTGCTCGTTGCAATGTGGCGGAGTCGTTGATTGCTTGCGCTTGTGCCAGTATTTTTTCGACTGATTCGGTAGACTGTACGCGGGCACTGCCGTAGACGACAACAGTATGGTCTATCTGATACTGATTAAGGCTGAGCTCTGGCTTGAGCATTTCAAGCTGCATGCGGATCCCACGTGTCTCCTCGCGTTGTAAAAATTCAGGATCTTCAAAGGCCAGCCGTTTGGAGTCTGCTGGCAGAGCCAAGCCGTTTTCACTGTGCTGTTGCAGCAGTTGCCAAGCGTCAACCAGTTTTTTTTCGTTCAGGGTGCGGTTGTTTTCCATAGTTGAATTGTGCCTGTTTTTTTAGTAGCTGCGCCCTGCTTTGTATAAGGCATGTGCCTTGCGCTGCAGGGGACTGGCTGCAGCAAGTTTTGCCATTGCTGGGCCTACATGGGCGTGGGTGATGGCCAGCCCCAGTGCGTCGGCCGCGTCAGTGCCAGGCAGAGCCGAGAGGTGTAGCAGGCGTTTGACCATTTCTTGAATTTGCGATTTGGCTGCGCGACCGTGACCAGCAACGGCTTTTTTCATTTGCAGTGCGGTGTACTCGGCGACAGATAGCTGCTTGCTTACCAGTGCAGCCAGACAAGCGCCGCGTGCTTGCCCCAGCAAGAGGGTGGCTTGCGGATCGACGTTGACAAAAACGATTTCCAGAGCAGCCACATCGGGCTGGTAGGTGGCTACGACTTCGGCAATGCCTTCGCACAGCAGTTTGATGCGTGCGGGCAAGTCGCCACGGTGGGGCAAGAGTGTATTTTCTTCGCTGCTTGATTGGCTGCGGCTGGTGTTTACAGTGCTGATGGTGCCGCTGGCTATGTATTGCAAGCGTGAACCTTGGGCATCTATGACCCCAAACCCTGTGGTGCGTAGCCCTGGGTCGATACCTAAAATACGCATGTTTTTTTGCCTTGCATTGGGTGAAGTTGATACGTTTTGTGATGCATCGCTTGCATCGCAAAGCCGCTACAGAGGCTGATATGGCATGCTGCGTGGGCCTGAGTCAAGGTCAATAGGCGTTGCATGGCTAGGGAATTTCAACTCCACGCATACGTGCGGCAATGGTGCGTGAGCGCGATGCCAGATAGCCCGAGTTCAGGTGCTGCTCGTGGTATTTGGGCCGCGGCAGCATGACTGCGAGCCGTGCTGCTTCGAGAGCAGTCAGTTGCGCTGCTGGTTTGCGAAAATAGTGTTGTGCAGCGGCCTCTGCACCAAAAATGCCTTCACCCCACTCTACGTTATTCAGGTAGATTTCAAGGATGCGGCGCTTGTCCAGAAGATATTCCAGATACTGGGTGAACAAGAGCTCTTGCCCTTTGCGCAGCATGGTGCGCTCGCCAGAAAGCAGCAGGTTTTTTGCCAATTGCTGACTGATGGTTGATGCGCCCACTACCTTGGCTTGTATGGGGGGCGGTGCGGATGCGCCACTGGCTGCTGCTTGCAAGGTTTCGCTGATGGGTTTGCCCTGTTTTTGCAGTTTGTCTATACGGCGCTGGGCGCGTTCTTGCGCCTGCTTTTGCTGTTTTTCAGCGCGTTGTTGCAAAATTTGGGCACGTGCGGCTGCGGTTGCATTGCGGCTTTTGGCCGATTCGATAGCTTGCCAGTCAATGCCATCGTGATCCAGAAAATTGCCGTCTTCAGATGCAATGACAGCGCGTTTGAGGTGGTCCGAGATTTGTGCATAAGGCACCCAGCTTTGTGACCATACGGCGTTGCCACTGAGGGCAATACGCGCCATTTCCGAACGTTGAAAGGCGGTGGATTGCGGGTCAATTACTGCCATCATTCCAATGCGTGCTACAAAAAAAAGTTGCAGCAAAATGCCTGCCAGCAGTGGCCACAGGCATAGTCGAAGCAGGCTATTTAGGGGGCGCATCAGGTTTTGGCGGCTTGTTCGGCCTCAGCGTTGATTAAGGCACGCAGTTCTTGCAATACGGGTGCGGTACGGGGCGGCGTGGTGTCGCGCCACAGTGCAAACGAGAGTGCAGCCTGTTCGACCAGCATGCCCAGACCGTCGCGTGCCAGCCTGCCGTGTTGTATGGCAGGTGCCAAAAAGTCGTTGGCAGCAGCACCATACATCATGTCGTAGAGCATGCCGTCGTGCGTGAGGCGGTTGATTGGAAATTGCAGCGCTTGCCCGTGCAGGCTGCTGGAAGTAGCGTTGATGACCAGATTGAACTGATCAGGCAGCGATGAGGGGTAATGGGTGGCAGAGAGTACATCGTCGAGACTGCATGCAGCAAGAGCTACCGAGTGCATGTTTGCCCAGTTGTAGTGGCGCTCGATGAGTTCTTGTGCTTTTTCTCGGGTGCGGTTGGCAACTACAACCAGTGCAGGGCAGATCGCAATTAGCGCACTGAGTACGCCTGCTGCTGCGCCGCCTGCGCCCAGCAATAGTACAGGCAGGCGACCAAAGACAAAGCCAGCGTTAAACACAACGTCGCGTATGAGGCCAGGGCCGTCAGTATTGTCGGCGTGCAGGGTGATTTTGCGTCCCTCGCGCTGCCACATCAATGTGTTGGCTGCTTGTGCCAGTGTGGCGCGGTTGGTGTGGCTGGTGGCAGCGGCAAAGGCTTCGTGTTTGAAGGGGACGGTGACATTGACTCCGCTGTAGCCTTGTTTTTTCAGGCGTGCCAGTGTGCCCGCAAAATCGTCGGGCGGGCTTTCGATGGCTTCGTAAGTGAGGTTTTGCTGCTTTTGCTCGGCAAAGCGGGCGTGAATCCAGGGCGAACGGCTGTGTGCAATGGGGTGGCCTATAACACCATAGCGGCAGGCAGATGAGTCAGTCATGGCGAAAAAAGATAAAACAAATGGATTGAAGAAACTAGTCAAGTGCTAGGCACGGTTAAGGCTTTTTCAGGGATTGTGTGTGGTCAAAATTCTGGGTTTCGAGTGTGTTGTTGCGGGTGAATTTAAAGGTGGAAACGATTTCAAGCTGGTCGGTGAATTTACGCAGTTCGCTATCAAATGCACCGAATGGACCAGCACTGATTGCAATGGCCTCGGCGCGACGATCCAGCATCTGGTTGCCTGATGGAACCCAGATACGTGTTTCCAGCACACGCCCATCGTGGTTGACGACCATGGCCATAACAAGTTTGCCGTAGAGTTTTTGGCCGTTGTGTTCGGGGAAGTTGCTGGTGCCTTTTTCTTCGATTTTCTGTTTCAGACTTTCGTAATACAGAGCCTGTACGCCTTTGATGGTAGAGGCTCCAATGAAGTTGCGGCGCGGGCGCGAATTTTCTGTCTGGATACGCCGCTCGATTTCGCCCAGAATGTTGAGCATGAGTTGGCGCTTTTCCTGCAGCTGTTGCTGTTGCTGTGACGAGGCAGGTGCTTGGGCAATTGCGGCAGGTAGGTCAGCAAGCTGTTTTTTGACCTGGGTGAGCAACTCCATTTGCTGGCGCTGCATGTCGTCAATTTGCTGTTGAGAAGGGGTTTCACCAGACTGGCCGTTATAGCCACTGTAGTCATCATCATGATCGCTGCTACCGGGTGTTGCGCCCAGCTCGTTGCCGTATGAGTTAAAGGGGGAGGGGGGCAAGGGCGATGTGGCCCGAATTCCAGGCTGATCCAGATTGCCGCCGCCATTGAGGTTGTGTTGTGCAATGGCTTGCGGGTTTTCTGGGGCCTCTTCAGACCGCGCATTGACCAGAATGACCTCCAAAGGGGTGTCTTCCAGAATGCGGTTATAGGCTTCGGGTTCTACAAAGCGGATGGTCAGCAAGCCCAGATGCAATAGCACAGAAACACCTATAGCAATAGCCATTGGCGAAATGCGCATAGGTGTTTTAGGAGCAGGTGGGCTGGATGAAGCGTTACTCATATCAGGTGCGGCAAAAATGCAATGTGCATTTTATGTTGCTGACTCATTCGGTTCGGTATTTTCGTCAATATTTACGGCAATAGCTAGCGGGCCGGAAGCAATGGTTTCCTCTTCGTCATCTTCGTCACTGCTGGTTTCTGTGGCTGTAGTGTCTGCGTCGTCGAGTCTGGCGATGACTGTGCCGCTTACATCTAGTGCCATCAGGTTGATTTGCCCCAGGCGGATGCGCACCTGTGCGTTGCGCGGTAGGTTGTCTGCGCCTATGACGTTAATGACCAGCGGCAAGCTGTTGGCGCGTACCAAGCCTACGTTGATAACGCTGCCTTCGAGCTCGCTAATGCCCGCGCGTTGCAGGTGCACGAGCGTCCAGAAGCGTTCCATACTGGCTTGGTAGCCGTTGTAGCCTGTGTAAGCGGCATCAAAGGCCGAGATGATGCCAAACAGGGCTGCATCTTTGGGCTTGAAGGGAGCTGCCAGCGCGGCAGTGGCGCCGTTGCGGATGCAGGCGATGATTTGCCACTGATTGACCAAGTCTACATAGCGGCGCAGTGGCGAGGTATTCCATGCGTAGCAGGGCACACCTATGCCCGCGTGGGGCTGTGCTTTGGTGCCCATGCGTACTTTCACGCCTGGCGCCAAGGCGGCTTGGCTGCGGTAGATGCCTGGCACATGGTTGTCGGCCAGCATTTGCCCCCAGTGGTGGTTGGCCAAAATCATGGCTTCAGAAACCATCATGTCTAGCGGAGAACCACGCTGGCGCACGCTGATTTGCACTTCTTCTTCACCTGTGGGCGGGGTGTTTTTCAGTGCTTCGTCGCGTAGCAGCTTGAAGTTGTAGTCGGGGCGGGTGAAGGTTTCTGGCTTGCCGCGTACCAGTTCGCGTTGGGCTTTGAGGTGCTGCACCAGCCGCCAGAGAAAGGCAAGCGCAGGGCGGTGCTGTTGCAGTGCTGGGTCGGCTTCAGGTGTGCTGGCAGGGGCGTTGAGCCAGTCAGCAGTGACGATAGGCTCTATGGCTTCAATGCGCAGGTTGTGGGCAATAGGGGTGCGCTCGATATGGCTGCGCGTGCCTGCAAGTGCCAGCGTTGCTTCATCAAAGCTGACGTACAGCGTAACCGTGGGCGGCGTGTGCCCTGCTTGCAGCGTGTAGTGCTGCACCACATCAGCGGGCAGCATGGTGATTTTGTAGCCTGGAATGTAAACGGTAGACAGGCGGGTGCGCGCTACGGCATCAAGCGCGTCATTGGGTTGCACGGCAAGCCCGGGCGCTGCGATGTGTATGCCCAGCGTGACGGTGCCTGTGCCTAGCCCGCTGACCGAGAGCGCGTCATCAATTTCGGTGGTGTTGCTGTCATCCATTGAGAAGGCTTGCACATCAGCCAGCGGCAGTGCGTCAGCATCAATCGGGGCAGCTTGCAGCGGCGGAAATGCCGTGCCTTTGGGGAAAAATTCAAACAAAAAGCGTTGCCAGTGAAACTGGTAGGGCGACTCAATCGCGCCAGCTTGTTGCAGTAAATCGAGCGGCGCGCGCTGTGTGGCCTTGGCTGCTTGCACTACGGCTTTGTATTCGGGAGCGTTTTTGTCGGGCTTGAACAGGATTTTGTAAAGCTGTTCACGGATGGGCTGGGGGCAAGACGCATTGCCCAGCTCTTGCGCCCAAGCATCTATCTGCGCTTGTACGCGCTGCTTTTTCTCGATTGCCGCCAGCGCTTGCTGCACCACTTCGGCAGAGGCTTTTTTGTAGCGGCCTTTGCTGCTGCCTACGCGGCGGAAGTAGTGCGGTGCGTTAAACAGCGCCAGCAGCGTGGCTACTTGCTGCACCAGACTGGCGGGGTCTTGAAAATACTCTTTGGCTACGTCTTGAAAGCCGAATTCATCTTCAGGGGCAAACTCCCAAAGGAGCTGCACATCTACTTCGGTTGAGAGCGTAGCAGCTTGCGCCAGCAATTCAGCGGGCTGGGGTTGGGGGAAGCTCAAAAGCACCTGCGCGGCCTTGACCTTGACCCGTTTACCCGAGTCCAGCTCAATTTGCGCCGATGTTTCGGCTTGCGAAAGGATACGGCCAGCGACGAATTTGCCAGCCTCTTCAAATAGTGCAAACATGGGCGCGATTGTCCCACGACTGGCCGCCGTTTTGGGGCAGGGCGCAGTGGCTTGGCTGAAAAGTTGTGGGGCAAGCCTGAAAAGTGCGGTGATAACTGCGGTGGTGGCTGCGGAGTTTGGTGCGGGTGCAGGGAATACGGGGGCAGAACGCAAAAGGCGCAAAAAATACGCAAAAGTCGCAAAATGGTTTTCTTGGGACTACGCTCCAAAATCTATTTGCGCCAAAAGCCGTCAGCGTTTGATTAAAACCTACTTCTTTTTCGTGATGAGCAGGCTAACACTTCATGCTTCATATAAGAGAAAATTCAGAAAACCGTCATTCCCGCGTAGGCGGGAATCCACAGCTGCGCCTCTTATGACGATGGATTCCCGCCTACGCGGGAATGACGGCTAATTCCGTATACATCCGAAACTGGAACAAAACAGCACCTTTTGTTTGGGTATTTTTTGCGACTTTTGCGTCGCTTTTGCGCCCTCTGCGTTCTGTTCCCGTGTTTTTGTCTTTGTATTCAGTGCAAGGCGTTTTTAGCCGCCTTTGCGCATCATGTCGAAAAATTCGAGGTTGTTTTTGGTGGCTTTCATGCTCTTTAAGACCAGCTCCATCGCCTCGATTTCGTCCATGCTGTACATAAACTGGCGCAGGATGCGGGTTTTTTGCAGAATGTCGGGCTGCAAGAGCAGTTCTTCGCGGCGCGTGCCGCTGCGGTTGAGCTGGATGGCAGGGAATACGCGTTTTTCGTACAGGCGGCGGTCGAGGTGGATTTCGCTGTTGCCCGTGCCTTTGAATTCTTCAAAAATCACCTCATCCATGCGGCTGCCTGTATCAACCAGCGCAGTGGCGATGATGGTGAGTGAGCCGCCTTCTTCGATGTTGCGGGCTGCGCCAAAAAAGCGTTTGGGGCGTTGCAGTGCGTTGGCGTCCACACCGCCCGAGAGCACCTTGCCGCTGCTGGGCACTACGTTGTTGTAGGCGCGTGCCAGGCGGGTGATGGAGTCGAGCAAAATCACTACGTCTTTTTTCAGCTCAACCAAGCGTTTGGCGCGTTCAATCACCATTTCGGCAACGTGTACGTGGCGGGTGGCAGGCTCATCGAAAGTAGATGCGATGATTTCTCCTTTGACCGAGCGTTGCATTTCAGTCACTTCTTCAGGGCGCTCATCCACCAGCAGCACCATCAGATGCACATCGGGGTAGTTGGCGGTGATGCTGTGGGCGATGTGCTGCATCATCATGGTTTTGCCGCTTTTGGGCGGCGCAACAATCAGCGCACGCTGGCCGCGGCCAATGGGGGCAATCAGGTCAATCACCCGGCCTGTAATGTTTTCTTCTGACTTGATTTCGCGCTCAAGCCGCATTTGCTCGGTAGGAAATAGCGGCGTGAGGTTTTCGAACATCACCTTGTGCTTGTTGGAGTCGGGTGAGCCGCCGTTGATTTTGTCGAGCTTGTTTAAGGCAAAGTAGCGTTCGCCGTCTTTTGGTGTGCGTACTTCGCCTTCAACCATGTCGCCTGTGTGCAGGTTAAAGCGGCGCACTTGACTCGGGCTGATATAAATATCGTCGGTGCTGGCGGTGTAGTTGCTGTCGGGGTTGCGTAAAAAGCCAAAGCCATCGGGCAGTATTTCAAGTACGCCATCGGCAAATACCTGCTCGCCCATTTTGGCGCGTTTTTTGATGATGGCGCTCATCAACTCTTGCTTGCGCATGCGCCCAGTGTTTTCGATTTCAAGCTCTTCGGCTTGTTTGAGCACTTCAGAGACGTGCAGAACTTTAAGTTCATTCAGATGCATGATGGGGTAATTCCTCAGAAAAGGGAATGGAAAAAATAAAAGGGTGTTTTTGCAGGCGGCTGTGCCAGAGATGTGTGCAATGAGCCAATCAACCTGCGGTGTGGACGTTGGTCGTCAGAAAGAAGATGTGTGAGGGGATAAAAATTTTTGCGCCGTGGTGCTTTGGGCGACGCTGCCTGTTCATGTTTGCAGACCAGTGTGGTCGTACTGTGTATGAGTCATGAAATTTTCGGGCATTATAGACACAAAAGTCGCACAGTGTTTTTTTGCATGTTTTGCAGCAAAAAATCCAAGCGGTTGTGCAGGTTGCAAATTGCTCGTCTTTGCCAGATGTTTTTTAGTGGACACGAAGCTGCTTTAACTATGTAGGACTTTATCACTATGCGTAAGCCTTATCAAAATTCTGGCATTGTTGCCGCCTTTGCAGCCGCATTGTTGTTTGGCGCTGGCACGCCTTTGTCCAAGCTGTTGTTGGGGCAGATTAACCCGTGGATGCTGGCGGCGCTGTTGTATCTGGGTTCGGGTCTGGGCTTACTGGTTTTGCGCTTGCTACGCCGTCGCTCGCGGGTGCAACTTGCTGCGGGTGAATGGCGTTGGCTGGTAGGAGCTATTTTGGCTGGCGGCGTAGCCGCCCCTGTTTTGCTGATGTGGGGCTTGACGCGTATGCCTGCTTCGGGAGCCTCGCTGCTACTCAATGCAGAAGGCGTGTTTACCGCGATGATTGCATGGTTCGTATTCAAGGAGCATGCCGACAGGCGAATTTTGCTGGGTATGGCTGCCATGGTTGCTGGTGCTGTGTTGTTGAGCTGGCCGCAAAACGGAGCTATTGCTTTTACTGGTTCGTGGGCAGATGCCTGGTCTGGCGTATGGCCTGCGTTGGCCATTTTGCTGGCTTGCTTGTGCTGGGGTATAGACAACAATTTCACGCGCAAGGTAGCACTCAACGATGCAGGCTGGATTGCTTTGGTTAAAGGTTTGGGTGCCGGCAGCACGAATCTGGCGCTGGCCTGCTTGATGGGCGCAGGCCTGCCGCAGTTGCCAACGGTGCTATGGGCGGGTGCCGTAGGTTTTATGAGCTATGGCGCCAGTTTGGCGCTGTTTGTCATTGCATTGCGGCATTTGGGCACGGCGCGAACTGGAGCGTACTTTTCAGTTGCACCATTTTTTGGTGCGTTACTTTCTCTTGTGTTGCTCAAAGAGCCATTTACGCCGCCACTTGCAGCAGGAGGAGTTTTGATGCTGCTGGGCACCTTGCTGCACTTGAGTGAAGATCATGGCCACGCGCATATTCACGATGCCCATGCCAATGCACACAAGCATCCTCATGACGATAACGACCCCCATCATCAGCATGATCACGATGATGAAGATGCAGCGCACCAGGATGAACATGTTTTTGGTCGCCCGCACAGCCATTGGCACCAGCATGCGCCTTTACAGCACGAGCATTCCCATTATCCGGATGCACACCATCAGCATCGGCACTAGTTGCAATAACCGTTCGTCAGTTTTTTTCCTGACAAGCGGTCGAGACTATAACTGCCTGGTTTTTATAATAGAAAAATCATGGCGCAAATATTCGAAGTCCACCCCCTCAACCCGCAGCCGCGAATCCTGAAAAAAGCAGCGACACTGCTTGCACAGGGCGAAGTGCTGGCTATACCTACTGATTCAGGATATGCGCTGGCTTGCCACGTTGATGACAAAGCTGCCAGCGACCGTATGCGGCAAATTCGGGGTATAGATGACAAACATCATCTTACGCTGCTGTGTCGTGATTTGAGCGAGCTGTCTTCTTATGCACGGGTAGATAACCGGCAGTTTCGCCTGCTCAAGCAAGGCACGCCCGGGGCATTTACCTTTATTCTTGAAGCCTCCAAAGAAGTGCCGCGCCGTCTTAGCCACCCTTCGCGCAAAACCATCGGCTTGCGCGTGCCCAAACACAGCGTTTTGCAAGCCCTGTTGGCCGAGCATGATGGCCCTTTGCTAGTGACTACGCTGATTCCGGCTGAGGCAGAGCAGCCGCTGTATGACGCGCAAGAAGTTTCCGAAGCAGTAGGACATTTGGTAGCGGGTATTGTTGATGCAGGCGCCTGCCCTGCGACACCTACGACCGTGGTGGATTTGACAACCATGAACAACAATGGGGCGCCATGTCTGATACGTCAAGGCGCTGGAGATCTGGCTGTGTTGGGGATGTGATGCTCCAGATTGCATTGCGGCAATATTAGTATCTTTTAAATGTATATGATTGATAATAAAGGGTGACTTTATTTATCCATGATACAGGTTTACTGCCGTTTTATTAAAGAAATAGTTTCAAAGTGTCGGGCTAATTTAATGCTGATGGTGATTGGTATTTAAAATACCCTTGTTCCGATTTTTGCATTATAATCAATCGCAGACGAGAATATTTAAATTAATAATTATAGGCTCTATTTTTTAAAAATGATTACTTTGGTAGTAATTTAACTATCTTCCTGTGATTGTTACGTGAGCCTCTTTAGATTTATTTATTTTTCAGGCATTGTTTTTTTATAAATTACTACCATTTTGAATGTTGCCATCTTGTATATGGCTGAGTATTAAGGTCTTATATGCCCATCTTTGTCATTGAAGATCACCCGCTGTATCGAGAGGCACTGGTGACGTTGTTAGGACGCATCAAGCCTGAGGAAGCAGTGGTTGAGCTAAGTCGCATTGGTGACCTGCCCGCATGTGTTAAAACGCATGGCGAGCCAGATGCTATTTGCCTTGATTTGACGTTGGACGACACCTTGGGTACGTCTGGTGTGCGTGAAGTCAAGAACCGCTATCCTGGCGCGCAGCTTATTGTCGTTTCAGACCAGAGCTGTGACACTCTTGAGAACGATTGTCTTGATGCTGGTGCTGATGCCTACATTTCCAAGCAATCTGACAGCAAGGACATCTATCTGACATTGCGTACGCTGCTGTTGCCCGACAGCACCATGGATGATGAAGATATCTCCAGTAGCCGTCTGTCCAAGCGTCAGAGGCAATTGCTGATCGCCCTTGACAAGGGGTTGAGTAATCGCGATATTGCCGAGCATCTGGAAATTAGCGAACACACAGTCAAGGTGCATTTGTGGCGGCTGTTTCGTAGGCTGGGTGTCAAGAGTCGAACTCAGGCTGTCCATACTGCGCGCACCAATGGATTGCTTCGTGGTTAGCTGATTGCTGGAGTGGTGTGCCAGAACGCGCACTATATCAATAATCAGCTTTGATCAGCCGCTTAAAGCGGCTGATCGCATTATGTGGTGCAGGTGTTTATCCATTGTGCCAAGTCTGGCGGCAAATCGGCTTGCAGAGCAACTGCCTCTGCGGTAGCAGGATGGCTGAAGTGTAGCTGCCATGCGTGCAGAAACATGCGTTTTAGCCCAGCCTTGTTAAGTGCCTTGTTTTGCTCAAAATCGCCATATTTCGCATCGCCCGCAATAGGGTGACCTGCGGAGGCCAGATGTACACGGATCTGGTGAGTACGCCCCGTTTTGATAGTGACTTCAAGCAGGGTAAAGGCCCCCAGAGGATGTTGCAGGCGCTGTGCAACTTTAACCAGTGTCAGAGCGTGCATGCCGTTAGGGTCGTCTTTGGTGGTGGTTTTAACGCGGCGCTCACCTTCTTGGCCGTTTTGCCCTGGCAGAAGGTATTTGTGCAATGGCGTATTGATTACTTTTTTGCTCTTCGGCCAGTCACCTAACACCAGCGCCAGATAGGTTTTGCCAGTGCTGCGCTGGCGAAACTGCTCTTGCAAGCTGGTAAGGGCAGAGCGTTTTTTGGCGACCAATAAAATGCCGCTGGTTTCACGGTCAAGGCGGTGAACCAGCTCCAAAAAGGCAGCTTGCGGGCGCGCGCGGCGCAGTTGCTCAATTACGCCAAAGCTCACGCCGCTGCCGCCATGCACGGCGACTCCAGCAGGCTTGTCTACAGCAATCAGTGCAGTGTCTTCAAACAGGGTGGCAAACTCACGCGCGGGCGTGACAGCTTGCGCTTTGTTGATCGCACGCTCTGATACGCGCACTGGTGGCACGCGCACCACGTCGCCTTGTTGCACGCGGCTGTCGGCAGTAACGCGCCCTTTGTTGATGCGCACTTCGCCACTGCGGATGATGCGATACACATGGGTTTTTGGTACGCCTTTGAGATGGCGCAACAAAAAATTATCAAGCCGCTGGCCTGTGCTGTCAGCATCAACTTCCAGATATTTCACACTCGGGGCTGTTAGCTGTGATGAAATGCAGGCATTCGCCTCTATAATGTGTTTCACTGTATTGTCAGAGCGTTGCAAGTAATTGATTCCAATAGACTTCAAAAAGTTTAAGACGAACGCAACAGGCCATAACAGGCTGCCAAACTGGCACTATAGCGAACAAGTCAATGCCGCTGATTATCCCCTGTATCAACCAGATTGCCATATATATCTGGCGCTACAAGGCATAAACAGTTTGGGTTGGCGTCTTTGAAACACGAATACGGAATACTTTACCTTGTCTAATGCAGCATGTGACGTTTTGGTCTGTTGATTAGCCAAGGTGAGAGAGCAGCAAAGTGCAGATTTTCCTGATGCCTTTTTTACTGGTTTTGTGGCAGCGCCTCGTTGCTTGCCTGCCCCAGTATGCGCCTGCCCTGCGAAAGCTGCAATTGCAGCAGCAGCGGCGCTTGAGTGGCATTATTTCTTTCCCCACTGCCCTACGTTGGCATCATGCAAGTCCTTTACTATCACGGGCTTGTTTGTTGTCTGCTGCCAATCTTTCGCGCGCCCCCTGCTATCTTTTGTCCGCAACCTGCGGCTAAAGCGGCATATTCAGGCCATTCCCTCCGTTTCAGGCGTTTTCCTTTGGCATTCAGTTGCAGTTTTGCTGTGCGCAGCTGCATGTTGAATAAATTATTGCGGCCACTGAAGTGGGCGCAGGAAGGATGTGCATCATGAAACGGATGCTGATTAATGGAACACAGAGCGAAGAGCGTCGCCTGGCAATTGTCGATGGGCAAAAGCTGCTCGATTATGAAATTGAAATAGACGGGCGCGAGCAGCGCAAGGGCAATATTTATAAAGCAGTGGTAACGCGTGTAGAGCCATCGCTGGAGGCTTGCTTCGTTGATTACGGTGAAGACCGTCACGGCTTTTTGCCATTCAAGGAAATTTCCCGCCAGTATTTTGCCGAAGGCGTGCCTGTCAGCCAAGCGCGTATCAATGAAGTCATCAGCGAAGGCCAAGAGCTGCTGGTGCAGGTGGAAAAAGAAGAGCGCGGCAACAAAGGTGCGGCACTGACTACATTTATCAGCCTTGCAGGCCGTTATGTGGTACTGATGCCCAACAACCCGCGTGGCGGTGGCGTAAGCCGCCGTATTGAGGGTGACGACCGCGCTGAGCTCAAAGAGGCGATGGACCAGCTCAATTACCCCAAAGGCATGAGCATCATCGCGCGTACCGCTGGCATTGGGCGCACCGCCGAAGAGCTGCAATGGGACTTGAATTACCTTATCAAACTGTGGGATGCCATTGATGGTGCGGGCAAAGCAGGCAAGGGCGCTTTTCTGATTTATCAGGAAAGCAATTTGGTCGTGCGTGCGCTGCGCGATTATTTCAATCCTGAAATTGGCGATATCCTGATTGATACCGACGATATTTACGAGCAAGCGCACCAGTTCATGAACCATGTGATGCCTGAGCACGCATCCAAGGTCAAGCGTTATCGCGATGCAGCACCGCTGTTTAGCCGCTTTCAGATTGAGCATCAGGTCGAGTCCGCCTATGCGCGCATCGTAGCTCTGCCCAGCGGCGGCGCGATCGTGATTGACCATACTGAAGCACTGGTTTCAATCGACGTGAACTCCGCACGCGCCATTAAAGGCAGCGACATCGAAGAAACCGCTACCCGCACCAACCTTGAAGCCGCCGACGAAGTGGCGCGCCAAATGCGCCTGCGCGACTTGGGAGGGTTGATTGTGATTGACTTTATCGACATGGATGAGCCGCGCAATCGCCGCGAGGTGGAAAGCCGCTTGCGCGATGCCTTGCGCCAAGACCGCGCCCGTATCCAGTTTGGTTCTATCAGCAAGTTTGGTCTGCTCGAAATGAGTCGCCAGCGCCTGCGCCCCTCGTTGTCTGAAGGGGCATCTATCCCCTGCCCACGCTGTGGCGGCTCTGGCCATGTGCGCGATACCGAGTCGAGCGCCTTGCAGATTTTGCGCATCATTCAGGAAGAGTCGATGAAAGACAGCACCGCTGCTGTTCACGCCCAAGTGCCAGTTGAAGTGGCGTCATTCCTGCTCAACGAAAAGCGTCCTGAAATCGCCAAAATTGAAGCACGCCAGCGTACGCACGTTATTCTGATACCCAACCGTTCTCTTGAAACGCCTAACTACCGCCTAGAGCGCCTCAAGTACGACGACCCGCGTCTGGATAACATGACTGCCAGCTACCAGATGGCGGAAGAGATTGAAGACACCACCACGGTAACCCTGCGCTCTAACGAGCCCACCAACAAGCAAAGCCCTGTTATCAAAGGCATTTTGTCTGAAGTGCGTGGACCAGCGCCAGTTGTGCCACAGCGCCCAGGCAAAACTGCTCCAGCACCTGTGCCAGAAGAAGGTTTCTGGGGCATGATCAAGCGTTGGTTTGGCTTTGCGCCTGCCAGTGTGGAGCCGCCAGCGGCACCAACTCCTGCAGCACCTGTACGAGGTGGCCAACGTAGCAGCCAGGGGCGCAGTCGCAATGGTGAATCACGTGGTGGTCGCAATAATGAGCGCAACGCTGATCGCAATGCAGAACAACGTGAGCCACGCGAGAACAACCGTCCAGCACGCGGTGAGCGCACTGAACGGGCAGAACGCGCAGAACGCAGCGAGCGCGTTGAGCGGGGCGATCGTACAGATCGCAGTGAACGCGGCGAACGTAATGAGCGCGGAGAGCGTTCAGATCGTAATACAGATGCTCGTATCGAGAATCGCCGTGCTTCCTCCAGGAACGATACACGTACCGAAGACAAGGCTGATCAGCGCCAGATTGCTGCTGAGACTACGAGCTTGGTGCAGGACGATGAGAGCAGCCGCAGTAGCCGCAATCAGCGCCAGCCACGTCGTAACCCACGCGCCATGCAGACAAACAGCGATGCGTCTGAAGTAAATGCAGCGGGTTCGTATTTTGAAAATGCCAACACAGTCAAGCCTTGTGCTGATACTGCTACAGACATTGAAACTCCTTGTAGCGTAGATATTGCGAGCGTTGATGGTGAAGCTGGCAGCAATGGCAGCGAAACTCAGCGCCGCGAGCGTCGTTCGCGTGATCGCTATGGCCGAGACCGACGCAATCGCGATCGTCAGAATACGCAAGCTGCTCCGAATGCAGATGACAGCGCTATAGAGGCTGCACCACAAACAACACAAGCCGAGCCAGAGCAAAGCAGTGGGCATGATGCTGTTTATGCACAAATTCCACGCAGCTATTTTTCTGCGCACGCCAATGCGCCAATAGCCAGCCTGCAACCTGCTGAAGAGCCAGCGCCAGCAGTGTCAGACAGTGTGGTGCAGCAACCCGTTGCTTCTGTTGTGGCCACTGTTACAGAAGCCATATCGGAACAAAGCATTGGTATGCCTAAAGTGGCTGCATATACGTTGCCACAAGTGCAGTTGCAGCAAATAGTGGCTGTTGCAGGTTTACTGTGGGTCAATTCAGACAGTGAAAAAGTCGCAGCAGCGCAGGCCGCTATTGCTGCTGAACCACAACCTGTGCATGTACCGCGTGAGCGCCCTGCTCCAGTAGTGATTGACAATACTCCGCTGGTGCTGGTTGAGACCAAACGCGATTTGGGCAACGCACCCATGCCATTTGACGCAGAGCAGCACTGACAAGCTGCTCCCATGCGGGCGTAACAAAACCAAGGGCTGGTAGCGAGCTGACAAGCCGTTATCAGCCCTTGGCATTTGTCAAAAGCCCAAAACGATACATCGCATGAAAAACGCTACTCAAACAATCTGGTCGCTGCCTTTGGCAGATATGCTCTTCAGCCAAGGCTTTGGCACGCGCCGCATTTGTGCAGGTCTGGTGCAGCAAGGGCTGGTGCAACTAGACGGCCAAATCATCACCGACGCCAGCCATGAAATAGCCGCGCACGACGGTATGCCCTACACCGTACAAGGCCAGCTTTGGCACTATTACAGCCGTGCCTGCATTGTGTTGCATAAACCAGCAGGCACTGAATGCTCGCAAAAACCATCGGCCTGGCCCAGCGTCTATACATTGCTGCCTGCCCCTCTGCGCCAGCGTCCACAAAAGGGTGCAGTGCAGGGCGTACAAGCGGTAGGACGACTTGACCAAGACACGACGGGCATGCTCATTCTTACGGATGACGGTCAATTAATTCACAAAATGGCTTCGCCCAAACGCCATGTGCCCAAGGTGTATCAGGTTGGCTGCAAGCATGCAGTTGATGTGAAACAAATCGAGCGATTATTGGCAGGTGTGGTGCTGGATGACAGCCCTGTGCCAGTCAAGGCTGCGGATTGCGTGGCAACAGGTAGTCACAGTCTGGATTTGACATTGACTGAAGGTAAATACCATCAGGTCAAGCGCATGCTGGCTGCGGTTGGCAATCGTGTGGAAACTTTGCATCGTGCACAGATTGGGCAAATGGCATTGCCTGCTGATTTGGCTGTTGGCCAATGGCGCTGGTTGCAGAGCGCCGAGGTGGATTTGCTGATGCAGAGATAGCAACAGGCTGATTTAATGCACAGCAATGCTGTTGGCTGGGACAAACAGCATGATGCGCATGCAACGCTAGCCAAAGAGCTGCATGCGATTGTTTTTATTGCATGGAGCCGCTTTGTGATTTGGCAGCTTGCACCATACCTACACCTACAGAAACCCCAAACTTTTTCACCAGTTTTTCGGCTACATTTTCACGCTTTGTGTAGTCAACGATTTTTTCCTGTTTTACCACATCGCGAGCTACAGAGTTAATGCTGCCCAGTTGGTCGGCAAGTCCCATTTGTATGGCTTGCTGACCAGTCCAGACCATGCCGCTGAACGTGTCAGGATTCTCTTTCAGGCGGTCACTGCGGTTTTTGCGGACAACGTCAATGAATTGTTGGTGGATTTGTGCCAGCATGGTTTGTGCATGGGCTTTATGCTCGGGGCTAAGTGGGCTAAATGGGTCAAGCATGCCCTTGTTATCGCCTGAGGTAAGCAGGCGCCGTTCGATGCCGAGTTTTTCCATGGTGCCCGTAAAGCCAAAACCATCCATCAATACGCCAATACTGCCCACCATGCTGGCTTTATCTACAAAAATCTGGTCAGCGGCTACAGCAACGTAATATGCGCCAGAGGCACAGCTATCTCCAACTACTGCATAAAGCGGTTTTTTGTATTTGGCTTTCATGCGCAGCAACTCGTCATTAATGATGCCCGATTGCACAGGGCTGCCGCCAGGCGAGTTAATCAGTAGCACAACAGCCTTGGAGTTGTTGTTTTCAAAGGCTGTTTTTGCGTTGGCAATAACAGTTTGTGCATCACTGTCGTTGCCGTCGCTAATGGCCCCGCTAATTTCAACCACAGCGGTGTGTGGCTCAATGCTAACTGTAGATTGTGGTGTGGCGCGGTGAAACATGAGCCAGGCTAAACCCACAAAAAAAGCCAGCCATGCCATACGCATGGTTGTTTTCCAGCGCCTTGCAGCGCGTTGCTCCAGAATAGAGGCCATAGCCACTTTTTCCAGCATGGCACGTTCCCAATTGTTCGGGATGATGCTGGGGGTTTTGTCAGACGATTCAGGCATGGCGGCAAGGAGTTGATTTTAAAAAGTGAACAGAAATATACCTGCCAGAAGGCTCTGGCGAGTAAGGCACATACAGATTTTTACAAAGGATCGGTGGAACGTAGTGTCAGGCTGAAGGTTTCGTCCTCATTTTTAGACAAAGCCAGAGACTGGTTTTCGGGCAGGGTCAGGCGAGTTGCAGCAACTTCAGCTTCTATTGGAAGCTGCCTGCCGCCACGATCAACCAATACAGCCAGTTGCACGCTGGCAGGGCGACCAAAGTCAAAAATTTCATTGAGCGCCGCGCGTATAGTACGCCCAGTATAGAGCACGTCATCAATCAGCAGGATATGTGCGCCATCTACCTCAAAGGGCAGGGTGGTTTGTGCAGCATGGCTCAGACCGCGGCGTGCGAAGTCGTCACGATGCAGCGTGGTTGAAATCGTTCCTACCGCATCCAAAGACCAGTCACGTTGTAGCCTTTGTGCTAGCCAGGCACCGCCAGAAGTAATGCCTGCTATTTGGGTGTGTGGCAGGCGCAATGGCAGAAGCTTTTCACGCAGGGTGCTATAAAGTGCCTCAGCGTCCGGAAGTTGCAATGATTCAGCCGTGATGGTAGATGGTGGTTGTTCAGGCATGGAAGGTTTGATTTAAAAACTGTTCAAGAATAATGCATGCAGCTGCCGCATCGGCATCGGCTGCACCCTGTGCAATGGCTTCAGTGGTACTGTAACGCTCATCGACAGTGTAGACGGGTAATTTGCTTCTAAGAGCTAGCTGGCGGCCAAAAGCGAGAGCTTTTTTGGTGTTGGCATGGGCGGCACCATCAGGATGCCAGGGAATGCCTATGACCAATGCCTGAGGTTGCCATTCACGAATCAGCGCAGCAATAGCGGCAAAACGGGCATCTCCCTGTGCAACAATGCTTTTGCATGGCGTAGCGCAACCAGTAATGCTGTTACCTACAGCCATACCAGTGCGTTTTTGCCCAAAGTCAATGCCCATAAATTGTTGGAACTTTTCAGGGTTAATGGGCGGAGATTGCCCTGGCTCCTGAAACAAGGAAGCTGTGTTGCTGTTTACGGATGCCTGAGAAGTGCTTTTCATGACTTGGCTAAGTGCTTTCCAGATGCTGCAAAGCTGTGTGGAAGTCAGGCAGTGCCCGCTTGATATGCCAGTGCCCAAGGCTGCACGCCTAGCAGTAGCATGGCGCGGTCATAGCGTTCGTCAAAGGGAACCTCAAAAATTAGCGTATGCTCGGCAGCAACTGTTAACCAGCTGTTGCTGCGGATTTCATCTTCGAGCTGACCGCTACCCCAAGCAGAGTAACCCAGAGCAGCAAATACATGCGAAGGGCCATACCCTTCGGAAAGGGCGTCAAGGACGTCTCTGGAAGTTGTCATTTGCAAGCCGTCAGCAGTCTGCAGTGATGACGTATATGAGGGGTCAGTTTCGGTTTTTTGGTCTTCGAAGTGTTTTTTATGCAGTATAAAACCATGCTCAGGGTGCAAAGGTCCACCCCAGCATATACGCTGCCCGATCAGGTCGGTGCGTTTGAGAGGCAAGCGGTTTTGGGCAAACAGGTCTTCAAGCGGCATTTCCAGTGGTTTGTTGATACAAAGCCCAAAAGCGCCATGCTCATTGTGTTCGCAAATATAGATCACACTACGCCCAAATCCTGAGTCCTGCAGGCCAGGCATCGCAATCAGGAAATGCTGTGACAGATTGATGGAAGCAGATTCATTAGAAGGCATAGGGGTATTTTATGCCAGGGCAGGCCAGTAAGCTGTTAAAGCATGTGTTGTAAAAAAGCCTGTGTGCGTGGATGCTCAGGATTGCGGAAGAATTCACGTGCGGGCTTGTTTTCGATAATTGCACCGCCATCCATAAAGACTACGCGGTCGGCAACTTCGCGGGCAAAGCCCATTTCGTGGGTTACGACCAGCATTGTCATGTTTTCACTGGCCAGTTGTTGCATTGTGCGGAGTACCTCACCTGTCAGCTCGGGATCCAGAGCACTGGTAGGCTCATCAAAGAGCATCAGTTGTGGCTCCATAGCCAGTGCACGGGCTATGGCAACACGTTGTTTCTGTCCCCCAGACAGGCGTGCCGGGTATGCATCTCGTTTGTCTAACAAGCCAATTTTAGTCAGCAAAGCCTCGGCGCGTGGCACGACCGTATCGCGCGACAAGCCTTTGACAGTCATGGGTGCTTCCAGCAAGTTTTGCAGCACTGTCATGTGCGGAAACAGGTTAAAGTGCTGGAAAACCATGCCCATGCTGCGGCAAATGCGGCGCACTTCTCGCTCGGGTGGGTAGATGGCTTTTTGGCTGCTTTCAGGCGTTTGTGCCAGCGTTTCCCCAGCAACGGTGATGTGCCCCTGATCAATGGTTTCCAAATGGTTGATGCAGCGTAAAAAGGTGGACTTGCCGGAGCCTGATGCGCCAATGATTGCCACCACTTCTCCTGAAGCCACTTCCAGGCTAACACCGCGCAAGACGTGATTGCAGCCAAAGCTTTTGTGAATGCCTGTTGCTTGCAGGGCAGGTACAGTCTGTGTTGAGGGGGTTGAAAGCGCTTCTTGCATGATTATTGATCCTGCCGGGCGTAGTGATTTTCCAGCCTTTGAAACAGCCATGTCAGTATCAGTGTCATGAACAGATAGAACGCGCCGGCCACAATAAAAGGCGTCACTGTAAAGTCGCGTTGCACGATATTGCGTGCGGCACGTAGCAAGTCATTGAGAGCCAATACATAAATCAGGGCAGTGTCCTTGACCAGCGTAATGGTCTCATTGCTCATGGGGGGCAGTATGTGGCGCACCATTTGCGGCAACACAATGCGACGCATGGTTTGCATATAGCTTAGCCCCAAAGTTTTTGCTGCTTCATATTGCCCGCGATCAACGGCCAGAATTCCCGCACGGAAAATCTCGGCGAAATAAGCTGCGAAATTCAGCACAAAAGCAACAAGGGCAGCGGGAAAATCAGGCAGGCGAATGCCAATGACAGGTATGAAGGGCAGCGCAAAATATACAAACAGTAACTGCAGCATCAAAGGCGTACCACGCATAAGCCAGATATACGTGCTTACGGCTGAACGTATCCATTTCCAGCTGGATATGCGCAACAAAGCCAGCACCAACCCTAGCGGCAGGGATAGTAGCAGCGTAATGAAAAATAATTTAAGTGTGGTTGCTGCGCCCGCTAACAAAGGGGGCAACATGGCGATAAGAGTATTCATGAGTGAGGATGGATTCTATAGCGCTAAAGCGCCATATCGTGCACGTCCTGGAAGTAGTTTTGTGCTGTGTGCAGGGGGGTGTTTATGCACGGGGCGAGAAAGTGACTGGTGGTGGCTGATCGCTGTCATGGTCAGTAGCAAAGCAGCACAACGAGTAACTATTTGCAACAATCAGACTGCGTTCAGATTGTTTGATCGTGCGTGTTTTTTGTGCTTGCCAGAAATGTGGAAGATGGCCAGAAGCGGCATTTTAAGGGGGAAATGGCGATTTTTTTGGCGATTTCGCGCAAGGGAAAAAGCACCTTTTGGATATTTTTTTTGGGGCTGTACTAGATAAGCTCAAAAGTTAGCCCAACCCAGCAGTGTTTTGAGCTGCTGTTTAGGACTTCCATAGTTGAACCTGAACTCACACTCTTTGAGAAACAAGTGAAAGTTCTTCCTTGGAATGCCATTGTATTTGCGCAACACCCGTTTGGCCTGATTCCAGAAGTTTTCAATTCCATTGATGTGATTCCTGCCCTTGGCAAAGTGCGTGCTGTGGTTGATCCGGTGATGCACAAATTCGCTCACATCCAAAGCTCCATAGCTGTGATAAGAGTCTGTGTAAACAACGCTGTCAGGCATGATTTTCCTTCTGATTTCACTCATCAGTGTCTCAGTCCTGGTGTTCTCTACAACCTGGGTATAAACACGGCCACCACGCTTTAAGATGCCAAAGACAATGACCTTGCCCGCAGCGCCACGACCCCGTTTGCCTTTGCGTACACCACCGAAGTAGCTTTCATCGAGTTCGATGTTGCCATCAAACCTCTGTTGTGCATCCAAAACCAGTTGTTTGGTAATGAGAAGGTGCACTTTGGTGTAGAACAGAGCAGCAGAATTGGGGTGAATTTGCAACATGTCAGCAGCACTTCGGGCTGTTACTTCCAAAACGAAGTATTCAAGCAACCGCTTTTGCTGATAAGCTGTTAATTTACAACGACTTAGACCCATATGCATAGATTAGCACTCCCGCTAATCTAGTACAGCCCCTTTTTTAATTGCGTCTGAGCGGCTCTTGACACAAACTCCCTGGCCGTTCGTGCTGGCTACATTATTGGCCTTGGCATGGCTGGTATCGCGTTCGTGGAGAATTGTTGTTGGTGTTGCCTTGACGCTGCTTGCCATTGGTTATATGGGCATGTGGGATAACACCATGAAAACGCTGGCCATGATTTTTGTGGCAACTGTGGTGTCTTTGGTGCTGGGCTTGCCCATTGGCATATTGATGAGCAAAAGCGACCATTTCCAGCGGATTCTTTCGCATGTGCTGGATGTTATGCAAACGATGCCCAGCTTTGTTTACCTGATACCAGTTGTCATGCTGCTGGGTATCGGGCGCGTGCCTGGGCTGATTGCTGTCGTGATTTATGCCATTCCGCCAGTTATACGATTTACCAATCTGGGTATCCGCTTGGTTGATAGCTCTTTGCTGGAGGCTGCCGATGCGTTTGGTGCTTCGGGTTGGCAAAAAATGTATCAGGTGCAATTGCCGCTGTCTTTGCATACCATCATGGCAGGCATCAATCAAACCATCATGCTGGCGCTGTCTATGGTTGTGGTTGCTTCCATGATTGGCGTGCAGGGCTTGGGGCAGCCTGTATTGCGTGCTATTTCAAGCCAATATTTCACACTGGGTTTGCTCAATGGTCTAGCTATTGTGGGCATAGCGATTTTGCTTGATCGCGTAACGCAGGCGTATGGCAGACGACTACAAAAACATCTGGAGCTGACACATGGGTAATCAAACTGAACAAAACAGCGTTGAAGCTGCTGGTATACAAATTAAAGGGCTATACAATGGCGCAGCGCCCGAAAAAATGCTGCCTTTGGTTCAGCAAGGCATGTGCAAAGATGAGTTGCGCGAGCAGCATCAGCATGCGTTGGCAAATAATGCATCTATTTTGCTGATGGATGAGGCGTTTTCTGCATTAGACCCGCTCAACCGCTCTGACATGCAATCGGTGTTGCTCGATATTCAGGAAGAAGTGGGAAAAACCATTGTCTTTATTTCCCATGATTTGGACGAGGCATTGCGTTTGGGGGACAGGATTGCTATTTTGCGTGAAGGCGAGGTTGTGCAGCAAGGAACGGGGCAGGACATTGTGCTTAACCCGGCCAATGAATACATTGCCAGTTTTGTGCGGGGTGTAAACCGTGGGCGCGTTATTCGCAGCCACACGTTGACCCAACCTGGTGTGCGCCAGACTGCCTGGTTGTAGATTCTGATTTGGTAATTGAAGAGGCCGTGCGCATCATGAATGCGGCGGGCAAGGAGGTTGCCAATGTCACCAATGCGAAAGGCAGGCATTTGGGGGTTTTACAAATGGGTGACATTATTTCTGCCATGGTGCCACCACGGGTTGAAGCGGAAGAGGCTGTTGATAAAGCTGCCTGATGCATGAATTCTTCCGGCACTAAACTAAACGCCTAACGGCGTTGCAATTAAAAAACCCCTTGCAGCATCGGTTGATGCTTCAAGGGGTTTTGTGCATCAGAAGCTGTTAGTTAGCTTCTGCAGTGTGGAGCCTAATGCTGTTTTATTGTGCAGCGCCTTCAAACCACTGCGCGTAGATTTTTTTAGCGGTGCCGTCAGCGTTCATGGCAGCAAGAGCCTCTTCCAGCTTGGCCAGCAAAGCAGTGTCTTCTTTGCGCAGACCCACACCGTATTCTTCACTGCCAAAATGCTCAGTCAATACGCGGTATTGCCCCGCTTTTTTGCTGGCGTAATAGCGACCAACCACTTCGTCCACCACCACGGCATCCAGGCGGCCAGTAGTCAAGTCCATCAGAGCTGTTACGTTGTCACCAAATTTCTTGATTTCTTTCATGGATTTGGCCAATTCTTCTTCTTTGGTGACCGCTTCAACTGCGCTGCTGCCATCTTGTACACCTACCACCTTACCCTTCAGGTCAGCTTTTGCCTGAATGGGAGAGTTGGCAGTAACAATCACAATCTGGTGGTTTTGCATGTATGCTTGGCTAAAAAGAATATTTTTTTTGCGTTCTTCTGTAATGGTCAGACCGTTCCACAGGGCATCTACACGCTTGCCGGTGAGTTCGGCTTCTTTGGCGCTCCAGTCAATAGGTTTGAATTCGACTTCAATGCCCATGCGTTTCGTGGCTTCGCGTGCCATATCTACGTCATAACCGACAATTTCGCCTTTGTCATTGCGAAAGCCCATGGGGGGGAAGTTGTCATCCAGACCAATTACCATTTTTGTGATGGTTGCTGTGGAAGCAGGCTCTGCAGGAGTGCTTGCAGCGCTGGCGCTATTGCTTGGAGCGTTTTGCTGGGTGCATCCCACAATCAAGGCACCAGCGGCCAATGTAGAGAGCAGGGTGAAAATACGACGTTTCATGGTGAAAATTTCCCTAGTTTGTGAAAAATGAAAACTTCCTGTATTGTTTCGTGGCAGTACAGAAAAATATGAAGCAGACGAGCAAATTTTACTACCTTGTCACTAGCGGTACACAATAATGCAACGAAAGTGCATGATTAACAACGGATTTAAATATAACGCAAATCAGTCAGATTAAAGACAAGCTGTAATTTTTAATCCAGATTATCTATTAGGCGGAACTTCACCCCGGTTTGCGTGCTGCTGGTGTCTTTTTGGTTGTTTTGGTCGGTTGCTTCGCGCTAAAAGAACGACTGTTGGCTTATTACAACCGAGTAAACAGCCACAAAAACACATCCGACATCACCGCAAACCCTAACAAGCAATTGGGGTTTACAAGTGCTGTTCAAACCAGTGTGCGTAAATTCTCTTTGCTGTGCCATCGGCATGCATGCTGGCGAGCGCTTTTTCCAGATCTGCAAGTAGCGCAGTGTCCTGAAGGCGCAAACCTACACCGTATTCTTCGCCTCCAAAATTATCATCCAATATGCGGTACTTGCCTGGATTTTTGCTGGCATAGTAGCGACCAACTACTTCATCAACCATAACAGCATCCAAGCGACCAATGTCCAGCTCTTTCATGGCGACTGCATTGTTCGCAAAAACTTTGATGCCTCTCATGGATTGAGCCAATTGCTTGTCGCTATTGAGTGCATCAATAGAAGTGCTGCCATCTTCGAGGCCTACCACCTTGTCTTTGAGATCAGATTTGTTCTGAATAGGTGAAGCTCCATCCACAATCACAATCTGGTGGTTTTGCATATAGGGGCTGCTGAACAGAATATTTTTTTTACGTTCCTCGGTAATGGTCAGACCACCCCAGATGGCATCAATGTTCCTGTTAGCCAGTTCGGTTTCCTTGGCGCTCCAGTCGATAATTTCAAACTCAATTTTCATATTCATGCGCTTGGCAACCTCGCGCGCCATGTCTATGTCATGACCGACAAGGTTGCCATGTTCGTCACGAAAGCAGAGGGGAGGGAAATCATCATCTAGTCCGACAATCAGTTTTTTTGCCGCTGCAGAGGGCACAGGCATGCCAGATGTGTCAGCTGCACTGGCTTTGCTGGAAGATGTATTTTGCAGAGAAAAACCCACCGCCAGCGCAGCAATGGCTAGAACAGAGAACAGAGTGAATATGCGACGCTTCATGCCAAAATTCTCTTGGAGAGATGTGATTCCTACCAATATAGTACTATAAAAATACTAAAAATTAAAATAATTGAGTACTTTGTCGCATTTTCTGGCGATAAAAATTGTAATGCTGTTTTGTAAAGTTCTACAAATGGCGGGGTTGCTGGTTTGAGGGCAGTACTTGGGTGTAGTCGCTGCGCCAGCATAAAGCAATGAGGCTGAGTTACAGGCAGAGTCATACTTTTTACTGCAATGTAAAAGTACTATCTTTCAGGGAACAATTTTGCGAAATATATATTGCTGTTTTTCTTATTTTGATGTGTTCCCAAACCATTTTGTATAGATTCTTGCTGTTGTGCCATCTGCCCTCATGTTGGCAAGTGTGTTATCCAGTCTGAGCATAAGGGCTGTATCTTCTTTGCGTAAGCCTACGGCATAGTCTTCAATGCCAAAGTCTTCAGACAGAATGCGGTATTTTCCGGGTGCTTGGTTAAGGTAGTAGCGTGCAACCACTTCATCAAGTACGACTGCGTCCAAGCGGCCTGTAATCAGCTCCATGAGTGCGATGACGTTGCTGGCAAATACCTTGATTCCTAGCATGGATTGAGCCAGGTCTTTATCTTCCTGCACGACCTCTGCCGAGGTACTGCCTTCTTGTACACCTATTAGTTTGTCTTTCAGGTCAGCCTTGGTCTGAATGGTAGACATTCGGTTAACAACCACAATCTGGTGGTTTTGCATGTAGGGCTGGCTAAACAGGAATGTTTTTTTGCGCTCTTCAGTAACGGAAAAACCATTCCATATGGCATCAATGCGCTTGCTGGTGAGCTCATCCTCTTTGGTGCTCCAGTCGATGGGCATAAATGAAACTCTTACATTCATGCGTTTGGCTGCTTCGCGTGCCAGGTCTATATCGAAGCCGACGATTTCTCCTTTTGAGTCGCGAAACCCCATTGGTGGAAAGTTATCGTCCAGACCGATGACTATTTTTTCTTGGGGTGCTGAAGCAGACAAGTTTTCAGATGGGTCATTTTGTTGCGAGCAAGCCACGATCAGTATTCCAGCAAGCAGCGCCGAAAGTATGGTGAAAATGCTGCGTTTCATGGTGAATTTTTTGCGTTAAAAAATGAATCTACCTGTGCTGCACTACAAAAAAGCGATAAAAACAATAAGGGTCAGTCCGCAGCATTATTTTGCTTTAATTTTCTGGGTTTTGTTGGTTTTTGAGTGACTTTTTTAGGCTATTTGTACAAGAAAGTAAACACAGTTGTTTAATGAAAACATATTTTGTGTACTCTGAAAGATATAGTATTTTTAAGGAGGCGCTTATTTATTCTCTTTATACGAAGCTGGAATAAATCAGCGCTTCCTTAATGTACGGAGCTGCTGGTGTTGATGGCCTGTGTGCTCATTTGTTGACGGATGCAGTCAAGCAACTGATCTTCCGAGTATGGTTTGCCAAGAAAATCGTTGGCGCCAAGCTGTATGGAGTGATCACGGTGTTTGTCTGCAGAGCGAGAAGTAATCATGATGACGGGCAGATTTTTGAGTTTCTCGTCATTGCGGATATTGCGCAGTAGATCAAAGCCGTCCATCTTTGGCATTTCTATATCAGAAAGAACTACCGCTGGTTTTTCGATTTCTATCTCGCGCAGAGCAAGCAGGCCATCTGCAGCAAGTGCAACCCGGTAGCCTCTGCGTTTGAGCAGGCGTTCGGTTACGCGGCGTACGGTAATGGAGTCGTCAACGACCAGTATCAGGGGTTTTACCTCGGTCAAAACAGATATGTTGACGGCGCCATGCGCTTCTCCGCCGAGTACAGCAGGATCGGCTAGATCAGCACTGAAAGCACGTATTTGCTGGTTGTAAACCACTGAAAGTACGATTGGGTTGTAGATATACAGCAAGCGACCATCGGGAAGAATCGTTACGCCTGCAAGTCCGGGCATGCGTGCCAGTTGCGGGCCAATGTTTTTTACTACCACTTCGTGATTGTCAATAATTGCGTCGACATGCATCACGATACGCTGAACTGTACTGCGCAATATCACGACAATCTGGCGCTGGTTGTTTGTTTCTTTGCTGTAACGCGTAGATTGCAGCATGGCGCCACTCCAGTAAAAGGGCAGACGTTCTCCATTGAAGGCGTAGGTCTGCGAATTGTAAGCTTGCTCGATTTCTTTGCGAGAGCAGCGCTGTACGGATTCGATCAAGTGTGCAGGCACACTAAAGTGCAAGTCTCCTGCACGCACTTCCACGACTTGCGTTACTGCTGTGGTCAATGGCAGCACAAGGATGAATTCAGTGCCAGTGTTTTGGTGCGTTTCAGCCGAGATATGGCCACCCAGAGCGTTTACTTCTGTACGTACTACATCCAGCCCTACACCACGGCCCGCTAGTGAGGTGACAGTTTTGGCAGTGGACAGACCGCTTTGGAAAATGAGTTGTATTGCATCGTCATCGTTGATCATTGCATCAGATTGCAGCAGGCCTTGTGCCATTGCTTTTTCACGGATGCGCACAACATCTAGCCCGCGCCCGTCATCACGCACGGTAATGGCTACGTCATTGCCCTCTTGGTACAGGGTAATTGTTATTTTTCCAGTGGCATCTTTGCCCATGCTGATGCGTTGCTCGGGGGGTTCAATACCGTGCACTATGGCGTTGCGCAACAGATGTTCAAAGGGTGAGGTAACACGATCCAGAATGCTGCGATCCATTTCGATATGGCCGCCAATAATCTGGAGCGCAACCTCTTTGCCAGATTCTTTGGCACTTTGTCGTACTACGCGGTGCAGACGCTCGGACAGGCTGTCAAATTCAATCATGCGGGTGCGTAGCAGGTCGTTTTGCAGCTCTCTGGCCTGTCGTGCTTGTGCGGTGAGGTTGTCTTCAGCAGATTGCACGCTGCGCACCATGCTGCGCTGAACGCTGGCAACGTCGTTGACCGATTCGGCCATCATCCGCGTGAGTTCCTGCATGCGGGTGAAACGGTCAAATTCAAGCGGATCAAAGTCGCGCGCTGTGTTGGGTGCATCGCTTTGGCGTGATTGCATTTGCGAATCTGCCTGTACTTCAATGTTGCGCAGATGGGTACGCAAGCGTTCCAGACTGCCATCCATGTTTTGCATGGCATGGCGAAAATTGGTGAGTTCTGATTCAAGTCGTGCGCGGCTGCTGATAACTTCACCGGTTTGCCCTAGCATGCGATCCAGCATATGGGTTCGAACCCGCACTTGTTGCTGGCTGGTTTGCTGGGGAGCCAAGTGGGTAGCAACAGGCATAGCAACTGCAGACAGGCCGCTGCCTGTGGCGGTGGCGCTGTGTGCAGCAGAATTTTCTGGAAGCTGGTTGCCTACCTTGACAGTATTGGCGGTGGCAACTTCGGGAATGGCAGCTGCCTGCTCGCAGTTGTTGGCAACGGCGCTATCGCCTTGCAGCAGTTGACGGAAACGGTTGTCTATTGCGTCAAGCATATCTTGCAAAGGCCTGATATCTTGAACCTGCTGCACAGTGCAATCAAATGCGCCAATGGCAGACTCCATATCGTGCGCCATCTGGCCCAGATACATGGCGCCGGCCAGCCGCGCACCGCCTTTGAATGTATGCAGCAGGCGCATACATTCCTTGCGGGCATTTTGATCGCAGGGATGCTCAACCCATTGGCGCATGGTGCCATTGAGTTGCTCTATTAGAGTTTCTGCTTCTTCACTGAAGATTGGGAACAAGTCTGGATCAATGCAATCTTGATTCTGAGCGGCACAGCTTGAGTTGCTGGTTTTTGATTGCTCGCCTGATATGGTGGGGGTAATAGGCGGGGCATTTGTGTTGACAGTAGCAGTATTAGCGAGGCTGATTTCGATGTTGGCTATTGTCTGTTCATTATTTTGAGCAGCAGCACTATCGCCTTGTTGCAGTTGACGAAAACGGTTGTCTATTGCATCAAGCGTATCTTGCAAAGGCCTGATGTCTTGCGCCTGTTGCGCATTGCAATCCAGCGCGCCAATGGCAGACTCCATATCGTGCGCCATCTGACCCAGATACATGGCGCCAGCCAGCCGCGCACCGCCTTTGAATGTGTGCAGAAGGCGCATGCATTCCTTGCGTGCACTCTGATCGCTAGGCTGCTCCACCCATTGGCGCATGGTGCCATTGAGTTGCTCAATCAGAGTTTCTGCTTCTTCGCTGAAGATGGGAAACAGGTCAGGATCAATAACATCCAGCAGAGTGGGCACATTGCCAGTGCTGCTGGTTTCTGCGCTTTGCTGGGGTGCTTCTTGGTGTATGTTTGCTGTTGTTTGCAGCGCCGCGTCAGCTGGCAAGCCCGAAGCATTTAAAGTAGTTGCTTCAGCTTGCGCAGTGTTTGTCAGGACTAAGTTTTTTTTTTGTCTATCTCTGCGGCTGGTTGTATTGCAGCACTGCTTGTTTGTGCTGCATCAGGCAGAGAGTTGTCAATGATGGCCGCCAATTCGTTCAATATGTCTGTATCAAACGGGCGGGAGAGTCCTGCAGCAAATTGGTGCAGTTCCTGACGAATTCTTTCTGCTGCTTTCAGCAGAATATGGATCTCTGTGGCTTTTGCAGTACGGTTTTCCAGATGGATGAGCGCATACTCAATACCGCGTGCAACAGATGCCAGGCTGCCCATACCAACAGTAGCCGAGCTGCCGACTAGAGAGTGTGCGAGTCGGATTAAAGATTCTGGCGCAGATTGGGTAAACTCCAGTGCCCACTCTCCAAGGTCTTGTACCAGTTGGCGCGACCAGGTATCGGCCTCATTGAGATAGGCATTGAATAATGCCAACGGAATCTGCAAATCACCAATACGCCTGATTTCGTCTTCAGGCAAGCCGTCGACCATCTCTTTGAGTATGGACATTTGTGCACTGGTGTCTATGAGCAGGGACGCGATGGTGGTTTTGCTCGAAGATGCAGGTGCTTGTGTATCTGCCGTGTGTTCCAGTTTATCTTGAGTGCTGAAAAGCAGCTCACTGTTATCCATTGACAGGTCTGTACTGCTGTTGGCAGCATCTGCTATCTGATCATTGTGCTGATGCTCGCTGTTTGGCGCTGCTTCTTGAGCAGGCTCTTTCGTGACTTCATCGGCAAACAGAGGAGCCTCTTCCGCGGTGTTAAAGTCACTGCCGGTAAATGGCAGCAGCACGCCTTCAGGACTTGCATCATCAGAAAACAGCGCAGCTTCAGCGCCTTCTTGTGGAGTTGTAATGTTTTCTGCCAGCATCAAGGGAGTTTGTTGATACAGGAGATCGTCTGTAGACGAGGTTGGCGACTCTGTGTCGGCGATCATGGTTGGCGCAAAATCTGTTGATTCAGCATTGTGCAGGAGAAATGCTGAAGGGGTAAACAGAGAGTCTGCTGTGGAAGTGTTTGCCGGCGTTTGGGCAGGTTCTGGTGCAAACAGCAACTCCTCCTCTAAAGCTGGATTGGTTGCTGTGTCTGGAGGTAATTCTTCTTCCAGTATCTGGGTGGCCTGACTTAAAGAAAAATCATCGAAGTGAAATGAGTGGTCTTCTTGAGGCGCATGGAAAAGAGGTGTGTCGTCGTGCATGATCGAGGCAGAACCATCAGGCTGACTGATTGATGGCTCGCTGAAATCTGATGGCGTGGGGTCATTGTCATCAGGATTTACTACAGGGACGAAAACGCCTTGCTCAAGCATGGCAGCAGCAGGCTGCGTGAAGTACCTGTGGTGCCAGACCGAGTTTTTTTGTTCGGCAATGGCTGCACGCCATTTACTCAAAGCTCCCAAAGCGCTGCTGGTGAATTGCAGCAAGGGTTGTGTGGCAGGTTTATTGTCTGCCAACCAGCTGTTAAGAACCCGCTCTATTTCCCATGCTGCCTCGCCAAAGGAGGCCAGTCCAACCATGCGGCCACTGCCCTTTAGCGTATGGAAGGCGCGACGCAGATTGGTAAGCTGCGGCATATACGCCATATTGCTTTGCAGCGACTGTATGGTGATTTGGGCTTCACTGATAACTTCAGCAGCTTCTTCAAGAAATATTTCGCGCAGATCGCCATCAACCGGCGTATCGACGATATTGTCATTTGTTGGTGCAGCGGTGGTAAGAACCGGCTTGTTTTGGCTAATAGCTGGCTTGACCTGTTTGGGAGGCGCGTCGGTTTGATGGCGCAGTTGCTGCTGCTCTTTGTCGAAAAAGAATTGCTGTTTGGCTCTCTCTGGCTGGTAGCGTATTGTTTCAAACAGGAAAGACAGTGCGCTCAGGTTGCTGCCAAGACGTTGTACATAAGTCTGGCAGGCAGGGTCTTCTATAGAGGAAGTGCTGGCCAGTGTAGCCAATAGCTGCTGAACCTGATCGGCCATGGCAGAAGCTGCCTGGCTGGCTTCGGTAAAACCAACAATCGTCAAAATGCTGGCAATTTCAACAAGCTTGCCAATTGCTTTTTGTGCCTGATCCTGATTCTCTGGTTGACGGAAGAAGCCATCCAGCGCTTGCTCAACCTCTCCAAGAGCAGCGCGCGATTCGACAATGACCTGCTCGGTGCTGTCTTTGCTGCTCAGGCTGTTGTAGAACGTGTCCATCCAGTCAGCGCGCGCTGTGGGATGCTGGCCGATCTGTACCGATTGCAGCCTTTGAGCCAGCAGGGCAGCACGGTCGTTGAAGTGGGTATTGCTGTCTTGCAGGTCTTCAAGCGAGGACTCGAGAAACAGTACGGACATGGCTACTTCTATCGCCATATCTTCGCTGGGAATGCGGGCAAACATCTGAACCTTGCGCACTGCCCCAAGCAGGGCGTTGGTAAAGTCTTGCGCCTCTGGCCAAAGAGTGCTGATGCTTTCTGCCAGATGTTCTGCTTCGTTGATCAAAATTGTGATTTTTCGTATGTCCCCTGAGGAAATATCAGACCACAACTCTTTGAAATTCGCAATTTCCTTGCGCATTTTTTCGCGCAGGGCAGGCGCAACTTTGCCGTAAAGCAGTTGCTCATACTCGCAAATTGGGGTGTTTTGCAATGCGTAGGTTTGTGCAATGGCATTTGCAACGGGTGCGGCAGCATTGTCTGGCTGTTTGTTGTAACCCAGAGCAATGAAAAAGAGCATGTCTTGCGCTAGTTGTTCAGATGCTTGACCCTTACCGCGTGTGAGTTGATCGTACTGTACGGCAATGCCTGAGAGCAGGCGTTTGTTGTAATTGTCAAAATGCAGTGTATTGGCATCAAGCAGTTGCAGATAGCCTGTTGCCAGTTGCCAGAAAACCCGTTCTTTTTGCCCGCTGCTCTGTTGCCAGGCATGCTGAACCAGTCCTGTTAGCGTTGAGATGCCTTGAGTGCCATTGCTTTTTAAAACCTTGAGCACATTTTCAAAGAAAGAAGCATCGCTTTCTTTCTGTTCGGCTTCTGGCGCGACAGGCAGCAATGCGCTGTCGATTTCAAGCCAGCGCCATGGGTGCAACCATAGATCGGCAGGGTGGATACGTGCCAGTCCGGCCAGTTGCGCCAAATCGCGGTAGGCGGGGAACAGTCCGGCCGCTTTTGCAGGATGCCCTTTGAGCATGCTGTCGAGGTAGTCAGAGATTGAGTTGATATTTTGATCAAGAACCGAGACAGCCTGTTGCGTGCATAGCGCGGGGTCGCTCACGAAATGCTGGACACATTGCTCCATGAGCGAAACCATCCGTGCAGCTGCAGGACGTTCAACCAGATTAAGCACGCCAGCTGCATCATGCAGGCTATGGGCAGCCAGCAGCAGATCAGTTGTTTCAAGGGTGCTGAGGCTGCCTGCACTGGCAGCAGCAACTTCGTTGCCGAACTGATGCAGGCTGTTGCGCACTCTTTCAAAAACCTCTTGCAATGGAGCGATTACCCAAGACAGGGGGCCCAGATCCACAGTTGGTGTTTGCTGTACGTTGTCCTGATTGTCCATCTCTATGTGTCCATCCTGTATTTTGTGAGTTGCGTTGGCAATAGTAATAGCACTGTACATTATCTGGTTTTGAAACGAGCTACTGAAGTGCGAAGATCCTGAGCTTCTTTGGATAGTGCGTTAACTTCCCTTGAAGTAACACGAATGCCCTCGGTGGTTTGTTCTGTGACATTGAAAATTTGCTGAATGTTGTTAGCCACTGCGCTGGCTGTTTGCGCTTCCTGATTGGCTGTAGCAGAAATGGCCTGAATCAGATCAGCCAGATGACTTGAAACCTGATTGATTTCATTGAGCGTTTGCCCCGCATTATCTGACAGCTGTGCACCTTGCACCACACCTTGTGTAGAGCGCTCCATGGCCGTAATGGCATCTTGCGTATCGGTTTGAATGGTTTTGATCAGGGCAGTAATCTGTTGTGTGGCTTCTGCAGAGCGTTCGGCCAGCCTTTGTACTTCTTCTGCCACAACAGAAAAACCTCGGCCTGCATCGCCAGCAGATGCTGCCTGAATGGCGGCATTGAGTGCCAGCACGTTGGTTTGGTCGGTAATGTCGGAAATAAGTTCGGTAATTTCGCCAATTTCCTGTGACGACTCGCCCAGCCGCTTGATGCGTTTGGCAGTATCCTGAATCTGCTCGCGGATAAGATTCATGCCGGCAATAGAGTTTTGTACGGCTTGGTAGCCTTGCTCGGCTGCCTGACGTGAGCGCTGGGCTACTGCCGCAGATTCTTGTGCCTGAACGGAAACGGCATTGAAGCGGCTGGCAGTATCTACTACGGCTTGGCCAGTGCTGAGAATTTCGCTGAGCTGCTCGGTGGCGGCTTCTAGCAGTGTGCTGGAAACCAGCTCAACGTCGGCAGTGGTTGTGATGACCTTGTCGGCAGTGCTTTGTACGCTGCTGACCAGAGAGCGCAAGTCTTCTACGGTGGCGTTTACCGAGTCAGCAATTGAGCCAGTAATATCTTCAGTGACTGTTGCCCCTTGCGTCAGATCGCCTTCGGCGATGTGCTGCAATTCATCCATTAGGCGCAAAATGCCAGCCTGACTGCTGCGGTTTTGTGCTTCTGCCCATTTTTGCAAACGTCTGCTTTCAGCTATTTGCACATAAGTCATACCAGCCGCACACAATATCGTCAGAAGAATACCCACCCCAATGGCAGAATAGATGATCCAGAAGTGTGATCGGCCATTCATCAGGGCTTGCTGCAACAGGAGAATGTCTTTTTCGCTGGCGTTAATGTTTTCAGTAATGCGGTGTTTTGCCCGCCGTGTTGCCACGATAGTTTTGAACTCTTGCGGTATCAGTTCAACTTTGCTGCGCAGAGGCGTAAAAGCAAGCTGCAACTGTTCGGCAGCTGCTCTTTCGTTACCTTGCAAGGCATCAACACCAAAATCGTGGCTACCGGGAATAAGGGCAATGGCCAAGCTATTGCTGCCCTCAAGTAGCGCTTTGATGATGCTGGCAAAATCATGCAAATCTGCATTGAGCAAGGCCGCGCTATCGCTGCTGATGCCCGCAGGAGAATAAAATTCGTTGGCTAACCTATCGATACGTTCAATCAGCGTATCCAGACGTGTTACAGCGATGACCTGGTTGGTTGGTGCAGAGCGCTGTTGCAGCATGGTTTCGAGCTTGCCGATACTCTCGTGCAGATGGGCCACATTGGTGGGCAAAAGGTTAACGGCATTTGCAACTCTCAGCATGTTGCCTTGTCGTTCTGTGATGACTTTGATATCTCGGCCAACCTCGAGATCAATGTTTTGCTGAAGTTCGTCCAGAGCCAGTTGAATCTTGGGATCACTTAGTGCGCTAGTTCTCTTGACGCCGTTTTGCAGAGTATTTAGGCTGTTATGAATGTATTGATGACTTTCCTTGATCTGTGCAATAGCCTGTGGGTTGCCTGAACGGGCAGCAGCAACATTTTTTGCTAACAGACTTGAATAAAATTTGACGGTGTTGGCCTCGGCAAGCTGCAAGGTTAAATTGCTTCCGACATAAACCACATAACCAGCAAGTGTTATCAATACAGCGAATATCAGCACCAGCGCAGCCATCAAAAAACGTACATGATTTGTGGCGGATCTGTTACCAAGAAGTGGCAGCTTTAGGGTGCTGGAAAGACCTTTCTGGTTGTAAATCTGGCGGTATAGGTCTTCGTCAATTTGGCTGTCGTACCCGGGTTGGGTAGAATTTTCTGCAAAGACGGGCACTTCTTCATGCGACGACGCAGACAATTTCGACAAGAGACTGGTATTGTTTGTGTTGCTCATGATGGGTACGTTGTATCTGGTGCCGGGTCGTAATTAAGTGCATTTTGTTGCTCTGGTTTGTCAGCAATCTCCAGAAACTGTGGGGTGCAGAGCAGAGCTTGCAGATTGATTTCGTGCCAGGAAACATTGTGGGCATCGTAAAAAATACTGCCGTAATAATCTGGCGCGTTGGCAGGCGCAGGCTCTGATCGAACAAAAAACTCTTGGGCACGCAGGCCTTCAAGCTCATCAACACGCAATACTGCATTAACGCCAAACGCATCATTAACCGCGATCAACCTTTGTTTTGTGCCTGGCGACTCAGGTGTGGCAGTGTTTTCTGAAGTCTGCATCAAAAAGGCAGAGAGTTCAATAACACCGTAAATGTGGCTGCGTAAAGCTGTTACGCCTATGAACCATGGTTTGGTGTAAGGCAAGCGCTGATAGGCGTTAACTGCATGAATTTCTCCGGATTGCTGTAAGGGCAGTAGTACTTTTTGTTGTCCCAGACGCACCCCCAGCCAAGACGCAGTAAGCCCCGCATGAACCTCGACTTGCTGGAGTCGATTGGCAATACGTTTTTGCAGTTCTTGTAGCGCTTCCCGTTTGACCATAGGCGTTAGCGATTATTTAAGGGCTGGAAAATCATGTTTAACCCAGACTGCGTATTTTTTCGAGTAGTTCAGTTGGATTAATGGGTTTGGTGACATAAGCCCTGGCACCCTGGCGCATGCCCCAGATGACGTCTGCTTCCTGGCTTTTGCTGCTGCACAGAATGATGGGTATGTCTGCAAATTCTGGATTTTTGCTGATTTGGCGGGCAAATTGAAAGCCGCTTTTACCTGGCATGACGACATCCAGCAAAATCAGGTCAGGTTTTTTTTGTTCCAACTGCGCCATGGCTGCGTCTGCACTATCGGCCACAGAGCAACTCATGTTGTGTTTGTTCATCAGCGAGGTCAGGAACATTTGTTCGGTTTTGGAATCATCAATAATCAACACATGTTGAATGGACATAGTAGCTTTGTTCCTTAATGCCTTGCAAAAGTCTCTACAGCGGTAAGCAATTCTGACTTGGTAAAAGGTTTGGTCAAATACTGCTCGGCACCCGCAATCTGGCCGCGTGCTTTATCGAATACGCCATCTTTGGAAGACAGCATAATGACAGGGACATGGGCCAGTTTCTGATTTTTCTTGATAATGGCGCAGGTCTGGTAGCCATCCAGACGTGGCATGAGAATGTCACAGAAAATAATGTCTGGAGTGGAGTCACTGATTTTGGATAGGGCATCAAAACCATCCTCAGCCAGCAATACCTCATGACCTGCTTGCTTGAGAAATATTTCAGCACTACGTCGTATGGTATTGCTGTCATCAATTACGAGTACTTTCAAACGATACTCCTTTTTTATTGAACGCCATCATCAGAGCCGAGGCCAGATGTCTTTTGGCACCAAGGCAGTTGCAAACTGTAAGACAGAGTCTGTCAAATTTGAAAATACAGGATCGGTCTTGCAAAGTAGAATCTGCTACGAATTAATATATGCAAAATTTAATAAAAACAGAAATTTTGCACATATTATTGATTTTACACACTTATCCTTAATGCTATAGAAGTTGAGGCAGAAAACTGCTTCAACCTTCTCGGAAATGCTTTATGGTTACATGAGATTGGGTCTGGCAGAGTTTTCTTCTGCTGTGATGTGTTCTATGCACAGGTAAACCTGCAGGTGTTTTAACACGTTACACTTTTGGCACTGTAGCCCCGTACACGGTTTTTATTGGCGATTGTTTTTTCGAGTGTTCTCATGTCTTATTCTTGTGTTTCCGACGCGTGTGCTGACCAAAACCAGCATTTGTTTGACCGCGCTCAGCGGGTTATTCCAGGCGGAGTCAATTCGCCCGTGCGTGCTTTTCGTGCCGTAGGGGGTACGCCGCGTTTTGTGCAGCGCGCACAGGGTGCGTATTTTTGGGATGCCAATGGCAGCCGCTATATTGATTACATTGGTTCTTGGGGGCCGATGATTTTGGGGCATGGCCACCCTGCGGTGCTTGAGGCAGTAGAAAAAGCCGTGCGCGATGGCTTTTCTTTTGGTGCGCCAACCGAGCGTGAAATAGAGTTGGCTGAAGAAATCTTAAAGCTCATGCCAGGCATGGATATGGTGCGTCTGGTTAGTTCGGGCACGGAGGCGGGTATGAGCGCCATCAGGCTCGCGCGTGGAGCTACTGGGCGCAGCAAAATCATCAAGTTTGAAGGTTGCTACCACGGCCATGCAGATTCGCTGCTGGTTAAGGCAGGCTCAGGTTTGGCAACCTTTGGTGCGCCTACCAGTGCAGGCGTGCCGCAAGAAGTGGTGCAGCATACGCTGGTGCTGGAGTACAACAATGTGGCACATCTTGAAGAAGCCTTTACCTTGCATGGCAAGGATGTAGCCTGCCTGATTATTGAGCCGATTGCGGGCAATATGAACTTTATTCGTCCCACCGCTACATTTGTGCAGGCTTGCAGGCAGCTTTGCACCAAGCACGGGGCATTGCTGATTATTGATGAGGTAATGACGGGCTTTCGCGTGGCGCTGGGCGGGGCGCAAGCGGTGCTGGGTGTGGATGCAGATATTTCCGTGATGGGCAAAGTGATAGGCGGCGGCATGCCGCTAGCTGCTTTTGGTGGCAAACGCGCCGTGATGGAGCATATTTCGCCTTTGGGCGGCGTGTATCAGGCGGGCACTTTGTCGGGCAACCCTGTGGCTACGGCTTGTGGCTTGGCTACGCTCAAAGAGATTCAGCGCCCCGGGTTTTATCAGAATTTGTCTGCTACCACCCGCAGTTTGATGCAAGGCTTGCAGCGGGCGGCTGATGCGGCTGGTGTGCCGTTTTGCTTTGATTGTGAGGGCGGCATGTTTGGGTTTTTCCTGCTGCCGAGCTTGCCGCAAAACTACCAGCAGGTAATGCAAACTGATAGCGCCCGCTTTAATCGCCTGTTTCATGCGCTGCTGGATGGCGGGGTGTATATTGCACCCGCTTTGTATGAAGCAGGCTTTGTGAGTGCGGCGCACAGCCAGGCCGATATTGAGCAAACGCTGGCCGTGGCAGAGCAGGCTTTTTTGGCGCTGGCATAATCCGCATAAATTTTGGCGCTGCTTTGGCATGAGTTTGGCAGGCGCGCCTTTCCTTTCATTTGGGTAATTTCGACATGGCCTTGGTAAAAATGCTGGCATCCAGCTTGTTTTTTGTGCTCAACACCACATGGGTGTTTTTGCTGATGATTCCTGTCGCGCTGGTGAAGCTGCTGGTGCCTGTGGCAGCGGTGCGCAAGGTGTGCAATCTGGTGCTCAACGGCATGGCCAACCGCTACAACATTTTTAATGCATGGTGGGTCGATTGCATCAACCCGATTAAGTGGCGCATTGAGCGCCCCGCCGATTTGTCTGAAAAAGACTGGTATTTACTCGTGTGCAACCACCAAAGCTGGGTAGATATTCTGGTGCTGCAAAGCACGTTTAACGGGCGCGTGCCGTTTTTGAAGTTTTTCATCAAATACGAGTTGATTTACATCCCGATGCTGGGCTTTGCCTGGTGGGCGTTGGATTTTCCGTTTATGCGCCGCCGTGGTGGAGCCAGTGCCAAAAAAGATTTGGAAGTGGCACGCCAAGCCTGCGAGAAATTTCGCCATATGCCCACCTCTGTGATTAACTTTCTGGAAGGCACACGCTTTACCTTGGACAAGCAACGCGAGCAAAAGTCGCCCTACCAGCATTTGCTCAAGCCCAAAATTGGCGGCATTGGCATGGCGCTTGAGACCATGGGCGATATGTTTACCAATGTGCTTGATGTGACCATTGCCTATCCGCAAGGCACCCCCAGCTTTACCGACCTGATGGCTGGGCGTATGCGCGAAGTGGTGGTGCAGATACGCAAGCTGCCTGTGCCGCTGGAGGCGCTCAATGCCGAGGGCGTGCTAGACCGCCATGCCATGCAGGCGTGGACCACGGCGCTGTGGCAGGAAAAAGACCAGCAACTGGCGCAGTTGATGCAAGCTGCAGAAAAATAAGCCAGACGGGGCGATTTGCGGGAGCAAGCAACTGATGAACTTGCTCCCACTTGAAATGCTACGCAGCGCATCGCTATTCCTGCGCAGGTGGGGGGCTATGCCTGCAAGTGGGGCGGCTGTGGATTCCCGCCTGCGCGGGAATGACGATTTTTCTGAGTTTTTCTTGTTTGAAGAATAAAACAGCGCTTTCTTAGCCTGTGTGCGTGTCACCAGCGGCTTGCATGGCTGCCAGCACAGCAGCAGGAATGCGCCCTGGCTGCATGGTTTGGGCATGAACCCAGCCAACGCGAATACTGCCCGCGGCTAGCAGCGTGCTGTTGGGCGTGAGTGCTGTGTTGGCTGCGGTGCTTGTGTGGGCAGTGTCAATATGGCGATAGGCTTCTTGTGCAAACACCACGCTGGCTTTGCCAAGCTGCCCGATATGCGCGGTAACGGTGAGCAAATCATCCAGCCGCGCTGGCTGGTGGTATTTGATTTGTGCGCTGCTCACCACAAACATGCCGCCTGTTTGCTCGCGCAAAGTGTGTTGGTTTAGCCCCAAGCGGCGCAGCCACTCGGTGCGAGCGCGTTCAAAAAACTTGAGGTAATTGGCGTAAAACACAACGCCGCCCGCGTCGGTATCTTCCCAGTACACCCGCACTGGCAGGCTAAATGGCGTGTGTGGCGCTGTGGCAGTCATAACGGCGAATGGCTTATTTGCTGGCGCGTTTGTGGTCGGCAGCTACTTCGGCCTGACGCAAATCGGGGGCTAATGCGCCGAGTACGCCGTTGATGTATTTGTGCCCATCGGTGCCGCCAAAGGATTTGCCCAGCTCAATGCACTCGTTGAGCACCACGCGCCAAGGCACGTCAAGGCAGTGTTGCAGCTCGTATGCGCCAATCCACATGCAGGCGTGCTCGATGGGGGAGATTTCTTTCAAGTCGCGGTCAAGTCGGGGGGCAATCAAGGCATCAAGCTGCGCGGCTTGCTCTACGCAGCCGTGAAAGACTGCATCGAAATGGGCTGTGTCGCCTTTGTGAAAGCCTGCCAGCTCGCGGGTGAACTGGTCAATGTCTTGTGCACTGTTGCCGCCTACCAGATGCTGGTAAAGCGCCTGCACGACAAATTCGCGGGCGCGGGCGCGGCCTGTTTTGGCTGTTTTTTTGGCTGGCTTGCTCGCTGGTGCGGGTTCTTGCAGGCTGGCTTGCAGGGCTTGCTCGGGGGTTAGTGTGGGTGCTGTTGTCATCAAGTTAGTCTAGTTTTACCAGTTCGACTCGGCGGTTTTTGGCTTTGCCGTCTTCGGTGCTGTTATCGGCAATGGGTTTATCTTGCCCAAAGCCTTTGGATTGTAGGCGAGCAGAGGCAATGCCCATGCCTGCCAGCTCTTTGGCTACGCTTTCAGCGCGATTTTGTGAAAGTTGTTGGTTGTGTGTGGCGTTGCCTGTGTTGTCGGTATGGCCTTGAATGGATAGCTTGAGGTTTGTATTGTTTGCCAATAATTTGGCAATTTCGCTGACGACTTGTTTGCCATCGTCTTTGAGTGTGGCTTTGTCGGTGTCAAAGTTGATGTAGAGAACGGCTTTGCCTTTCTCGTCAAGCTGCTTTTGCATTTCGCCCGATGTGGGGATGATGCCCATTTTATTTTCAAATGCTTTTGCTTCCAGCACTGTAAGCCATGCTTGATTGTCACCCAGATTGTATTGAACCCAGACGGTTTTCTCAGGGCTGCGTATCACATAGGTGTGGACATCTTCGTAGTTATGGCACGAATTGAGGTAGCCATCTGCATAGGCATTGGGCGCTTCTGCCTCCAGGCGTTTTGTTTCGCCTTCTTTCAGTTTGCCGCCACTGTTGAGCTTTACACCACCCAGGCTGGCGATGAGGTCATCAAAACTCTTTTGTATTTCAATTTTTGAGAAAGCCTTACCAGCAGCTTCATCAGGACGAATGCTGGCTTTGAATGACTTGCCATCTACGGGCAGGTAAACGCCGTGGTTGTAGAAGTACTCGCGGTCGAATTCCTTGGTTTTGCCGCTGCCGCTGGCGTAGGGGTCGGCAAATTTATAGCCTTCAGGCAGTTTGAAATACGGAAAAGTGCCTTGGAAATTGCTGGCCAGAGGAATGCTTTCAATGCTGAAGGCGGCGGGAGCGCTGGTCTGTGCTGCTTGTGAGCTGCTATTGGCTGCGGCGCTGGCTGCTTGCGATGCGGTTGCGTCTGCCAAGGCTGCCTGTGCAGATGGGGCAGAGCTGCTATTGGTGGCTTCGGTTTGGTTTTGTTTGCATGCGCCAAGCAGCAGGCAGCTTGATAAAACGACAATGGGCAAAAGAGTTTTTTTCATGGTTACCATTCAGTGAAAAGGACAATGTAACGGTTTACTCTAAATTTGCATTGTGACAACGGCATGGCAGCTTGTTGCTGCCCATGTGGTGGCGCAGTGTTTTTGCCCAGTGGTTTTTCTCTCTTGTTTTGCCTCTTAAACGGCACGCATAAGCAACGCCATTTCAACAGCGACGCGGGCAGCATCTACGCCTTTTTCGATTTGGCGCTCTTTGGCTTGCTTGATGTTGTCTACGGTGAGAATGGCGTTGGCAATGGGCAGCGCATGGTCAAGGGCAATGCGTGTTACGCCTGCGCCTGATTCGTTGGCGACCAGTTCAAAGTGGTAGGTTTCGCCACGGATGATGCAGCCAATGGCGATGAGCGCGTCGTAATGCAGGCGGTCGGCCAAGGCTTGTAGCGCCAGCGGGATTTCAAGTGCGCCCGGCACTTGCACCAGCGTAACGTTTTTGGCTTTAACGCCCAATTGCATTAGCTCGCTTAAGCAGGCTTCGGCCAGTGCGTCGGTAATGTCGGCGTTAAAACGTGCCTGCACGATGCCGATGCGCAGCTTTTTGCCGTCAAGCTGAGGAATGAGGGAGCTGGCGTCGCCTTTGCTTGCGTTTTTCATGGTAGTGCCTTTTGTCTGTTAGTAAATCGAAAATAGTACTTTGCGTTTGCGTGATCAAATATTATTTTTAACGTGTATCACAGGTGCGTCCGGTGCCTCGGTGAAAGCGAACACTTCCAGATCATAGCCAGCCATACTGGGCATACGCCGTTCAGGCCCCAGAATGTTGAGCTTGCGTGCACCACATTCGCGCAGGATTTGTGCGCCAATGCCGTAGTTGCGCAATGCCAACCCTTTTTGAGGTACATGTGCAATAGGGGCGCTGCCGTTGAATTGCGCTAGAAGTTGTTCGGTACTTTCGCCGCAGTTAAGCAGCACAACAATGCCGCGCTGCTGTTGCTGGATATGGAGCAGACTTTCTTGCAGGCTCCAGCTGTGTGCATGGCGGTCAATTTCCAGCGCATCAAGCACCGAAAGTGGCTCATGTACGCGGGCTGGAACGATATCCTGGGCTTGCCAACTACCTTTGACCAGAGCCAGATGCAGGTTGTTGCCGTGCATATCCTGATAGGCATGGGCAACAAACTCACCGTGCGCTGTTTGCAGTGGGCGGGAGGATACTTTGCGAATGAGCGACTCGTTGTGGATGCGGTGCTCAATCAGGTCGGCAATAGTACCAATTTTCAGACCGTGCTGAGTGGCAAACTGGCGCAGTTCGGGCAGACGTGCCATGGTGCCGTCTTCGTTCATGATTTCGCAGATGACGGATGCTGGCGCACAGCCTGCCATGCGGGTTAAGTCGCAGCCTGCTTCGGTGTGGCCCGCACGAATAAGCACGCCGCCATCAACAGCCTGAATGGGGAAAATATGCCCTGGCTGCACAATGTCATGTGCCTGGCCTTTGACGGCAGCGGCAATGGTGCGGGCGCGGTCTGCTGCCGAAATGCCTGTGGTTACGCCTTGCGCGGCTTCAATGGAAACGGTAAAGGCTGTGCCGTAACGGGTGCCGTTTTGCTGGCTCATGGGTGCTAGCCCCAATTGCTGGCAGCGTTCGCGGGTGAGCGTGAGGCAAATCAGGCCGCGTGCGTGGCGTGCCATGAAGTTGATGGCTTCGGGCGTGACGTGTTCAGCCGCCAGCATCAGGTCGCCTTCGTTTTCGCGGTCTTCTTCATCGACCAGAATGACCATTTTGCCTGCGCGCAGGTCGGCCACGATGTCTTCTATAGGGGAGATTCTGGCGGGTTGGTCTGGCTGGGCAATTTTCAAGTGGGCTGGCATTACGAGGCTTTCAGATGCAGGATGTCATTTTGACAGGAATCGCAAGAATTAGGGGACAAGGCGCAGAGGAATACGGGAACGTACGCAAAAGACGCAGAAGTTACGCAGAAGACGCAAAAAGGATACCAAAATTATTTTAAAAGTCTAGAACCAGTGTTTATGCGGGTTGTAGAAGGGAAATGGCTTGAAACCCGTATGGGAGCTGGTTATCGGGTTGTTGCGTGTTTTTGTGCTCTCTGTGCCTTGCGCCCGTGTTAAACATCTGTCAAACAGATGCTTAACAGGTGTTTAACGGCGTTTTTTACTCGCCCAATTCGTCTGCCCGATCTTGCGCTTGGGCAAAGTCCAAGTCGCCGCTGTAAATGGCGCGGCCGCAAATAACGCCTTCAATGCCTTCATCTTCAACGGCGCAGAGGTTTTCAATATCGGCCATATTGCTCAAGCCGCCCGAGGCAATAACGGGGATGCGGCTGGCTTGTGCCAAGCGCACGGTGGCTTCGATATTGATGCCTGTGAGCATGCCGTCGCGGCCAATATCGGTGTAGATAATGCTTTCTACGCCCAAATCTTCGTATTTTTTAGCCAAATCACACACTTCGTGGCCAGTCATTTTGCTCCAGCCGTCGGTGGCTACTTTGCCGTCTTTAGCGTCAAGCCCAACGATGATGTGCCCGCCAAAGGCGCTGCACGCGTCGGCTAAAAAGCCCGGGTTTTTAACCGCAGCAGTGCCGATGATGACGTAGCTCAGGCCCGCATCAATGTATTGCTCAATGGTGTCTAAGTCGCGGATGCCGCCGCCGAGTTGCACGGGGATTTCGTCGCCTATGGCTTTGAGGATGGCTTTGACTACGCCCAGATTTTTGGGCTTGCCAGCAAAAGCGCCGTTTAAATCAACCAGATGCAGGCGGCGCGCGCCTTGCTCGAGCCAGTGCAGGGCTTGCTCTACGGGGTCGGCGTTAAAGGTGGTGACGCGGTTCATGTCGCCTTGTTGTAGGCGTACGCATTGTCCGTCTTTGAGGTCGATGGCAGGAATCAGCAGCATGGTGGTTTCAGAAAAGTTAAAACAAGAGGTTAAAACAAGATGCTAACAAGCGTGGAATGATAAAGGGGGATGGTAAGTCTTGCGCGTATCAGGGCTTCCAGTGTAAAAAGTTACGGTACAGATGCAAGCCTGCATCAGCGCTTTTTTCGGGGTGAAACTGGGTGGCAAACAGGTTGTCGCGGGCGATTGCGGCAGTAAACCAGTCGCCATAGTGGGCCAAGCCTACGCTGTGCGCGGGGTTGGCGGGGCAGGCGTAGTAGCTGTGCAGGAAGTAAAACCAGCTTTCATCGGGCAAGCCTTGCCACATGGCGTGGGGCTGGCTTTGGCGCACGCGGTTCCAGCCCATTTGCGGGATTTTGTAGCGGCTGCCGTCGCTCTGGGTTTGTTGCTCAAGGGCAAAGCGTTTTACCTCGCCTTGCAGCAAGCCTAGCGCGGGGCTATTGCCTTCTTGGCTGTGCTCAAGCAGCATTTGCATGCCTACGCATACGCCCATCAAGGGCTTGTTGCGGGCGGCTTGTAGTACGGCTTGCTGCATGCCGCTTTCATGCAGGTGCTGCATGCAGTCGCGCATGGCGCCTTGGCCCGGGAGCACGATGCGTTGTGCTTGCTCGATTTGCTCGGGGCTGTGGGCGATTGTGACTTGCCATTCGCCCTGAGCCGCATGGCGCATGGCTTGCTCGACCGAGCGCAGGTTGCCCATGCCGTAATCTACTACTGCAACGACAGGCTTCATTTACAGGCAACCTTTGGTGGATGCAATGCTGTTGGCGGCACGCGGGTCGATTTCAAGCGCCATGCGCAGGGCGCGGCCAAAGGCTTTAAAGACGGATTCAATCTGATGGTGGGTGTTGATGCCGCGCAGGGTGTCGATGTGGATGGTGGCAGCGGCGTGATTGACAAAGCCTTGGAAAAACTCTTGCGTGAGTTGGGTATCGAAGCTGCCAACCATGGCGCTGGCAAAGGGGATGTTGAGCACGAGCCCAGGGCGGCCTGAAAAGTCGATAACGACGCGGCTCAATGCTTCATCAAGTGGCACGTAGGCGTGGCCGTAGCGGCGAATGCCTTTTTTGTCGCCAAGGGCGCGGGAGAAGGCTTGGCCAAGGGTGATGCCTACGTCTTCAACGGTGTGGTGGCCATCAACGTGCAAGTCGCCCTGGCAGTGCACGCGCAGGTCGATTAAGCCGTGGCGGGCGATTTGTTCGAGCATGTGGTCAAAAAAACCGATACCTGTGTGCAGCTCGGCGCTGCCTGTGCCGTCAAGGTTGATGGCGGTGGTGACGGAGGTTTCGGCGGTTTGGCGCGAGGCTTCGCTACGGCGTTGGGTGGTCATGGCAATGCTTGGGTAAAGTTGGCGTTGGTTAACGTGGTGTGGTTAAGAGTAGGGTTGTAAAAACAGGGCGGAGTTGCCTTGAATTACAGCGATGCTTGCAGGGCTGCGAGCATGGCAGTGTTTTCTTCGGGACTGCCTACGGTGAGACGCAAGCAGTTGGCAAGCATGGGGTGCATTGTAGAAACATTTTTCACCAATACGCCACGCTCTTTCATGCCAGCGTGTGCATTGGTAGCCTGGGTGGGTGCGCCCGTGCAGCGTACCAGCACCATATTACCCTGACTGGGGTAGACGTGGAGGTGCGGGATTTGTCGCAGTGCGGTTTGCAGGCGCTCGCGCTCGGCGCGCAGGGTGGCGGCTTGTTGGGCAAATACGTCGGCATGCTCAAGCGCAAACAAGGCGCATTCGGCATTGAGTACGCTGATGTTGTAGGCAGGACGCACTTTGTCGATTTGCTCGGCGAGCCATTGTGGTGCAAACAGGTAGCCTAAACGCGCGCCTGCCAAGCCAAATTTGCTCATGGTGCGCATGACGATGACGTTGTGGTTGTCTTGCGGTGCGGCTTTTACGCGGTCGAGCCAGGTGGCGTTGGCAAAGGGTTGGTAGGCTTCGTCAAGCACGACCAAGCCGCCGTAGCTGGCTGCGGCAGCAATGCATTGGGCGATGCTGTCGGCCTGCCACTGGGTGCCAGTGGGGTTGTTGGGGTAGGCCAGATAGATGATTTCGGGCTGGTGCTGGGCAATGGCTTTGAGCATGGCGGGGGTGTCAAGCTCAAAATCGTCTTGCAGCGGCACGCCCACAAATTGCAGGCCTAGCAGTTGCGCCACGATTTGGTACATAACAAAACTGGGCTGTGGCGCGAGCAGGGTGGCAGCGCGCGCTGTGCTACCTGCTGCCAGTATGGCGGGGGCGGTCTTGAGCACGCTGGTAGCGAGCATGGCGATGAGTTCGTCAGAGCCATTGCCCAAGACCACGTTGTAACCTGCTGGTGGCTGGTAGTGCGCCATGAGGGCTTGGTGCAGGCGGTGCGTTTCGTTGCCAGGGTAGCGGTTGATAGCAAGCTGCCCGAGGCGCGCGCCCAAAGCGGCTTGCAGTGCAGGGGGCAGGCCAAAGGGGTTTTCCATGGCATCGAGTTTGATGAGGCCTGTGGCATTGGCTACAGGGTAGGCGTGCATGGCTTGCACGTCGGGGCGGATGCAGGTGGAGGTGGTAGGAGTAGTCATGGGGCGTATACAGGTAAACAGGGTAAAAAGAGCCAAAGATGCGAATATTTTCGCATGTGCGGCAAGGCATGTGGTGCTATGGCTTGCGGGGGAGAATGGTTTGGGTGATTTGTGCGATTTCGGCTGTGAGGCGCTGGGCGGTGGCTAGGTCGTGCTGGGCGTAGGCCATGGCTTGTTGTTGTTTGAGCTGTTGCAGTTGCAAGGCGCGGACGTTTTGCATGAATTCGTTGGCATCGGGCTCGGCCAGGCGGTGGTCAGAGTTCATCAGTTGCGCGGCGAGCGCGGCAAAGTCGGCGGTGCTGGGGTCTTGCAGTGCTACGCGCAGGGCGCTCCAGGGCTGTATGCCGTGTTCGATGTATTGGGTTTCAAGCCACGCAAAAAATGCGCCGTGCGGCCACGGCTGGCTAACGAGGACGTGGTGCTGTGCGGTGCTGAGTGCGTCCCACGTTTGGATGCTGCCCAGCAGGTAGCGCAGGGCGTGGTCGGCTTGGGTGTGTATGGCGCTGCGCCCCGCTTTGCTGGCGCGGCGCGGGCTGGAGGGTGACGACGACCACGGGGTAAACGGGGTGCGGTTGCGCTGGCGGCTGGCAGGTGCGCTGTGGGCGTAGATGGCTGGGGGTGGGTCGGGTTGCTGGTGGGGGGCGTTGTAGTTGTGATTGCCGGGTTCGTGCTGGCTGTGGTCTTGGTGGCTACTGGCGATGCTTGAGGCGGGCGAGTTGGCAGATGTGCGCTGCTGTGGGGCGGTGTTGCCCCAGAGGGTTTCGAGTTCGGCCGAGTTAAGCCCAATCATGTGCGCAAGTTCGCTCAGGAGCTGGCGCTTGAATGCGCCTTCGGGCAGCAGTTGCCATAATGGGCCTGCTTGGCTGGAGAGGCGTGCGCGGCCTTCGGTGCTGGAGAGTTCGCAACCAGTGCTTGCGGCATCGCGCAGGAATTGGCTCAAGGGGGTGGCTTGTGCTATGGCTTGTGCAAAGCCTTCGGCTCCGTGGGCGCGGATGAAGCTGTCGGGGTCGTGCTGCTCGGGCAGGAACAGGAATTTGACGCTGCGTGTGTCGCTGGCATAGGGCAGGGCGGCTTGCAGGGCTTTGCGGGCGGCGTTGCGGCCTGCGGTATCGCCGTCGAAGCTAAAGACGATGCTGTCGGTGTAGCGAAATAGTTTGCGGACATGGTCGCTCGTGCAGGCTGTGCCCAGTGTGGCTACAGCGTTGCCAAAGCCCAGTTGTGCCAAGGCTACTACGTCCATATAGCCTTCGGTGATGAGGGCAAAGCCGTGCTGACGCAGCTCTTGGCGTGCTTCAAACAGGCCGTAGAGTTCGCGCCCTTTGCTGAAAACGGGTGTTTCGGGCGAATTGAGGTATTTGGGTTTTTCGTCGCCCAGCACACGCCCGCCAAAGCCGATGTATTCGCCTTTGATGTTGCGAATGGGGAACATGATGCGGTGGCGGAAGCGGTCGTAGCGTGATTCGCTGCTGCGCTGCTCTGGGCGTTGTTCTGGGTGTTCGGCGGGGTTGGCGTGCTCGCTGTGGCTGCTGGCAACGGCTTCGTTGCGGTGGTGGATGACCAAGCCGCTTTCTTCGAGCAGGGGGCTGGTGTAGTCGGGGAATACGGTGCTTAAATGCCGCCAGCCTGCTGGGGCGTAGCCTATGCCAAAGCGTTGGGCTATGGCACCAGTGAGCCCGCGTTGTTTGAGGTAGTCAATGGCTTGTGCGTTGGTTTTGAGTTGCTTTTTGTAGCTGGCGGCGGCTTTTTCGAGTACGTCGCTCAGGGTGGTTTGCTTTTGGCGCTGTGCTTCGGCGCGGGCGCGGTCTTCGGGGCTGGTGCGGTCATCAGGCACTTGCATGCCGTGCTGGCTGGCCAAGTCTTGCACGGCTTCAACAAAGCCCAGGCCGTTGTGCTCCATCAAGAAATTGACGGCATCACCGCTTTTGCCGCAGCCAAAGCAGTGGTAGAACTGCTTGCTGGGACTGACGGTAAACGAGGGGGTTTTTTCGCTGTGAAAGGGGCAAAGACCCGAGAGGTTGGCACCTGTTTTTTTGAGTTGCACATAGCGCCCCACTACCTCAACCACATCGACGCGGTTGAGTAGCTCTTGAATGAATCCGTGGGGTATGGCCATAAGGGGGATTGTAAAAGGCGGGTAGCAGCGTGCAGGACGCAGAGGTCGCAAAGGTTGCGCAAAAGACGCAAAAGGGGAATCAGGTTCTGGCCAAAGGGCGGCTGCTTTTTGCGTAACTTGTGCGTCTTGCTTGCTTATACGGGCAAGGGCTCAAAGGGCAGCCCTAGCGCTTGGGCGACTTCGGCGGCGCGTTGTTGGGCGGCTTGGGCGCTGGCGGCGGTGATGGTGATGTGCCCCATTTTGCGCTTGCGCTGCACGCCCTGTTTGCCGTAGAGGTGCAGGTGCACGCCCGAGAGGTGTTGCACGGCTTGCCAGGGCGGGGTGCGGGTTTGGCCGTTGGCATCGAACCAGATGTCGCCCAGTATGTTGAGCATGATGGCGGCGCTGTGCTGGCGCGGCTGGGGCAGGGGGAGCTGCATGGTGGTGCGCACTTGCAGGTCAAACTGGCTGTGCTCGCAGGCATCAATGGTGTAGTGGCCGCTGTTGTGCGGGCGCGGTGCCATTTCATTGACGACCCAGCTACCATCTTGCAGCACGAAATATTCTACGCACAGCACGCCTACATATTGCAAGCCTTGCGCAATGCGGGCTGTGGCTTGCACCAAATCGTCTGCCAGCGCGGGCGGCACAGCGCCAGCAAAGGCGTAGGTGGTGCTCAAAATGCCGTCGTGGTGGACGTTGCGCTGCGGCGCAAAATGCACGATTTGCCCTTGCGCGTTGCGCGCTACGATGACCGAACACTCTAGCGCCAGAGGCAGGCGTTGCTCAAGCACGCAGGGCACGCTGCCCATGTCGCGCCAGGCCTGCTCCAGTTCGGGCAGTGTGGCTACTTGCGCTTGGCCTTTGCCGTCGTAGCCCAAACGGGCGGTTTTAAGAATGGCTGGAAAAAGCGCAGGCGGTGCGCTTTGCACGTCTTGCAGGGTGCTGATGGCGTGGTAGGGGGCGCAGCGTACGCCGCATTGGGTGAAATGCTGCTTTTCGAGCAGGCGGTCTTGTGCTGCTGCTACGGCGCTGGCGGGGGGAGAAACGGGTTTGCTTTGCGCTAAAAACTCCAGCGCGGCGGCGGGTACGTTTTCAAATTCGGTGGTAATGGCATCGCTGGCATCAAGCAGTCGCTGCCAGCCGCTGGGGTCGCTGTAGGCTGCCTCAATCTGGCTGTGGCTGGCTTGGCCTGCGGGGCTGGCAGGGGTGGGGTCGAGTACGACTGTGCCGTAGCCCATGCGCTGGGCGGCGTGTACAAGCATACGCGCCAGTTGCCCACCGCCAAGTATGCCTAGTGTGGTGAGGGGAGCAGATGCTGCTGTTGTGCTGGGGGCGTAAGGGTGAGCAGGGGGCAGAGAGATGTTCATGCGGAAATGTAAATACTCGCGTTAGGGGCAATGCTATTGGGCTGACTTTGCGCCAAGATTTAAAGACTGCGTTGCTTTATTGCTGTGGCAGTTAAGGGTTGATGCAGCTGTTCCAGAAAACCAGACGATATTGCAGCACAGGCGCAAACCCAAACTGCAATGCTGTATCGCCAGTTCAATCCTATTGGAGCTTGATGCCGTTTGGCATGACGATAGAAAAGGACTTGCCTTTGCTGCCTTGGGCAAAAATACGCACTTTACAGCCTGTAGATACGGTATAAATATGGGGGTTTCCGCCTCCAACAGGGGTTGGATTTTCGGGGTCGTTGTTGGGTTTTTCAATGCGAAAGCTGTACCTGAAATCTACTTCATCGCCAGCTGCAATATCGTCGCCTTTTTCAATCGATTCCACTGCAAGTTTGGCGGTTACGGATATGTTTGTGTAATATTGATCGCTTGCGCTGGTAACGTCACTTTGGATGACTGTACCTGTGAGTACATGTGTTGATCGCCTTGCCAAAGATTCTTCGGACTCTGGCGGCACGACTGCCCAAGCGCGGCACAAGGCAAGACTTGCCAGCATGGCTATTAGGGCAAAAAAGCGCACAGCACTGGTAAGGTGTGTGGGGCGTGCAAGGGTGGTAGTGTGTTGCATGGCTAGCTCCTTGTTGTAAAACGTGCTTGGAAAAACAATTGAAATAGCGCTTGCAGGCGGCTTTTTAAGTAGGCAGCGCCATGGCGCGTGCGGCTTCGGTCTGGCGTGTGCGCCATGCTTGCAGTTTTGCGAGCAAGGTGGCATTGTGGTTGGCCAGTAGTGCAATAGCAAAAAGTGCGGCGTTGGCTGCGCCTGCGTTGCCTATGGCAAAGGTGGCAACAGGCACGCCTTTGGGCATTTGCACAATGCTGTGCAGCGAATCAACCCCTTGCAGGTGGCGGCTGGCAACAGGCACGCCCAGCACAGGCACAGTGGTTTTGGCTGCTACCATGCCCGGCAGGTGGGCAGCACCACCAGCACCCGCAATAATGGCTTGCAGCCCACGGCTGGCGGCGCTTTCGGCGTAGGCAAACATATCATCAGGCATGCGGTGGGCAGAGACTACCCGCGCCTCAAAGGGTACGCCAAACTCCTCAAGAATTTGCGTAGCGTGCTGCATGGTTTCCCAGTCGGAGCTGGAACCCATAATGACACCTACCTGAACGCTGGACATGTGAAATCTCCTTGAAAATACTGGCAAGCAGCCGTTTAAAGCTGTAAACGGGCTGTAATTGCAGCACAATGTTGTCTGTAAAGAACCTGTCTGGCTGAAGAGTACTTTTTGCCTAAAGGCCATTTTGGCCGCTCTGTGGCAACACAGACAAGGTGATGGCGCATTGTAGTAGCCTGCGCTGCACGGTGCCAGCCAAGCGAGCCGTCATTCATTATTTTTGTAGAAAGCAGTCTGAAACATGATTATTGCAACTGAACTCAATTTTGAAGCGGAAGTTCTTCCCGCATCCCTGACAACGCCTGTATTGGTCGATTTTTGGGCGCCCTGGTGTACCCCTTGCAAAACGCTGATACCCGTGCTGGAAAAGCTCGAAACCGAATACGAAGGCCGCTTTATCTTGGCCAAGGTCAATGTCGATGAGCAGCCGGGGCTGGCAGCCATGTTTGGCGTGCGTAGCGTGCCTGCTTGCATGCTGCTTAAAGAAGGGCGCACGGTAGATGGTTTTATGGGTGCTTTGCCCGAAGTGCAGGTACGCGAGTTTTTAGACAAGCACCTCAAACCCGCCGCACCAGCAGCAGAGCCAGAATTGGCTGATGATGTGCTTGATGATGAAGAAATACTTGAACGTTTGCAGCATATTTTGGCAACTGAACCTGACAACGACAATGCCCGCTTTGACTACGTCAAGCTCTTGCTGCAACTCGGACGCATTGAAGAAGCGCAAGCCGCTTTTACCCCTGCCGCAGCAAAAATGGCGGCCGTGCGCAAGTTCGACAGCCTGCATCGTTGGCTGCAAGCCCTGCAAGCGCAACAACAAGCCCCAGCCGATATGGCAGCGCTTGATTCAGCCATTGCCGCCAATAAACGCGATTTTGCTGCACGTTTTGCCCGCGCTCAGGCACTGATGGTGCAACAGCAGTGGACAGACGCTATGGACGAGCTGCTCGAAATCCTGATGCGTGACAAAACATGGGACGAAGACAAAGCCCGCAAAACCTACATCGCCGTGCTTGACATCATGGAGCCGCCACGCCCTGTAGTGCCTGAAGGGCAAATCGCGCCTGACGACCCCGTTGTAGCCAGCTACCGCCGCCGCTTGAGCAGCGTGGTATTGAGCTAAGCCTGTGGCAAATCCGCGCAATTCGGGCGGCGATACGGGCAGCAACATCGCACAGGCAGTTTTTCCAAACAGCGCAGATAAAGCAGCTACCACGCAGCCAAGCAGCGCCGCCCCCGTAATGCTAGTAACAGGCGGCAGCCGTGGCATAGGCGCAGCCACGGTGGCGCTAGCGGTGCAGCAAGGCTGGCGTGTGGCGCTGTGCTACCGCCAAGATAGCAGTGCCGCAGCCGCGTTTGAGCAGCAGCTTACGCAACAAGCCTGCCTGCAAGACGGGCAAATCCTCTGCATACAGGCCGATATTGCTAATGAAGTGCAAGTGCAACACCTGTTTGAGCGCACCTTGGCACACTTTGGCCAGATTGATGCATTGGTCAATAACGCAGGCACGGTAGGGGCACGCAGCCGTTTTGCTGACATGGATTTAGCACGCTGGCAGCAGCTTTTTGCTACCAATGTGTTAGGTAGTATGTTGTGCGCCAGAGCTGCCGTGCGCCACATGAGCACTGCTTATGGTGGGCGCGGCGGCAGCATTATTAACGTTGGCAGCGTTGCCTCGCGGCTGGGCGCAGGCGGGCGTTATGTAGACTATGCTGCCAGCAAAGGCGCAATAGACAGCTTAACCATAGGGCTGGCGCAAGAACTTGCCAGTGAAGGCGTCCGCGTCAATGCCGTGCGCCCGGGCGTGGTCGATACTCGCATTCACACCGACACCCCTGCCCAAATGCAGCAACGCGCCCAATCCATTCCCATGCAACGCATCGCCAGCCCGCAAGAAATCGCCCACGCCATACTCTGGCTGGCAAGTTCGCAGGCAAGCTATGTTACGGGCTTGTTAATGGACGTAGCTGGTGGACGTTAGCCTCAGACATGGGCCTTGCGCAGGTTGTGCTGTTAGCAACCTGTAGAAGCCGTCTGTAAAAATAAAAGCAACATCACATAGAACCAATACCATATAGTAGAACCAGTACCATGACCGCTCCTCGCCTGCATTGCCCCATGCCACTTGATTTTGGCGAAGAAATCGCTCTGCCAGCCAATGCCGCACGCCATGTGCAAGTACTGCGCCTGCAACCAGGCGACAAAGTTGAGTTGTTTCACGGTGGCCTGCCTGGTGCTGCTGCAACGCTGCCAGAGCACTGGCAGGAAAAAGACGCAGGCTGGGTAGATGCCAGCATCACCCAAATGGGGCGAAGCAGCGTGCATGTCCGCATCGGCAAGCATCACGCGCCAGAACTTGACTCTGGCCATGCGCACGCAGCCAGTATTCACATTGCTTGTGGCATGCCTGCTAACGAGCGTATGGATTGGCTGGTTGAGAAAGCAACCGAGCTGGGTGTTGCCAGTATCCAGCCGTTGCAGACCGAGCGCAGCGTTTTGCGTTTGAGTGGAGAGCGCGCTGCCAAGAAGCAGGCGCACTGGCAAGCTGTTGCCGTAGCTGCATGCGAGCAAAGCGGACGCACAGCCGTGCCGTGGGTGCGCCCAGTGCGCAGCTTGGCTGAGTTTTTGCAGCAGCACCCATCGGACGCGCTTGGCAATAACATGGTTTTGTCATTGCAAGCAGGTAGTCAGCCCTTACATAGCCATAGGGCGCAAGTAGCAGCATACCCAGCCGCAGTGCAAGCACAGCGTCCTGCGCTATGGCTGCTTTCGGGGCCTGAAGGGGGACTTTCTGCAGCAGAAGAAGAAATTGCACTGGCGCAAGGCTGGCAACCCGTTTCGCTGGGACGCTATACCTTGCGCGCCGAAACTGCCCCGCTGGCAGCCTTGGTGCTGTTGTCGCAGGAAGCGTAAACTTGCAGGTACTACGCAGAAGATATGGAAAAAAGAAGAGCCAATATACGCAGTAACAAGCTGTAAGCTTGTTGGCGGTGAAGTAGGCCAGATTGTATTTTATTCCTCTGGCATGGCTGATGAGTGATGGCAGGCAATAAGCCACTCAGTGCCGCTCCAGCGGTAAATAAAGCTGTATCTTGCCCTTATTATTCTGCCAGTAGTGTTATAGGTGAATGTATAAACCCCTGAGTCGGTTGCTATATTCCCGCCTAATTCAATGAAGCTTAAATCAATTGTGCTGGTGGGTTTATTTTTCAGGAATGCACGGAAATATTTTTCTTTTGCAGACTGCGATAGACGAGGCTTATTGGAAACTGTAGGCAAAAGAATAGATTGTTCTGCGTAATTGGCAACAACTTTTTTCGGGTCGCCTGATTTTAAAGAATTGTTCCATCGCTCAAATAAGGCAGCGATTTCCTGTCGTGTTGCTATCTTGTAGCATTGCATATAAATCCTGATATGTTGACGCAAGCGCAAGGTGCTTGTTTTTAAACCCGGATAGATGGGTTTTATGGAGCATAGGCAGTGTTTTAAACGGGGTTAATAAAACAGATGCCATACGTACCAAGGTTGCGTTTTTATAAAAGAGGAAACATTTCAGATGTTTCAGCAAAAAATACTTTGTGACATTTTCGTGCGGCAATGCTAAAGGGTATTTTTACTTGGACAAGTGATGGTTTTCCCTGATTTTTTGGGGTGTTAGAGGATAAAAAAAGTGTAGCAAGAATATTCTTGCCACACCGTAATTTCTGAACAAAGACGAGATGCAGATCAAGGCATTTTTAGTGCCTGAAGTGGCGTACGCCAGTAAATACCATGGCTACGCCGCGTTCGTTAGCAGCATCAATAACTTCCTGATCGCGCATGGAGCCGCCTGGTTGTATGACGCAGGTGGCGCCGTGGTCGATGACTACGTCTAATCCGTCGCGGAAGGGGAAGAAGGCGTCACTGGCTACTGCGGTGCCTGCCAGCGAGAGTGTGGCGTGCTCGGCTTTGATGCTGGCAATGCGGGCAGAGTCCAAGCGGCTCATTTGTCCTGCACCTACGCCCATTGTCATGCCGTCTTTGCAAAAGACGATGGCGTTGCTTTTAACGAATTTGGCCACTTTCCAGGCAAACAGCAGGTCTTGCAGTTGCTCTGGAGTGGGTTGCTTGGTGGTGACTACTTTCAAATCGGCCAAAGCAAGTTCGCGGTTGTCTGCAGTTTGCAGCAGCAGGCCGGAACCTATGCGTTTGATGTCGATGGCGTTTTGGCCTTTGTCAAAGAGTCGGATACCACCTGGTGGCAGGGCGATTTCAAGCAGGCGCACGTTGGTTTTGGGTTTGAAGATTTCCAGCGCTTCGGCGGTAAAGCCTGGTGCCATGAGTACTTCAACAAACTGTTTGACGATGCGTTCAGCAGCAGCTTTATCTACGGTGCGGTTGAGAGCAATGATGCCGCCAAAGGCGCTGGTGGGGTCGGTCTGGAAGGCTTTGCTGTAAGCTTGTGCGGCATCATTGCCTATGGCTACGCCGCAGGGGTTGGCGTGTTTAACGATGACGCAGGCGGCTGTGTCGGTGAATTGTTTGACGCATTCCCAGGCGGCATCTGCGTCGGCAATGTTGTTGTAGCTGAGTTCTTTGCCTTGGAGTTGTTGTGCGGTGACCAGACTGCCTGGGGCAGGGTGCAGGTCGCGGTAGAAGGCGGCGGTTTGGTGTGGGTTTTCGCCATAGCGCAGGTCTTGCAGCTTGACGAACATGCTGCTGGTTTTACTGGGGTATTCGATGCGGCTGGGTGTGCCTTCAATTTGGCTGGCATCAAAGGCTACGCTGGAGAGGTACTGGCTAATGGCCATATCGTATTCAGCAATGCGCTGAAATGCAGCTACAGATAGTGCAAAGCGGGTGGGCAGGCTGATGGCACCTGTGTTTTGCAGCTCGGCCAAGGCGCTGGCGTATTGGCTGGAGTCGGTCAGTACGGCAACGTCTTTCCAGTTTTTGGCTGCACTGCGCACCATGGCCGGGCCGCCAATGTCGATGTTTTCAATCGCATCTGCCAGTGTGCAGCCTGCTTTGGCTACGGTGGCCTCAAAGGGGTAGAGATTGACTACGAGCAGGTCAATGGTGGCAATGTTGTGTTCGGCCAAAGATCTCATGTGAGCGGGCAGGTCACGCCGAGCGAGCAAGCCGCCATGGATTTTTGGGTGCAGGGTCTTAATGCGGCCATCAAGCATTTCGGGAAAGCCCGTGTGGTCGGCAACTTCGGTTACGGGCAGGCCGCTGTCTGCCAGTAATTTGGCAGTTCCACCAGTCGATAGCAGTTTGATGCCTAGCGCGTGCAGGCTTTTGGCAAGGTCAACGATGCCAGTTTTGTCGGATACGGAAAGTAGGGCAGTCTGTGTCATGGTCAGGTGCAGTGAGCAGGAGTTGTAAAAAAGTAGGGAAGAAGGTGGTTTATTTGGCTACAGGTGTTGCGTTGGCAAGAAAACCATGTTCAAGCAGTTTTTTACGCAAAGTGTTTCGGTTTATGCCCAGCCATTGGGCTGCTTTACTTTGGTTTTGATTGGTTTGCTCCATGACTAGCTCCAGTAGTGGAGGCTCAACAACGTGCAGCAACATCTCGTACATATTGCAGGGCTCCTGACCTTGCAGATCTTCGATGTAGTGCTGTAGATTGTTGCGAATATTGGCTTGTAGTTTTGCGTGGGACATGAGTTTGTAGGGCCTTTATAAAAATTATGAATGCTTATGTTTTATGCCGTAAATGGATGTGTTAAGGCTGTGTTTTTATCTTTATCCAGATAGGGCAAGGTGCTGTGCTGATCTTGTAAAGCAGCAAACCATTCGTCAACTGCTTGTGCCTGCACCCTAGCACAATCCATATTGTTGATGCGCTGACGCAATGACTCGCCGCCAGGTAACTCGGCTACATACCAGCCGATATGTTTGCGCGCGCTGCGCACTCCAGTATGTGTACCATAGAGTTCATAGTGTGCCTGCAAATGCTGCTGCAAGGCAAGGCGCACTTCAGCTACAGAGGGTGCAGGCAGATACTGGCCAGTCTTTAAATAATGGGCAATTTCACGAAAAATCCAGGGTCGTCCCATAGCAGCGCGACCAATCATCAGGGCATCAGCGCCGGTTTCAGTCAGCACTTGAGCGGCTTTTGCAGGGCTGTTGATATCGCCGTTAGCAACAACGGGAATCCGCAAAGCTGCTTTGATGGCCGCAACTGTTGCATATTCCGCTTCACCTGAATAGCCTTGTGTGCGGCTGCGGCCATGTACGGCAACCATGGCAATGCCAGCGTCTTGTGCCAGCATCGCAATACTGGGGGCATTGCGGTGGGAACAGTCCCAGCCAGTACGCATTTTTAGCGTGACAGGAACTTGCTGTGGTTGGCAGACATCAACGACAGCGTGCATGATCTCTGCTGCCAGTTTCTCGTTTTGCATCAGCGCCGAACCTGCCCATTTGCTGCAGACTTTCTTGGCCGGGCAGCCCATATTGATGTCGATAATTCGTGCGCCACGGTCAATGTTCCAGCGTGCGGCATCAGCCATTTCTTGCGGGTCAACTCCTGCAATTTGTACGGCTACGGGTTCAGGCTCTCCTGCATGGCTGGCTCGGCGCGAGGTTTTCAGGCTTAGCCACAGGTCACGACGCGAAGTCACCATTTCGCTAACGGCATACCCTGCGCCAAAATGGCGACAGAGTTGTCGAAACGGCCTGTCTGTAACCCCAGCCATAGGGGCCACGAATAAGCAGTTGGGAAGGGTGAATGAGCCGATTTGCATGGGCACTGGAAGGCAAGATGCGGAATATTTCTAGATTGTCACGAAGGGGGCGATTGTACCTGCTTATTTTTTGTACAGCTTGTGACCTGCTATGTAAGCAATTTCGTTGGATGCGGAGTTTTTCACGCTACTGCGCAGGGCAACAGTACCTTCATGTCAATTTTCATAAAACTGACATATATTTTTAAGCAAAATCGATATCATGCCGATAAGGGCTTTTAATGTGCTGGCCGAATGTATTTGCGCATTTGTTTTGTTTAGCTAAGGGAGAAAGTAATGGGTATTGCTGTATTGGCTGGCTTGTTGCTGGTTGTTGTTATTTATGGCGTTTCTCTCTACAACGGTCTCGTTGCGTGCAAGCATGCGGTAGCCAAGGCGTGGGCAAATATTGATGTGTTGCTCAAACAGCGGCACGATGAGTTGCCCAAGTTGGTCGAAGTATGCAAGCAGCACAAAGCCTTTGAACAGGAAACATTGCAGCGCGTGATTGAGGCACGTGCGCAAGTGCATTCAGCCCGCGAGGCTGAAAACATTGGTGAGCTTGGCAGGGCTGAAGGCGCTTTGCGTGGAGGGCTGGGCAGGCTTTTCGCTGTGGCAGAAGCCTATCCTGAGTTGAAGAGTAACGAGCATTTTTTGCAGTTGCAGCAGCGTATTTCCAGTCTCGAAAATGGCATTGCTGACCGGCGCGAGTTGTATAACGAGGCCGTTAATATCAATAACGTCAAAGTCGAGCAGTTTCCTGATGCGCTGCTGGCCAATATGTTTCATTTCGGCACTTTGCCATTGCTGGAATTCGCTGCTGAGGAAAAGGTTGATGTAGACATCAAAAACCTGTTTGGCTGATTGCCATAAGTGGCTGGCATGGTGATTGATTTACAGAAAAAGCGTGGTGAGCTGATAGGCGCTGGCGCACAGTTTTTTTTGCTGGCTGTGGGCATGCGGGTTAATACGCGCCCGTGCTGGTTGTTTTGCCTGTCACTGCTGGCAGCCATAAGTTTGCTGACATGGCTGTCTGCGCTGCATCGCAGACGTGCCATTACCGATACGCCTACTTCGCGTATTGCTTCGGCAGCTCAAGGGCTGGTTGAGTTGCACGGGCGAGGCCGTGCTATTGACCCGCCGTTGGCTTCACGCATCAGTGGATTGCCGTGTCTCTGGTATCGATATGAAGTTGCTGAGCGCAGAGGCAAGGAGTGGGAAACTGTTGACGAAGGCGAAAGCAGCCTGTCGTTCATTGTGGATGACGGCAGTGGGCAGTGTCTGGTTGACGTTGATGGGGCGGAAATATCAAGCGCTCACAAAGAAGTTCGTAAAAGCGGGCAGCAGACTATTACCGAGTGGACGCTTCTGGTAGGCGATCCTATTTATGTGCGGGGCGAGTTTCGTACGCTGGGTGGAAGTGCCGTAGAGCTGGATGCGCGTCAGGACATGATTGATTTGCTTAACGAATGGAAGTGTGACCAGCCAGCGCTGCATAAACGTTTTGATTTGAATGGTGACGGCCAGATTGACATGCAGGAGTGGGAGCTGGCACTGCAGGCTGCACGGCGTGAAGTAGCACGCATGCACAGCGAGCTGCGTAGTGGCGCAGACATACACACTATAGGTCGCCCGCATCAGGGGCAACCTTACCTTATCTCCAATATCGACCCGCAGCGGCTGGCACGCCGTTATCTGCTTTGGTCTTTTTTCCATCTGGCCGCTTTCCTGGCAGCGCTGGGTGCGATTCCCCTAGTCTGGTAACCAGAACACGACTTGGCCAGAGCCCCCGTTTCTTCGCGGTTGACAGGCTTTTCAGGTTGCCAAGAGTAAACAACAGCAAATAACAACTGTTTTATGCCAGACAGCACTGGTTTGAGCAGTATTTTCCCTGATTTTTTCGAGTGGTACGACAGTTGCAGCCTGTTGTTGAGATCGTTTCTTATTTACCTATTAATTTCTCATATATGATAGACCCAATTTTTTGTGTGCAGCTTTTTTGTTCTGATGCTGCATTTTTCCAGTTGCCAAACGAGCCATGTCTCATAGTTGTAAAAACCATCAGATGACAAATTCTCACAGTCCGCCACCAGCTTCAACAGAAAGTGCGGCACATGACCACGCACATGCGCATAGCCATGCACACGATCAGCGTCCTGCGCATGAACATGCCCACATCCATGAGCACACGCATGCTGATGCAGTAGCGTCCGCTGCTGCGGATGAGCATGCCAGCTATCCTGCTCATGCTGATGAGCACGTCTGGCACGCTCATACAGTAGATCATCGCGCCAGCGGGAGCATGACGCAGCAATATCTCACGCGCAGCTACCAGCGCTGGTTGTTGCTAATGGTTTTAATGGGGTGCATGGTGGTAGTGGCACTGTTTGCCATTCGCTTTGGTGCTTATCCGATAGCGTTGGATGAGTTGCTACAGGCTTTGCTCGGGCAAGGCGAAGCTACAACGCAAGTAGCGATCTGGCGCATTCGCATGCCGCGCATTGTGGGCGCGATGGTTTGTGGTTGGGCACTGGCTTTGTCGGGGCTGGGGATTCAGTCACTGCTGAAAAATCCGCTGGCTTCGCCTTCAACGATTGGCATTAGCCAAGGTGCGGCTTTTGGTGCGGCAGCTTCTATTGTGCTGTTTCAGGCGCAGCTGTATCTGGTTACGGCGTTTGCCTTTGCGGGAGCCATGGGGGCTACGGCGGTGGTGCTGTCGCTGGCGAGTCTTAAACGCCTGTCTACCGAAGCGGTGGTGCTATCAGGCGTGGCGCTGTCTTCGCTGTTTACTTCGGGCACGATTTTGTTGCAGTTTCTTGCCAGTGATACGCAATTGGCGATGGTGGTTTTTTGGACTTTTGGCGATGTGGCACGAGCGGGCTGGCAGGAGATTGCCATGATTTCTATTGGCGTGACGCTGGCTAGCCTGTATATCTACAGCAAGCGCTGGGACATGAATGCGCTGCTCTCGGGCGAAGAAACTGCCAAGGGTCTGGGCGTAAACGTCAGGCAGACGCGTATGGTGGGCGTAGTAGTGGCGGCATTGGTGGCGGCTATGGCGACTGCTTTTTTTGGCGTGATTGCCTTTGTGGGGCTGGTAGCGCCCCATATGGCGCGGCGCTTGGTGGGGGCTGACCACCGCCTGACAGTGCCGTTTTCGTGCGTGCTGGGCGCGTTGCTGCTGCTGGCGTCAGACACTATAGGTCGCGTGATTATTGGCACGGGTAGCCTGCCAGTGGGGGTGATTACTTCCTGCCTGGGTGCGCCCATGTTCCTATATATGCTGGTTAAGAGTTACCGATGAGGGCCGAGCAATGAAACTGTCCGTATCGGGTATTGATTTTTCCTACCGTAGCAGCACCATTCTGGATGATGTCAGTTTTGGTGTGGAGCCGGGCGAGCTGTTGTGCATTTTGGGCGTTAATGGTGCGGGCAAGTCTACACTGATCAAGTGTATCAACCGCATCCTTACACCCAAGCGTGGCACGGTGCTGGTAGATGGCAAAGCCGTATTTGACATGCGCCAGCGCGAAGTGGCGCAATACTTGGGCTATGTTCCGCAAAAGCATCCCGAGACGCTGTTGTCTGTTTACGAAACTGTGCTGATGGGGCGCCGCCCGCATGTGCAGTGGGCTTTGCGTGATAGCGACTACGCATTGGTCGAGCAGATTTTGGATCAACTCGGCTTGCACAAGCTAGCCATGCGCCCTGTTACCAATCTCAGTGGCGGACAGTTGCAAAAAGTCATCATTGCCCGCGCTTTGGCGCAGTCGCCCAGTGTTCTGTTGCTTGATGAGCCCATCAGTAATCTGGACTTGAAAAACCAGATGGAAGTCATGCACCTGGTCAAGGGCATTTCACGCGCGCAAAAGCTCGCTGCTGTAGTCACCATCCACGACCTGAATATGGCGCTGCGCTTTGGCGACAAGTTTTTGTTTCTCAAAGACCAGAAAGTGCAAGCCATTACTGATCGCGCAGGCTTTACGCCCGAACTGATTGAAACGGTATATGACTTGCCCGTGTCTTTGCATCAGTGTGATGGGCATTTCATGGTGGTGCCAGCCTGAAGATAGATGTTTTTGGAAAGGTAGCGGTATGTCTAAATCACAGATGGCAACTGACATCAGCAATAATACATTGCCACCCCAGATAGCTCAGGCATTACAGTCCTTTAGCCCCGCGCAGCCCGAGTACTGGAACGCGTTATGGCGCAGCACGCAAGAGGCGTCGCGTGCATCGGGTCGCGGCTGCGAATGCTGGCAAAACTGGGACGAGGTAGAAGAAGCACGCAATTACTGGAAGCGCGTCTCCGAGCGTGACCAGCACTACAGCCGCGCTGCCGATGTGTTGGCAGAAGTGCAACACCACTGGCGTGTGCTCGATATTGGCGCGGGTCCTGGCACTATGGCTCTGCCATTGGCAGGCAAGGTTGCGCATGTTACGGCGGTAGAGCCTGCGCATGGTATGGCTACCGTGTTGCGCGAGAACATGGCAGAAGCAGGAGTGCAAAACATCACCGTCGTGCAAAAGAAGTGGGACGATGTGGATATGGCGCAGGATTTGCAGAAATCCTACGACTTGGTCGTTATCTCATTTGCCTTTGGCATGCTGGATTTGCTCGATACCGTGAAAAAAGTACTGGCTGTTGCCAGCAACCGCGTGTTGTTTTATTGGCATGCAGGGCCGCAAGCCTGGGATGTTGATGCGGTAAAGCTCTGGCCGCTGCTGCATGGTAAAACCTTTGTACCTATTCCTAAAGCAAATGTCATCTTCAATCTGCTCTACAGCATGGGTATTTATGCAGACGTCAAGGTCATACCGCGTTCTTTTCGTACTGGTTTTGATTCGTTTGAAGATGCTCTTGCCGAATATTCCAAACGTTATGCAGTTGAGGCAGGCGACGCGCACCGCATGGAGTTGCTACGCGGGTATCTGCAAGAGTCTTTGGTGCAGGAAGAAGGCCGTTATATGCAAAAAGCCATCAACACTGGCATGCGTATTTCCTGGAATGTTGCGCCATAGTGCGTTGGCAGTGTTGCTTCGATTGCGTTTTTTACTTAATGAGAGGATGGTAATGAAAAAAATCGCTTATACACAATCGTGGAAAAAGGCTGCCGTCGTGTTATTTGCAGCGTGCGGTATGCAGGCTATTTATGCGCAGACCACTGTCAAAGACATGGCAGGCCGCAATGTGACTGTGCCCGCTAAAGTGGATCGTATTGCATGCATAGGCTCGGGCTGCCTGCGCCAGATTGCGTACCTGCAAGCCACATCCAGCGTGGTGGGTGCAGAAGATATTGAAAAAAACTACCCTCCAGAGCGGCAAAGCCGCCCGTATCGCACGGCCAATCCTGATTTGGCAAAACTGCCACGCATTGGTGTTGGTGGCTCTGGTGTCAGCAATAAAAAACCCGAGTTTGAAGCCATTCTGGCTGTTAAGCCGCAGGTGCTGTTCATGACAAACATGGAAGCACCTTTGGCCGACGAAGTGCAGAAAACTCTGGGTATTCCAGTCGTGGTTTTGAGCTATGGCAAGGCTGCTGCAGGTGGTAGCTTTGATGCGACACTGTACGAATCGTTGCAGATGGCTGGCAAGGTGCTCAAACGTGAGAAACGTGCCGCTGATGTAGTGGCTTATATCCAGAATGCAGAAAAAGATGTGCGACAGCGCACCAAAGGTTTGCCCGCAAAAAGCAGCTATGTTGGCGCGGTATGCTATGCAGGCACGCATGGTATCAATGGCTCATCCAAGCAATATCTGCCTTTTGAATGGGCAGGTGTAAATAATCTGGTCAAAGATTTGCCTGGCGGAACAGGCAGCCATATCAAAATCGACAAGGAAGCACTGCTCAAAATGAATCCTGAGGTGATTTTTGTGGATGCCTGCAGCTCAGCGCTGGTTGAAGAAGATGCCCGCAAAAACCCAGAGTTTTACAAGGCGCTGCGTGCTTTCTCCAGCAAAAATGCCTATTGGCTTTTCCCTTTCGTGTCTTATACCGTTAACGCTGATACCGCCATTGTTGATGCGTATGCTGTTGGCAAAATCATGTATCCACAGGCCTTTGCCGATATTGATCTGCGCCGCAAGGCAGATGAAATCTATACCTTCATGGTAGGCAAGCCGGTATATGAAGAAATGCGCAAAGGTTTTGGCGAGTTGGGTTCAAAAGTGAGTTTTGGTCAGTAAGTTTTTTACAGGGAGCAAATCATGCGCTATACGCGAAGAAATATTCTGTCGAAATTACAGCATTTGGCGCTGGTTGCCAGCGTTGCCTGTCTGCCTGCATTGGCACAGGCACAAGCGAGCATTACCATCAAAGACATGGCTGGACGCAGTGTGACTGTGCCGGAAAAGGTTGATCGCATTGTGGGGCTTGGGCCCGGTGCACTGCGGCTGATTTCTTATCTGCAGGCAACTGACAAGGTTGTGGGTGTAGAGGATATGGAAAAGTCCAGCGCCACTGGTCGTCCTTACTGGATAGCGAATCCTCAAATGGCCAAGTTGCCACGATCGGGTCCGGGCGGGCCTGCAACCATCAACAAAAAGCCAGACTTGGAGGCGCTGCTTTCTGTGCGCCCACAGGTGATTTTCGTGACCTATATGGATGCACCACTCGTTGATGAGGTGCAAAAAACATTGGGCATACCTGTTGTGCTGCTTGACTATGGCGCTTTGGGTTCTTTCAATAAAACGGTGTATGACTCCTTGCGTGTGGCGGGTAAAGTGCTGAAAAAAGAGCAGCGTGCGGAAGCCGTGGCTTCCTTTATTCAGTCGCTGCAGCAGGATTTGGCCAAGCGTGCCCAGGCTGTGCCTGCGGCCGAACGTGCCAGTGCCTATTTGGGCGGCGTGGGCATGAAGGGTTCACATGGCATAGGCAGCTCGGAAAAAAGCTATGTTCCCTTTGCATGGGCGGGTGTAAACAACCTCGCTCAGCAAGTTCAGGGTGGCACGGGCAGTTATGTCAATCTGGACAAGGAAGCTCTGCTTAAGCTCAATCCAGAAGTCATGTTTATTGATGGTAGCGGCACCGAGCTGATCCGTCAGGACTACGGCAAAAATCCGGATTTCTATAAGGCATTGAGGGCTGTTTCAAGCGGGCGTGTCTACACCCTGTATCCCTACAACATGTACACCACCAATATCGATACGGCACTTGCTGATGCCTACGCTGTAGGCAAGGTGCTCTATCCCAAGCAGTTTGCTGATGTGGATATTGCAGCTAAAGCCAACAGCATTTACCAGTTTTTGGTGGGCAAGCCCGTATACCAGCAAATGGAAAAAGACTTTGGTGCTTTAGGCAAAAAAGTCGTTTTCGGTCAATAAACCAAGCAAGGAATATCAAATCATGTCAGATACGCAAACTCTCCCCCTAGAAATCGCACCCATTGGGCATGTGCGTAGCAGTATTGAGGCACCGAGCGTACACATTCACGGGCAGGGCGCAGACCAGCATATCAAGCCCCATACGCACCGCTTTGATCGCGAGCACAAGTCAGAAATCGTACTGGATTCCCAATGGGAAGAACTGCTTGATGGCATAGAAGGCTACTCGCACATCATGGTGCTGTACTGGCCGCACCTGCTCTCGGAAGAGCGCAGGAAAATCCGCAAGGTGCACCCTATGGGACGCACCGAAATTCCATTGCAGGGTATTTTTGCCACACGCAGCCCCGCACGCCCTAATCCCATACTGGTGTCGGTTGTCAAGTTGCTTGAGCGCAAAGGCAACGTTCTGTATCTGCAAGGGTTGGAGGCAGTTGATGGTAGCCCCGTGCTTGATATCAAGCCGCACAATCGCACTTTTGACATGGTCACTGAAGAAGTGCGTGTGCCTGATTGGATGGAGCGCGCCATGCAGGAAATGGAAGGCAAATAAAACCATGGCATATGCAACCACTTGTTTTGCTCAGTCAAGCAGCAGTTGCGTATGCTATTTATCGAGTTGATACAAGGAGCTTTTGATGAACGCACAACAAGTACGAGACAGTGACGCATTCAAAAAATGCGCTGATTTTCATGGCCATATTTGCCCTGGCATGTCTATAGGTTTTCGGGCAGCACAATCAGCCATGCAAAGACTGACAGAACAGCGCTCGGAAGACGAAGAAATCGTCGCCATCGTTGAAACCGATGCCTGCTGCGCCGACCCGATTCAGGTACTCACAGGCTGCACCTTTGGTAAAGGCAACTTTATTTACAAAGACCACGGCAAAATGGTGATGACCCTGCTTAGTCGCAAAAGCGGTAAAGGTGTGCGCGTAGCCATGCGCCACGGCTTGTTTGCTGCCGATGACGAGCAAACACAGCTCCAGCAAAAAGCCACAGCAGGCCAAGCCACAGACGCAGAGCGCCAGCGCCTGCGCGAATTGCGCGAACAACGCACGGATACCATCCTGACCATGCCCGAGCACGATTTATTTGCCATCACCGAAGTAGCCACCGAGCTGCCACCCAAAGCCAAAATGGAACCCTCGCAACCCTGCGCCGTATGCGGCGAGCCAGTCATGGGCTGCAAATTGCAGGAAGTAAACGGGCAAAAAATCTGCCGCGCCTGCATCTAACCCCCGCCGCCCGCATCCCCCCGTGCCGCGCCCGCCGCCAAGCACACGCAAGCAGTTGCAACAATGAGCGGCAAAACCCCAACAACCAGCATCCATGCGCCTTCCCAGCCATTTATGCCCTGCAACCCGCATGGATACTGCTTGCAAGCCTTTTCAAATAATTTGGTGTCCCTTCTGCGACTTCTGCGTAACCTCTGCGCCTTTTGCGTCGTTGCCC